>NZ_KB898123.1:0-543675 GCF_000377445.1 Thioalkalivibrio sp. ALE9
CCAGCCGACGGTCGTGGCCGGGCGCAAACCCCAGGATCTTCCCGAATTCCAATGGATCAACACCGTGCTCGGCAACCTCAAGACCAGCCTGAGCGGGAGCTACCATGCATTTGCGTTCGCCAAGTACGCGGCCCGTTACCTCGCGGCATTCGCCTACCGCTTCAACCGACGCTTTGATCTGGCGACGTTGCCGGCGCGACTGCTGGTCGCCGCCGCGCACTGCCGGCCCGTGCCCGAGCGGCTCCTGCGACTAGCTGACTCTCGTTGCTAATCAGGTAACGTCTTGGTGTGCCGCACTCTGCTATCGGTGCGGCCTTCCTTTCTCCGTGTTCTCCGTGCCCTCTGTGGTGCAGTCAACCAACGGGGACGACGGGTCAGCTGCGCTTCATCTGGTCGAAGAATTCGGAATTGGTCTTGGACGACTGCATGCGGCCGAGCAGGAATTCCATGGCCTCGATGTCGTCCATGCCGTGCAGGAACTTGCGCAGGATCCAGAGCTTTTGCAGCTCGTCCGGGGCGGTCAGCAGTTCCTCGCGGCGGGTGCCGGAGCGGTTCACGTTGATCGCCGGGTAGATGCGCTTCTCGGCGATGCGGCGTTCCAGGTGCACCTCCATGTTGCCGGTGCCCTTGAACTCCTCGTAGATCACTTCGTCCATCTTGGAGCCAGTATCCACCAGCGCGGTGGCGAGGATGGTCAGGCTGCCGCCCTCTTCCACGTTGCGCGCGGCGCCGAAGAAGCGCTTCGGGCGATGCAGGGCGTTGGCGTCCACGCCGCCGGTCAGCACCTTGCCGGAGCTCGGCGCCACGGTGTTGTAGGCGCGCGCCAGGCGGGTGATGGAGTCCAGCAGAATGACGACGTCGCGCTTGTGCTCGACCAGCCGCTTGGCCTTCTCGATCACCATCTCGGCGACCTGCACATGGCGCTGGGCCGGCTCGTCGAAGGTGGAGGAGACGACCTCGCCCTGGACCATGCGGTCCATCTCGGTGACCTCCTCCGGGCGCTCGTCGATCAGCAGCACGATCAGGTAGCACTCGGGGTAGTTCGCGGCGATGCTCTGCGCGATGTTCTGCAGCATCAGCGTCTTGCCCGCCTTGGGCGGGGAGACGATCAGGCCGCGCTGGCCCTTGCCGAACGGCGCGACGATGTCGATCACGCGGGCGGTGATGTCCTCGGTGGAACCGTTGCCGCGCTCCATGCGCATGCGCTCGTTGGCATGCAGGGGGGTCAGGTTCTCGAACAGCACCTTGTGCTTGGCGTTCTCCGGCGGCTCGAAGTTGATCTCCGAGACCTTCAGCAGTGCGAAGTAGCGTTCGTTGTCCTTGGGCGGGCGGATCTTGCCAGAGATGGTGTCCCCGGTGCGCAGGCCGAAGCGGCGGATCTGGCTGGGCGAGACGTAGACGTCGTCCGGGCCGGCCTGGTAGGAGCTGTCGGCGCTGCGCAGAAAGCCGAAGCCGTCCGAGAGGATCTCGAGGACGCCGTCGCCGTAGATGGCCTCGCCGCTCTTGGCGTGGGCCTTGAGCAGGGCAAAGATGATCTCCTGCTTGCGCGCGCGGGACATGTTCTCGATGCCCTTTTCTTCGGCGAAGGCCACGAGATCGGCAGCGGACATCCGCTTCAATTCGGTCAGATTCATGCGTGGGGTGCTGTATTCAACGTGGATGATCGGCGACCGGGGGTGGCCGCACGGATTGACTGGAAGGAGGCAGGGAATGGCCTGGCGGCCACTCGAACTCGTTCGATGGTAAGCGAGGCGGCGGCGCGGGGCAAGCCCGGCGAAGCCATGCGCCTGCTGGGCCTGGCGGCGGACCGCCAGGCGCGGATATTACAGGTGCTGGTCCAGGAACGCGGTCAGCTGCGACTTGGACAGGGCACCGACCTTGGTGGCCTCGACATCGCCGCCCTTGAACAGCATGAGCGTCGGGATCCCGCGGATGCCAAACTTCGGCGGCGTGGACGGGTTCTCGTCGATGTTCAGCTTGGCGACCTTGACCTTGCCGGCGTATTCTTCGGCGATTTCGTCCAGAATGGGCGCGATCATCTTGCAGGGACCGCACCACTCGGCCCAGTAGTCCACCAGGACGGGCTGGTCGGCCTTCAGGACGTCCTCGTCGAAACCGGCGTCCGATGTGTAAACAATTTTGTCGCTCACTCCGAGCCCTCATGACTTGGGTTGGGGGAACAGCCCGCACCGCCGGCTGCTCGGCCTTACTATCGACGATCAGCGCCGGACAGTTCAAGTAACAGGCAGCACCCGAGGAACCCGATGACCGAAACCGCCCAGGACACGCCCCGCTTCGACCAGCTCGATCTGCCCGAACCCGTCCAGGCGGGCATCCGCGCCACCGGTTTCGAGACCTGCACCCCGATCCAGGCGCAGACATTGCCGATCGCCCTGGCCGGGCGCGACGTCGCCGGCCAGGCGCAGACCGGGACCGGCAAGACCGCGGCCTTCCTGATCGCGACCTTCAACCGGCTGCTGCGCCAGGCGCCCTCGCCGAACCGCCGCCCCACGGACGTGCGCGCCCTGATCCTGGCGCCGACCCGCGAACTGGCCATCCAGATCCACAAGGATGCCGAGTCGCTGGGCGCGGAGACGGGGCTGAAGCTGGCCCTGGCCTACGGCGGCACCGGCTATGACACGCAGCGCGAGCAGCTCGAGGCCGGGGCGGACATCCTGATCGGGACACCGGGGCGCATCATCGACTACTTCAAGCAGAAGGTCTTCGGCCTCAAGTACACCGAAGTGGTGGTGCTGGACGAGGCCGACCGCATGTTCGATCTCGGCTTTATCAAGGATGTGCGCTTCCTGATGCGCCGCTGCGCACCCCCCGGCGAGCGCCTGTCCATGCTGTTCTCGGCCACGCTGTCCTACCGCGTGATGGAGCTGGCCTTCGAGCACATGAACAACCCGGAGAAGGTCCAGGTCGAGGCCGAGACCCTGACCGCGGACCGCGTGCGCCAGGTGATCTACTACCCGGCCAACGACGAGAAGATCCCGCTGCTGCTGGGGCTCGCGCGTGACCTGGAGCCCGAGCGCGCGATCGTGTTCGTGAACACCAAGCATGGCGCCGAGAAGGTCTGCGACTGGCTGAATGCGAACGCGCAGAAGGCCGCGCTGCTGTCGGGGGACGTGCCGCAGCGCAAGCGCCAGACCCTGCTGGAACAGTTCGCCACCGGAGAGTACCGCTTTCTGGTGGCGACCGATGTCGCCGCGCGCGGGCTGCACATCCCCGCGGTCAGTCACGTCTTCAACTTTGACCTGCCGCAGTCCGGCGAGGATTACGTGCACCGCATCGGGCGCACGGCCCGCGCCGGCGCCGAGGGCGACGCGATCAGCTTCGGCTGCGAGGACTCGGCCTTCTACCTGCCGGACATCGAGAGCTATCTGGGCGAGCGCATCCCCACCGCGAGCGTCGACCCCGAGCGGCTGTTCCAGGATGCCGTGAAACCGAAGCCGCGTCCGCGCAAGCCGCGCGACGATCGGCGCGGAGGTGGCCGGGGTGGCCCGCGCTCCGGCGGCGGGCGCCCGCAGCGCGGCGGCCGAAACTGACGCAGACGCGCCGCACCGGGCGCAGGGGAAAATGGTGCCGGCGAGAGGAGTCGAACCTCCGACCTATCGATTACGAATCGGTGCCGGTGACCAAACAATAAAGGGCGTTACGTCAGGTGACCCGTGAGGACTGGTAAACACACCAGTACCAAGGGGCACCATTATGACAGTCCGAATCACGACGACCAGCACCAAGGGCGGTGTCGGCAAGACCACCGTCACGGCCAACCTCGGCGCCTACCTCGCGGACCTCGGCTACAAGGTCCTGCTGATCGACGCCGACATCCAGCCCACCCTGTCCAGCTACTTCCCGGTGGACCCGGCCCTGATCGCCGCCGGGGGGCTCACGGAACTCATTACCAACGGGGACACCGACGGCACCGTCACTCCGATTGACATCCCGCTCGACGGCGAGCACGACGGGGCCCTCGACATTGTGCTGTCCAACGATCCCCAGGGTCGGCTGCAGCAATGGATCCTGCACACGCCGGACGGCCGCGTGCGACTCAAACACATCCTCGCGGATTACGACGACCTCTATGACGTCGTCCTGCTGGATACCCAGGGGGCTGTCGGCCCCCTGCAGGATGCCGCCGTCCTGGCGGCAGACTTCCTGCTCTCCCCTATCCCCCCGGAAATCCTCTCCGCCCGCGAGTTCGCGCGCGGGACCGTGTCGATGCTTGATCGGCTGCGACCGATGGCGGCCATGGGCGCACCGGTCGGTCCGCTGCGCGGCCTCCTCTATCGGGTAGACCGAACCGGAGACGGCCGCGCGATCGCGGACGAACTCCGGCGCGAGGCCACCGGTGAAAGTCGCGGCCAGATCACCATCCTCGATACGTACATCCCCTCCGCCGTGGCCTACCGCGAGGCGGCCACCCAGCAGGTGCCCGTCCATCGGTGGGAGCCCCACCGGCAAGGCCCCACCCTGTCCGGCGCCGAGACCATGCGCCGCCTCACCGAGGAGCTTCTGCCTCACCTGATCCGGGGAGGGGCGCAACATGGCTAAGAAACAGCTGAGTTCCGAGGAGCTGCGCAGCCGCCTGACCGTCGGCCATTTCGGTGATTCGGCGGCGCAGGAGCTGCCGCCCGGAGATCCCCTGACCGTCACGCAGATGGTGCTGGAGATCGACCGGATCCGGCCGTATGACGGCAACCCTCGGCGGCAACGCAACCCGCAGTACGACGAAATCAAGGCATCCATCCGGGCGCAGAAGCGTCTTAACAACGCCATCGAGGTCACGCGGCGACCGGACGACGACCTCTATATGGTGCGCGCCGGCGGGAACACGCGGCTGCAGATCCTCAAGGAACTCTATGAGGAGACCGGCGACGAGGCCTATCGCCAGGTGCATGTCCTCTATCATCCCTGGACCTCGGACCAGGATGTGCTGGGCGCGCACCTGATCGAGAACGAAATGCGCGGCACGATGTCGCTGATCGATCGCGCACTCGCGGTCGATCGTCTCCGCGAAATGTTCGAGGCGGAAGTCGGCGAGAGCCTGAGCCGCAGCGAACTCCAGCGGCGGCTACAGGAGATCGGCTATACGGCCTCTCGGACGCTATTGAGAAGGTTCTCCTACGCCGCGACGACTCTACTGCCGTGCATCCCACAGGCCCTCTACGGCGGGCTCGGCAACGACGGAGTCGAGAAACTCCGCAAGCTCCACCGTTCGGCCCATGCCGTCGGCGAGTCCCATGGACACACCCAGGATGCGGTGGACATGGTGTTCGAGGAGTCGCTCGCCGTTACCGATGCGCCCGATTGGGACCCCGGCGCCGCGCGGCAGGAGCTGGAGCGACGTCTGGCCGAGGATCTGTCCCTCGATCTGCGCACCGTGCGCATGGAGCTCGATACGCCGCCGACGCAGGACCCCGAGGGAACGACGGACCCATCCGACATGCCCTCGGACGCCGATCCCGGCGCAATGGGCCAACCGACACCGCCCGTCCAGGATGCCCCACCTGACGGGGTGCCCGGAGCGAACCCCGAGCGTTCCGGTGCCGCTACCGGTGGTGAAGCCGGTGAAGGTGACCCGCCCCCTGCCGCCCCACCGGTCACGGCACCGACTGAGCCCGCGCCCACGCCCGGACCCGCGCCAACCGTGGCGGAGCTACGGGATCGGATCTACACGTTGGCCCGGCAGATCGCCACCCGCTACCACTACGCCGATCAGATCCAGCCCGTAGACATCGGCTATGGCTACTTCATCGACCTGCCGAGCGAGACGGTCGAGGAGGCGGCGGCCAGGATGAACGGGGTGGAGAACGACTACCGCCTCTGGACCTGGTGGCTGCTGTTCAGCTGGTCGCAGATCGGCCTGCACCCGGACCGCGTCCTGCAGACCGCCCCCACCCATCGCCTGGCCTCAGCGATTCACCGAGGCGACGAGGAGGAGGTCATCGCGCGGCACATCCCCGAGCCACCCTGGCGCGCGCTGGGCTGGATGGTCAGTTCGTGCCTTCGCGAGCCCGATTTCGCCGACTTCGTCGCCCTCGTCCAGGCCTGCCGCGACCTGCAGCACCAGGCCGACGCGGACGATCTCGATCCGTGGGAGGGCTGAGCCATGAGCAGCACAGCGGATCTCACCCTCCATGTCCTGCGCTACGCCATGTCCAGGCTGCAGGACGCCGACATGAACGCCCTCAGCGTATTGGGCCTCACACCGGACCAAGCCTCGACGCTCGCCGACATGACGTTCGACGAGCTGGTCGAGATTTCGCGGCTCGGGCATCTGTTCATTGATCTGCAGATCGACGCCGATCGGTTCGATCAGCTGATCGAACGAGCGCGGGGCGAGGTCCAGTCCCGGCAGGTTCAGGACGAGCTGCTGCGGCACCAGGCCGACGCCCGGATGATGGAGGCGCTATTCGGCATGACGACAACGGATGTGGCCCGACGTCGGCGAGTGCTCGGGCTGCCCTCGCAGCCCGGTCGGCCGCGCTCCCCCTCGCCCGAACAGGCTCAGGCGATGTGGGACGCATGGCGGGCCGCCCCGAAGGACCTACCCGATCCGGATCGCTATCTCCACGTCGCGCGAAGCACGAAAACCTCGGCCGCTGCGGTTTACCGCCTCGTCGCGGAGTGTCAGCAAACACTCACCGATCGGGCCCCAACGTATCCGCCGGCCAAGACGACGCAACCCGTGGTGGACCTGGTGCATCACCAGTTCGGGACCCACCTCTATTCCGCCGGGGGCTCGTCGTGAGTGCAGCGGAAATCACACCCCGCATCCGAGGACTCAAGGCGTACCTGGAGGACGCCGCGCGACAGCTACGGGATCGACCGCCGGACCCCGCCGGCGAGGAGGAAGGCGCAGTCCTGTATTTCGGGAACTGGCATGACTCCCACCCCCGGGCGCTGCTATTCGCGGACGAGCTGGGGCCGACTGACAAGCTCGCCTGGATGGTGATCCAAGCGACCTCGGATCCCAAGGCCCCCGCCGGATTCCCGTCGTATGACGAGTTCGGCCGCGCCGGCCTCGGGTCCCGGCCCACCATCGCCGCCGCCATCGCCATGCTGCGCATCACTCGATGGATCTCGCTGTGCGATCGCGTCCGCGACGGTCAGGGCCGATACCGGGGGAGCGTCTACGCGATCCACGACGAGGCGGTATCCGTCACCGAGGCGATGTACCTCGATCCGGAGTACATCACCTATCTGGAGAGCCTGACCGATCACGGCCATCGACGGGTGCGCGAGACTGCGCAGCAGGTGCTGTCCACGATCCAGCATCGCCTCGATGCCGACCGCGACCTCACCGATCCCGTGGACACCGGGGGTCGCTTTGAGCGCCGCCTCGCCACCCTGAGCGCCGACCCGGCCGTGCGAGCCGCCGCGAGCCCCTCGGGACGGGCCTGCGGTGCCCAAGTTAAGGAGGCTAACTCGGGTGAGAGCCAAGTAAAGAATCTTAACTCGGTCGCCGATCACCGAGTAAAGAATCTTAACTCGGTGGACCCGCCCGACGAAAATCCTTCAAAAACAGAAACTTCGTACCAAGTTAAGAATCTTAACTCGGCTCGCGCGCGCGGGGGTAGTAGTAGTTTATATAAACCTACTACTACAAAACCTACCTCTGAGGTATTGGAACCACCGGGCGCGCGCGACAGCGAGGAGGCCGCCGCTGAGCTGCACTATCCCGAGAGCTTCGGCGCCGATCACCGCAAGCTGGCTGAGCGATGCCTGCAGGGATTACCCGCCGACCAGGCCCAGCAGGTCCTGGACGAGGTCGCCGGTGCCATCCGGGATCGCGCTCAGACGGATCCGATCCGCAACCCCTTGCGCTACCTGAGTGCCGTCGCCAAGCGGGCGCGCAGCGGCGAGTTCCTGCCGAGCTACGCCGTGGACGCGGCCGAACGACGGCGACGCAAGGCCGAGCAGGCGGAGCGCGAACGCCGGATCGATCAGGCAAGCGTCCAGCAGGCCGAGGCGCAGGTGGTCACGGTCGAGCCCGACGCGAACAACGAACTGGTGCAGCGATTGGAGAAGGCTCGTAGTCGCAGCACCCACCGACCCAAGGAGTCAGGGGCATGATCCTCGATGAACACGACATGCCGTTCAGTCACGGCCGGGCTCGGGTAGTCCGGGATGCGCTGAATCGCGAGACCGACCAGCGGTACGAGTTGGTCGAAGTGCATTGGGGCGACCAGCACGCGGGCTACGGCGTAGCCCGGGTCGATCCCGATTCACCACCCGAGCCCCCGCCTCGGCCGCCGGACGACGAGAAACCAAGCGAGTCACTGCGACAGGCCGCACGGGAACACCGCCCGGCGTCGGACGGGGAGCCACCCCGAGACCAGTCCGCCAATGCGGACGCCGAGGTGCCGACCTATACCTTGCGCCCGGCGTTGCGCAGCGTATGGCCCACGGTGCTCAAGTTTGTGCTGCTCCTCGCCGTACTGGCCTGGACGCCGGAGATCGTGGCTTGGCTGGGGCAGTTGCCCGATCCAGTAGGTGCGAGCATTGCCGAGTGGCGCATGACCATCCCGGGTATCGGCGAGTTGCCCATCGTGCAGGCAGCACTGTCGATGGTCCTCGGGATCTGGATGGTGCTCACCGCGTTCCGGATCGTGTTCGCGATCTACTACTACCGATTCACCCTCGAACCGGATCGCGTCACGGTGCAGACCGGGATCATCGCGCGCCATCGCCGCACGATGCGCTATGCCAATGCGCGGATCCCGACCCTGGAACAGGGGGTCATCGATCGCCTGATCGGAATCGGCGAGGTCCGGGTGTCCTCGGCGGGCGGCGGCGAGACCGGCGAGATCCGGCTGCACGGGATCCGACGCCCCCTGGAGGTGAAGGAGGAGATCCAGCGGCGCGTGGACGCGGTTTGGGAGCGCTGAGCCAGACCAGAGGGGGTGGAACCCCGTTCCACCCTGAGCCAGACCAGAGGGGGTGGAACCCCGTTCCACCCTGAGCCAGACCAGAGGGGGTGGAACCCCGTTCCACCCTGAGCCAGACCAGAGGGGGTGGAACCCCGTTCCACCCTGAGCCAGACCAGAGGGGAATGCCCGTGCCGAGGATTGCCACAGTAGACGCAGATCAGGCCCTGGATCGACTGCTGCTCGTCGCATTGGGTCGCAGCGGACAATCGCGCTCCGTTCGTCGCGTGGTGCTCGCCTGCTACAACGCGCCGGAATGGCCGCTCGACCTGTCCGATCTACGAGGACTCGATCCGGATCTCCAGGCGTCCGCGCTCACGGCCATCAGGCTCTTTATGGAAGGTTCCGATCTTTATCATCACCGCCCGGAAGCCCCCTGGCAGACCATTTGGGATTTGGCCTGCCAGGAATCCGAGGGCGGTGATAGAACACGCTGACCGGGATCTCCCGGCACTCACGACATTAGGAGGCGACCATGGCCGACACGAAACCCATGCCCAACGAGGCCGACCCCATCGTGGACTGGCGTACCGCCAGTTCATCACCCGGAGGCCTGCGCGGGTCCGCCGCGATGGAGATCCAGACGCGCCAGGCGCAGCGGCTGGTACACGGACGCGGAGCCACCGACAAGAAGGCACCCATCATCGGACTCGTGCGCTTCGCGACCACGATGCGGCGGATCTGGCGAGCCGCCGCCCTGGATGATCCGTGGGCGGATTGGAAACTGCTCCAGACCTATGAATCCCTCACGGAGAACCGCGAGGGCATCAATGCCCTCCGGGAACAGACCGAGCGACTCCTGGCCTCGATGCCCGGAATCGAGATCGACGTGGCTCAGAGCCAAAGCCCGTGCACCGTCCCATTGGAGTTCTCGAACCCCTACGGTTTCATGGGGGCCTACCTGGTCGCCGACTTCGATCGAACCGCACGCGCCATCCTGACCGCACGCCACGTCGGGCTCATGGGCCGGGACGAGAGCGAGAGGATGCTGTATCAGGGTGGCCGACTGGTCCGCAGTGCGTTCAACGCTCCGCAGGGATTCCAGTATCAGGGCGTGACCCGGGACGACGTGGCCGCTGGCACAGCGAAAGCCCGACAGGCGATCGAGAACCTCGGCATGCCGCCGAAGGAAGTCCTGGAGGGGAAACTGCGGGCGCCGGTGGCACCCGACATTCGGGACCCGAAGGCGCGCAGCGAGCCGCCCCCGGGGCTTTATGACGACGAGGACGACGATGAAACTGATGCCCCTGCAGGCGAGCGCGCCGAGTCCTACGACTCGCCCGTGGCTCAGGAAACCGGAACGTGATGGACCTTGATGGATCGCCAGGCTCAGATGCACGGAGAGTAGTTATAACCGAAGGCCTGCCATGTAGTTATGCCCTAAAGGGCCCTTTAAGGGTAAGGGGGGCGCGGGGCCACTGGAGAGGGATACATGAAACTCGCTGACGCACGTAAGCGAATGCAGGTTCTCGAAACCGAGCTACGGCAGATCGATGATCAGATGGACCAGCTGGTGCAGGAGTTCAAGAACACGTACCAGCGGCCCTGGGTCGCACATCCCGCGATCCATCGCTCCCGGCGGGAAGGCGGGTCCGTGTTCCGGTGGCGTCTACGTGGATTCGACGGCATCGGCCAGTCCTGGCTGATGTTTACGTCGGACATGCTGCAGGAGGCACTTTCCCGCGAGGGTGTGCCCCTGCGGACGCGTCTGGCGTGGCTGAAGATCGAGCGTAGGGGACGGATGCTGACGTTTGAACATCGCACAAGGAACTATGAACGGCTACGCCTCAAGGACCTGGTGGCACAGATTGAGGCACTCAACGCGTTGGAAGACCAGTGGCGCGGAGGCAGCCGTCATGGAGGATGATTACGTCGAACGCGAACGCCTGGAGGGCATCCGAAAATCCGCGCGAGCGGTGCGGCGGACGATCGGCAGCATGACGACGGCTTTCTCTAAACCCCTGGTGGGTATTGGGCTGTCTTTCCTGTTATTGGCGAGCATCACGTTGGCCGGTGCCTCGCACTGGTCGGAATGCCATTTCGACGTGACGGTACTGGTGCAGGCCGACGAATATGTGACGTTGAATCTGGAGAGGGTCCTCCACGCGGATGGCACGCGTGGCAACGATCCTAAAGGATGCACCCGCGCTTTTGCGGATGGCACAGTGGCGCTCCAGGCTGTGACCGAAGGTGCCGAGCTATTGGTGCCGGGCACTCGACTTCATGCGCGCTGGCTGGAGTACGGCGCCATGGCACCGTCCGGCCCCATCTACGAGAGCACCTGGGCCTTCTCCCGCCGTTGAACCACGGCGTTCGGTCAAAACCACCCCAACCCCCTTCTGGATTTCGCCTAGCTTCCATCCTGGGCACCGCGCACGCTGGCATCGAACCCATGTCTGGTGCAGATCCATGTCCAACAGCTTTTCCGGTCGCGGCAATCTGGGCGCGGCACCCACGCTTCGTCATGCCGAACGCGGCGGCGAGTCCACCCCCGTCACCAACCTCCGGATCTTCTTTGATCGTCCGAAGCCCGATGGCAACGGCGGCTTTGAAGATAAGGGCGGGTTCTGGCTGGACGTGGCCCTGTGGGGCCCCCGTGCCGAACAGGCCGCGCGCCTGCTGCCGAAGGGCGCTCGGGTACACGTCGAGGGAGAGCTGTTCGAGTCCACATGGAGTGACCGTGAGACCGGCGAGGAGCGATCCCGCCTCGAAGTCCGCGCGTCCGCCGTCGATCTGGACCTTGCGCGCGTCGAGGACGTGACGTTCCGGCAACGTGACGAGCGCGCGGGAGGGACGGATGCCTGAGACCCCATTCGCCCGTGCGCGCTGCGATGCCTGCATCTACTGGCACCGTCTGGGCACCAATGAGGGCTCCTGCCGGCGCCACCCTCCGGGACTGCTGCAGCCCATAGGCGAGAGCGACGGACCGTTCCCCCTTACGAAGGCGATCCACTGGTGCGGCGAGTGGACGCACCCGGACGAGGTCCGCTGAGCCATGCCCTTGTATCAAGCCCAACTGGTGGAACTCGGTCGCGTGGTCGCCACGACCCGCTTTGAGGCGCACAGCGACCAGGCGGCCGGGAAGGAGGCCGACGAAAGCGCCGACTGGCGCAGAGGGCAATGGGCCGCGGTCACCCGCGTACCCACGAAGCCAGAACCCACGATCGCATCGCGCGTAGCCGCCGATGACCCAACCAAGGAAGAAGGAGACACTCCATGACGAACGGAACGATCACCCGCACCCTCCTCGCCGGTGCCGCTATCGCGGCCCTGTCCGGCTGCATCGTGATTGAGGAGACGCGCCCGACGACCTCCAGCAGCTCCACGGCTGGGTCCAACAACCAGGGCGGCGGCCAACAGCAGTACGCGAACGAGGTCCTCAACTTCGAGGTCACCACCGCGACCGACGTTGATACCGCCTTCAACCGCATCCGCCGCGAGTTCGGGTATCTGCCGCTGGAACAGCGCACCAATCCCGCCGGACAGCCGTGGCTGGAAGCCTCGGACGCCTACCATTTCCATGAAAACCCCGGATCCTTCTACTCCGTGCGGGACTACCGCGAAATCCTCGGTCACGCCGGCGTAGTCCAGATGGATATTTCCCGGGAGGGCAGCGGCAGTCACATCGCCGTGGAGTATTACGAGGGCACGGACAGCGTAGACGGCTTCCCGGCCACGGACGCGTTCATGGACCGCTTCCGCGCGAAAGTGCGCTCCACGGTCGAGTAAATCCGGTCGTGCGACTGTTTCTTGCGGAAAAGCCCTCCCAAGCCCGCGATATTGCGCGGGTATTGGGTGTATCGCGCAAGGAAAATGCGTGTATTCGCGGGGATGGGGTGACAGTCACCTGGTGCTTCGGGCACCTGCTGGAAATGGCCCCGCCACAAGACTATGACCCGGCGCTCAAGCAGTGGCGCGTGGAGACGCTTCCCATCCTGCCGGACCAGTGGCGGATGAACGTGCGACCCAAGGTGAAGGGCCACTTTTCCAGCATCCGGTCCCTGCTGAAACAGGCCTCCGAAGTGGTCGTCGCCACCGACGCGGATCGGGAAGGCGAGACGATCGCGCGTGAGGTCCTGGAGCTGTGCGGCTACCGGGGCCCCGTCCAGCGCCTCTGGCTCGCTGCCCTGGACGAGACCAGCGTGCGCAAGGCCCTCGCCAACCTGCTCCCGGGGGATCAGACCTATCCCCTGTACCGCGCCGGCGTGGCGCGCGCCCGTGCCGACTGGCTCGTGGGCATGAACCTCACACGGGCCTACACCCTCGCGGCTCGGGCCCGAGGCTATGACGGCGTTCTGTCCGTGGGGCGTGTCCAGACGCCCACCCTCAAGCTCGTGGTCGATCGGGACCGCGCGATCGAGCAGTTCAAGCCCGTGCCGTACTACGAGGTATCGGTCCGCTGCGGCCACACGAATGGCTCCTGGGAGGCCCGATGGGTGCCACCCGAGGGAGTGAGTGACGCCGAAGGCCGCTGTACCAGTCAACAGGCGGCCGCCTCTGTGGCGCAGCGTGTACAGGGGGTGCAAGGCACCGTGACCCTGGCGCAGACCGAGCGCAAGCGCGAGAACGCGCCGCTGCCCTACGATCTCTCGACGCTGCAACAGGAGGCATCGAAACGGCTGGGGATGGGGGCGCAGGAGGTCCTCGATACCGCACAGTCGTTGTACGAGAAGCACAAAGCCACCTCCTATCCCCGGACCGACTGCCGCTACCTGCCCGTCAGCCAGCACGGCGAGGCACGCGACGTCCTGCAGGGACTGATGCAGAGCGACTCGACCATCGAACACCTGGTTGAAGGCGCGGATGCTTCCGTGCAGGGGCGCTGCTGGAACGATGCGAAGATCACGGCGCACCACGCCATCATCCCGACCACCGCCGCTGCGGATGTCCATGCCATGTCGTCGCGGGAACAGGCGGTCTACGACCTGATCCGGCGCCGCTTCATCGCGCAGTTCTACCCGGCCTACGAGTACGACCAGACGCGGCTGGAAGTCGCGGCCGAAGGCGAGACGTTCCGTGCGCAGGGGCGGGTGAACCGCCGAAGCGGCTGGCGCGTGCTGATCCAGACGGACGCCTCGGCCGAGGAGCGCAACGAAAGCGCCCAGGCGCTTCCCAGCGTGCAGAAGGGCGACCCTGTCTCCCTGGCCGGCGCGCAGATCCGCGACAAGGAAACCACCCCGCCGGAACGCTTTACCCAGGGCACGCTGCTGGCCGCCATGAAGAACATCGCCCGCACCATCGCGGACGAGCGGCTGCGGCGCGTCCTGAAAGAGAACACGGGCATCGGCACGGAGGCCACCCGCGCCGGGATCATCCAGACCCTCATGGATCGCGGTTACCTGGAGGAGCAAAAGAAGAAGCTCACGTCCACGGCCGCCGCCCGGTCGCTGATCGATGCGCTGCCGGATCCGGTGAAGGACCCGTCCACCACGGCCCTGTGGGAACAGGCTCTGGACCAGATCGCCAACGGAGAAGGCGAGATCGATGGGTTCCTGCAGCGGCAGGCCGAATGGGTCAAGCGGCTGGTGCAGCACGTTCAACAGCAGGGCGCCGATGCGGTTCAGGTCGAGGCGCAGGCCCAGAACGCCTGTCCGACCTGCTCGGCCCCCATGCGGCGGCGCAAGGGCGGGTCCGGGGCGTTTTGGGGCTGTACCCGCTACCCGGACTGCACAACCACCCTGCCCGACCAGGGCGGGAAACCCGGCAAGGCCCCGAAACAGGGGCCGGTCGGGCAGTGCGGCTGCGCCCAGCAGGGCAACATCAAGGAGTCACCCAAGGCCTGGCAGTGCGAGGCGTGCAACGCCATCGTCTGGAAGCAGGTCAGTGGCAAGAAGCTGACCGAGGCCCAGGCGCTCACGCTGTTCGCGGGGGATCGGGTACAGCTCAAGGGTCTCAAGAGCAAGCGGACTGGCAAAACCTTTGATGCCGGTGCGAAACTATCGGAAGGCAAGGTGCAGCTGCAGTTCGACTGACTGCGCCAGACAACAGGAGAGCCCATGGCGATCATCCGCTTCCCCATCGAGCGCCGCGATCACTGCGCTTCCGGCGCCACGGTGGAACACCCGGAACACGGGATCTGCGAAGTCCTGGATATTCCGGACGACGCCCCGATGCAGCGCCTGCTCTACCGGGAGCGGGACCACGCATGGGTGGAGGCCGATGTGCGGGAACTGCGCCAGATCGAGCGGCCACTCGACCCGCATGAATTGACAGACGATTATTGGGAAGGCTAAAACTAGAGCCATTACACGGCTTTACCGCCCGCCACGAGCGCATCGTGGTCCCTGAAAGCACCGCCCGGACCGGGTAGCGGTGCGCTGGCCCAGCCAGTCGGTCCTGCTGTATTCCATTCACCCACGCCGGGGAGAGCCTCCCCCCGGTTGGGCGCGTCTCTTTCGGCTATTCTCGAAGGAGGCGCCTTTGTGAAAAGACCCTTTGTCAATCTCAAGACCGTCAAGGAAGATTCGCGCAAGATGGGCGTCGGCATGATCGTCGCGAGCGTTATTGCGCTGTTCCTGGAGGCGGTGCCGTTGATCAGCGTGCTCTACGTGATCACGCTCGGGGTGTCACTCCTGGTCATCGGAAACATCCACAACGAGGAGGAGTCGTGATGGAGCCGTTCGCGCTGATCGCCACTCTTATTTTTGTCGTCTTCGTCGTCTTGAACGTCATTGGCTGGCGTCAGGAACGGCGCAAGAAACGGTAACTCACCGCTCGAAGGGGGAGAGTAATGTTCGACATTGGCCCAGTTGGCATCATGGCTACGGTCATTGGAGTCTTCTTCCTCGCCCTGAACGTCTGGATCTGGCGTCAGGAACTTCGCAGCAGTCGCAGCAAGAAAAAGTAGCGCCTCACGCTACCTTCACCCTCCCGGGGAAACCAATCCCCGGACGGGCATGGTTTCTCCGGATTCATCACTGATAGGAGAAACACCATGTCTGAGAGCAAATACTTCGATCTGCACATCACCGGCCTTGGCTACCTGAATCGGGTGCGCGAGGTGAGCCCCAAGAAGGGCGCGTCGTTCTATGCGTGCGACATCGTCGCGCTGCATGGGTCCGCCGACGCCCCGGACAAGACCCGGTTTGATTGCCGCGTAAGCGGCCAGGAAGCCGAGCGTCTGATCAAGGCGGCCAAGTCTTACGTCGATGAAGATCGCAAGGTCCTCATCGGATTCAAGCTGGGTGATCTGTACCCGGATCTGTTCGAGTACCAGAAAGGCGAGAAGGCCGGCCAGACCGGCGTTTCGTTGAAGGCTCGGCTGCTCCGGGTCGCCTGGGTCAAGGTGGACGGCGAAACCGTCCACACCGCATCGGCGGACTCGACTCAGGAACCGGAAAGCTCCGCCGCCTGAATCCGGCAGACCGTTCGCCAGGGGGATCCTCTCACCCCCTGGCAACGGGGTGTCTCCGTCGTGGGGCACCACCGATCCCCCTTGCCACGACAGGGGGGATCGGGGTGTCCCACAACTGACGGAGAAGCCCCATGAAAGCTCGCACCATCACCAAGCTCTTTCGTTCGCTCGACTCGGTTTCCGAGGCCCTCAAGTGCGGTTTCCAGGTACTGGATACCCGCACCCTGGAGCCGATTACGGATTCCGATCTGGAACAGCTGTCCACGTCCGATCTGGACCATCTGCAAATGCGGATCGGTTGATCGAGCCGGCGCCCCCTCGGGGGCGCCATTCCCGAGGGTCGCGTGCGGCCCTGGGGAATGACGGCTTTACCGCCCGCCTGAGCGTATCAGGCCCCTTAAAACCCTTCCGGATCGGGAAGAAGGGTGCCGGCACTGCCGGTCGATCCATTTCCTTCACCCACCACGGGGACACCGTCCCCCGTGGGGGCGGTCTGTCCCCAACACTCGGAGACAGACTCATGCGAGGACTTCACATCAGCCGGAAACACGAAGGCATGGCATTCAAGCGCGCGGGCGAACGCGTGGACCTTCGGTTCACTCAGCCCGACATCAACAAACGCCGCCCGGCTCGGGTGGTAACTCCACCTCCGCGTCACTGGTGCCTTGAAGCACCCTGCTGACCGCTGTAGCGCGTCGAACCCCGGGACATTGTCCTGGGGTTCGGCTGTGTTTCGGGGCGTCATTCCCGAGGGTCGCGGGCGATCCTGGGGAATGACGGCTTTACCGCCCGCCTGAGCGTATCAGGCCCCTGAAAGCACCCCCGGATCGGGCAGGGGTGCGCCGGCTTCGCCGGTCGATCCATTCACTTCACCCACCATGGGGAGAGCACTCCCCGGTGGGGCGCTCTCCGTTCACAGACAGGAGAGCATCGATGGACAAGGAAACCATCAAGGCGTTTATCGCCTGGCTGGAAGCGGCGACCGAACAGGAGATCCTGGAGCGGCGTCAGCAAGCATTGAACGCTCAGGTGAGCACTCGGGAGGGCCGTGCCGACATCAATCTTGCGCTTCGTCTGATCGACGAGGAGCTGCTGGCACGTCTCGATCTGAAGTCGCAATCGCACTGAGCTTCACCGCGCGTGGTTTGAGTTGATCGTTGATCTGCTCGAACCGCTCGGTTTCGCCTCTGAACAAGGCGCGCGTCAGCGCCTGTTCCAGGGTGGAACGTTGACCATCAATGACCTTCATCACCGGCGCCTCGCTGCTCGGGTACGAACGGTCAACATACCATTTCAACCCCCGTGGGGCAGTCGGATCCCACGGGGATCGGTCTGTCCCCAATTTTCATGCACAGGAGACAGACCATGTCCAAGAAAGAAGCCTCCAAGGACCTGTACCAGGAAGTGACCGATCAGATCATCACGGCCCTGGAAAACGGAGTCGTGCCCTGGGTCAAACCCTGGGATGGCGACAAGGCGGCACTGGCGAGCGGAATGCCGGTCAATGCCGCGACCAATCGCCCCTATCACGGGGTCAACGTCATGCTCCTGTGGATGCAGGAGGTGGCCCACGGGTATTCCACCAGTCGGTGGATGACCTTCAAGCAGGCGTCGAACGTCGGCGGTTCGGTACGCAAGGGCGAGAAAAGCACGCTGGCCGTGTTCTTCAAGCCAATCCAGCGGCAGAAGACCGACCGCGATGGCAAGCCGGTGACGGACGAGAAGGGCGAGCCGGTGATGAAAACCGTGCCGATCCTTCGGGCCTTCAAGCTCTTCAACGTGGACCAGATCGATGATCTGGAGGATCGGTATCGCGTGGGTCCCACCGGGGATGCTCTGGAACCGAGCTTCACGCCCATCGAGGCGGCGGACTCGGTGCTGGAGTCCTCCGGGGCTCTGATCCGACATGGAGGCGACCGGGCGTTCTATTCGCCCGAGCTGGATTACATCCAGTTGCCCCCGAAGACGTCGTTTCGGGAAGAGGCCGGTTATTACGCCACGGCGCTCCACGAACTCACGCACTGGACGGGGCACGAGTCCCGCCTCGCGCGCGAGGGGATCGTGGAGTTTGATCACTTCGGGTCCGAACGCTATGCGTTCGAGGAGCTGGTCGCCGAGTTGGGCGCAGCCTTCCTGTGTGCCGAGATCGGTATCCAGGGGGATCTTCGCCACGAGGGCTACATCGGCTCCTGGGTCCGGAAGCTCAAGGAGGACAAGCGGGCCATTTTCCGGGCCGCAAGCCAAGCCCGGAAAGCCGCTGAACACCTGCGGCCGGAGGCCGAGGCACAGTCCGAAGCTACCGGATGAATCCACTCTCAACCTTGACGGCCTTCGGGCCGTCATTCCCGAAGGCCGCGTGCGGCCCTGGGGAATGACGGCTTTACCGCCCGCCTGAGCGTATCAGGCCCCTGAAAGCACCCCCGGATCGGGCAGGGGTGCGCCGGCTTCGCCGGTCGATCCATTCACTTCACCCACCACGGGGACACCGTCCCCCGTGGGGGCGGTCTGTCCCCTCCATTCGGAGACAGACCATGACTGCGCGTATCAAGATCACGTTCGAGCGATGGAAGCCCGTCGATCTGGAACTTGGCGAACCCTCCCAGCGGGGATGGATCGATTCCGAGGGCGTCCGAATGGACCCCGAAGATCCCGAGGACCGGTCGGCGGTCGAAGCGGCCGTGGCGTTCCTCAATCGCAAGGGAGCTGTTCACCCCTCCAGTGATCCCCCAACCGGCATCGACCTGTGGTTCTCCACTGAACCCGAGATCGATTTCGAGACCGGGGATCAGGAGATCCGGAGTTACCACCTCAAGGGGTTTTCCGTGGAGGAAGAACTCCAGGTGTTCCACCGGATCCGGTACGGATAACAGGAGGCGAGGATGTACGGGAAGATCGCTTTTGAATACTTCGGCCACCATGTCGAACTCCAGCCCATGGCATCCGCCAAGGGTTGGTATGTCGGTACGGCGGACCCCCTGGACGGGACTCCGTTGTCGCGCGAATCCCTGGAGTATTTCGCCACGGAGGAGGCAACCACGGAGGCTCTGAATACGGGTGCCTGGACACAGCGGGCCCATCCCTAGAACGCCCGCCTGAGCGTATCAGGCCCCTGAAAGCACGCCCGGATCGGGCAGGGGTGCGCCGGCTCGCCGGTCGATCCATTCACTTCACCCACTACGGGGACACCGCTCCCCGTGGGGGCGGTCTGTCCCCTCCATGCAGGAGATAGACCATGACGTTTTGCACTGAGACGGATCTTGCGATTCACCGCCACCGCGTCCCCGAACTCGAACGGATCCAGATCCTGCCGAGGTATCTCGGGGCACATGCCCTGGCATTTGAAAATAGCGTCTTCGATTCGCTGGGAACCCTGGCGGAAGCCTACAAGGGCGGCTTTTGGGAGTTCTACGAACTTTCCAACGGTGGTTTCTACATGGCACCCGAACAGGAACGGAACCTGCGGATCGTGGTGCCCGGTAACGGCTACGAGGGCGAATTGAGTCCGGATGCGGCGGGCATCATTGCCTGCCTGTTTGCCTTCAACGCGATGGCCTGGCGCTTTCGCGAAGATCGGCACGTCAACCTGTACCACTGGTTGAGGGATTACGCGCTGGACCACGACGAGTCCGGCGAGATCCTTCGCGCGATCGACTAGCCAACGGCATTCCATTCCCCAAAAGGGCGACGGCCCCTTTGGGGGCGGTCGCCCCTCTATACAGGAGACTGACCGTGGAATCTCAACATCACTCCATTCTTGGGGACCTGGTCCCCATGGACCGAGGGCTGTACGCCCTTGGCTCGGACGCGACCCGGATCATGGTGTGCCATGGCCCGGGCGTATTCCTGCTCAACTCGCACGCCCTGGAGCCGATGGACACGTCGCCCGGTGCCCTGCGTGCTCAGGCACTCGAACACCTGGCGTTTCTCGCCGAAATCGAGCCGATCGAATCGCTGGCTTTGGCGGTTGCGACCGGCAAGCAAGCCGCTTGACCACACGCCCCTTCGGGGGCGTCATTCCCGAGGGTCGCGCGCGGCCCTGGGGAATGACGGCTTTACCGCCCGCCTGAGCGTATCAGGCCCCTGAAAGCACCCCCGGATCGGGCAGGGGTGCGTCGGCACCAAGCCGGTCGGTCCATATCTTTTACCCACCACGGGGACACCGCTCCCCGTGGGGGCGGTCTGTCCCCTCCATGCAGGAGATAGACCTATGGCAACGACAGTGATTTACACGACCCTGGGCGAACGCAAGGGGACCAAGCGGCTATGGCTGGAAGGCCGCCGCCTGGCCCGGGCCGGAATCAGTCCCGGCCAGCATTTCGAGCTTACAAGTCTCGATAACGTGAAGGGCTCGCATGA
This sequence comes from Thioalkalivibrio sp. ALE9, assembly GCF_000377445.1. NCBI lineage: Bacteria > Pseudomonadati > Pseudomonadota > Gammaproteobacteria > Chromatiales > Ectothiorhodospiraceae > Thioalkalivibrio > Thioalkalivibrio sp. ALE9. The sequence continues at coordinate 20,650 of NZ_KB898123.1, forward strand.
CGGCCTCACCCTTCGATTCACCCCAACGGGTGATCGGAGGGTGTCCCGTCGCAAACGCGGCGACCAGGAATTGCCCGTTATCGACGTGTCGGGCGAAACACTGGTGACCGCTTTTGGCGAAGCGAAACGGGTCCGCGTCGTTATCCGTCCTGGCTCGATCGAGATCCGGGTCCACCATCACGATCGAGCAACGGCTGAACGCTCGAAACGGCTTCTACAACGCCTGAATCAAGGCGAGCCGCTACGCATGGCGTCTCTGGCCCATGGTGGCGGCATTCTGGACCACGCGCTCCATCGAGGCCTGGCCGCCGCCGGTGTCCCCGTCGAGCTGGCCTTTGCCAACGAGTCGGACGGTGACTACCTGGAGGCATCGCTGGCGAACAATCCGATCTGGAAGTCGGATTCCATTGCCATCGAGGCCCCAATGCAGGACGTTGAATGGCGCAAGCTACCGGCCATCGACATCCTCGCGGCGGGGCTTCCCTGCACAGGGGCCTCCCTCTCGGGTCGAGCGAAAAACCGCTTGGCGAAAGCCGAGGAGCACGAAACCGCTGGTCCGTTGTTCGTCGCGTTCCTCGCGGCGATTCAGACCTTGCGGCCGAGTGTGATCCTGCTGGAGAACGTGCCTCAGTACGGCACCACGACCAGCATGACGGTGATCCGGTCCATCTTGAGCAGCCTCGATTACGAGCTGCACGAGACGGTTCTCGACGGATTTGAGCTGGGCTCGATGGAGCGGCGCAATCGGTTCTGCATGATTGCAACCAACCCGGAGGTGCCCTTCGCGTTCGACGGGCTGCGTGCCGTTCGGGATCGTGAGTCGTGTATCCGGGACATCCTGGAGGACATCGACCCTGACGATCCTGCCTGGAAGGCCTACAGCTACCTGGCCGAGAAGGAGGTCCGCGACAAGGCCGCCGGTAAAGGCTTTCGGCGGCAGCTCCTCGATGGATCCGAGGAAAGCCTTGGGACCATCGGGCGCGGGTACGCCAAGGCGCGGTCCACCGAGCCGTTCATTCGACATCCGAGCGACCCGGCACTCACGCGGTTGCTGACGCCGAAGGAGCATGCACGCGTAAAAGCGGTTCCCGAGTCCCTGATCGAAGGGCTCTCCGCCACGCGCGCGCATGAAATCCTGGGTCAGTCTGTGGTGTACGCCGCATTTGAAGCCGTCGGAATGCACCTCGGGCGTGCGCTGGCAGCCTTGCGGGACTCGATGCAGCCACATCAGTCCGTCGCGGCATAACCCTTGTCGCTCCGTCCGTGCTCACCCAGCGATCTGCTGGGCGAGCACGCTTTCACCCCCCACGGGGACACCGCTCCCCGTGGGGGCGGTCAGTCCCCTCCATGTAGGAGACTGACCATGTTCAATCTCGCACGAATCCAGGAAGGCCTGCGGCAGGCTGGAATACTGCTGGCTGTTGCCGGGATCCTGACTCTGTTCATCGACCGCGGATTCACCGCAGGAGGACTCAGCACCGTGGTCCTGGGCCTGATCCTCTGGCTCGTGGGCTGCCGGGAGAGCTAAGATGATGCTTATGGAAGACTTCGGCGTGTTCATTGGGCTGGCACTGATCGGGATCGTGATGATCGGCGCCTACCTGATCGCCCGCCGGCAAAACCGTCGGCGCCATTGACCAACCGCCACTCCCGCCACTGGCGCGGGGTGGCGTCATTCCCGAGGGTCGCGCGCGGCCCTGGGGAATGACGGCTTTACCGCCCGCCTGAGCGTATCAGGCCCCTGAAAGCACCCCCGGATCGGGCAGGGGTGCGCCGGCTCGCCGGTCGATCCATTCACTTCACCCACCACGGGGACACCGTCCCCCGTGGGGGCGGTCTGTCCCCTCCATGCAGGAGATAGACCTATGCTGATCAAAACGATTGCTCATGCGCGCATTGCCGATCTGAAACCGATTTCCCGGGGACGATTCGAGCTGTGTCGCTCTGGCACTCGATACCGCATCGGTATTCAACCCAACGGATCCATTCGGCTCCTATCCGTCTCGTCCGCCCGCGCGGCCTGACGGCTCTCAACCCACCACGGGGACACCGCTCCCCGTGGGGGCGGTCTGTCCCCTCCATGCAGGAGACTGACCATGTCCATGCTGATTCACATCGTCCCCGACACGGACCCCTTCAACCCACGCGAAGACTGCGACAACCTCCTCGGTAACATGGTGTGCTGGCACAGCCGCTATGAACTGGGAGACGAACAGCCGGCAGACAGCCCCCGCGAGTGGGCGCTGCAGGTGGCATGCGAGTTCAACCCCTCCATTGAAGATCAGGTCGAGCGTTTCGCCGACCGACTGTGGGACCGTCTGGACTCCACCGAGCCTCGCCTGGAGAAGCGGCTGCACGAGCACAGCCAACAGGTGATCCAGTTCCAACAAGAGAAGGTGGATGCGATCCTCGATCGATACATGATCATGGTGCCGCTTTACCTCTATGACCACTCGGGGGTCACGATGTCCACCCGACCATTCAGCTGTCCATGGGATAGCGGTCAGGTCGGGTGGATCTACGTGACCCGCGAAGACGCCCGCCGCGCGTTCGGGTGGAAGCGTCTGAGCCCGAGACGGGAGGCGCGAATCCGCTCGATCCTGGAGGCCGAGGTCGCCACTTACGACCAATACCTGCAGGGCGAGGTGTACGGATACGTCGTCTATGAGAACGGGGTCGAGGTGGATTCCTGCTGGGGCTTTTTCTCCGATGCGTTCGGCGAGGACTACCGGCAAAACGGCATGGCCGATCACTGGCCGGACGGATGGGAGAACGCCCAAATCGTCGTGTCCATGGATCCGCATGACCAGCTCGAAGTGGCCTAGTGGTCACATTGCCATGAGCCGCGAGCATCGAATGTTGTTCGCAGCATCTACCCTGACGGCCTTCGGGCCGTCATTCCCCAGGGTCGCGCGCGGCCCTGGGGCATGGCGGCTTTACCGCCCGCCTGAGCGTATCAGGCACCCTTAAAGCCCCTCCGGACCGGGAGGCGGGGCCCGGCACCGCCGGTCGGTCCATTTACTTCACCCACCACGGGGACACCGCTCCCCGTGGGGCGGTCTGTCCCGACACTCTGAGGAGACCGCTATAATGGAAAGCATGATTGCGTTCGACACCCATGCCTACGTCAAGAAGCTCCGCTCCGCCGGTGTATCGGAGGAGCAGGCGGAAGTGCAAGCGCAGGCGATGCTGGAGCTCATGGAATCGAGGGTGGCCACGAAGGAGGATTTCCGGCTCCTTCGCGAGCAGATGGCCACGAAGGAGGACCTCCGAGAACTGGAAGCCCGTATGGCCTCCAAGGGGGACCTCCGGAAGATCGGATCGAGGATCGATTCGATCGAGTCGCGTATGGCCTCCAAGGAGGACCTCCGGGAGATCGGATCGAGGATCGATTCGATCGAGTCGCGTATGGCCTCCAAGGAGGACCTAAAGGCGTTCGTGACCCGTGCCGAAATGTACCGGGCCCTGCTCATTCAAACCGGCGCGATCCTGGCCTCCATGTTCGCCATGCTGCAGTTGATGTGACCACCGGACCGTCTCCGGGGAGTCCCATTCCTTAAAACGACGCCCCTTCGGGGACGTCATTCCCCAGGGCCGCACGCGACCCTCGGGAATGACGGCTTTACCGCCCGCCTGAGCGTATCAGGCCCCTGAAAGCACCCCCGGATCGGGCAGGGGTGCGCCGGCTTCGCCGGTCGATCCATTCACTTCACCCACCACGGGGACACCGCTCCCCGTGGGGGCGGTCTGTCCCCTCCATTCGGAGACAGACACATGCGCTACTCTCAATTTCATGCCTGGGAACCCCTGGACGGGCAACTGCTGGACACCGTGGACAACTTCCGGCGTTTCATCGAAAACGCCGTTGCGTGCCGTCATCCGGAGAACAGCATTGAATACTGGTCGAAGCCCCGCGACATGAACGGCCAAGGCCTCCATGAGTATCTTTCACAGATCCACCACTGCGCCGTCTACGCCCATCCGGGCGGGTCGGAGGGCGACATCATTCGGGTGTCGCTTGCGACCCGAGACGGGGAATACATCCCCGTTTGTTTCGCAAAGCTGTTAGGGCCCGAGTTCGAGGTCTGGGACATCACGAAGACCGTCGCCGAGGCGGTCAATGGAATGATCCTCTACCACGAGCAGCCCATGCTTCCCCGTTTGGCGAGCCATTTCGTTCGTCTCAACCAGGGACCCAGCCTGATCGAACGACCGGACGGCAAAACGCTGATCCTCGAACTGGATGGCAACGGCGATCTCGTCGTGTCCATGGCTGGGGAGCCCCTGAAACCGGAAGCCCACCATCAAGTCGCGGACAAGCCGTGGCTTTTGGAGGCTCTGCTCCGTGAGTACAAGCAGTTCTTCGGAGATATGGGCAACCACCCCCTCGACTTCGTGACGAAACCCGTCACCACGTAAGCCAGCCCTCTTTACCAAGGGGGGCGATCGGTCCATCGGTATTGCCGGTGGGTCCATGACTTTTATTCACCCCAAGGGGACACCGTCCCCGTGGGGGCGGTCTGTCCCCTCCATGCAGGAGACAGACACATGCACACCTATGAACTCGCGGAGCTGTATCGCGACCCGCTGTACCAGAAGCGACTCCTGGAGGTCGGCACACGCGCGGAACTGCTTGCCTGGGCCGCCTGGAATGACCCCAATGGGGTGTTTCTCGACATGGACTGTGATGCCGAGGGCCTACCACGACTGAGCCGAGCGGAGGCCGCCAACGCGGTTTTAGGGATGATCGATTTCCCTCGGATCGTGGCGGCATCGCTTCCTTCGCCGGAATACCGCACCCTGCGGGTGTCCGACGAGGGCTCACCCCTGGTGGGCGATTACGTCGCCACGCTTCCTGCTCCGGACGCTCTCGGGAGACTGAGGACGCTACGGAAGGAAGCGAAGGCACTCGGCGGAACTACGTGGAGCAATGCGCGCGCGGACGTGGTCGAACTTCCGTGCGACGACGGGGAGCGACTGCAGCACGTCTTCCGCTGGATCTAATCTTGACGGCCTTCGGGCCGTCATTCCCGAGGGCCGACCGCGACCCTCGGGAATGACGGCGGAGATTCAGCATTTGCAGTCTGGAGGATTGCCCGGAATGGGCCCTTGCGGTTGAATGCGTATTACACCGCCCGCCTGAGCGTATCAGGCCCCTTGCCGACGCCCGTCGGCAAAAGCCCCTACGCGCCGAGAGTGGGGGTGCCGCATTTGCCCCTTTGCGGCGCGGCGCTGTCGGCTGATCCAATTTTGTCCCTGGCTCGGGTCAGTCGATCAATACCGAGCCTCGGTGGAGGTTCACAAGTCAACTCGTTGGGCCCTCCGGGCCCGGCACGAGTTCTTCTCGAATGGTTTAGGGGGGTCTCCCCACGGTCGGTGCATAGCGCCCGCCGTGGGGAGACCCTGGTCTCCGTGATTCAAATCACTGGCCGCCCACCGCCAGATGCAGCGTGGGTCCCTTTGTGCGGTACTGCCGCGCCATTCGAGATAGATCCATCCCCCCAAAACCATGGATCGCCGGAATACGACTCGCTACTGCAGGAGGGTGAGATCGCTCCGCCCTGGGGAAACCTCCCACTCGACCGGGCCCTCGCACAATCGACGCGCCCGGTCCTGAAGCACCTCAATCGAAGTCAACTCGCGGATCAGCCACCCCCGACCCAACCGGGGTGGCTGGTTACGTTTTGCCCACGCCTGGCAAGTCCTTGTTCCCTCGCTTTCTTCCCTCTCTTTCCCATGCAGTTATCCCCAGTTTTTGTGGATAACTCAAAAACCCTTCGCGCTCGCTTCAGGATTTTTCGTAGTCGCCACACGCGGGACCCGGAGAATTGGCGACGTCCGCTGCCTTGGCGGCGGGCAGCCCATACCCCTTAGGGCTGGTGCCCGCGCCTCCTTTGGCGCGGGTCTTTATTCCAAGCAGGCGAGGCAAGACATGCGAACACGGTTACCCGCACTCCTTGTGGCGCTGGCGTTCACCTCCTGGGGAACCGCTGCGGCCAGTGACATTCAGGTGGGTCGATACCTCACCGCCACCGATGCGCCCGCACCCGAGCAGGTGCAGCCCCTGCAGGTCACGGTCCAGATGGATTTCCCGTCGGACGTCCGGCACGTCGGCTCCGCGCTCACCTACCTCCTGACACACAGCGGGTATCGACTGGAGGACCCGGCCAAGGCGGACCCGGCCATGCGGGTGCTCCTGACCCGACCGCTTCCCGAGGTGCATCGAGAGCTGGGGCCCCTGAGCCTTGAGAATGCGCTGACCACCCTCGCCGGCCCCACCTGGCGCCTGGTCGTCGATCCCGCCATGCGGGAAATCTCCTACGAGCCGCGTGCGCCTTATGCCGAGTCCGCACGGGCGCGAGGTCACGCGATCAAAGCCGACACCGTGCGCGACGTGCTCGCGCCACAGCCCCCAACAGCCCGCCTGTATGGTCCGGTTCAGCGCGGCGAGACCCTCGGTTCCATCGCCGAGGCGATTTCGCCGGAGCAGCCGTCGCGCATGGCCGCCGCGCTGTTCGAGGCCAACCCGCACGCGTTCTTCCCGGCCAATGCGCCGAACCCGAATCAGCTCCGCACCGGCGCCGAACTGGAGATCCCCAGCGACGAGGTGGCCGCCCGGTATGCCCCGTCCCGCGCCCGGTCGATTCTGCGAGGTGATCAATGAGCACGAACGAGAAGTCGGACCATCGTCCAGCGCCTCAGCCCATCCCGCGCTGGCTCAAGATCGCGGGGCCGGTCGTCGGCCTCGCCGTCGTAACGGGGTTGCTCCTGATGTTCATCGGCGGCGGAGGGGCCGAAACCGAGGAACCCGAGCCCGTGCCGGCCGAACCGGTCGCGGAGGCAGATGGAGCGGACTTCAACGAACAGGAAATGCTGCTCGCCTCCCTGGAGGCGCGGGTCGCCAGTCAGGACGAGGAGCTGCGTGAGCTGCGCTCCGAGCAACGCGACTTCCGCGACAAGCTCGACGGGCTGGAGTCTGCGATCGACAACCAGGGCCCCGATCAGGCCGTGACCGACCGACTGGAAGCTCTGCAGGGTGAACTGATGGATCTCCGTGCCGAGGTGGAGTCCTCGGAGACCCTGGAGCCCATCGAGGCGCTGAGGGGCGATCTGAGCGCCACGCAGCGGCGCGTCGCCCGTCTGGAGGAAGCACCCGAAACCCCCGAACCGAACGCCACCCTGACGGGTATCGAACACTGGGGGGCTCGCCACTTCGCCATCCTGGAAGGCGCGAATGGCCGCGAACGGATCCGCGTGGGTGGACGCTACGGGCAATGGACGCTGGAAAGCCTCGATCCGGATGCCGGCGTCGCGGTCCTTCGGCACCCACGCGGGTTCATGCACGCCCTCGCCATCCACGACGAGTAGGAGCAGGAGATCATCATGGGTGGAGCTGTCGTTTTGCTGTTGATTGGGGTCGGCGTCATCGCGGCCACGCACGATCCGGAACCCGAGGTGGCACCCGAGCCGCCCCCCGTCGAGCCCGTCGCGATTCCCGAGCCGCCGCCGACCTGCCTTGACCAGGTCGCCGAGCGAACCCGGGTCGAAGCCGATCTTTCGTCCAAATGGGAACAGCGGGTCTATTTCATTGATGGGCGCCCCTGCATGCGGGGGCGCCCATGACCCGGCCTCGCTACTCCGTGATCGCGTTGCTGGTGACGGCCGGACTGTCCGGCACCGTTCAGGCCAGTTCGGTCGAGTCCGACGCGACCCGCGCCGAGGCCCGAGCGTCCGAAGGCGTCGAAACGGCACCGGCCCGAACACAGCATTGGGATCTCTCCGACGCCGAGTGGGAACGCTACGACGCCATCATGGAGGGTCCACGGGGACTCTGGTCGCCGGATCTGGACCCGATATGGGTCCTGGGGATTCATGCAGAGACCGAGCGCGAACGTCGGTACTACGCCGAGCTGGCCGTGGAGCAGGAGCGGGATCGCGTCACCGGAGAACTGGCCTTCCAGCATGCCTACGATGCCGCGTGGGATCGCCTCTACCCGGACAGGGTGCTGATCGAGCCGCGTGACCGGTCCGGCTCCGCGACGGGTGCCACACCCCGCATGAGTGAGCCGAGGACCTCCACCCTGGACGACCTCGGTGCGGATGATCGCGTGGTCCTGGTCGCCGCCCGCGACTGCAACCGCTGCGGGGACATCCTGGAACGCGCCGTGGAGCGCTTGCAGGACGGGGCCCAATGGCGGCTGGACGTCTTTCTGACGGATACCGATGCGGATCAGGAGGTGCGCCGATGGGCGGCGGAGAACGCGGTCCCGATCGATCTGGTGCGAGCCGGTCGTATCACCCTCAATCACGACGACGGCACGCTGGCCGATCACGACACGCCCTCGCTGTTGCGGCAATCCGGGCAGCGCTGGCAGCCGGTCTTGCCCTAGCGCTTGCGACCCGGGCGGCAGCGGGCGTTCCTGAAGGCTATCACCGTGTCGCTCAGGCCGAGGGTGTTCCGGCCGATGTCCTGTACGCCCTCGCCGCCGCCGAGTCCGGCGCACGGCTGTCCACGGGTGCGGCGCGGCCGTGGCCCTGGACCCTCAACGTAGGTGGGCGGCCGGAGCGATACCGAACGTACCAGGAGGCGCTGGACGCCCTGGAACGCCACCTCGCGGCCGGGAAGCGGAACATCGATATAGGACTCATGCAGGTCAACTGGCACTGGCACGAGGAACGGCTCCAGGACCCGGCCCTGGCCCTCGACCCCTATAGGAACCTCCGCATCGGTGCCGCCATCCTGCGCGAGCAGTACGAACGCAGCGGCCACTGGCTGGAAGCCAGCGGCCTCTATCACGCGCCCTCGAACACCACCAACGCCGCCCGCCACCGGGCCCGCGTCCAACACCATCTGGAGGCTCTGCCGTGATTCCGAAACCCCTTATGGCCGCTCTGCTGTCCTTCCTCCTTGTGCCCGCTTCTGCGCAGGCCCTGGAGGTGATCCTCGATACCGGCGAAGGCCAACCGGCAGGCCCGTACCTTGAGCGCCTGGAGGGTGCCGAGGAGCCGACACCTCGCAATACGGCCGCGCTCCCCCCGTTGAACGACGCGGCCGAGCGTATGCTGCCCATCGAGCCGTCCCGCTTGCGCGTGGCACCGCTGCAGGGGCAGCCACCGGCGCATGTGCGCGAGACACTCCGGAATATGCCGCGCCCGCTCTGCCTGGTGGGATCGGACTCGCAATCGCTCGCCTGGCTGGAACACCACCGGGTCGCGCTCATGCAGGCGGGGGCCGTGTGCATGCTCGTTCAGGCGGACACCCCCGAGGACCTCGAACGGGTGCGCGACACCGCGCACGGGATCCCGGTCCAACTCTCGCACGGCGATGATCTCGCCGAGCGGTTGCAGCTCGACGTCTACCCGGTCCTGATCTCGCGCGAGGGAATCGAACAGTGAGCCAGCTGCCCGTCGAGGCCCTGCTACGGCCGCCGGTCGAGTTCTACTCCGCCTTTGTGGCCGGCGCCGCCGCCGTCATCGCGGTCGCCGCGCCCTGGGCCCTGATGATGACCCCCTCGATCGCCTGGGTCGCGGCTTTGATGCTCGGGGCACTGGCCGTACACCGAGCGCGGCAGGGGTGGCGAATCGTCCGGTATCACCGCCACCTCCGACAGCTGCCCGAGTTCTCCATGAGCGCGAAACAGATCCCCGTCTCGCGCCGGAAGCTCTACCTCGGACGGGGGTTTCGCTGGACGCAGAAGCACACGCAGCGCTTGCGGGACACGATCCGGCCGGAAGTCCAGCATTACGTGGATCCCGGCCCCCTGTACCGCTGGGCCCGCCGCAAGGAGGTCCAGTGGGAGTCCACGCCCGGGCTGCGCGGCATTGCGCGCGCACTCGGGAAGCGATCCTGGTGGAACCCCCTGGCCCCTCTGCCTCCCGTGGGCGGGAAACCCGCGCTGCACGCCGTTGAGCCGGACGAGGAAGATGCCTGGACGGATCTCGGGGAGCGCGTGGGGCATACCCTGGTCCTGGGCACGACCCGGGTGGGCAAGACGCGGCTGGCCGAGGTCCTGATCACTCAGGACATCCGACGCGGCGACGTCACCATCGTCATTGACCCCAAGGGGGATGCCGAGCTGCTCAAGCGCATGTATGCCGAGGCCCGCCGCGCGGGGCGCGAAGACCAGTTCTATATGTTTCACCTCGGTTACCCGGACCACTCCGCTCGCTACAACGCCGTCGGGTCGTTCAGTCGGATCACCGAGGTCGCCACCCGTGTCTCGAACCAGCTCCCGAGCGAAGGCAACAGCGCCGCCTTCAAGGAGTTCGCGTGGCGGTTCGTGAACATCGTTTCTCAGGCGATCGTGGCGCTGGGCCGACGCCCCGATTACCAACAGATCCTCCGGCACATCACCTACATCGAGCCGCTGCTGATCGAATACTACGAGCACTGGCTCCCCGGCGTGGCCCCCGAAGGCTGGAAGGAGGAAGTGGAGCGGCGCGAGGCCAACACCAACGAACGCCAGCTACCGCGCAACCTGCAGGGCCGGGACCGGCGAGCCGTTGCCCTGATGCTCTACGCCAAGGAGCAGGGACTGTTCGACCCCGTGGCCGATGGCCTGCGCAGCGCGTTCGAGTACGACAAGACCTACTTCGACAAGATCGTGGCCTCGCTGCTCCCCCTGATGGAAAAGCTGACCACCGGCAAGACGGCGGAGCTGATCGCCCCCGACTATCTCGACACCGACGACCCTCGCCCGATCTTCTCCTGGCGGGAGATCATCCGCACCGGCGGCATCGTCTACGTGGGCCTCGACGCGCTCTCGGATGCCGACGTCGCGGCGGCCGTGGGCAACTCGATGTTCGCGGATCTCTGCTCCGTCGCGGGTCAGCTGTACAAGCATGGGCAGGACGACGGCCTGCCGGACGGTGGCCGGTCGGGACTCCCGACCGTCAACGTGCATGCCGACGAGTTCAACGAGCTGATCGGCGACGAGTTCATCCCCCTGCTGAACAAGGCCGGTGGAGCGGGGTTCCAGGTCACGGCCTATACGCAGACCTGGTCCGACGTCGAGGCCCGGATCGGATCCAAGCCCAAGGCCGGCCAGGTGGCCGGTAACTTCAACACGCTGGTCATGCTGCGGGTGAAGGAGTACGAGACGGCCGAAATGCTCACGGAGCAACTTCCGCAGGTCGAGATCAACACGCTCATGCAGGTATCCGGCACCAACGACTCGGCCGATCCCGAATCCGACCAGCACTTCTCCAGCCGCAACGAAGACCGCATCACGGTAACCGAGGTCCCGCTGCTCACGCCGTCCGACATCGTCACCCTGCCCAAGGGTCAGGCGTTCGCCCTGATCGAGGGGGGACAGCTCTGGAAGATCCGCATGCCGCTCCCGGACAGTAAAGCGGATCCGGTGATGCCCGGATCGCTCGCCGACATCGCCGAGCGCATGCAGCGCGATTACACCACCGCCGAGCATTGGTGGCAGGACACCGCCATGCCGGTCGCTCCGCAGGAATCCGCCTGATGGCGAGCGCGAACCGACAGGCATCGAAACACCCCGCGCAGCAGCGCGAGCCGGGGCTGATCGGGCGCACGCTGAACCTCGCGGGGCAGGTCGTCCTGTGGCTGCTCGCGGCGTTGCTTTTTTCCCTGGTGGCGGAATGGGTCGGCATGACCTGGATCTGGCCGGACCAGGGCATCCAGCACAGCCAGCAGATGCTCGAACGCGAGATCGGCTACCTCAACGAGGATTTTCGCCAGTCCATGTTGACCGCGGATCCGGGGAGCTACGCGCGCAGCTTCGCGGAGGTGTCCTATCGCTTCCTATTTGAGTACACGGGGATCCACTCGCTCGTGGAGTGGCTGTCGATTCCCGCGCACCCCGAGGATGGCCGGATGGTGCACTCCCTGCGCAACGGCTATCAGTCCATCGAGCCCTATGTCCTGGCCGGCATGGCGATCACGCAGGTCTTCGCCCTCCGCCTGGGGGTGCTGACCCTCGCCATGCCGGTGTTCGTCCTCTTCGCCATGGTGGCCCTGGTCGATGGACTCGTGCAGCGCGATCTGCGCCGCTGGGGAGGCGGCCGCGAATCGTCGTTCGTCTATCACCACGCGAAACGCCTGATGGCGCCCTCGATCGCCATGGCCTGGGTGGTCTACCTCGCGCTGCCGTTTTCGGTCCACCCAAACTGGGTCATTCTCCCGTTTGCCCTGCTCAATGCGATCACCATCGCCATTACCGCTTCGAGCTTCAAGAAGTACCTCTGAGAACCCCACCCACCGCTGCGAGTGTCACGAGCGCACCGCGTTTCTCCACCCCCGGACGGCCGGACGCCAAACCCCTTACCACCAACGTTCGACGCCGCACTCCCGCTCGGGCTTGCGATGCAGTCTGCTCGGCCCACCCACGTTTCACCCTCGCCAAACCCGCCCTTTCCGAAGGCTCGAATCGCACGGCGCAGGGGCTCAACCCGGGCGCCGGAAAAACCCTCGCGAATGGTTTGAGGATTTTTCGTAGTCGCCACGGCCGGGAATCAGAAGACTGTGTCTCACGCTAACGCCTCGGAGTCACACGCCATGCACAGAACCCTGGTCGCGCTCGCTACGGGCGTGGTGATGATCACCCTCACACCGGCGGCCCTGGCCGACCGCGATGCGGAACGCGAGAGCCTGAGCCGACTCGCGCACGAGATCCAGGCCCTGCACGCGCTGGTCGATCAGGCCGAAGCCCATGCCGACCCCGACGCACGGATCCGCTTCCAGTACGACTGGCTGCGCCAAGACCTGGAGCGGGTGCAGGCCGGCATCGAGGAGCACCTCCGGGCACCGCGCGCCCAACCGCGCCGGGTCGAGCCCCTCAGTGGTGATTACCGCCGGTGAGTGGCGACGCCTCCAGTCAGTTCGAGCAGTGGGCCGGCGCGAGTGGCGCCGATCTCGGGCTCGCGATCGCGGCGATTGTCGCGGTCACCTACCTAATCTGGCTCATGTGGGTCGTGATGGGCCAGTTCCGCGCCTGGAGTGACCGCGAAATACCGATGTTGGACCTGTTGTGGGTCGCCATTCGAGCTGCCGTGGTGGTGATGCTCGTGGGTTATTTCATCCGTCCATAGGAGGACACAACGATGTTGAGTACCTGTAAACGCTATTGGGCTCGCGCCCGCACCATGTTCCTGAGTGGCGTGGTGGTCGCCCTGCACACGACACCCGCCTGGGCGCAGAACCTGCCCACGGCCCCCGAGCCCGACGGAGGGTTCACGGCCGGCAACTGGATCGACCTCATGCGCGGCTACCTCTACGAGGGAGCGACCCTCCTCGGGACGCTGATCGCCATCGCTTCCTTCCTGTGGGTGTCCTGGACCGCGCTGACCAAGTTCAACGAGGCCCGCCAAGGAAAGGCCGAATGGGGCGAGGTGGGTCTGCTTGGCGTGGTGGGTGCCGTGATCCTCCTCGTCCTGAGCTTCTTCGTCACTCAAGCCATGTCGATCATGGAGTCCTGAGCTTCTTCGTCATGGCGACACCCGGACTCGAAAACCGAATGGCCGAACGGCTCAACGAGGAGCCGCCCATCTTTCGTGGCTGCTCCTCCAGTGAGCTGCTCGCCATTCTCGTGCTCGCCGTGATCGGCTGGCTACCCGTCGGGATCCTGCTCGGTTTCGTGGTCGGCGCTCCGATGATGGGCGTCGGATTCGCGGCGGTCGCCGTGCTGGGGACCGTATTCATCACCGCCACGATCTTCCAGAAGATCAAGCGGGGCCGCCCCACCGGCTACTACCAACAACGCGCCATGCTCGCCCTTCACCGGAGCGGCCTGCGCAAGGTCCCGGTGACGCTGCGCAGCGGGACCTGGGACCTGGGGAGACGTTCGTGAGATACCGCAAGGAACTCGACAGTGCCCGATCGCACATCAACACCCTCCGGGGCGTCATTGCCGTCATGGCAGTCGTGGCCCTCGGCCTGTGGTTTGGATGGCAGCAGGCCCCCGACCGCCTGACCGTGCACATCCCCCCGGATCTTCGGACCGGCGGGGTTCTGGAAGCCGGAGAGGTGCATCCCGCGTCGGTGTACACCTTCGCGTTCTATATCTGGCAGCAGGTCCATCGCTGGCCCGAGGACGGCCGCGAGGACTACTCGGACAATCTCTGGTCGCTGCAGGCGTTCCTGACGCCGCGCTTTCAGCAAACCCTCGAAGCGGACCGGGAGCAACGCGCGCGCAGCGGCGAGCTGCGGCATCGCAGTCGGTTCATCCGGGAGATCGACGGCCTGCGTTACACCCCGGATCGCGTGCAAGCCACGGGCGACGGTACGTGGACCGTATGGCTGGACGTGGAGGTCGAGGAGCGCATCGACGGCGAGCGCGTCAAGCAGGTGTTCATCCGCTACCCCCTGCGGGTGGTCGCCTACGACATCGACCCTGAAGCGAACCCCTGGGGGCTCGCCCTCGCGGGCTTCGTCCAAGATCCCTATCGCATCGACCCGGAGGAGGAGCAGTAATGCGACCGATCCTCGCCATTGCCCTAATCGCGGCCCTCGCGGGGCCGGTGTCGGCCACCGCCGGCGACAGCCCCGACCGCATTACGTGGGACGGTACGCCCGTCCAGGTCACCCTGCCCGTCGGGCAGGAGCGGCTGATCCGCTTCCCGGCCGGGCACGTCCGCGTGGGGCTTCCACCTCACATTGATGATCAGGTCCGCGTGTTCTCGAACGACGGAATTGTGTACCTCAAGGCGCAATCCTCGTTCGGCCCCGCCCGCGCCGTCATTGCCGATGTCGAATCCGGGGCGACGTTCATGCTCGACCTTTCGGCCGAGGACGGCGCCCGCGCCAATGAGGTCGTCATTCATCGGCCGGGGAGTCGGCGGGACCACGCGACGGACGTCCCCGACGCCAAACCCGACCACCAAAACCTGGACTACGTGGCGCTGACGCGATTCGCGTCCCAATCCCTGTATGGCCCCAGCCGGCTCGCCCCGCAGATGCCTGGCGTGCGCCAGGTTTCGCTGAACCAGGAACCGGTCCGCCTGGTCCGGGGCGCGGCCGTCACCGCCGAACCGCTCGCGGCCTGGCGCGGCGGGCGCTGGTACGTCACCGCCGTCAAGCTACGCAACGCCACGGAATCCCCGGTGACGCTCGACCCCCGCGACCTGCGGGGCGACTGGCTGACGGCCACCTTTCAGCATGCACGGCTGCACCCGGCCGGCCACGAAGCCGACACGACCGCCGTGTATGTCGTGTCGGATCGCCCCTTTGACGAGAGCTTTTGGGGGGTGCGCTGATGGTTTCCACCAAGGGCAATCGACTTCTGCCGATCATCGGCCTGGCCGTTGGCGCATTGATGATCCTGGTGATGCTTCGCTCCTGCGGCACCGAGCCGACGGCCGAGGCACCGGACTCGTTGGACCAGCGGCAGGCGGCGGCGCAACCGGACGCGGACACGGCCACCGACACCATCCGCACCCTGACGGCCGAGCAGCGCGAGACGCGCCGACAGCTGCGCGAACTGCGCGAAGACAACCAGCGGATGCGCGAGCAGCTGGCCGAGGAAGCACGGCAGGAGCCGGACCCCGAGCGCCAGAGCCACCTGGAGGGACTCCTCGGGCGCATGGACCAGCTCAGCTCCCGCGTACAGGACATGGGCCAGCAGCTGGAGCAGCGGGAAGAAGAGGATCCCGACCTGGTGCCCGGGAGCGACATTCCGATCGGTCTAGGCATTCGGGAAGACGAGGCCCCGGTCATTCAGGACCGCACGCGCACGGCCGAACCCGAGTCCGCCGACACCCTGCGTTGGACGAATCCCGTGGGCTATGACCCAGAAGAAGAAGGGGGCGGACTCCTCGATCGCAGCCGGTCGGTGGCCGGCACCATCCGGGATCGCGGCGCCGCCGGCGTGGAGCACGCCCGCGACACGGCGGCGCGCGCCACCGGCACGGATACGCCGGAGGAAGATCCCCGGTACACGGTGCCGCGCAATTCGACCCTGATGGGCTCCACTGCCATGACGGCCCTGATCGGGCGTGTACCGCACGGCGGGACGGTCGAAGACCCGGTGCCGTTCAAGGTGATCGTCGGCGAACGCAACCTGGCCGCCAACGACATCGACATCCCCAATATCGAGGGGATGATCTTCTCCGGGACCGCGATGGGCGACTGGACACTGTCCTGTGTCCGGGGCTCGGTGGAGTCGGTCACCTTCGTCTTTCAGGACGGCACCGTTCGCACTCTGCCGGATCCCGATGGGGATTCCGGTGACACCCTCGGCTGGATCT
Organism: Thioalkalivibrio sp. ALE9; assembly: GCF_000377445.1. Classification (NCBI taxonomy): domain Bacteria; kingdom Pseudomonadati; phylum Pseudomonadota; class Gammaproteobacteria; order Chromatiales; family Ectothiorhodospiraceae; genus Thioalkalivibrio; species Thioalkalivibrio sp. ALE9. The sequence continues at coordinate 36,862 of NZ_KB898123.1, forward strand.
CCAACGAGCAGGGCGTTCCCTGCATCCCGGGCGATCGCATTTCCAATGCACCGGCCTACCTGGCGCAGGCCACCGGCATCGTGACGGCACAAGCCGCTGCGGACGCCGCCGCTGCCGCTCAGACCACGCAGATCGTGGGTCAGGAGGGGTTCACACAGAACATCGTCACCGGCGACACCGGGGAGTTCATTGCCGGCCGCGCGGCTTCCGGTGCCGCCCGCGAAGTCGCGCAGTGGCTGCGGGAGCGCCAGGAAAGCCACTTCGACGCGGTCTTCGCCCCCGCCGGCGAGACGGTCGCCGTCCACCTCGACCGGGAACTGAGGATCGATTATGAACTTGAAGGCAGAAGGGTCTCCCATGAAGCGTTCGAGCGCCGCTCTACCCATCGCACTCTTGATTAGTGCGGTCCTGACCGCCGGCTGCGCCTCCACTTCGGCGGACAAGGTGATCCCGAAGGACGGCCCCACTATGGACGAGGTGTACGAAGGACACTTCGAGTCCATGGGGCGCACCGATGTCGATGCCGCGCGTCAGGCGCTGCAACAGCCGATCGGCCGAGACGTCCAGGAGGGCACGGCGGATCTCGCGGGCTACACCCGATCCGCCCAGGACGAAATCGAGACGCGATTCAGTCGGGTCCCGAATCCGACCCTGGTGATGTTCGTCTACCCGCACCTGGCCGGTCGCGACGAGGTGCCCGTGCCCGGGTATTCGACGTCGTTCCCGATGTATGACCGCCACCACTACGCACTCCCCGGAGAGGCGGGAGCCCGATGATGCTGAAAATGCTCACCTCGCTCCTCCCCGGCCGTTCGGCAAGGGATGAAGACGAGAATCAGGGGCCCGACCCGAACCTGGGCGGGTCGCGTCCGGTGACGCAGGCCGAGGTCAAGGACCTCTACCGCCGGCCCAACTCGTTCACGGACCTGTTGCCGTGGACGGACTACGACCCGGCGACTCAGGTGTTTCTCCTGGAAGACCGCAACAGCGTCGGTGCGCTGTTCGAGCTGATCCCGGCCAGCTCCGAGGCGCGCACGCCCGAGTACATGGAGGACCTGCGCCAGCAGATCCAGGGCGCGCTGACCGATTCGGTTCCCGAAGTGGACGGGGCCCCGTGGGTGCTGCAGGTGTTCGTGCAGGACGATCCCGCGCTGGGCGGGGTCACCGACCATATCCGGTCCTACTCCCGCGAGCGGTCCGAAGACAATCCGTTTCGGGACGCCTACCTCGCGGAGGTGGACGACCATCTGCACCGGATCTCGCAGGAGGGCGGTCTCTTCGTCGATCAGCAGGTCACCGGCGGCGCGTGGCGCGGGCAGAAACGGCGCGTGCGCGCGTGCCTGTACCGCCGCTCGATCGCGGGTGATCTGTCCCCCGAGGAGACCCTCAACCAGGTGGCCGCCCAATGGGCGACCTCCCTGGAGGCCGTTGGAGTCGGCGTGAAGCGTTGCAAGGCGCAGGACCTGTACGAATGGCTCGTCCCGTGGTTCAACCCCCGCCCCGAGGTGGCCGATGGCGACCCGGAGAAGCTGCTGAACGTCGCCCCCTATCCGGGGGACGAGGATCTCCCGTTCGGCCGCGACCTGGCCGAACTGTTCACCTATTCGATGCCGGTGTCGGATGCCGAGGCCGGCGTCTGGCGCTTCGACGGGATGCCCCATGCGGTGCTGAACGTCCAGAGTCTGCGGCAAGCCCCCAAGACCGGGCATTTCACGGCGGAACGCCAGGCCGGCGAGAACATCTATGCGCTGTTCGACCGTGCCCCCGAAGGCACGATCCTCTCGGTCACGATCACCATCCAGCCGCAGGACCAGGTCTCCAACCATATCGGGCAGATCCACGCCGCGTCCCGTGGGGACAACATCGAATCCCGGCTGGCACTGGAGGAGGTGGAGACCGCGCAGGAAGAACTCGCGCGCGGCAACAAGCTCTACCCCACCCAAATCGCTTTCTATATCCGCGCGGAGGACGACACGCAGCTGGTGCGTCGGCGCAACGAGCTGGCCTCGCGTCTGGTGGCAAACGGCCTCCAGATCATCACCCGAGAGGCCGAGCTGCTCCCGCTGGACACCTATCTGCGCGCGCTCCCGATGGCCTATGACCCGGCCCTGGAGCGCGTCACGCGCCGGAGCCGCTACGTGTATGCCGACCACCTCGCCGCCCTGCTCCCCCTCTACGGCCGCACGAAGGGGACGGACCACGCCGGGTTTCTGTTCTACAACCGGGGCGCCGAGCCCCTGATGTTCGATCCGCTGCATCCCTCGGACCGGAAGAAGAACGCCCACGCGTTGATCCTCGGCCCCACCGGGGCCGGCAAATCCGCCCTGCTCACCTATCTGATCCTCCAGATGGTGGCGGTCTACCGCCCCCGGATCTTCATCATCGAGGCGGGCAACTCGTTTGGTCTGCTGGGTCAGTACCTGGACCACCGTGGCGTCTCGGTCAATCAGGTCTCCCTCACCCCCAAGGAGCGGGTCAGCCTGCCGCCGTTCGCGGCGGCGACCCAACTCCTCGATGACCCCCTGGTGGACAGGAAGATCGAGGAAGAAGAACCCGACGAGGACGAGGAGGACGACATCGAGGAGGGGCGCGACCTGCTCGGCGAAATGCAGATCGCGGCCAAAATTATGATCACCGGGGGCGATCCTCGCGAGGAGGCGCACATGCGCCGCCCGGACAACACGGCCATCGCCAACGGCATCCTCCGTGCCGCCAAGAACGTCCGCGCGGCGGGGCGCGAACAGGTCCTGACCGAAGACGTGGTCGCCGGGTTGCACGAGGTCGCGAAGGAGGAAGATTCCCCCGAACGCCGCAAGCGCGTCAGCGAAATGGCGCAGTCGATGGAGGTGTTCTGTCACGGGTTCGCCGGCAAGGTCTTCAACCGGGCCGGCGAGCGCTGGCCGGAGGCCGACGTCACGATCGTCGATATGGGGATCATGGCGCGCGAGGGCTACGAGGATCAGCTCACGGTGGCCTACGTCGGCCTGATGAACCATATCAACGACCTGGTCGAGCAACACCAGCACTCCGAACGCCCGACCCTCGTGCTCACCGACGAGGGGCACATGATCACGACCAATCCGTTGCTCGCCCCCTACGTCGTCAAGATCACGAAGATGTGGCGCAAGCTCGGGGCCTGGTTCTGGATCGCCACGCAGAACCTGGAGGACTTCCCGGATGCGTCCCGGAAGATGCTCAACATGATGGAGTGGTGGATGTGCCTGGTGATGCCGAAGGAGGAGATCGAGCAGATCGCCCGCTTCAAGGACCTCACCAGCGAACAGAAGAGCCTGCTGCTCGGAGCCCGCAAGGAACCCGGCAAGTACGTCGAGGGCGTGGTCCTGGCCGACCAGGTTGAAACGCTGTTCCGCAACGTCCCACCCCCGATCGCCCTGGCCCTGGCGATGACCGAGAAGCACGAGAAATCGGAGCGCCGAAAGATCATGGACGAGCTGGCGTGCTCGGAAGTCGAAGCCGCCGAAGAAGTCGCGCGCCGGATCGGAGGAGACGCGCCGTGATCAATCAACACACCCTTTGGGCCACCGACTTCGCCTGGACCGAATGGCTGTTGGTCGCCGGGGGTCGCAAGGGCCTGTTCCTGATGCCCGGCCACGACGGCATCCCGGAGCACCTGGAGATCCACACCCTCCCGCTGCAGGGCGAGGGCCAGCTGATCCACAAGGGCGGTTGGCTTACCGATGCCCAACGCGACGGCGTGCTGATGGAACTGACACTGCACGGGCATTCGCCCGTGACACTGGCCCGGGAGTTCGAGCAGGCCGAGACGCTCAAGGGTCCGCTTCGGGATCTGGCGATCCGTCTGGCTGAGGCAGAAGGCCGGGTGTGCGAGCGCATGCTGAACGAACCCCAACGGCGCTTCCGGGCGCAGCTGCAACTTCCCTCGAAATCCAGCGCAGGAGGCCGCTCATGCGACGAATGATTGCCGTGCTGCTCCTGGTGGGGATCAGCCCCGCCAGTGCCGACCCGGGGCAGATCGAGGTCTTCGTGACCACCGGTACGACCGTATCCACCACGCCGGCCGACCGCCGGGGGATCCCCATCGAGATCCATCATGTGGACGCCGTGGACCGAGCCACGGAGGCCCTGAGTCAGGGGCTTCCAGCCGACCCCGAGGCCGCGGCCGCGATCGCTCAGGAGCGCCTGGACGCCCGGGCGCATCGGGATCTCGAAGCCGCCTACGATCCGCTGCTGCGCGCCTATCGTCTGAACATTGAACAAGTACCGGCCATCGTCTTCGACGGCCAGGCCGTGGTGTATGGCACAACGGACCTCGCGCGCGGCCTGCGCGAGTATGAACGGTGGCGGCAATGATCCGGGGGTCCATGCGCCGCATCGGCGCCGGAATCGTGGCCGCGCTCTGCCTGTTGGTGGGCAGCCCCGCGAAGGCCGAGGATCCGGACACCATTAGTACCTCCGAGATCACTTCACAGACGAGCAGCGCCCTCTCGTCCTGCCTGAATTGGGAGATCATCGGGGTCTGTCTGTGGCTGCGCTGCACCATTACCGGGTGCAGCGTGGTCACCACCGAGCGGATCCGGCACTACGTCCCGGACGCCGTCATTTCGGCCTACCAGAACACCGGCGAAAACCCGTGGGCCGAGATCCGGGGAGCGCTAGGGTCCGCACAGGAATCCGCCGCCGAATCGATCCTGTCGTTCGATGCCTTCGTGGGAGGCGGGAACACGCTGGAGGGGCGCCATTCCCGCGATGCCCGTCAGCTTCGATTCAAGGAAGCGGATGTAGTCGGGCACCCCTTCATGGAGATCCTGGAGTACATCGACGTCCCGTACATTTGTCCGGGCGCGGCCACGGCCGAAGCCTTCCACCCCTACTACCAGTCCGCGACCAGCGTACTGGCCTGGCGCTACGCGGTGCCCGAAATGTTCTACCTCGAATCCCTCCAGGAGGGTGAACGGGAGATCGGAGATTGGGACGACTACACCTGGGGCGCGGTGTACCCCCGCTCGGGTTACGTCTCCCAGCCGGAGGATGCCAAGGCCGCCGCGATCGTCGCGCAGCGGGCGGGTGACATCACCACGCGCGAAAGCCAGTCGGGGCATGTCTACGAGCAGCTCCCGGGCGACGACGTGGTGCATGAGGACGGTTACCGCGTGTGGCTCCCCCCCGAACTGATGGAGCGGGACGAAGAGACCGGCACCTTCCAGATGCACATGCCCACAAGCACCAACACCTGCGAAGTGTTTGGGGAAGACGACACCGAAGACAAAGATGGCTGGTCCAGCGACAAGACCAACCTCAAGGGCAATTACGTCTGGACGCTCTGGCGCCCGTACAACTGCTGCGAAATCGGGGGCCAGGTCTACCTCGGCTCTGTCACGTTCTAGGAGACGGATCATGCGGATGCGGAAAACACTGATCGCTGCTACAGCCTGCGCGGCGCTTTGGGGACCTACCGCCGGCCATGCCCTCGTGCCGTCCGAAGACGGGTTCTGGTACTACGAAGTGGGCGGTGCCGAGCCCATTTCCAATGCTCCGAATCCCAATGTCACCACGACCCGGCTGGCCTTCGGCGCGGAGGCCAGTGCGGGGTATAGCTGTGGCAGCTTCGATCCCCTGCTGAGCATCGAGAACACCCTGAACGAAGTCGCTCAGGGCATGGAAGACATGGTCGATCAGATGGTCCAAGCCGCCACGAATGCAATCGCCTCCCTGCCGGCCATGGTGCTCCAGCGGTCCAATCCGGGACTGTACGACCTGTTCCAGAACAACCTGCTGCGCGCCGAGGAAGAGCTTTCGCTCGCGACGCAGAGCTGCGAGGAAATGGAGGCCGCGATCGCCGACGGCCGCAACCCCTACCAGGAGTGGGTCACGCTCTCGAAGGGCGATGACTGGCGTGCAGCCATGGGCTCCGGGGGCGACATCGTGCAGGTCCAGGAGGAGATTGATCAGGACGCCGGGAATAGCGGGGCCGAATGGATCGGGGGCCGCCGGGGCGGCCAGGGCCAGGAGCCGATTGACGTGATCAGCGACACCGTCAAGGCGGGCTACAACATCACCCTGGACCGGCCCCCGAACGCCGGCACACCCTATGCAGGCGGTGGTGAAACACCCCTCCTGGCACGGACCTGGAGCAGCCCGCAGGAGGCTCAGGAGTGGGCAACCCGGGTGCTCGGAGACAAGCACATCCGCACCTGCCAGGGGTGCGAAAGCGAGACCACCCCCGGCGTAGGCCTCCTGCCCATCCTCGAAGAAACCAACCAGCAGGTCCGCGAGGATCTGATGCAGCTCGTCTCGGGGGCGACCAATCCCACGCGGAGCAATCTGCGCGACGTCTCGGCACCCGGCGTGGCGGTATCGCGCGGCCTGATCGAGGCGCTGCGTGAACTCCCGGAATCCGACCGCATGGTGGCGGCCGGGCGGCTCGCACAGGAGGTCGCAACGGCGCGCACGATGGAGCAGGCCCTCCTGACCCGCCGCATGCTACTGAGCGGCCGGAAGGCGCCAGAGATCGACGCGGCCGGGGTCGCTCGGGAAGACATCCGGGACGGCATCGAGGAGATCACCTCCGAGATCGACACGCTGATGATGGAGATCGAGGCGCGTCAGGCCGTGGTGTCGAATACGGCCGGGTCGATCCTGCGTGAAGCGCAGCGCCGCTCCCGCGCCTCCGAGGGAACGCCATCGCCTCACCCGCTTGAAACCGCTCCGATGCGTGGCGGCGTGGTACCACGGCCATGAGAGCCCGTATCCCACTCCACCTCCTGATCGGGGTCACCGCCGCCTTTGCGATCGTCATCGTGGCGGGACTCGCGTGGAACATGATCGAAGGCGCGGAGGTCGTGCGGGCGCGTCTCGACCGGGTTGAATGGCTGCTGGCCGGTTGGCGCTGGCTGCTGATCGCCGCCGTGGTGCTGGGTTGGCGCTACTGGGTCAGATGGCTCGGCGGGCACCTGCCGCCGGAGTCGCAAAAGCGTCTGGTGGACGCGCGATGGAGAGTGGCGGGCTGGCTCGTGATCCTGGAGATCCTGCTGGGACAGAACCTGCTGGGGCGTGCAGTGGAGCTAATGGTATGAATGTCGGTCATCCCCTTGAGGCCTTCACAACCATCTTCGGATGGATGCAGTTCCAGAACCTGTGGGACATCCTTGTGTTCTCGGGGATCGCGTTCATCCCCTTCCTGATCATCGTGATCCGGGCGTTCGTGGACAACTACACCGGGCAGGAGGCGAAGGCCGGTAGCCGGAAATCCGTCCACATGATGGAGGTCGAGATCGTCAAGGCGCTCTCGGTCGTCGTGCTGGCTGCACAGCCGATCTGGCCCCTCACGCTCAGTGAGCTGGAGTTTGAGAACGCCTGCAATCAGACACCCGGCGTTTCCGACATCGAGGACACCACCTACCAGGATGCCTTCGATGTTACGAACGCCACCGTGCCGGTCTGGTGGTACGCAACCATGGCGATCTCGAAGGGGATCACGGGTGCGGCGATTGCGGGGATCGGGTGCCCCGAGGATATGGTCCGGACACGGATCGAGCTGGATCTCCAGCGGATCTCGGACCCGGAAGTGGCGCAGAACGTCCAGCGTTTTACGAACGAATGCTTTGTCCGGGCCCGGTCCCGCTACCAGAATGATCGCCCGGACGTTTCGGCCCTTCTGGATCAGCACGGCATCGATGACCCGGAGTTCGTCGGTTCCCGCGTGTATCTGCAGACCGAAGGATTCTACGACTACTATCGAGCGGCAAGCCCCGTCCCGGGATTTGATTACATCGCCGCACGCGACGACCCCGACTACAACGAGGGGGCCGAGCCGGACTACGGGCGCCCAACGTGCGAGGACTGGTGGAACGGGGATACGGGCCCGGGCCTGCGGGGGCAGATCCTGGAGCAAATGGAACCAACGTTTTGGGAGAGCGCCCGGGATAGCATGTCCGGGTGGTTTGGGACGTCGAACGAGGAACTTGAGGATCGGATGATTCGGCGACTGGTCGAGGAGTCGGCCGTCCGGGCGCCTCACATCACGAGCGGCCTGGTCAACTCCGACACGAATGCGGGACTGTATTCCCGCCTGACGGCTTCGCTCGGTCTGGCTCAGCAGGAAATGTTCTCGCACGGACCGATGATGCTTACGATCCGCGAAGCGGCCCCGATCGTGCAGAGCTTCCTTCTGATGGGGATCTACATGCTACTGCCGATCCTGCTCGTGGTGTCTCTGTACTCCTGGGGGCCCGTGTTCGCCGCCACCATGGCAATCCTGACGGTCACCTTCTGGAGCTACCTGTGGGCTATCAGCCGTTGGCTGGAGGACAACATGGCGGCCGCTCTGTATCCGGGCGGCGCAGGTTATCTGAATGTGCCGTTCGGTTCGTTATTTTCACCAGACCTGGGCATGAAGGACAGCATGATCACCATGGCGACCGGGCTCCTGCACATCGGCCTTCCCTTGGTGTTCAGCATGATCGTGGGATGGGCTGGCTATAAGCTGGGCGAAGCCACCAACTCTGCTCGTAACGTAAGTGGGAGCATGGAGAGCGCGGGCGGTAGAGCGGGGTCTAGTGCCGGCGGCAAGCTCATGGAGGGCAGCCGCCGTCGATAGCGCCGACACCCACTAGATGGAAAGCGCAAAAACTGAGGCAGAGTCTAGCGATCTTCGTCGGTTTCGAGGAGTTCGTATTGGCTCATGGCCAACTGAGTCTCCAAGGGTTCTAGTCCGCGAACGTACCCATGATACGGGTGCGAAGGATCCAGCTCTCGTGACGAGTTTTGAAGGGCATAAATCTCCAATCCAGAGTCAGTCCGACCGTCAATTCCGGTCGCGCCTTCAACGGACTCGTATTCCGGGTCGGGCTCCTCGGCGTCCTGGCTGTTCCTAGGGGCATCGCCAGTGAAACCAACAGCCTGCGCCGCGCCCGCACCTAATCCGGCCAAGCCTGCGCCATAGCGGCGTACACCTTGAGCCCAGCCATGTTGGCGCACGGCGGTCCCTACACCTGCGACCAGGAACAGAAGGATCAGAGTTAGAAGGAGGCCCATACGCGACTCATGGTTTCTTTGTGGCTATTACTACACGTTTAGCGCAGCCGAGCCATGGACGCAAGCGCGGCACACGCGGTTGATGCTCAGGCTCCGGATTCAGTAACCCGCCTCTTTCTGGTGCCGGAAGGCGAGGACATACACGGCATCGTCGGCCGGTTCGTGTCGGTGCAGAGCCACAAATCCGGAGTCGCCGAAGGCAATCACCAACTCACGCAGTTCGGGGACTTCAGGATCCGGTCGCCCCATATCGGGGGCCGTTTCCAGCAGCAGGAATTGCCGCTCGATCGCCTGACCCGCGCGCCGGGTGGCATCCGGGGCTTTCGTGGCGAGAGAGCGCCTGCACCGCTCCAAACCTTCTACGGCGCCCGCAGTGACGATTACTCGTGGCACTCGGGCGCGGCCCCTTCATCGTCAGTGCCCCATGTGCTCAACCAGTCGCGGGCTTCCTGCCCGGTCAGGTGCTGGCCGGTTTCCCGGTAGGCCGACCAGGACGCCAGGGCTTCCTGCCTGAAGCTCTCGCGGGCCTCCTCGCGGTCAACGTACTGGCGGATGGCTTCGAGCATGATCCAGTGGGGCGACCGTCGGCGTTGGGTGGCCAGATCCTGGAGGCGACCTTTCAATGCGTCGTCGATTTTCAGGGACGTTGCCATGGTGGCTCTCGTATTACGTGGTATTACCTTTTACTAAGGTAGCTCGGTATTCGGCCCCGAGTCCACCCCGCCGACCAATGAACCACCCGTCGCAAAAACGATCGTTTTCGAGAGAATTGAGCCGGACACCGCGACGCCACCGCATCACCCCCGCCAAAGTGCCTCAAAACTGTCTCTTGAAACCTTGTGTCTCAAAACCTAGCATAGAGGTGAGTTTTGAGAGAGAGGACCCATGAAAGTCGGGTACGCGCGCGTTTCAACCCGTGACCAAGACCCATCGCTCCAGACCGATGCCCTGCGGCAGGCCGGGTGCGACCGGATCTACGAGGACCGCGCATCCGGAGCCCAGCGTGATCGCCCGCAGCTTCGGGAGGCCCTGGACTACATGCGGCAGGGCGACGTCCTGGTGGTCTGGAGACTGGACAGGCTTGCCCGATCCATGCGGCAGCTCATTACCACCGTTGGGGATCTGGAGGAGCGCGGGATTGAGTTCCAGTCCCTCACCGAGTCCATCGACACGACGACGCCAGGCGGGAAGCTGGTCTTTCACGTATTTGGCGCAGTGGCCGAGTTCGAGCGCTCCATCATGCAGGAGCGGACCCGTGCGGGCCTAGACGCCGCGCGCCAGCGTGGCCGCACCGGCGGACGGCCCCCAGCGCTTACAGACGAACAGCTGGCCTTTGCTTGGACAGTCCTTTCCCATTCCGATGCTCCCATGCGGGAACTCGCCAAGCAGCTGAGTGTTTCGCCCGCCACGCTCTATCGCCACTTTCCCGGCGGTCGAGCCGCGCTCCGTGATAATAGCGATGAATGAGATCCGCCTGCGCAAGGTCGCTCCTGACCGCAACCAATTCCGGTTCTACCAGATATTCATTCAGCGAGGCCTTTTCGGTGGGTATGCCGTCTGTCGCGAATCAGGCCGCATCGGACGCCCCGGAAACACTCGCGCAGAGTGGTGCGGCACCACGGACGACACCGCCGAAACCTACGCGCCCAATGGAGTAAGTTCTTCACCTGTCTTGGTTCAGACGGGATAATGGCTTCGGTCCCAGTGAAATCCTCGTATGGCTGCAGCGCGGTCTTGGAGCATTTCAAGATTAGCGCCGAGTAGACCATCTGTCGCGCCTTTGACCAGCCCCTTGGCCAGCCGTAAAGAATCGAGGCCGAGCCGCCTCGGGTTTTTTCACACTTCATTTCGGGAGAGATTGATATGCACTCTTCGAAGCATCGGGACTACTTGGGACGCAAGTTTTTCTTAAGAGATTACGTATACCGCAACAATACACTTAGTGAAGAACAAAGTGCTCTAATCCGGAAGTACGGCACTTGGTGTGAAGCCCTAGACAAAGGGTACATAGCACCAGAAACGCCTGGCCAAGCATTTTTTTTACACTTAATTGACTCTACCCGATCCAGGCCAAGACGAAGACATCGCGCGGATCAGCTTGATTACAAGACCTTGACAGAGGCGCAGCGGGCAAGCATTGCGGCGGCACCGGGCCGGAAAGAGTTTATTCAAAAACTCGCAGCCGCTTGGAAGGCATATATCCATGTGTCCTGGCAGGAGGCGGAAGAAGTAGGCCGATTCGAGGCTGAAATGGAAGCCCTCGAAGAAGACCCAAACGCCAGTCTGTTGCCCTCGCCAGGTCCGGAATGCGGGCAACTGCAAGACGATTGGAGTGCATCGCTAGACGATTCTGATTCGCTATACTGGGAGGATTATCTAGGGGGTCCAGATGTTGAATAGCCTTCTCGGCAGGTCTGCCGTCTGTCGCGAATGGGGCCGCATCGGACAACCTGGAACCAGTCACGAAGACTGGTGCAGCACGATCGCGGAGGCAAAGGCGACCCTGGGGCAAAGGGCCGCGGCCAAAGTCAGGCGCGGCTACACCGGCTGGTCGCACGACGCGTAGGGCAAAAGGGAAAAGCCCGGGAAGGGAATGGTAGAGAGAATGGCAAGGGGCTTATCCTAAAAGGGGTGCCGACAAGTCGAGTCCACGCGCGCAAGCCTGCATAGTTTCAGAACCGACCAGACGCCTGCGCTCAGCCGAGGAAGGCCGCATCGCCGCCTGACGTCGGCTGGAGCGCCTTGCTGGGCGACCGCGCTGCATGCCATAGCTCCATGACAAAAATAACCAGCGAATGAGCCGCATTTACGGCGAGTCGGGCCTCGGGAACAGCAATCTGTGGGGGATTGAGACCACGGCCGTGAGCGGAGCCGATGTGGGTGCGGTATGCACCGACACCGTCAACTATGGATGCCAGCCCTTGCAAGACGCGTTTCTGATCATCCCGAAGTGTCGAGTCTAGGTTGAGCCCAAGATGCCCTTGAACTATGCGCCATACCGGACCAATGGACTGGTTTGCTGGCATTTCAAGACCGAACGTGTCCATGTACGTCTTGCAGAGCGCCTCGATTATTGAGCTGGCCGCTGTTATAGCTGCGTGAGGGTCTCCATCGAGCTGATTGATTGCCCGGTCAAACTCGGCCTCAATAGATGCGAAGTCACCAGCCTTCAGGTAATCCGCGAGTGTATTGGTAGCGAGACTCGTACCGGCAAGAGTGACGAGGCCGTTGATTTGGTAAGTAAGCTGGTTTTTCGCGAGGCTTTCACGAATGCGGCGTTGTCCTTCCGCGATTTCAGGTCTCGAATCTGAAGGCTCTTGATCCATGAACTTCTGGATAACTTGTCCAAGTACTGCGAGTGCATTGACGGACGGGTCTTCGTTGGACCGACGAAGCCATGCCGCGCACTTGGTTTCACAGTTGCCGAGCGGCACATCACCTGGCGCGCCACTCTCCATGAAAAGTGAGTTGAGCGTGGAGTGACTGTAGTAGTGAGCCGCGATGACCGAAGCCACGGCACCAATCACTGAATTTGGAATTTTGCTAGGCACGCATGCCTCCTCCAGCCGTTCTAAGCTCACATCAGCCGCGGCGCGTCGCGCCATCAGGTTCATGCCGTTCGTTGTTGGGCCGCCCCATCTTCCCCAGAGTGCTCGGCCCCTCGCACCTGCCCCACGCGCAGGAGGCTTCTGAGACGCGCTCTGTACTCGTGTCGCGCAGGGTAGTCCACGAGCACAGGAGCGCCAGGGTCGGCTGTAGTGGCGATACCAGAAGCCGTCAGCCGGTTGATGCCACGTTGTGAGTAGCACCGCTCGCCATGGGCGATTGCATTTCGGACCACCGCCACCTCGACCGCACCAGCCTTGCCGTCCTTGACGTCCTTCCAGTCAGCATTGGCAGCTTCAAGAAGTCGCTGCCCCCATACCTCGATTCCACCGATATCAGCGACATCATCGACGCCAAGCTTGTCGGCCGCGGCCGCCTCCGCGAGGGCGTAGTAGGACAGCAGCACGGAGGCGTGGACAAGCCACGAGTCGGAGACCGCCTCGCGGTGTTGAATGAGAGAGGCTTGATAGGTTGCCTCGTCATTTTTGACGTGGATCTTTGGTGACGCGGTGTCAGCCAGCTCCAGGGCGCCCCAGAGCTGATGCTCCCGCGCGAATGCAATCCGGGCGCTTTCGAGGAAGCGTGTCAACCTGCCCCATTCTGTCCAAACCACCTCGTACTCCTATTGTCGGCCCTACGCCGGGCTCAGCCGCCGGTTTGTAGCGGAAGCGGAAAACCGGTCGGCTGCAGCCCCTGGTTATGGCTGAACAGACAGGTGCTCAAGATATTGATTTAACGAAATGAACTCGGAACATGCTTCTTTAAGTTCTCGATTCGCATGATCCCAGAAAATAACGGTCACTTTTATACCGCGCTCAACCAAATGCTCAACGGTGGGGACGTAGTCTCCATCACCGGCCACCAAGGTAAATTCATCGCCCTCTTCGAGCTTTGTATACGAGTCCGCCATCATTTGGGTGACGATCTCAGAGTCCACCTTCTTCTCTTTATTCGCTACGTTTCTGTCGTGAACAATTACTTCAAACCCCCGATCACGAGCAACGTTCCAAAGGGAGTCGTTCTTTGGAGGTCTCGAACCAAACAATACGGACCTCTTAACATCCGCCCGATCTCCAGCCGCAAATTCAAATAGCTTGCCGAAGTCAATTTTCCAATCGTAGTCACAAATTCGGTTCTGAACAGCAGCCCAAACATCAGGTGCCTTTCCGTGTTCAGCGGCTGCCACATGCATACCTTCGATCCAAACATTGGAGTTATCCACATAAACGAGATTTGACATTAAGTTTTCCTATTGGTATTCAGCCATAACGGCTGCTTTCAGCCTGCAGTGGCGGAGCGGAGCGAAGCCGCTGCAGGCTGAAAGACATAGTTATGCGTTTGGCACATCCTCGAACCACAGAAATCCTCTGAATTTGTTAGCCTCTTCATGGATTGCCAGCCGCAGCCTATCTGCCTCTGACTGAATATCCTCAAGGCGCTGCTGAAACTCCTCGGCTGTTGACTCGAACAATTCGCCTTCATAATCCAAACAATGAGTAATCCCCTGATGACTAAGGAAGTTCCGCTCTCTTTTGAAAGAGTTCAGTTTTTTAACCAACTCATCGTTATCGTTGAGTTTTTGAAATGTACTGATCAGGCGTTCAAGGGATGCATCTTCGTAGTCAGAACCACTCATCTTGAATGGCATCCGGTGTGCGACTCGTTTCTGCACCAATTGAAGTGCTTCAGTTATGTAAAGCTTCAATTCCTGCTCAACCAGCTGGCAACCAGATAGCGACCGGGCAACCTTCAAATAGAACCCATCTTCGTTCAATATTGCCTCCACTGAGAGTACGCATAACGCTAAGCCTCAGCCGACGCGAAACCGCGTAGCGGTTGAGCGGTCGGCTGGAGCGCATTGTTGGGCTGTGCAGTTGTGTAGCATAAAGACTCAATCTCCAACCACCGCCAAGCCCACCTCACTGCTTCTATCTCGGTGGTCCCACAACGGCCGCTACTGGTGACGGAAACGTTAGCCATCTTGGCGAAGGATCCCTAGCCAGCGATCAATATGCTTCCGCACACCGGCTTCTAACCCACGCGCCGACTGCGGGCTTCTCCCGGTCTCAAATCCATGGTCTCGAATTTGGTGGACCGTATTGTCCGCCACCGTTTGCAATACCCGCTCAAGCGTTTGGTGGTCGGAGGAAGTGGCTACCAGAGATCGAAGCAGGATATCCATGGCCATTAGCTCCTGACCTTGATCCAACGCCATCTTCTCCAGCGCATCCAATCGTTCATCTTGTGTCATATTTCGTCCTTACGACGCCGAACGTTGAAGCTCAGCTGCGGCGAAGCCGTCGGCTGCAGCGCCTGGTTAGCTCTTGCACTAATCTCCAGCGGTACATCACCTTTGCCGCCAACTTTGATTTGTACTTGTTCTTGTAATCCACGCTGTAAACTTCAGTCCTTCCTACTTCTAGGACGCTAATTTCGTCGCACCAAAGCTCGTGATAGCCATGAGAGGTATCCATAGAAAAAAGCAGGCGGTTCGGAATGTCTGCGGTTCCGCTCACCTTTATGCGAAGATCTGTGTTCGCCTTTGCAGGTACTTCAAACTCTGACTTCCCCATGAACAGCGCCTCTCGACTGGAAAGACGTTCAGAGTACTCCGGCTCGCCTCCGACCTTTTTCTGGACCTCAAATATTTTTCTCTTATAACAGTCAATGCGCTTGGTCGTAACCGGATAAGGCTGTCGATTCTTCGTCACCAAGATGAACGTCATATCTTCCGACGCCTTGTGCACGAGCACTCGAACAATTTTCAAGGGTTTCCTAGTGCTGCGGTACCACCCGACCAAAACAGAGATAATAGCCACAATCGCCGCAAGCGAGGCAAGAATATCCACGAAGGTCTTGAAATCCATGCTCTCTCCAGGAGCTAACGCCGAGGTAAGCAGCGCTCAGCATGGAGCGATTGCTCGGGCAACAATGGCGAAGCCATGCCCGAGCAGGCGCGGAGTGCTGAGCGTCCGAATGAGGAGCAGAGCGACGAATGGCTTGACCGCTTTGTTAGGTGCATTTTCTTCGCTCACGCTTCCAACTATGCTCGTTACTCAAAGACTGTTGCCTTAATCGGCTCTTCAATCTTCTCAATAAGCCTCTGTGCAAATTGATCCAACACATCGAGATCGAAATCATGTGGATCATAGATTGTTTCCAGGCTTTCGAAATACTCAAACTCTTTCTTCGGATAAAGCTTGTTTGCCTTTTCGACTGACTGTCGCTCTTCGTGGGTGATTTGAAAATGTTCGGCCAAGCCAGCTCCTTCTGCGGCATTTAATGCCTTCACCAAATCGTGATTCAGCTTCTTCCGATTTTTCTTCTTGTATCCAGCAGTGAACAGAAACGCTTTCAACGCCAACTCAATGGAATGGCATATCAGATAATACCGAACAGGGGAAAACCGATTCTTGGGAGCTCGAAAAGCTTGAGCAGCAGCGAGGAAATCCTCCGCGTAACGCTTTAGCCAATGACCATCGACACGCGCAACGACGTTTGCTGGTTGCAATACGATTTCTTTGTCGCTTGGACTCATCGCGTTCGCCTTTCTGCACCTAACAGTAGATTAGGCATTTCATTGCACCAGTGCTTTGAGGTCCGACAGAACATCTTCTGGTTTCTTCCATTCCAAAGCGCCCAGTATCGACAGACAGTTGTTCTTGCCTACTTCTATTGTAATGTTGAGGTCAATTGCTAATGCATTGAGCATATTTCTGACTCGTGTTCTTGGGGCGCCTTCATCCCAATGCATCGCGTGATTACGCCCCTCCCAAACCACCTCGATGATATTTTGTGTGCCAATCGTTCTTGCCGCAGGGAGATTCGGCTTTCCTTCGTGGCCTATGGAGAGTGCCTGTTTGCCAATTTGCAAGACAGCACCGGCCAGGCCAGACATAGATTCAACCGTTGACCCTATATTGAAAAGCGCTTTCTCTAATTTTTCCGCATCCTCTTCTTCAGCCGCTGCCTTTTGTTTTTCCAACTCTTCCATTCGCATCATGTACTGCGCATAGTGGTGATTTGCATTGGGCGACCACTGATCACGATACATAAACAGTTCAGACAAGAGCCGCTTTGAACTTTCAATTTCCTCAACCGTAATCTGCGCGCTTTCGAGAACTTTGTTGTACTCATCTAATGCGCCGAATAGGTGTTCAATGGCGGGGCGACTGGTTTCGATGAACTCTTCTGCTTGCTCTTTCGTTCTCATTTTTTACGCCTAACAGTGTATTAGACAGAATCTGGGATAGTGGCGCTATACAGATTCTGGATAACACCGACATGGCCGTGATATCCCGCAAGCAAGGCGCTCCATACCGTTCGGTTGCCAACGCGCGGATGGAAGCCATCTTGGCGAACCGAATGGAGGGATTGCGGCGTGGTGCGGTTCAGCTCCCGGGCTGCCGAAGCGAGCGCCAATGCCCTGAGGCGCGTGTTCATTGAGCGGGCCTCGTGGGGGTAGGGCGTTGATCCCCTGTCCCGGCGGTCAGCAGGCGCAGGATCAGTAGGGCGAAGTCGCGTTGCCGTTCGGGATCGTCGAGGACCTGCATGGAGAGTTTTTCGTGGTCGGTCATGGCGTCGAGGACGGTGTCGGTGACGCGCTTGGGGAACAGGCCGTGCATCACCTGGTCGGGGCTGTGGTTCTCGACCTGGGCCATGACGGCGTCGTCGCGGCGGATGCGGTCGGCGATGCCGTTGGCGAACTGGAGCTTGTCCGCGTCGCTCACCTCGGCGCCGAAGAGTTCGTTGAGCTGGTCGATGATCTCGGAGAGGCGTTTCTTTTCCGGGTCGTGGGGCTTGCCGGAGCCGACGTCGGAGACGGGCTTCAGGCCGTCGTAGTCCTCACCCTCTTCTCCGAGGTTCAGTTGGTGTTCGGCGCGCTTGTTCAGGCGGTAGTGGGTCAGCTCCAGTTCGGAGACGTCGATCGCGTCTTCTTCCAGGTTTTCGGTGCGCAGCAGCGGGTGCAGGGCGCGGGCGTACACGCATAGCTGTTCCAGCTCGCGGTCTTCGAATTCGACGATCTGCGAGAGGAACTCGTAGCTGCGCACAAAGCTCTGGAGGTTCTTGCGGAACAGGTCCAACTCATCGCGGGTGATGTGCGCGTCCTTCAGCTCCTGCTCGGCCCGGTGCAGGCCGGTCTTGTCGCCATTGCACTCGGCTTCGGCATGGGCGGCCTTCCAGGTCTGGATCTGCTCCAGCACCGCCTTGTAGCGGGTGTGGTAGCGCTCCTTCGCGGGCTGGCAGTAGTAACTGAGCTGGCTGGCGCCGGCCTTCGGGTCGTAGAACGCCCGGGCGAAGTTCTCCACCTCGTCCCAGTGGTAGATGCCTGAGGCGTCCAGGCTGTGCTGCAGGTCGTAGACCACGTTCGGGTCGGAGACGTCGGCCAGCTCGGCCTTGTTGTAGTAGGGGCGGAAGGCTTCGAGGATGTCTTCGGCGTCGTTGAAGAAGTCGAGGACGAACGTGTCCTCCTTGCCCGGGAAGGTCCGGTTCAGGCGGGAGAGCGTCTGCACGCACTCCACGCCCTGCAGCTTCTTGTCCACGTACATGGCGCAGAGCTTGGGCTGGTCGAACCCGGTCTGGAACTTGTTGGCCACGATCATCACGTTGTACTCGGCGGTCTTGAACGCGTCGGCCAGGTCGCGCCCCTTCAGGCCCGGGTTCAGCAGCGAGCTGTGCTCGGTCGCCTCCTCGGGGATCACGTCATCCGGCAGCACGGAGCCGGAGAACGCGACCAACGCGTGCACGTCGCCATAGCCCTTGTCCTGGACGTACTCGCGCATCGCCAGCGCGTAGCGCACCGCCTCCTGCCGACTGCCCGTCACCACCATGGCCTTAGCCTGCCCGTCCAGCAGGTGGCGCACGTTGGCGCGGAAGTGCTCGACGATCACCTCGACCTTCTGGCTGATGTTGTACGGGTGTAGCCGCACCCAGCGGGCGATCTTGGTCGAGGCCTTGCGCGACTCCACCTCTTCGTCGTCGCCATGCGGGTGCGCCAGCTTCCAGGCGGTCGAGTAGGTGGTGTAGTTCTTCAGCACGTCGAGGATGAAGCCTTCCTCGATCGCCTGGCGCATGGAGTACAGGTGGAACGGCTCGGGCTTGTTGTCCGCCGAGGGCGGAAGCTCCGGATCCGGTGGACGCCCGAACAGCTCCAGGGTCTTCGCCTTGGGCGTCGCGGTGAAGGCGTAGTAGCTGATGCGCTCGGTCGGCTTGCGCGAGGCGACGGCGGCATCCATCAGCTCTTCGGCGCTGATCTCTTCATCCTCCGGCTTGTCGGTGCCCAGGATGGCCTTGAGCTTGGTGGCCGAGGAGCCGGTCTGCGAGGAGTGCGCCTCGTCCGCGATCACCGCGTAGCGCCCGGCGGCCAGCTCCGGGCGCTTATCCAGCGCGTCGAACAGCGCCGGGAAGGTCTGGATGGTCACGATGATGATGCGCGTCTGCTCGGCCAGCGCCTCGGCCAGTTGCTCTGACTTGCTCTGGCTGCCGACATCGCGGGTGATGGGCCGCACCACCCCATGCGCGTGTTCGAACTGGTAGATGGTGTCCTGGAGCTGGCTGTCCAGCACCGTGCGATCGGTGACGACCACCACGGAGTTGAACAGCTTCTGGCCGCTCTCGTCGTACAGCGAGGCGAGCTGGTGCGCGATCCAGGCGATGGAGTTGGACTTGCCGGATCCGGCGCTGTGCTGGATCAGGTAGCGCTGCCCGGCGCCTTCCTCCCGCGTGGCTGCGATCAACTGGTTCACCACGTCCCACTGGTGGAAGCGCGGGAAGATCAGGGTCTCCTTCTTGCTCCGCTTGCCGTGGAAGTCCTCGACCGTCTTCTGCTCCAAATGCAGGAAGCGCCCCAGCACCTTCAGCCAGGCATCGGGCTGGAACACCTGCTGCCACAGGTAGCCGGTCGCATAGCTGTCCGGGTTCGGGGGCGCGGGGTTGCCGGCGCCGCCGTCCTCGGTGCCCTGGTTGAAGGGCAGGAAGAAGGTGTCCTTGCCGGCCAGGCGGGTCGCCATCGCCACCTCGTGCTGGCTGACCGCGAAATGCACCAACGCCCCACGCTTGGGGGTGAGCAGCGGCTCGGGCTTGCGGGTGACCGGGTCTTTCAGCGGGCGGTCGCGCCGGTACTGGCGCTTGGCATTCTCGACCGACTGCTTGAACTCGCTCTTTAGCTCCAGCGTGCCGGTGGGGATGCCGTTGACGAACAGCACCAGATCGAGCCGCGGGTTGTACTCCCCGCTGCGCGCATGCGGCGAGTACGAGACCTCTGGCACCACGCGCAGGCGGTTGGCGCCGTAGCGGGCCTGGGACTCGGGGTTCATGCCGTGGTCGGGCTTGAAGCTGCACAGATCGAGCTTCACGCCGGGCGTCTTCACCCCGTGGCGCAGCACGTCCAGCGTGCCGCCGCGCTCCAGCTCGCGGGTCACCGCACGCACCAGGGCCCGTTGCGGGTCCTGCGGATTCTTCGCGGCGAACTTCTCCCAGCGTTCCGGCCAGGCCTCCTGCAGATAGCCGACCAGGTCCTCGGTGTACAGCGCGTTCGCGGCGTCATAGCCGCTGGCCGGACCGGTGAGCCAGCCATCGGCGGTCATCGCGTCGATAATGTCCTGCTGGAACTGTGCTTCCCTGCTGTCCGCCATTCCGTTCCTTTTCGCTCAGGGCTCTTCGGGGCTTGTATCCGCCGCTTCGGCGACCAATTGTTCCTGCCATTCGCCGTAGGCTTGGCCGGTGTCCTCGCGTTGCCATTCCTTGCGGCCATTTGCGGTTCTTCCGACCACCATAGCAGCGGCGGCACTGGGGCTGGAAAATGCGTAGTCGCGTGAAAACCGCATAGGGCCGTTGCCTTCCGGTACGAGCACCCCTTCCTCCACCAGTTGCTCGAACAGGCGTTGATACCCGTGGGGCGTCGGCCCCACCCACGCCTCACGAGCCTGTGATCCCTCCAGGACAAAGAACTCGCCGTCCATCTCCTGCCCGTAGGCGGTGATGCCGTTCTTGGGTAGCGCCATACGGAAGCGTGGTGAGGCCTCGTCCGGGCTGGATACAGGTACCGAGCCCGCGACAACATCCTTGGATGGGGGACGGCTGGAGTCGCGCAGAAACTCGAAGCCGAGTACCGGAAGGACGGTCCGGATCTGCTCCAGGAAGAAGGCCATGTCGGCCTGGTCGGCCTCGGGCAGGCCGATGTAGTCGTGGCGAGTGCCGTTGACCAGGGTGCAGCGGCCCACGCGCTGGGCCTGCTGGATCAGCAGGCTCTCCAGGACCTTCACGTGGGCCTTGGTCAGGTTCTGGTCCTTGCTGGTGATCAGGCAGACCTTCTCCCAGAAGTCCTTGCCGCCCTGCTCCTCGGTGCGGTTGTGCTGCTTGAGCCGCTTACCGACATCATCCGACTCGCCGATGTACACCTGCGGGCGCACGCTGTTCTCCGCATCCGGCCCCACCAGAAAATACACCCCAGTGCGACCGCACTCCGGGCGCTGCACCAGCTCGCTCAGCTTCCCGCGCGGCCCGGTCAGCACATGGCCGGTCCAGTTCATGATCTCCGCCGTCAGCAACCCGTGCGGCGTGCCATCCACCAGAAACAGGCGAATGCTGCGGCCCTGGGTCATTGAGCACCGCCTTGCGCTGAATACCCGCCCGACTCCTCGGCGACCATCGCCAGCTCCGGCTCATCCGCCTCGGTCCCGGCCGACCAACCCCGAACGTCGATCTTACCGGTAACGGCGGCTGAGATCAGGGCCGAGCGGCGTTCGCGCAAAAGACGAATACCCTTGTCCGCTTCTTCAACCATCTCGGAGAGCCTCGTCCTCCTTTCAAACACTGAATCTATGATCCGCTTCTGTTCGGAGAGAGGAGGAAGCGGCATAAACAAGCGCCTAATGTCAGGCATGCCGATCGTTTTGAGCGTCGCACCAAAAGTGTGCCTATCAAGCTCGCCCTTCATTCCATAGAACACCAACAAAAGGTATTCCGAAAGCAACCGATTCGGGTCACACAGCCACGCAATCAGGTGCTGGGAAACCGTCATTTCCTTGGTTGTTATCGCTGCAAGTCCAATTGTTGCGTCTCGGGTAAATACAACCGCACCTGGCGGCAGCATTCTGGCTGAAGAATTGTTGATTCCTTCAATGCTTATAGAAAAACGCGTATCGGATATATGGTCATTTTTTGCCAGCGCCTTGCTGTCATTGAGGGAGACCCACGGAATACCCCCATCCCAATATTCCGGGTTCGCCTTGCTTGGGGTGTGACCGCTTTCGAGTTTGGCGGCGTGCTTGACCTTCACAACACTCCAATGCGCTGGGACCTCGCCCAGCCACTCGACACCGGAGTCCTTCATGGGCACGTTGGGGTCGAGGCCCTTGGTGACGGCGTGGGAGATCACGGCCTGCCGCTTCTCCTTCAGCAGCTCGATCAGCCGCCGCTGCTCCTCGATCAGCGCATCGATCTTCCCGGTCTCGTGGTCGAGGAAGCGTGCGATCTCGATTTGCTGATCACGAGGGGGGCGAACACCGCTAAGCCGCCCAAACACCTCCGGGTATAACCGGAGACGAGAGTCAATAACGCCATGGGAATGTAATTTGAAGTAACGAGTGCATTCGTCGGAGCGGACCAAGTACTCCAGAAAACGGGCATTCGATCCATCAATGACCGAGAAGACACTATACGATGGACTTACTATTCCTGAAGTCCACGCAACACCGAGCCCGCGATTCCACGCGAGCATTATATTAATAACCAAGTCTCCTGGATCGCAAACCTTATACCCTTCTAGCGATTCCGCCCGACTTAGAAACTCACCCTCTTCAATCGAAAGTGAGCGCGGCCTCACACCAAAGTAGGCCGAAACAGAAAGGAGCTCTCCACACCCATCCTTACTTCGTTCGGTTCGCTCACGGAAAATGGACTTGAAACGCGTAACGTCCCAATGCGCCGGCACCTCGCCCAGCCACTCGACGCCAGAGTCCTTGTACTCGGGATACGTCGGGAAGCTCACGCCGACAACTCCTCGATCATCTGCTTGATGCGGGTGGTGACGGCCTTCAGGTCGGCGTCGATCTCTTCCAGGGGGCGCGGGGGCTTGAACACGTAGAAATGGCGGTTGAAGGGGATCTCGAAGCCGACGACGCCGATCTCGCCGTCCTGTTCGTCGCGCTTGTCCTCGTCGATCCAGGCGTCGGGGACGTGTGGTTTCACCTCGCGCTCGAAGTACTCGAACACGTCCTCGCCCAGCGGGACGTTCTCGGTGTCGCGCAGGTCGCTGTCGGGTTCCGGGTTCCCCTTCTTGTCGGTGCAGATGTCCGCTTCGGGGTCGCGTTCGCTCAGGCCGTTCCAGATGGACTTGAGGGCCGGCGCGCCCAGCTTGATGCCGAGGTCTTTCAGCTCGGCCTTCAGGTCTTTCAGGAAGGCCTCGCGGTTGGTGTAGACGTGGTCCGCGTCCAGCCGCTCGCAGGCGGCCTGCACACCGAGGCGGGTGGTCTCGTCGAGCCTCTGGATGGGCTTCTCGGCCAGCATGCGCTGGATACGCTCGGGGCTGGCCTGGAAGTTCAGGCGTAGCGGGCGCTCGACGGTGATGCGGCGGTAGCCGAAGGCCTCGTTGGGGAAGATCTTGCTCTTGTCGTTTTCCTCGAAGGCGCCGTAGCTGCGCACGATGCCGTCGATGTTGGCGTCGTCGATGTACTGGCGCTTGGAGCCGAGCGACTTGCGCATTTTCGCGTAGCGCTCGGTGGCGTCGATGAGCTGCACATGGCCGCGGCGCTCGGCCGGCTTGCGGTTGTTCAGCACCCAGATGTAGGTGGCGATGCCGGTGTTGTAGAACATGTCGGTGGGCAGGCCGATGATGGCCTCCACCATGTCGTGCTGCAGCAGGTAGCGGCGGATCTCGGACTCGCCGCTGCCGGCCCCGCCGGTGAACAGCGGCGAGCCGTTGAGGATGATGCCGATGCGCGATCCACCCTTGCGCGGGTCGCGCATCTTGCTGACCAGGTGCAACAGGAACAGCAGCGAGCCATCCGACACGCGCGGCAGGCCGGGGCCGAAGCGGCCGTTGAAGCCCTTGTGCTGGTGCTCGTCGGTGACCTGCTTCTGGACCTTCTTCCACTCCACGCCGAACGGCGGATTGGCGAGCATGAAGTCGGCCTGCAGTTCGTCGAGCTGGTCGTCGGAAAGGGTGTTGCCGAGCTTGATGTTCTCGACGTCCTGACCCTTCACCAGCATGTCTGCCTTACAGATGGCGTAGGACTCGGGGTTCAACTCCTGCCCGTGGAGAGACACGGTCACGTCCTGGCTGATCTGCTGGACGTATTCGTCGCTCTCGGACAGGAAGCCGCCGGTGCCGCAGGTGGGGTCGTAAACGGTGACGATACTGTGCGGCTTGAGCTTGTGCTCCTGCCCGGTGAGCACAAGCGAGGTGGTCAGGTGCACGATGTCGCGCGGGGTGAAGTGCTCCCCCGCCGTCTCGTTGGAGCTCTCCGCGAACTTGCGGATCAGCTCCTCGAAGATCAGGCCCATGCCGAAGTTGGTGATGCGCGCCGGGCTCAGGTCGATCGCGGCAAAGCGCTGCACCACCTGGTACAGCAGGTTATTGGACGCGAGCTGCTCGACGAAGTCCTCGAAGTGGAAGTGATCGAAGATCTCGCGCGCATGGGTGCTGAAGGACTCGATGTAGCTCATCAGGTCCTCGGCCGTCTGCGTATCCGACAGACTGCCCAGCGATAGCGGCGACGTGTTGAAGAACGGCTGCGCCGCCTTGCGCAGCAGGAGCTGCTCGCGAACGCTCTCCGATTTGTTCTCGTGCTCCTTCGCGGCGGCCAGCACGTCGTCCTTGGTCGGCTCCAGCACGCACTCCAGCCGCCGCAACAGCGTGAACGGCAGTATCACCCGCCCGTACTGCGACTGCTTGAAGTCCCCCCGCAGCAGATCCGCCACCGACCAGATCCACGCCGCCGTCTCCGAGTGATTCTCCGTGTTCAACGGCTACTCTCCTGTACTTTTATTGACCGACCCGAGGAAGGCGGTTTGGTTGGAGGCATTGTCCACCAATCCATGTTGGCCCGCGAACGCCCGAGCGAAACATAGCTGGACACTGACACTCCAGTCTGCCGCTCAGAGGCGACCCTTTCTGTCGCCCCGGGGCAGTCCTGACCCGCTGATGGGCACCGTTACCAAACGTTGCGACCCTCCCCCGTCACGCAATCGCTTCGATCAGCTCCGGATCGTCCTCGACCGGGCGGTTCACGCGAGTCGACACCGGGTGATAGACGAGCGCGTCGGGGTTCAAACGAACGGTTTTCTCCCGGATACTCTCCCGCTCACTTAACTCGGGATCGAGCCAGTCCCACCGACACTCCGCGTCTAGCACCAACGGCTTGCGGTCATGGATATGCGCAAGGCGATTTGAAGCGGGTTCGGTGATGATCGCGCAACAGGCCCCGCCGTCGGTCGTGGGTTCCCAGATACCCGCCAACATCAGGATGTCCTGCGGCGCATTCTCGGCGAGCGTGATGTAGTACGGCTGCTTGCCCTGCTCGGTCTTTCGCCATTCGTACCAGCCATCGGCCAGCACGATGCACCGCCGGCGGGCGAACGCGGACCGAAAGTAGGGACTGGTGGCAACCTTCTCGGCCCGGGCATTGATGGGGCGCGGGCCATCCTCAACTCGCTTCGGCCGAAAGCCCCAGAACATCGGCTGGAAGGCGGCAGGCGTATCCTCGCCGGCCTTAAACGCTTCGAGATCAGTACCGGGCGCAACGTTGTACCGCGGTGCGTCGAACCCCGCGTCGACCGGCACCTGGAAGTACCGCATGGCCAGCTCGCTGGTCGCACTGTAGCGCGTCATTCGTCCGCACATAGAACCATTCCGCAGAAGCCCCGCCAGTTGCGCCTCGTAGGCAGGAGGTTATCGGATCCATATGTGAAAAACAGGGCGCGGCGATTCAGGGATTCCAACGGAATTCGGTGTCGATCCCGAGCACCATACGCGCGGGCCCCTACAAGACCTCCCAATGCTGCGCTTATTTCGCCGTCGAGAACCTGCTTCACGGCCGCCAACGGGCACGCCCCGCGAAGGCCTACTTCCAGTCCAGACTGCCGAACACCTGCTGCAGCCACCCCACCGTCAGGCGCTCCTGCGCCAGATCACCGGCCTGCTCGCGCTCCCGTCGGAGTGCGCCGAACGGTATGTCGCCGCGAGCCTGCGCCAGTACGCGGCATTCGTCCAGGAAGTGCCAGCGTCGGAGGTTCACCACCATTCGGGTCGCGGCGGCATGTTGGACCACGGCCTTGAGGTGGTCCTCAAGGCGCTGCAGATCCGCCGGGGGTACGTCCTGCCACCCGGCGCGGAACCCGAGCGCTTGTCACATGAGGCGGACGCATGGTCCTACGGCGTGTTCACGGCCGCTCTGCTGCACGACGTGGGCAAGCCCGTGGTTGACCAGGAGATCGCCCTGTACGACGCCTTGGGCAACCGCCTGGGGCGCTGGGAACCCTGGCACGGGCCGATGACCGAGCGCCCGGATGCGCACTGGTATTCCGTGCGGTACCGACGCGGTCGCGTTCACAAGCTCCACGAATCGGTCTCCAGTCTCGTCGCACATGGGATCCTACCGCCGGAAGGCATGTCCTGGATCGCTCAACACCAGGAGCTGCTGCAGTCATGGGTCCATGCAATCCACGGGCACATGGAGGATGCGGGGGCACTGGGACAGATCATCCTGCAGGCCGACCGGGAGTCGGTGGCGCGAAACCTGGGCGGCGAATCACCGGACCGACTGCCCACGCCTACGAAGCCGCTTCACGAGAAGTTGATGACATCGCTTCGGCACCTATTGAGCAGCGAAGATCTGCCGCTGAACCGCAATGGGGCGGCAGGCTGGCGCACGGAGTCGGATCTGTGGCTCGTGTCGAAGCGCGCAGCCGACGCGCTGCGGGCACAGCTCCGGGAGGAGGGGCATTCCGGCATTCCTTCAAACAACGACCGGATCTTCGACACACTGCAGGAGCACGGAGTGCTGACCGCCAACGGGGACCGCGCCATCTGGAGGGCCCGGGTTGCCAGTGACGGCTGGTCGCACGAGCTGACTCTCATCCGCCTGCCGGTGGCCCGCATTTGGTCCGATCCTGATGCGATGCCGATGGTGTTCGAGGGTTCCGTGACTCCGCTTGGCGAGCCATCGGTCGAGGGGACAACGGAGTCTGGCGACAGATCGCCAAGCCGCTCTTCACCTGAAGAGACGGCCGCCCCCGCGGCAGATCCGCCCACGGCGAGGACCGTCGCAATCCAGACAAGTCAGTCTGAGGAGGCGAAGGAACGTCACTCGACCCGCTGCCCGCCCGTATCCGGCGGTGTTGACGATCTGCCGCTCCCTCCGGGGCTCGACGGCGTCCTGGAAAAAACCCCTGACGAACCGACGGCCGAGCCACCACCGCAGCCGATGCGGTCCTGCGATTCGGGTGCGGACGCCCCCTTGCCTGAAGACCCGGGGGGTGCCTGTCTCGAATGGATCCGACGAGGTGTCGCGGACGGGTCGCTCCTGGTGAACACGCGTGAAGCACGGATCCACGTAGTTCCCGAGGGCGTACTGCTCGTTAGCCCCGGGATCTTCCGCGACTTTGCGAGTGCGACTGGCCACACGTGGAACGCTGCCCAGAAGCGCTTTCAGCGGTTGCAGCTGCACAAGAAATCCTCAGACGGCACCAACATCCATCGCTATGTGGTGAGGGGCGAACGCCAGACCAGCCGGATCAACGGTCTCCTGATCCGCGACGTCTCCGTTGTCTTCGGTCCAGACTGGACACCCTCACCCAACGA
Source organism: Thioalkalivibrio sp. ALE9 (assembly GCF_000377445.1). Classification (NCBI taxonomy): domain Bacteria; kingdom Pseudomonadati; phylum Pseudomonadota; class Gammaproteobacteria; order Chromatiales; family Ectothiorhodospiraceae; genus Thioalkalivibrio; species Thioalkalivibrio sp. ALE9. Next base: position 64,286 of record NZ_KB898123.1, read on the forward strand.
CCACCTGACACCCGCCGCCGAAGCGTGAGCTAGCCGTCTTGCCCGGATAGTTATGGACGTGTGACACGGGAGCCATAACGGAATAATCTGCGAGGCTTCTTCCGGAATCATAAAAACCGAATATTCGGAAGAAACGCAGAGGGAGATGGCAAACAGGCAAGGACGCAAGGAGGAGGAAAAGGATGTTGGTTTTGACCCTTAAGGACGGGGAAGCACTGTACGTGGGGGATAGCGCCCTCGTGGTTGCGGTGCAGACCCAGGAAGCACCCCTTCGACTGTCGGCGTGCGCGCCCGGCCTCAATGTCGAGTGGGACACGGCAGGTAGCCGAATCACGCTTCATCACCCGGACGGCCCTGTCCGTATGGAGTACGTCGATCATCGCAAGGCGCGCCTTGGCATCGAGGCCCCCGAAAGCGTAGAGATCGTACGCGAGGCGTTGCGCGAACGACGTCAATCCTCCCAGGAAGTTTCGGCTCCATCGCGAACGGAATAGGCGGTTTCACTGCTGAATACGTGTGGACGCGCGCCTGGAAGGGAGACCGTGTGCTAACTTCAGTGATGCCAGGGGCGTGACTTGAACCCGTTACAGGGGAGGGCATGCCCGCGATGGAAACCCACCGCACCCTCGACGACCTGGTGCAGATCTATCTGCGCGAGCGGATTTTGCGGCCCGATACCGCCATCCGATACCAACAGGTTGTTCGACAGTTTCAAAACGACATGGGCGTCAGGACGCTGGACGAGATTCAGCGCGACACGCTGCTGGAATGGCGCAGCCAGGTCCTGCAGCGCGCCCGCGCGACGACCTGGAACTACTACCGTCGCCATTTCCGCGCGATGTGGCGCTTCGCCATGGAAGCGGAATGGATCAGCCATGACCCCCTGGAACGGGTCGATGCGGCTCCTGAAGATCGCCGGATCAAGACCGTTTCGCGCGACCTTCTGGATCAGGCGATCGCGGCGCTCGATGATTCCGAGAATCGATGCCTTGAGCCCCGCTGGTTCTGGCTCGCGGTGCTGCTCACCTTCTACTACACCGGTATGCGACGGCGGCAACTGGTGGCACTAACGTGGGGCGACGTGTGCTGGAACCAGAACGTACTGCGGCTATCGGTGGCGGGATCGAAGACCCACCGCGAATGGGATATTCCGGTTCCAGCGCCCTTGCTTGAGCCATTGCGGGAACTGTATGACCAGACCATCGCGCTCCGCGGGCCTCGGGGCCTTGAGCACTCGCAAGTGTTCGACCTGGGCCTGCATCGGGGCGAAGCGCGCTACCAGGGGAAGGGCATTCGCGTTGAGCAGGTCAGCGGCTTTTTCCGGAAGCTGAGCGAGGTCTTGGGTCAGCCCATTTCGCCGCACCGTCTCCGGCATACGCTGGGGACCGAGGTGGGGCGTCAGGAGAACCCTCCGCTTCGCGCGCTGCAGCACCTGCTGGGACACACCAACCTATCGACTACGATGCAATACGTCGAACCCGACATGGGGCAGCTGCGCCAGTTGGTTGACCACCTTCCCCAACCAGGCCGGTCCTAGCGGCAAGCCAACAATCAGGCGCCGACTTAACCCATTCTCCTCTCATGGTTTTTACGATAAGGTAGTTAAGGTGGCAGGGCTCGGGAACGTCCATGGCCATCCGGAGGGCGTCGTTCAAGGGTCTTGCGGCCCCGATTGCCGTGGGACCTCGAATGATGGAAAGACCGAGCAAGACGGATTGGCCGCAGGACGAGAACACCGATGGACACCGAAACCTTCGAGATTTTTCCCTGGAACCATGAGTTCCTGACCCATATCCCCAAGGTGGACCATCAGCACCGTCATCTGGTCGACCTCATCAACCGCCTGGCCCGCACGGTCCTGGAAGGCACCGATGAAACCACGGCCGACGAGATCGTCGCGGAACTGCGGGACTATGCGCGTTACCACTTCGAGACCGAGGAAGGCATATGGGAACAGGCCTTCCGCGATGACGAATGGTTTAACGACCACTGTCGTGCACACGCCGGGTTCGTCGAGGAACTGAACCGAATCGCCGCCCTGCAGGGCCCCGAAGAATACCGCCTGCAACCGTTGCTGGAATTCCTGGTTCGCTGGCTGACCCTGCACATCCTGCGCAGCGACAAACAGATGGCCGCCGCGATCAGTGCGATCGATGCCGGCATGGGAATCGCCGATGCCCGTGAACGGGCGCGGCGGCACCTTCGGGACCGGTCATCGGAAAGCCTGGATTCTCTGCTCAACATGTATCTCGGTGTAGAACGCCAGGTCACCGAGTTTGCCAAACAACTGGCTTCACGCGGCCAGACAGAAGCCGAGAACCATTTTCGCACTCTCTTCGAGTCTTTCATCCACCCCCTGTTTCTGGTAGCTGCCAAAAACGGCCGGATAGTGAATGCCAACTCAGCCGCCGCGACCCTGCTTGGCCGTTCCACCAACGCACTCTGCGGCCAGCGTCTAACGGACCTCCATCCACAGGCGGAACGCGAACGGGTGTCGTCGCGCCTCGTCGACCTCAACCACACGGATGCGCAGCGACAGTCGATCTACTCACGCATCCAGACCTCGGACGAGCGCGAGGTTCCTGTCCGCATCACCTGCGGCGGCGAGATCGGAGCACGGGAGGAACGCCTGCGCATCGCTTTCTACGAAGATATGACCCATGAGCTGGAGCATCGCCATGAACTCGAATGGCGCTCGTTCAACGACCATTTGACCGGGTTGCCAAACCGGGCCGGCGTGATGCGAGCCCTGGAGGAGACAGCCGGTGCGAACGATGCCCCGCTGGCCGTCGTTTCCATCGATCTCGACGCATTCGGCGCGCTGAACGAACGCCTGGGCACACACAACGGGGATCAGGTTCTGGTCCACCTGGCTCGGCGCTGGTGCGAGACGCTGAATCCGGGAACCCTGATCGGCCGGTTGGGCGGGGATGAGTTTATTCTCGTGCTGCGGGATACGAAATCCATTGCTGAACTCGACCAGATCATGGAAACCGTCGTGGACGCCGGTAACGCAATCCCGATATCCGGAGGCGAAACCGTGGATGTACGAGTGAGCGCGGGCGTTTCCGTCCGCCCACCGCGTCGTACGCTGGACCCCGATACCATGCTGCGCCAGGCCGATCACGCCCTGTACGAAGTCAAACTGCGCGGCCAACAGCGTTGGGATTATTTTGACCACCGGCAATACGAGCAGATGGCCGGCCAGAACCGCATGATCAACGCGCTTCGCGGCGCTTTAGAAAATCACGAACTCGTGTTGGAGTACCAGCCCAAAGTGAATATGCGCACCGGCGAGGTGTTGGGGGTCGAAGCACTGGTCCGCTGGGACCATCCCACTCACGGACGCTTGCCACCGGGCGAATTCCTCCCAGCCATTGAGAAAGATCCGGTATCCGTCGATCTCGGCGAGTTCGTCTTGGAGAAGGCTCTGCAGCAGATGGAGGCGTGGCGCGAACGCGGCCTGAAGTTGCAGGTCAGCGTCAACATCGGGGCGATGCAGTTGGAGGCGCAGGACTTTGCTACACGCCTCGAAGACATCCTTGACCAGCACCCACAGATTCCACGCGAGGACCTGGAAATCGAGGTACTCGAAAGCACGGCCTTCGACAACCCCGACGCCGCCGAAACGAGCATGCAGGCGGCACGCAGAGTCGGCGTCGCCATGAGCATCGACGATTTCGGTACCGGTTATTCCTCGCTGACCTACATCAAGCGCGTGCCCGCGACCGTTCTCAAGATGGACCGCAGCTACGTCGAGCACATGCTGGATGACGCCGATGACCGCGCGATCGTGGAAGCGGTGCTGGCACTTGCCCAAACCTTCAACCGGCAAGTGATCGCCGAGGGTGTAGAAACCGTCGAACAGGGCCGGGCGCTGCTCGCCATGGGCTGCGAGAATGGCCAAGGCTACGCCATCGCCCGCCCGATGCCACCGGACACCCTCGCAGGCTGGCTGGAACACTGGACTCCGCCACCGGAGTGGTCCAATGCGCCGAGCCCCCACACCACGGAATACGCTGAGAGTCGGTTCCTGCCGTAGGAGGCGATGACTTTGCGACGCCCTCCAGTTGACCACCTCCCCCAACCGGGCCGGTCCTAGCCAACGTGCCGGATCACCGCAGACACGCAAACCCTTTCTTGACTGTGGATTCCGATATGGGATAGTAAAGGATCGGGTGGCTGTACATGCCGTCCGTAGCCAGTCAGTACGTGCCACTTGGCAGTACGCCTCGACATTCGAGCGGGGGACGCAAAAAAGAAGGGCGGTGCCACCAACACCGCCCTTCCGATGGTCCGAATAGGGCGGACCTGTCCCTGGCTCTGGTCTGTCATCGTCCCCTTGATCCGACGATGACAGCAAGTTTGGTGCCGGCGAGAGGAGTCGAACCTCCGACCTATCGATTACGAATCGATTGCTCTACCAACTGAGCTACACCGGCGAAGCGCGACATGATAGCGGGGGCCGGGATCGACCACAATCCGGCGGGGCCGGACGACCGGATTCAGGAGCGCCGGCTGCCCACACGGATGACGACATCCACACCCTGCAGTTCCTTGCCTTCCGGCAGCGGGGGCAGGTCGGAGATGTCGATCCGCGCCGGGTCCACGTCTTCCAGTTCACCGGTATCGGTATGGAACAGGTGGTGGTGCGGATTCAGGTTGGAGTCGTAGAACAGCTTCGCGGGGTCGATCAGGACCTCGCGTACCAGGCCCTTCTCGGCGAACAGGTTCAGGGTGTTGTAGACCGTGGCCTTGGAAACCCGCGAGGAATGCCGCACCAACTGCGCGAGGATCTGCTCGGCGCTGAGGTGCTGATGGCGGGCGAACATCACGCGGGCAATCTCGACGCGCTGCTCGGTCGGGGAAATCGCATGTTCGCGCAGGAGCTCGCGCGCCGCTTCGACCGACAGCAGATCCGGATTGTGGGAGTCGATGTTCATGATTCCGAAGATATAACAGGGCTCTGGAGCAAGTCCATATCCCGCCCCTGAGACAGGTCAAGGCGATCGATACGGCCGGGAAGCCTGATAGAATACGAAAAGATGGAGCGGGTGATGGGAATCGAACCCACATTAAGAGCTTGGGAAGCTCCCGTTCTACCATTGAACTACACCCGCTTGAGCCGGCGATTGTAGGCCTTGTCGGCCTCCGGCTCAACGGCCCTGAACGCCGGACGAAGAACCATGCAGATCCAGCTGAACGGCGAACCCTTCGAGCTCCCCGACGATCGCGAGGCCACGCTGGCCACGCTGATCGAGGCACGCGGCCTCGGTGGCCGGCGCCTGGCAGTGGAGGTCAACGAGGAGCTGGTGCCGCGCAGCGAACACGCCGCGCACCCGCTGTATCCCGGCGATCGCGTGGAGATCGTGCAGGCGATTGGGGGCGGATGAGTCCGAGCCCCCGTCCGTAACTACTTTCAACGAAGGAATTACCATGACCGAACCGGCCGCCGCGTCTGCCGACGATCTCTTCCGCGTGGGCTCGCGCGAGTTCACCTCCCGCCTGCTGGTGGGCACCGGCAAGTATCGCGACCTGGACCAGACCCGCGATGCCATCGAGGCCAGCGGCGCGGAGATCGTGACCGTCGCCATCCGCCGCACCAACATCGGCCAGAATCCGGACGAACCCAACCTGCTGGACGTGATCTCGCCGGAGCGCTACACGCTGCTGCCGAACACGGCCGGCTGCTTTACCGCCGAGGACGCGGTCCGCACCTGCCGCCTGGCACGCGAGCTGCTGGACGGGCACAACCTGGTGAAACTGGAGGTGCTGGGCGACGAGAAGACCCTGTACCCGGACGTCTTCGAGACCGTAAAGGCCGCCGAGACCCTGGTCGCCGAGGGCTTCGACGTAATGGTCTACACCACCGACGACCCGCTGCTGGCGAAGCGCCTGGAAGAGATCGGCTGCCTGGCGATCATGCCGCTGGCCGCGCCGATCGGCTCCGGACTGGGCATCCAGAACCGCTACAACATCCGCGAGATCGTCGAAAACGCCACGGTCCCCGTGCTGGTGGATGCCGGCGTCGGTACCGCATCGGATGCCGCCATCGCGATGGAGCTGGGCTGTGACGGCGTCCTGATGAACACCGCCATCGCCGCCGCCGACAACCCGGTGATGATGGCCTCGGCCATGCGCCACGCGATCATCGGCGGGCGCCAGGCCTTCCTTGCCGGGCGCATGGCGCCACGCCGCTACGCCTCGGCCTCCTCGCCGCAGACCGGCCTGTTCTTCAGCTGAACATGGACGAAACGATCGATTCCGCGGCGGACGGGAAGCCGTTCTACCGACGTATCCGCAGCTTCGTGCGCCGCGAGGGCCGGCTGACGCCGGGCCAGCAACGCGCGCTGGACGAACTGCTGCCGCGCTTCGGCCTGCAGCTCCCGGAGCCCGCGGCGCCCCTGGATCTGGGGGCGGTGTTCGGGCGCACGGCGCCGGTCACGCTGGAGATCGGCTTCGGCGACGGCGAGAGCCTGGCGGAGCAGGCGGACCAGCAGCCGGAACGCGACTTCATCGGCACCGAGGTGCACCGGCCCGGGGTCGGGCATCTGCTGCGCGAGGTGGAACAGCGCGGCCTGACCAATGTACGCGTCAGCGACGCCGATGCGGTGGAACTGCTGGAGCACTATCTGGCGCCGGGCAGCCTGGACTGCGTACAGGTGTTCTTCCCCGACCCCTGGCACAAGAAGCGCCACCACAAGCGGCGCCTGATCCAGCCGGCCTTCGTGCGTCATCTGGCGACGCGTATCCGGCCGGGCGGGCGGCTGCACCTGGCCACCGACTGGGCCGAGTATGCCGAGCACATGGTCGCGGTGATGCAGGAATGCGCGCCGTGGTTTGCGCCGGACGGCCCGGTTCCGGCGCCGGGTCGGCCGCCGGAACGCCCGGTGACGAAGTTCGAGCGCCGCGGGGTCGGCCGCGGCCATCAGGTCGCCGATCTGCTCTACCGGCGGACGAACGAACCCGCCTGAGGCCTCAGGGAACCGCTGATTTCAGGGTTTCCCTGAGGCGTTCTTGACCACCAGCACCGGGCACTCGGCCCCGCCGATCACGCGCTCGGAAACACTACCCATCAGCAGGCGCTTGAGGCCGGTGCGGCCATGGCTGCCGAGCACGATCAGGTCGCGCTGGTCGCGCCGGGCGATCTCCACCAGCGCGAGCTCCGGCCGGCCTTCCTCGGTGGTGGCATCCGCCTTCCGGCCCTGCTCGCGCGCCTCGCCCTGCAGGCGCTGAACCGCCTCCACGCCCTCCTGGCGGCGCTCGTCGCTCTGGCCCGGCACCGCCACCGTGGCGATCGTCAGGGGCAGGTCGCAGTAACCCGCCAGTTCGATCGCAGCCCGTACCGCCTGGTCGCCCAGTTCGGAGCCGTCGGTCCCGACCAGCAGCCCGCGGTGCGGGGCCTCGGCACCGCGCGGGACGACCATTACGTTGCAGGGCGCCAGACCGATCACCTTGCGCGTGGCGTCGCCCACCATCAGGCGTGACAGATCGCCCCGGTCACGCCGGCCGATCACGATCAGGCCGGCCTTGTACTCCTCGGCAATGGCGACGATCTCCTGATGCCGGTCGACCCCGTGGCGCAGGATCATTGAGGCGTCGATGCCCGCCTCGCGGGCGCGCTTCTCCAGCGCATCCAGATCGGCCTGGCCGGCCACGCTCGCCTCGTGGCTGCGCGGCGGCGACAGGGCGTCGTGCTGGGTGTCCGTGGGAATGATGCGGGCGACCACCAGGCGCGCGCCGCAGCGCTGCGCCAGGTCCAGCGCCACATTCTCGGCGGCAGCGCTGAATTCGGAGCCATCCGTCGCCAGGACAATGGTCTCGAAACGGCACAGCGGGGCATCGGATTCGGGCATACGGGGTCTCCACCTAGACTTTTTGCTCAGCATAACCGACATGCCGGCAAACGCCAGTACGGCGGGTGCCATGGCGCAGCCACCCACGGCGCGTTTTTTGCGTCCGTGCCCGCGGGATGAAATAATCCCGCGCTTTCAAGGGAAAGGCGGAACCCGTTTCCTCCGACCCGCCTCGGCGCCCGCGCCCGGCGCGCGTCCCCTTCGGCTTCCGGCCACGTGCCGTCCGGCGCGGGTCTTCAGGACACGACTGGAACATGGAAAACCTTACGCTGACCACCGAGATGATCGTGGTGCTCGCGCTGCTCGCGTTCACGATCTTCCTGTTTGTATCCGAAATCATCCGGGTGGACCTCGCGGCCATCTCGGTGATGGTGCTGCTGGGCCTGCTGACGCTGGTGCCGGGCCTCGGGATGCTGGTCGGCCAGGAGGAACTGTTCAGCGGCTTTGCCTCCAACGCGGTGATCTCGATCATCGCGGTGATGATCATCGGCGCCGGCCTGGACAAGACCGGCGTGATGCACAAGGTCGCGGCGTTCATCATGCGGGTGGGCGGCACCACGGAGAAGAGCATCATCCCGACGGTCTCCGGCACGGTCGGCGTGATCTCCAGCTTCATGCAGAACATCGGCGCCGCCGCGCTGTTCATGCCGGTGATGAGCCGCATCTCCAACCGCCTGAACATCCCGCTGTCGCGCCTCCTGATGCCGATGGGCTTCGCGGCGATCGTGGGCGGCACCATCACCCTGGTCGGATCCAGCCCGCTGATCCTGCTGAACGACCTGCTGCCCTCCGACATGGAGCCGTTCCAGCTGTTCGACGTGACCCCGATCGGCCTGGCCCTGCTGGCCACGGCGATCGTCTATTTCGTGCTGCTGGGGCGTTTCGTCCTGCCCTCGGTCAAGACCAAGTCGGCGCAGCGCGAGAACGCGCAGGACTACTTCCAGCGCGTGTACGGCCTGTCCTACGAGATCCACGAGCTGTTCGTCCCGGAAAACGACCCGATGGTCGGGCGCACGGTGGCCGAGATCGAACGCGAGACCGGCATCGCGATCGTCGGGACCTACGTCCGCGACGAGCTGCGCATGGCGCCGTGGACCGGCTACGAGATCCAGGCCAACTCGCATCTGGCGGTGCTGGCCAGCCCCGCGCGGATGGAAAAGCTGTGCGAGGGCACGCGCAAGCGCCCCTCGACGAACCTGGACGTGTTCGCCAACGCCCTGGACAGCGGACGTTCCGGGGTCGCCGAGGTGGCGATCGCGCCGGGCTCGAACCTGGCGGGCAAGACCGTGACCGAGCTGGCCATGCGCCAGACCTACGGGCTGTCGGTGATGCGCATCCAGCGCGGCAACGAGACCTATGGCGAGGGCCTGCGCGACATCCCGCTGGAACCGGGCGACATCCTGGTGGTGCACTGCACCTGGGAATCCCTGGCGCGCCTGGAACAGGATCGCGACTTCGTGGTGATCACCTCGGACTACCCGCACGAGGAACTGCGCCCGTCCAAGGTGCCGCATGCCCTGTTCTTCCTGGCGTTGACCGTGGGCCTGATCGTGTTCACCGACCTGATGCTGTCGGTGGCCCTGCTGACCGGCGCGCTGGGCATGATCCTGACCGGCGTGATCAGCCTCGACAGTGCCTATCGCGCGGTAAGCTGGAAGACGGTGTTCCTGCTCGCCTCGCTGATCCCGCTGGGGATGGCGGTGGAGAACACCGGTACCGCGGCATGGATCGCGCAGAACACGCTCGAGATGCTGGGGACCGTGCCGCCCTGGGTGCTGCAGGCGACGATCTTCGCGCTGGCCACATTCTTCACTCTGGTCATGTCCAACGTCGGCGCGACCGTGCTGCTGGTGCCGCTGGCGATCAACTTCGCGATCGCCGCGCAGGCCGCGGGCATGGACGCCGATCCGCGCGTGTTCGCGCTGACCGTCGCGATCGCGACCTCGAATTCCTTCCTGATCCCGACCCACCAGGTGAACGCCCTGATCATGGGCCCCGGCGGCTACCGGGTGAAGGACTATATGAAGGCCGGCGGCATCATGACCATCCTGTTCGCCGTGGTCGCCATGTTCATGCTCAATCTGATTTTCTAGGCTTTCTTTCAACGACCTTTGTGCAACCCGTTTGCAAGGAGAAATCCCATGTCCCAGAAGCATCCCGTGATTGCGGTGACCGGTTCCTCGGGTGCCGGCACCTCCACCGTCAAGCGCTCCTTCGAGTCGATCTTCCGTCGCGAGCAGATCAACCCGGTCGTGATCGAGGGCGACAGCTTCCATCGCTATGACCGCAAGGCGATGAAGGAGGCCATGCAGAAGGCCGGCGACGAAGGCAACCATCACTTCTCGCATTTCGGGCCCGAAGCCAACCTGTTCGAGCGCATCGAGGGCCTGTTCAAGACCTACGGCGAGACCGGCCAGGGCGAGAAGCGCTACTACCTGCATTCCGACGAGGAAGCCGCGCAGCACAACGAGCGCCTCGGCACCAACCTCGGCCCGGGCGAGTTCACCCCCTGGGAAGAGATCCAGCCGGGCTCCGACCTGATGTTCTACGAAGGCCTGCACGGACTGGTGGCCGACGGTGAAGTGAACGCCGCGCAGCATGTGGACCTGGGCATCGGCGTGGTGCCGATCGTGAACCTCGAGTGGATCCAGAAGATCTTCCGCGACAACGCCGAGCGCGGGTATTCCGCCGAGGCAATCGTGGACACGATCCTGCGGCGCATGCCGGACTACGTGAACTACATTACCCCGCAGTTCTCGCGCACCGACATCAACTTCCAGCGCGTGCCCACCGTGGACACCTCCAACCCGTTCATCGCCCGCGACATCCCCACCCCGGACGAGAGCATGGTGGTAATCCGCTTCGAGGATCCGAAGAAGCTCGGCGTGGACTTCCCCTACCTGCTGAACATGCTCCCGAACTCGTTCATGTCGCGCCCGAACACCATCGTGGTGCCCGGTGGCAAGATGAGCTTCGCGATGGAGGTCATCCTCGCGCCGATCATCCACGACATGCTGTCGCGTCGCGGCTGATTTGCCGGGAGACGCCCGCCCGGCGTCTCCCCGGCTCCCGGGAAGTTCCCCAGCCCCGCTCCGGCGGGGCTTTTTTCGTTTCGGGCCCGCCATTCCGCTAGGATTCGGGCTTTAACGGACAGGACGGAGTAGGCGTGTTCGGACTCTTCGGGCCACGGCCGGCCCAGCAGATGGAGCGCTTTCGCGGCCGCTACACCGGTCGCTCGCTGATCGTTCACCAGGGCTTCACCGGCGACTGGCTGGAGGAGCTCCTGAAGCAGCCGGGCGGCGGCGGGCACTTCCGCATCGACAGCCGCCCGCTGCCACGGCGGCGGCCGAGCCCCGTGGAGTGGCTGGTGCAGACCCATATCCTGCCACTGGAGCTGCCGCAGCCCCTGTTTCTCGACGTGCGCGAGGACGCCATCCTCGTGCGCCACCTGCAGCGCGGGGAACACGCGGTGCATCCCTCGGAGATCGCCTGGTTCCTGGAAGAACTGGACACCCGCCACCACGCCCGTCTGGTCTTCACCGAAGACGGCGGCCTGAACGCGCACCCCGGCCTGCCGGTCGACGACAACGAGGCCCTCAGCATGCTGGAGCAACTCGGTTTATGACCAATGCCTTTCGCAGTGCCACCGCCCGCGGCGAGGAACCCCGGGCCCTGGCCGACGCCCTGATCGCCGAGCTGGGCGAACAGCCGCCGCGCACCGGGGATCAGGTGCGGGTCGGTTTCATCTACCTCTCCGATGCGCTCAGCCGCCACGCCCGCACCCTGCTGAAACACCTGCGCGAGGGGCTGGGGGTGGATCACTTCGTCGGCGGCATGGCCATGGCCGTGATCGGCCCGCACGACGAGCTCTACGAACAGACCGGCGCGACCCTGATGATCGGCGAGTTTCCGGCCGCCAGCGTCCGCGTGATCTATCACCCGGTGCGCGGCTTCGACGAGCTCGTGAAGGAACTCGACGGGTTCCTCGACCCGCAGACCCCGGGCCGGCTGATCCTCAACGCCGACCCGCGCATGGAAGGGCTGGAGGGCATCCTGACCGAGATCGGCGAGCGCACCGCCTGGTTCGCGACCGGCGGAGTCAACTCCGGGGACGACGGCGTGGTGCAGATCGCCGACGGCGTCGCCGCCTCCGGCATCACCGGGCTGGCGCTGCGCGACGATGTCGCGATCGCCGCACGCCACAGCCAGGGCTGCACGCCACTCCCGGGCCAGCACGAGCTGACCGAGACCTGGCGCAATATCATCGTGCGCCTGGACGGCCAGCAGGCCCTGCCGGCGTTCAAGGGCATCATCGGCGATGTGCTGTCGCGCGACCTGGAGCGGGCGCTGGGCTACATCCTGGTGGGCTTTCCGATCCCGGGGTCGGACACCGGCGACTACCGCGTGCGCAACATCATCGGGATCGACCTGGACCAGCAGGTGCTGGCCGTCGGCGAGATGCTCGAGCCGGGCTCGCAGATCCTGTTCGTGCGCCGCGACGGCCAGGCGGCCATCGAGGACCTCGAGCGCATGCTGGAGCAGATCCGCGCCCAGGCACCCAACGGGATTCGCGGCGCGATCTATGTCTCCTGCGTGGGGCGCGGGCGCCACCAATTCGCCCAGGAAGGCACGGAACTGGGCATCGTGCAGAAACACCTGGGCGACGTGCCCCTGGTCGGCTTCTTCGCCAATGGCGAGATCTTCGCCAACCGCCTGTACGGCTATACCGGGGTCCTGACCCTGTTCACCTGAACCGCCAAGGGGACCGCATGCAATACCGCAAACTGGGACGCACCGAGATCGAGGTCAGCCTGATCGGCCTGGGCACGATGACCTGGGGCGAGCAGAACAACGAGGCCGAGGCCCACGAACAGCTGGACTACGCCCTCGACCAGGGCGTAAACCTGATCGATGCCGCCGAGATGTACCCGGTTCCGCCGCGCGCGGAGACCCAGGGCCTGACCGAGAGCTACATCGGCAACTGGCTGGCCAAGCGCGGCAACCGCGATCAGGTGGTGTTGGCCAGCAAGGTCGCCGGCCCCGGCATGATCGACTACCTGCGCGGCGGTCCGCAGCTGAATCGCGAACACATCGAGCAGGCCCTGAACGACAGCCTCCGGCGCCTGCAGACCGACTACCTGGATCTGTACCAGGTCCACTGGCCGGCGCGCGCCACCAACTTCTTCGGCCAGCTCGGCTACGCCCACAAGCCGGATGATGCCGCGACCCCGATCGAGGAGACCGCGGCGGCACTGAAGGCGGTGGTCGAGAGCGGCCGCGTGCGCACCATCGGCATCTCGAATGAGACCCCGTGGGGCTTCATGGAGTGGATCCGCGCCCATGACCGTGGCCTGTCCGAGCGCATCGTCTCCATCCAGAACCCCTACAACCTGCTCAACCGCAGTTTCGAGGCGGGGCTGGCCGAGATGGCCATCCGCGAGGATGCCGGCCTGCTGGCCTACTCGCCGCTGGCCTTCGGCATGCTCTCCGGCAAGTACCTGGACGGGGCAAAGCCCGAGGGGGCACGCCTGACGCTGTTCGAGCGCTTCCAGCGCTACAGCAACGAATGCGGCCTGGCCGCCACCGCGGAGTACGCACGTCTGGCGCACGAACATGGCCTGACCCCGTCCCAGCTGGCGCTGGCCTTCGTCAACCAGCAGCCCTTCGTGACCAGCAACCTGATCGGGGCGACCACCATGGAGCAGCTGCGCGAGAACATCGCGACGGTGGACATCACCCTGTCCGACGCCGTGCTGGAGGCCATCGAGGCCATCCACGCCCGCTATACCTACCCCTGTCCGTAGGCCACCCCCCATGAACCTGATCGATACGCATGTCCACCTGGACCTGGACGCGTTCGATCCGGATCGCCCGGCCGTGCTGGACCGCGCCCGCGCCGCCGGGGTTCAGGAGCTGGTCCTGCCGGGCGTCACCCGGGCGCGCTGGCCGGACCTCGACGCCCTGTACCGCCAGCACGCGGGCCTGCATGTCGCCTACGGCATGCACCCGATCTTCCTGCAGGCACATGCGGACGCGGACCTCGACGCCCTGGAGGCCTGGCTGGACACGCACCCCGAGACCATTGCGGTCGGCGAGATCGGGCTGGACGGCTATCAGGAGGGTCTCGACTGGGACCGCCAGTGGCGGTTCTACACGCGGCAACTGGCCATCGCCCGCGAACGCGACCTGCCGGTGATCATCCACAGCCGGCGCGCGCTGGACGCGGTGCTGAAGGGCCTGCGCCAGCAACCAGGCCTGACCGGCATCCTGCATGCGTTCATCGGAAGCCCGCAGCAGGCCCGCCAGGCGGCCGACCTGGGCTTCTGCCTGGGCATCGGCGGCCCGGTGACCTTCGAGCGGGCGCAGAAGCTGCACCGCGTGGTGCGCGACGCGGCGCTGGAGACCCTGGTGGTGGAGACTGATGCACCCGATCAGCCCCTGGCCGGACATCAGGGTGAGCGCAACGAACCGGCGATGACGGCCGAGGTCAATCGCCGGCTCGCGGCCCTGCGGGACATGGATCCCGAAGAGATGGCTATAATCACGTCACAAAACGCACGCCGGGTCCTCCGGCTTCCGACCGGTCCCGACGCATGAGTTCCGCCGCCCCCCACAATCCCTACACCGAACGGACCGACCTGCTGCTGGGGCACGAGGTTGCGGCCGGCCTGCGGGACCGGCATGTGTTCATCGCCGGTCTCGGCGGGGTCGGCAGCTACGCCGCCGAGGCCATCGCCCGCGCCGGCGTCGGGCGCATGACCCTGGCGGATCACGACGTGGTGGGCGCCTCCAACCTGAATCGCCAGCTGGTCGCGCTGCGCTCCACCGTGGACCGACCCAAGACCGAGATCATGGCGAACCGCATCCACGACATCGATCCCGACATCGAGCTCACGATCCGCCACGACTTCCTCCAGCCCGATACCATCGGCGACCTGGTCCCGGAGGATGCCGACTTCGTACTCGACGCGATCGACTCCATCGTCTGCAAGGCCGCGCTGGTCGCGACGGCCCAGGCGCGCGGGCAGGGCGTGATCTCGAGCATGGGGGCCGGCGGGCGCATCGACCCCACCGCCGTGCGCGTGGGGCCGCTGGCGGGGACGCGCGTGTGCCCGCTCGCGCGCCAGATGCGCAAGCGCCTGCGGCGCCTGGGCGCGCATCTCGACTACCCCGTGGTGTTCTCCATCGAACAGCCGCGCAAGGGCACCGAACACCGCCCGGTGGGGGACGGCGGCCGGCCGCGTTCGGTCAACGGCACGATCTCCTACCTGCCCGCGATCTTCGGCCTGACCGCCGCCGGCCACGTAATCCAGAGCCTGATCGCCCGCGCCTGACCGCCATACACGGCTCGCTCCGTCAGACCCCTGCACCCACGGGTTCCGTCCTGCCCTGTGGGAGCTCAGCCCCCTGAGCGATACGGCGCGGCCCGACCTCATCGGCCAGAGGGCTGGCCTCCTACAGGCCAAGACAACCCCACCCCCTACGAAGATGCTATTCGTCGAATACCGCCTCGATGCGGGCCTGGATGTGCTGGTCGGCGTCCGGGCCATACTGCGTGGTGGCGGGATCGAAGCGGTCGCAGAAGGCATAGGCAAACTTCAGGTCCTTCACGCCCAGGGCGCCGAACAGGCGCGCCTCGAAGGAATGGTCCTCCGGATTCTGGGTCAGCGTGGGCCAGCCATCCGCCCCGGGTGCCAGCGCCGGGCCAAAGAACACGACTCCCGGCAGGTTCTTCAGGCGCAGGGCACAGGTGCCCTCGGTCACCCCGGCCATCGGCAGGAAATCGATGGTGCGGGACAGGCGCTGCTTGCGGTTGAAGGCGATATCGATCTCGCCGCCGGCCGCGCGGATCGCCGGGGCCTCCGCCTCGAACGCCAGGGTCTCGAGGCCAGCCGCCCGCCAGGCCTCCAGGTCCTGTGCCCCATGGCGGCTGGGCAGGAACAGGTAGGCGGGCCTGGTGATGGCCCGGATCGCCGCCAGCAGGGGTTCCGAATACGCCGGCGCGTTGACCAGGATCCCGCCCAATTCGAGGTCGTCGATCAGCCAGACCGCCGGCGAACCATCCCCGATGCGGTAAATGGTCCGGTCACGCAGTTCGACCAGCGGCGCGCTGATCACGGGTTCATTCGCCATGTGCGGGCTCCGATGACGGACGGGCGGGACGCGGCTCGATCCCGGCCATGGTGGTCTCGATCCATTCTTCGGCCTCGGCCAGCACCTCCACCGGCTTGCGCCCGGCGGTCTCGATCGGCGGGCCGATCACCACCTCGATGGTGCCGGGGTAGCGCCGGATGCCCTTCTTCGGCCAGAAGCTGCCACTGTTGAGCGCCACCGGCAGCACCGGGTAACCGGTACGCGCGGCCAGCATCGCGCCGCCCTGGCGGTAGCGCCCGTGTTCGCCCGGGGCCACGCGCGTGCCCTCGGGGAACACGATCACCCAGCGGCCCTCGTCGAGGCGCTGCCGGCCCTCGGTGACCAGATTCTCCAGCGCCTGGCGCCCGCCTTCGCGATCGATTGGCACCGGATCGATCATCGCCAGCGTCCAGCCGAAGACCGGGATACGCATCAGCTCGCGCTTGAGCACCCAGGTCTGCATCGGGAAGATCGCGACGAAGGCGACGGTCTCCCAGGCCGACTGATGCTTGGACAGCACCACATGCGGGCGCGACGCATCGATGTGTTCGGCGCCGCGCACCCGGTAGTCCACGCCACAGGTGACCCGCAGCCACCAGACATTGAAGCGCCCCCACTGCGTCAGCACCCGGTAGCGGATGCGGCGCGAGAACGGCCAGATCAGCGGTGGCACCAGCACGCCGAAGACCAGCATCGAGCTGATGAACCCGAGCTGGAACAGCAGACCGCGGATCAGGGGCAGCATGCGGCGGCGCTATCCCGTGGCCAGGCGGCCGATGTCGGCCACGGTCTCGAACGCGCGGCGCAGTTCACGCAGCAGGGCCAGACGGTTGCGCCGCTCGGCGGCATCTTCGGCCATCACCATCACCTGGTCGAAAAAGGTATCGACGCGATCGCGCAGGCCCGCCAGCTCGCCCAGGGCGTGCAGGTAGTCACCATCGGCCACCGCCTGCTCGACGCCGGGACGCACCGCCTGCAGGCCCTGGTAAAGCTGACGCTCCTCGTCCAGCGCCAGGGCCTCCGGGTCGAGGTCGGCCTCGGCCTCCTCGCCGGCCTTGCGCAACAGGTTGTGGATGCGCTTGTTCGCCGCAGCCAGGGCCTCGGCCTCCGGGCGCTCGCGGAACAGGCTAACCGCGCGCACGCGGCGGACGAAGTCCAGCGGGGTATCGGGCGCGACCGCGGCCACCGCCTCGATGGTCTCGTGCGCCTGGCCCTGCTCCAGCAGGTAGCCGCGCAGGCGCTCCAGGATGTACTCGCGGACCGGCTCCACCGCCTGGTCGGCCTCCGGCACCCGTTCGCGGATCGGCTCGGCCGCGGCCTGCAGCAGCGGGGTCAGGGCCAGCGGCAGTTCGCGCTCGACCAGGATGCGCACCAGCCCCAGCGCGGCGCGGCGCAGGGCGAACGGGTCCTTGGTGCCGGTGGGCTGCTTGCCGATCGCGAAGATCCCGACCAGCGTATCCAGCCGGTCCGCCAGCGCCAGGGCCTGGGCCAGCGGGACATCCGGCAGTTCCGAACCGGACTGGCGCGGCCAGTAGTGCTGTTCGATTGCAGCCGCGACAGACTCATCCTCGCGGTCGTGCAGGGCGTAGTAGCGGCCCATCGTGCCCTGCAGTTCGGTGAACTCGAAGACCATCTGGGTCACCAGATCGCACTTGGCCAGGCGCGCGGCGCGCGCGGCCAGCCCGGCATCCAGCCCCATCAGGCCGGCCAGGCGCTGCATCAGGGCCTCCAGCCGCACGGACTTGTCGCGCAGCGTGCCCAGGCGCTTCTCGAACACCACGGAGTCCAGCGCATCCAGCCGTTCCTCCAGACGCTTCTTGCGGTCCTGCTGCCAGAAGAACTCGGCATCGGCGAAGCGCGGGCGCAGCACGCGCTCGTTACCGTCGCGCACCGCATGCGGGTCCCGCGACTCGATGTTGCTGATGACGATGAAGTGCGGCTGCATGCGCCCGGCCTCGTCGACCACCGGGAAGTATTTCTGGTTGTCCTGCATGGTGGAGATCAACGCCTCCTGCGGGACATCCAGGAAACGCGGGTCGAAGCCGCCGGTCAGGGCCACCGGCCACTCTACCAGTGCGGTCACCTCGTCCAGCAGGTCGGCATCCACCAGTGCGCGCCCGCCCAGGGCCTTGGCCTGTTCGTGCACCTGGGCCAGGATGTTCTCGCGCCGCGCCTCGAACGACGGCTCGACAAAGCCGGGGCTGCGCAGCCGCTCGGCGTAGTCGTTGCCGCGCTTCAGCTCCAGCGCGCCGGGCTGGTGGAAGCGGTGACCATGCGTGGCCCGCCCGGCGGTCTGCTCCAGCACCGTCATCTCCAGCACCTCGGTCCCGTGCAGGACGACCAGCCAGTGCGCGGGGCGCACGAACTCGGTGCGGCTGCTGCCCCAGCGCATGCGCTTGGGCGTGGGCAGGGCCTCTAGCGCGGCCTCCAGCATCTCCGGCAGCAGCTCGCCGAGGGCGCGGCCCGGCTGCATCTGGCGGAAGACCAGGTATTCGCCCTTGTCGGTGGTCTCGCGTTCCAGGCGCTCGACCTCCACTCCGCAGGAGCGGGCAAAGCCCAACACCGCCTTGGTCGGCTCGCCGGCGTCATCGAAGGCGGCGGCCACAGCCGGGCCGCGACGCTCCTGCAACTGGTCCGGCTGCTGCCCCGGGACGTCCGGGAACAGCACCGCCAGCCGGCGCGGGGTGGCGAAGGTCTCGGGCACGCCCGGCTCCAGCCCGGCCTCGCTCAGCCGGTTGGCCAGACCCTCGGCCAGGGCATCACGCAGGCGCGGCAGGGCGGCGGGGGGCAACTCTTCGGTGCCCAGTTCGATCAGGAGTTCGCGGGCTTCAGCCATGTCGGGTCCGTGTCGGGTCCATCACGACCGCGCGCAAGGGCGCGCGATCCGGGAAATAGGGTTCAGGCGGCGTCGGGCTTGTTGGTGTCGTCATCGGCGCACAGCGGGAAGCCCAGGGCCTCGCGCGACTCGTAATACTTCTGCGCAACGTTTCGCGACAGCTCGCGTACGCGCAGGATGTAGCGCTGGCGCTCGGTGACCGAGATCGCACCGCGGGCATCCAGCAGGTTGAAGCTGTGCGAGGCGCGCAGCATCTGTTCGTAGGCCGGCAGCGGCAGGCCCAGCTCGATCATGCGATCGCTCTCGTTCGCATGCTGATCGAAGGCGGCGAACAGGGCGTCGCGATCGGCATGCTCGAAGTTGTAGGTGGACTGCTCCACCTCGTTCTGGTGGTAGACGTCGCCGTAGGTCACCGGGCGGCCGTCCGGGCCGACGGTCCAGACCAGGTCGAACACGCTCTCCACCCCCTGCAGGTACATCGCCAGGCGCTCCAGTCCGTAGGTGATCTCGCCGGAGACCGGATGGCAGTCCAGCCCGCCGACCTGCTGGAAGTAGGTGAACTGGGTGACCTCCATGCCGTTCAGCCAGACCTCCCAGCCCAGGCCCCAGGCGCCGAGGGTCGGAGATTCCCAGTTGTCCTCGACGAAGCGCACATCATGGGTGAGCGTGTCGAAGCCCAGCGCCTCCAGGGAGCCGAGGTAGAGGTCCTGGATGTCCGGCGGCGACGGCTTCAGCAGCACCTGGAACTGGTAGTAGTGCTGCAGGCGGTTGGGGTTGTCGCCATAGCGACCGTCGGTAGGACGGCGGCTGGGCTGCACGTAGGCCGCGCGCCACGGCTCCGGCCCGATGGAGCGCAGGAAGGTCGCCGGATGGAAGGTGCCGGCCCCCATTTCCATGTCGTAGGGCTGCAGGACCACGCAGCCGTGGTCGTTCCAGTAGTCCTGCAAGCGACGGATCAGGTCCTGGAAGGTGGGGCTGCTGCTGGACGGGGTGCGTTCGTGCGCCATGCGGGATCCCGGGTCAGGGCAAAGCGGACAGTATATCGGCCGGGCTCCAGCCTCGGCCACCGTCAGCGTCAGCGCGAAACGCGGAGACGCCCGCGCGAGTCGGCACTTCCCTGTGGCGGCAGACGGTTTTGCGCCAGCCGGGAAGGCGCCCATACTGGAGGCTTGATCCGGTTCGGGAGAACCGCCCTGAGCGAGCCCCACGCCAATTCGGAGCCGACGGTGACCGCGGAGAACGGCCAGCGCTATCGGGATACGCGCCGGGTGACGCTGGTGGGCGCGACCGTGAACAGCTTTCTCGCCGTCGCGCAGCTACTTAGCGGCTGGCTTCTGAACTCGCAGGCGCTGGTCGCGGACGGCGTGCATACGCTGTCGGACCTCATCACCGACGGTGTCGTGCTGTTCGCGGCGCGCAAGGCTGCGGCGTCCCCCGACCAGGACCACCCGTACGGCCATGCCCGCATCGAGACCCTGGCAACGGTGATCGTCGGGGTCTTTCTGGCAGCCGCGGGGCTGGGGATCGCCTGGGCAGCCGGCAGCCGGCTGGTCGACCCCGAGGCCATGACCGGTCCCGCCAATATGGCCATCTTCTTTGCCGCGCTGACCCTGGTCGCGAAGGAGGGCCTGTACCAGTACACCCACCGAGTGGCGAAGCGCCTGCGCTCGCGGATGCTCGATGCCAATGCCTGGCACCACCGTACGGATGCAATCTCGTCGCTGTTCGTACTGGTCGGCGTGGGCGCGGCGGTCGCCGGCTTCCCGTGGGCGGACGCCCTGGCGGCGCTGATCGTCGCCCTGTTCATCCTGCATATCGCCGGGCGCCTGATCGTGCGCGCCGCGGCGGAGCTGATCGACACCGCGCTGGAGCCGGAGAAGGTGGATCGCATTCACCGCACCATCCTGGACGTGCCCGGGGTGAAGGATGCGCACATGCTGCGCACCCGCCGCCACGGCAGCGACGTGGTGGCCGATGTGCACATCCAGGTCGCGCCGATGATCTCGGTCTCCGAGGGGCATCGGATCGCCGATGCGGTGTTCCATTCGGTGACCGACGAGCATGAGCGGGTCAACGACATCACGGTGCACGTGGACCCGGAGAATGACGCGGAGCAGGCGCGCAGCTCGACGCTGCCGTTACGGCCGGTACTGGTAGAGGCCCTGCGCGAGGCCTGGGCCGACACCCCGGAGCTGGACGCGGTGGAGCACCTGTCCCTGCACTACCTGGGCGGCCGGGTGCACATGACGCTGACCCTGCGCCTTGACGGGGCAACCGCGGCCCCGGACCTGGAGGCGCGGGCCCGGGCCCTGGCCGACCGGCTGCACGCCCACCCGCAGGTGGGCGACATGCTGGGCGAGGTCACGCTACTCTATCGTCCGTGCACTCATTAGGTGCGGCACACCCCAGCAAGCACTATCGTTGTGCATATACGGCACCATGTTGGTGCAAAGAGGAGGCGGCGCGGCACCCGGGGTGCCCGTTTTTCGCGCGCCCGGGCCGAATCGGGCCGGATGGCATGATGCCTGCATAATGACCCACGAAGCCGTGCAGGGGCCAACTGGCCGGCCGGCCAAAATCGAAGACTCAAGTGAAGACCAAGGAGACCCCCATGTCCGCAGCCGACGTGCTGAACCAGATCAAGGAAAAGGAAGTGCGCTTTGTCGACTTCCGCTTTACCGACTCCAAGGGCAAGGAACAGCATGTGACCATGCCGGCCCACGACATCGACGAAGAGACCTTCGAGGAAGGCAAGATGTTCGACGGCTCCTCGATCTCCGGTTGGAAGGGGATCAACGAGTCCGACATGATCCTGATGCCGGACGCCGAGTCGGCCGTGATCGACCCGTTCTTCGAAGACATGACCATGAACATCCGCTGCGACGTGGTCGAGCCGGCCACCATGCAGGGCTACGACCGCTGCCCGCGCTCCCTGGCGCGCCGCGCCGAGGCCTACCTGCAGAGCACCGGCATCGCCGACACCGCGCTGTTCGGTCCGGAGAACGAGTTCTTCATCTTTGACGACGTGAAGTGGGGTACCAGCCTGTCCGGTTCCTACTGCCGCGTGGACTCCCAGGAGGCGTCCTGGAACTCCGAGCGCGTCTACGAGGACGGCAACATCGGGCACCGCCCGGGCGTGAAGGGCGGCTACTTCCCGGTCCCGCCGGTCGACAGCCTGCACGACATCCGCTCCACCATGTGCGAAGTGATGACCGAGATGGGTCTGGAGACCGAGGTGCACCACCACGAGGTGGCCACCGCCGGCCAGTGCGAGATCGGCGTGGGCCCGGCGACCCTGACGCAGAAGGCCGACGAGGTGCAGATCCTGAAGTACGTGGTGCAGAACGTGGCCCACATCCACGGCAAGACCGCGACCTTCATGCCCAAACCGATCGTCGGCGACAACGGCTCCGGCATGCACGTGCACCAGTCGCTGTCCAAGGACGGCAAGAACCTGTTCTCCGGTGACCTCTACGGCGGCCTGTCCGAGACCGCGCTGTACTACATCGGCGGCATCATCAAGCACGCCCGTGCGCTGAATGCCTTCACCAACCCGTCCACCAACAGCTACAAGCGTCTGGTGCCGGGCTTCGAGGCGCCGGTGATGCTGGCCTACTCCGCCCGTAACCGCTCGGCCTCGCTGCGCATCCCGTTCGTGATGAACCCGAAGGCGCGCCGGATCGAGCTGCGCTTCCCGGACTCCACCGCCAACCCGTACCTCGCGTTCGCCGCGATGCTGATGGCCGGCCTGGACGGCATCCAGAACAAGATCCACCCCGGCGACGCGATGGACAAGAACCTCTACGACCTGCCGCCGGAAGAGGAAAAGGGCATCCCGCAGGTCTGCCATTCGCTGGACCAGGCGCTGGAAGCCCTGAACCAGGATCGCGAGTTCCTGACCCAGGGTGGCGTGTTCACCGACGACATGATCGATGCCTACATCGACCTGAAGATGGAAGACGTCACGCAGATGCGCATGACCACCCATCCGATCGAGTTCGACATGTACTACAGCCTGTAAGGCGTCCGCTTCCGGCCCCTCGGGGCCGCGAGGCCATCCGCCGCCGCGCCCTCCGGGGCCGGCGGCTTTTTTGTGTCCGGGCTCGGGCTCCACCAGGGAGAAGCCCTGCTCGCCGACACGACCGGCGATGCCGGATCGGGCATCGCAAAAAAGGCCCCGCGGATGGTCGATCCGCGGGGCCTTCTCGTGTGGCACCGGAAGGACTCTCCCGGGCCTCTGACCGTTCATCGGCAATCAGGCGTGCCAGCCGAACTCCTCGGCCTTCTGCTGTGCCAGCGCCGGGATGTCGGTGGCCACGAACTTCTCGTACAGCACCTGGACCCCGATCATGTGGTTGATCACCGCGTCCAGCTGGACCTGTGTCGCGGCCGGGGTATCCTCGGACTCGTGCAGCTCGAACACCTGGCGCACGCCCTCCGGATCCAGCAGACCCGCCTCCTCGACCTTATCCGGCGCGAGGTAGCGATCGGCCAGCGCCTTCATCGCGGCCCACTTGACCGGGTCGGTGTGCGCCGGCGGTGCCATGAACGCGAACTTCTCGCGCTCGTAGAGCACCTTGGGCAGCAGGCCCTTCATGGATTCGCGCAGCACGTACTTCTCGGTCGGACCCTTGATGCGCATGGTCGGCGGCAGGTGGGCGGCAAACTCGGCCAGGTGGTGATCGAGGAACGGCGGGCGCGCCTCCATCGAGTTGGCCATGTCCATGCGGTCGCCGCCCCAGGTCAGGATCTGCCCCTCCAGCATGGTCTTGATCCAGACGTACTGGGCCTTGTCCAGCGGGTGCCGGCCTTCCAGCATGTCGTTGTCCAGGGCGTTGGCGATGGCCTTGCCCGGCTGGTAGCCCTGCATGCGCTCGCGGCGCTTCGGGTGCAGCAGGCCCGGCACGTGGTCGGCGGCGGCCAGCCACGGCTGCAGGCAGGACGGGGTGAAGCCCATCATCTTCGTGAATTCGGGGTCATCCACCTCGTCCTCGGCCAGCATCGCGCCGGAGACCAGTTCGTTGGACTCGTTCAGCATCTGCTGCCAGGCCTGACGGTCGGCCTCCGGCAGGGTGTCCAGGCCGTGCAGGAACATGTCGCGGCGGAACGCCGGGTAGCCACCGAACAACTCGTCCGAGCCCTCGCCGGTGACCACCACCTTGTAACCGGCCTTGTTCACGTGGCGGCTCATCAGCAGCTTGGCCACGCCGAGGGTGTTGTAGATGGTGCGCTCGGCGTGCCACAGCGCCTCTTCGAAGTTGTCGTAGAGGTGGTCGGCGTTCAGGGTCATGATGTCCTGGTCGGCGCCGACGCTCTCGGCCATCTCGCGGGCGATCGCGGTCTCGTCGTAGTCGTCGTTGTCGAAGCCGATGGTGAAGGCCTTGACCGGCGACTGCTGGCTGGCCGAGGCCAGCCCCAGGGTGATGCAGGAGTCGATCCCCCCGGAGAGGTAGCAGGCGACCGGCACGTCGGCCTCCAGGCGCAGCTGGACGGCCTCCATCAGCTTCTCGCGCACGCCCTCGATCCAGTAGTTCTCGTCGGTCTCGCTCTCGGGCGGACGCTCGGAGGCCAGCGGGAAGTCCATGTCCCAGTACTTTTCCTGGCGGACCTTCAGCTTCCCGTGGGCGCGCTCGACGATCACCATGTGCCCGGGCTTCACCTGCTGGATGCCCTCGAAGGCGGTGGTGCCGGGCACCATGGTCTGCATCAGCTGGTGGTACAGACCATCATCGGCGAACTGGCGCGGGACGTCGGGATTGGCGAACAACACCTTCAGCTCGGAGCCGAACACGAAGCTCCCGTTGGCCTCGGTGAAGTACAGCGGCTTGATGCCGAAGCGGTCGCGGATCAGGATCAGCCGGTCGTGCTTGCGGTCATACAGCGAGATCGCGAACTCGCCGCGAAAGTGCTTCACCGCGTCCTCCAGCCCCTCGCGCTGGTACAGGTGCATCACCATCTCGGAGTCGCTCTTGGTGCGGAACTTCACTCCGCGCGAGGTGAGGTCGGTGCGGATGCGCTTGTAGTCGTACAGCTCGCCGTTGACCGCGGTCATGATCTCGCCGTTGGTCATGCAGAACGGCTGGCGCCCGCGGTTCTCGTCGAGGTCGATGATCGACAACCGCGCGTGGGAAAACCCCACGCCACGATCGTCCTGCGTCTTGTAGCCGAAGCCGTCGGGCCCGCGGTGATACTGGATCGCGGCCATGTTGACCAGGGTCTGCGGGTCGACCTTGCGGTTCGGGTCGGCGTTAAAGATTCCGGCGATGCCACACATGGCATGTCTCCTTGGTTATCCGTTCGATGCGAGCGGGGCGCGGCCCGGTCCGTTCCGGCGCGCCACGCCACTCGCGGTTCAGTTCAGTACGAGATTCAGTCTTCCGGAGTGTCCATGACCGCGCTGATGCGGCGGACCACACTGGTCAGCAGCGCCATGCGCACGAACACCGCCCCGCGGGCCTGGGCGAAGTACCAGTTGTGCGGGGTGTTATCGAGATCCGTCGACAGCTCCGCACCGCGCGCCAACGGGTGCATGATGATCGCGCCCTTCTTCAGCGGCGAGTTGCGGTCCAGCTTCAGGCCCTCACCCATGGACTCGAAGGTATCGCCCACCCAGGCAATGGCGTTGATGTACACCACGTCCAGCTCCGGCAGCACCGGGTCCAGCTCGTGCACCACGCGCAGGTTCAGGCCGGCCTCCGCCAGTTCCTCGCGCTGGCCGGGATCGAAGTTCTCGTCCTCGCGCGAGATGATCACGACCTCTTCGATCGCCTCGGGGAACAGGCTCAGCAGGCGCAGCAGCGAGCGCACCGTGCGCATGCGCGAGGGCACCCC
Organism: Thioalkalivibrio sp. ALE9; assembly: GCF_000377445.1. Lineage (NCBI taxonomy): Bacteria > Pseudomonadati > Pseudomonadota > Gammaproteobacteria > Chromatiales > Ectothiorhodospiraceae > Thioalkalivibrio > Thioalkalivibrio sp. ALE9. The sequence continues at coordinate 89,942 of NZ_KB898123.1, forward strand.
GATGATGCCGACCTTGATGCGGTCCTCCGGGGCGACCGGGCCGGTGAACAGCTCCGGGCGCCACTTGGCCAGGGTGTAGACGTCCGCCAGCGCCTGGGTCGGGTGCTCGTCGATGCCGTTGCCGGCGTTGACCAGCGGGATGCGCAGGTTCTCCAGCATGTTGTGCGCGGCCTCGCCATCGGAGGAGCGCAGCACCAGCACGTCGCCGTAGTTGTTGAACATCTCGGCGATGTCCGCCAGCGACTCGCCCTTGGCGATGCCGGTGCTCTTGGGGTCGGTGATCGACATCACCGCGCCGCCAAGCCGGTGCCAGGCGCTCTCGAACGACAGCCGCGTGCGGGTGGACGGCTCGTAGAACGCGCTGATCAGGATCTTGCCCGCCAGCGGCAGATGCATCAGGGCGGGCGTGGTCTCGTACTGGGCGGCCAGCCGGAACAGCTGCAGCAGTTCCTCGCGGTTGAACTGCTGGCTGGAGACCACGTGTGCCGCGGCCAGCTTCAGCAGCGGATCCGGGTCTTCCTCCACCGCATCCAGCAACGCCCGCGGCCGGTCGGTACCGGCGGCGCCGTCTTTCGGGTGGAGCACGTGCAGGGGATCTTCGGTGTAGTTCACCAGAGGCGTCCTTTTTTCCAGTCGCGGATAAACAGGGCAATCAGCAGGATCGGGGTCAGGGTCGCCACGCTGGTGGCGATGACCACGATCACGGACAGTGCGGTTGTCGAGATCGTCATGCCGGCACCTCGGCGTCGGAACGGGCCAGCCGGCCCCAGTCGAACGGCCGCGGCATCAGCCAGGTGGTCAGCACCATCACCGCCAGCGAGACGGCGGCCCCGACCAGCGCGGCCACGTAGAACCCGATCAGGAAATAGCTGGCCAGCCCGATACCGGACCCCAGTATCATCGACCAGGCGGCACCCTGCGGGTTCGCCTGCTTCCAGTACAGGCCGGCGACGATCGGCCAGATCGCGGAGGCCACGAAGGCCCCGGTGAAGTACAAAAGCTCCGCCAGCGAGCCGACGATCGGGACCTCGCCGCGGTAGCTGGCCGCCAGCCAGGTCAGCAGCCCCAGTAGCACCACGATCACCTTGGTCGCGTGGAACTGGTGCTGCTCGCTGGCCCGCGGACGGATGTGGCCGCGGTAGATGTCGCGGGTCACCAGATCGGACGTGGCCGCCAGCAGCGAGTCGAGGCTGGAGGCCAGCGCGGCGAAGACCACGATGAACACGACGATCGCACCGGTCAGACCCAGCACCTCGGCGGCCACCAGCGGCCCGACCATGTCCGCGGCGGGGACGTTGATCCCCAGCGCCGGCGTAGCCAGCGCGATAAAGCCGGCAACAATCGGGATCGGCAGCCACAGCAGGCCGCCGAAGAGATAGGCCCGAAAGCCCACGTTGCGGCCGAAGGCGAAGGCGCGCGACCACCAGACGTTGGAGTGGAAGATCTCGCCCACGCCGAACAGCAGGTTGTTGAACAGGAACATGATCGCGGCCGGGAACAGCAGGCTCAGCAGTTCCGGGCGCTCTTCCATCAGGTTGAAGTGGATCGCCTCGAAGCCGACCTTGTCGATGGTCAGCCAGGCGATGAACGCCGCGCCCGCGACAATGATGACCGTCTGGATGAAGTCGGTCCCGATGACCGCGCGCAGACCGCCCAGCAGGGTGTAGATCACGCAGACGGTCAGGATCACGGTCATGCCCACGCGATAGTCGATCCCGGCCAGGGCATTGATCAGCACCCCGCCGGCCATCGCCATCGAGACCAGCCAGCCAAAGGCGTAGATCAGCGAGACCACCAGGAACACGCGCCAGGTGAAGGTGCCGAAGCGCAGGCGGATGAAGTCCCCGGAGGTGAAGCCGCGGGGCATCAGCTCGCGGATGCGCCGCGCCAGCGGCGCGAACAGGATCAGGCCCAGCGCACCCAGCGAATACCCGAGCATGCCCCAGACACCAAGCTGCAGCGCCAGCTGCGGGGCGGTCATCGTGGTATTGGCGGTGACCCAGGTGGCCATCGCCGTGGCGGTGGCGAGCGCCAGGCCGACATTGCGGCCCGCCAGCATGTGGTCCTCGGCGGTCTTGTTGCGACGACCCAGCCACCAGCCCAGCACCACCCAGAGGACGCTGAACGCCGCCAGCAGCCCCCAGGCAAGGGAGGTGGGCAGGATGGGGTCGTCGAGACCGGTCACGAGGCCTCCTGCACCTTCTTGATCTCGCGGATCGCCTCGTCCGTGGTCATCACCCGGGCGTAGCGGTCCTTGATGGTGGTGATCGTGGCCTTCTGCATCTCCGGCGTCACCGTGGCCGTGGCGTCGTCCATCAGGGTGACATAAAAGCCCAGGTCACAGGCATCCCGCACGGCGGTGGAGACGCACTCGTTGGAATACACGCCCACGATGAACAAAGCAGAGATATTCAGGTTGCGCAGGATGTAGTGCAGGTTGGTGGAATTGAAGACCCCGCTGGCGGTCTTGTCCAGCACGATCTCGTCCCCCACCGGGGCCACCTGCTCGACGAACTCGGCGTCCTTGGAGCCGGGAGCCGCGTGCAGGTTCAGGCGCTTGTGGCCCGGGCTGCGGTCGCGGCCGTCGTGGGTCAGCGAGCGGATGCGGGTGTGGATCACCTCCAGCCCCTCCTCGCGGAAGGCATCCTGCAGGCGGCGCACATTGGGCAGCACCGTCTGTTCGAGGCGGTTGAAGTAGTACTCCTGGGCCTCCAGCGGCACACCGGATTCGGCGGAATCCGCGAACACGCCGTGCCCGCGCGCGGCATCCAGGTACTGCAGGTCGATGCAAAGCAGCGCGACATGGTGCTCCCGCAGCTCCCGGCGCAGGACCGGCGTGGTGATCAGGCTCTCCTGGTACTGCTCGCGCAGCGGATCCAGGGAGTCGTAGTCGGTCAGGCGGGAAACATTGTTGTTGTCGGCCATTCCGGGCGTTTCCTCTCGTCGCGGTTTATTGCCGGGCCGCCAGCGCCAGGGCACTTTGCAGGGCCAGGTTGGCGCCGATCTCGATGTCCTCCCAGTTTGTCCATTCCGCGGCGGAATGGCTACGCCCCTGGAGGCTCGGCACAAAGATCATGCCGGTACGGGTGATCCGGCTCATGCTCTGGGTGTCATGGGCAGCGCCACTGGGCATGGTGATGTACTCCATGCCCATGCGCTCGGCCTGCGCCTCGATGGTCTGCACGATGCCGGGGTCACAGCGCACCGGGTCGATCTCGGAGAGCACGTCGAACTCGAACATCAGATCACGCCGCCGCGCCAGGCTCGACAGGGTGCGGCGCGCCGCATGGGCCAGCGCGGTCAGGACCTTCTCGTCGGTGTCGCGCACCTCGAAGGAAAAGGTCGCCACCCCGGGTACCGTGTTCGGCGCGCCGGGCGAGAGCTCCACGCGTCCGATGGTGGCGCGTGAGTTCGGGCTGCCGTGCTCTTCCAGCAGGCGATTGATCTCGCCGCCGAACTCGGCCAGCCCCTGGAAGGCATCGATGCGCATGTCCATCGGGGTGGTACCGGCGTGGTTCGGCTGGCCCTTCAGGCGCACCTCCCACTTGAACAGCCCGGTAATCGCCTCGACCACGCCCACGCTCAGGCCGCGCCGGTCGAGGACCGGCCCCTGCTCGATATGGGTCTCGATGAAGGCATGCAGGGTGTGCGGATCGCGTCGGGCGGCCAGGGCGTCGTCGGCATTGAGGCCCCAGTTGGCCATGGCCTCGACCAGGGTCACACCCTCCAGATCGCGGGCATGGCTGATGCTCTCCGGAGTCAGCTTGCCGGCCATCGCCTGGGAGCCGAACATGCCACCGAAGCGGCCTTCCTCGTCAGTGAAGTCGATCACCTCGAGGGGGTATTCCAGATCGACCGCGTTCTCCTTGGCGGTGCGCAGGACCTCCAGCCCGATCAGTACGCCCAGGGCTCCGTCCAGCGGACCGCCCCCGGGCACCGTATCCAGGTGCGAGCCCATGGCCACCACCGGGCGCTTGCCGTCGTACTCCAGGCGGCCGTGGAGGTTGGCGGCTCCGTCCTGCCAGACATCCAGCTCGGCGGCCTCCAGACGCCCGCGAAACCACTCGCGCCCGGCGCGATCGCCCTCGCTGAAGGCGCGGCGATGCAGGCCGCGGTCGGCATCGCGGCCGATCTGCCCGAGATCATTGATGTCCTGTTGCAGGCGCTGCATGTTGATCTTGAGATCCGTCATGGAACCCTCCGGAAGCGGGTCCGTCTCGATCACGCGAGGGTGCTGCCTCGCAGCGTATCGCGCGGGACGGACCGGGTGCGTCAGTCGCGCGGACGTCCGCGCAGGATGGCCCCGATCAGGACCAGGAAAACGATCGCGCCCACCGCGAAGAAGCCGAAGGCGCGGGCCAGGCTGTGATGCTCGACGGTGACGGTGGTCTGGTCGGCCCAGGCATCCGCATCCGCGGCGCGCAGGCGGAACCGGTACTCGCCATCAGGCAGCCCGCTGATGACGGTACTGGTGTCACCACCCTGGTAGATCATGCGTGCATCCGCGTAATCCGGCCCCGAGGCCTGCTCCAGCACCACCGCCGCGTCCGCCTCCCAGGCGAGGGTGAATCCGCCATCGGTGGAGCGCTCCGGCGGGGCGTCGAAGACCGGCTGGGCGCCCGCCGCAAGCGGCAGGAAGAGCAGCGCGGGCAGGAGGGAACGAAGGATGCGCATCGGGGCCTCCGGACGGGCCCGGGCTCAGGCCTTGCCGTCGAACGGCTGCAGCCCGGCCCGGGGCTCGGTGGTGTTCATCGCCTCGACCAGCAGGTCGAGGTTCTGGTCGAGTTCCTCCAGACATCCCTTCGGCAGCGACTGCAGGGCCCGGTTCAGTTCGCCCTGTGGCGCGGCCGGGGCCTGGTCCAGCAGTTCGAGGCCGGCATCGGTGACATAGAGCCGCACGATGCGCTGGTCCTTTTCCGGACGGCGGCGCTCGATCAGCCCGCGGTGCTCCAGCTTGTCCAGCAAGTTGGAGGTCGTGGAGGCATGCACCGAGAGCCGACGCGACAGGTCGCTGACGTTAAGCCCCGGCGTGCGCTGCAGCTCCCACAGGGCCCACAGCTGCGAGGCGCTGATCCCACAGGCCCGCTCGACCGTCCGCGAGTGCCCCTGCAGCGCGCGGATGATCACCCGCAACTGGCGGATCACCGAACGCGCCAGATCCGGCTCGCCACTCGTGCCGACGGCGGCACCGGATTCGTTGTCGTGTGCCTGGGGCACGGCCTGGGTGGATGTCATCGAAACTTCCCGCAATTGAATCACTCGTTTAGTTATTTTTGTACAAAAATAGTTCCATTGCAACTTACGCACCGGCTGGCGAAATCCGGCCATGGGCTCTAAACAGGTGGATTGGGGAGCCTGCCCCGCTCAGAGGACCGACCCGGTACGCCGGGCATCGGTCAGCTGGAGGGCATCCCGCCCAAGAAAAGGAACACGGGGCGGGTGTCGTGGTCACACCACAGTGCGCCGGGGCTGCGTATCGTGTTTACAACGCATTTGCCCGCGTGGTCCGCAGACCACCGGTTGCAGCCAGGGACGCACCGTGCACTTCGTGTCCGCCCGGTAAGGCCACTGGCGACACCCGAACCGCCCGACCAGAAGAGGAATCACAATGAAGAAGACGATGAGCTGGACCCTGGCACCCCTGTCCGGTGCCGTTGCCCTGGCCCTGTTCCTGGGCCCGAATGTCGCCGCCGCCGAATACGACAGCATCCAGGTCGGCAACCTGTCGATCGGCGGCGCACTGCGCGCCAATTATGTCATTGGCGACTATCCCGACTCCGATCGACGCTCATGGGACAAGGGCGGCAATTTTCTGCTCGACACCGCCCGTATCAACCTCGACTACGAGAACGGTCCCTGGCTCGGCAAGCTGGAGTACCGCTGGTATGACGGCTACAACATGCTGCACACCGGCTGGGTCGGCTATAACTTCGAGAACGAGAGCCAGCTGCAGGTGGGCGTCAACCGCGTGCCCTTCGGCCCGGGCCCCTACGGTGTCTCCCAGAGCTGGTTCTTCGACCAGCATTACTACGTGGGTCTGTCCGACGACATGGACCTCGGCGTGAAGTACACCATGCCGATGGGCGACTGGACCTGGGACTTCGGCTATTACGCGCGAGATGAAGGCCACTACTCGGGCGACACCCGGGACAGTGCGCGGTACTCCTATGACGTCGTCAACGAATCGGGCGACGGCTACGAAGAACGCAACCAGTTCAACGTGCGCGGCATCTACAGCATCCCGAACGCAAATACCGACGTCGGTTTCTCCGCGCAATACGGCGAGCTGAAGAGCAAGGGTCCGCAGAGTGATGGCGACCATTACGCGGTCTCCGGCCACATGGTCAACAACTGGGGCAACTGGACCCTGGCCAGCCAGCTGACCTACTACAAGTTCGACGTGGACGCGAACCAGCCGCTGGGAACCGACAAGCTGGTCCAGATGGGCGCCTACGACTTCCCCAACACCGTGGCCGCCGAGGGCTGGATCCCGGCTGTATCGCTCAGTTACTACCAGGAAACCAGCAACATCCCGTGGCTGGACTACGTAATCCCGTACGCCGAGGTGTCCTCAATCGTGAAGAGCGAGAGCGACTTCAACAACAGCGACATGCTGGTGCTGGGCGCCGCCTGGGCCCGGGGTAACTGGTACATCTACACGGACCTGGCCTACTCCAACGGCAACGAATTCGTCGGCGGGAACCGCCGCGGCGACAACCCGTTCGGGGATCGCCTGGGCGCCAACGAGGACGACAACTGGGAGGCCCGGGTCAATATCAACTTCGGGTACTACTTCTAGGACGAGAGTACGCGGCCGCCACCCGGCGGCCCGCTGGCGTCACTCGAGCCCGCATCCACGGATGCGGGCTTTTTGCTGTCCGGCCGCGAGGCCTTCGGCCGGCTAGTCGCGGGCGGGGGCCTCGGCGAGGTCCGGACGTCCGGGCTGGGGCATGCGGTCGGGATTGGCCCAGCGCATCAGGGCGAAGGCGAGCAGGATGGTGGGGATGCCGATCAGGGCGGAGCTGGCGAAGAACCAGACCCAGCCGATGTGCTCGGCGAGTACGCCCGTGAAGCCGGCGAGGAACTGGCCGGGCAGGGTCATGATGGAGCTGAACAGGGCGTACTGGGTGGCGGTGTAGGCGCTGTTGGTCAGGCTTGAGAGATAGGCGATGAACACCGAGATCGCCATGCCACCGGAGAGATTGTCGGCCATGATCGCGAAGACCAGGCCATAGGTCTCCGGCCCCAGGGTCGCCAGCCAGGAGAAGGTCAGGTTGGTCAACGGGGCCAGGATCGCGGTCGCGATCAGCATGCGCATGATGCCGAAGCGCACCACCAGCAGGCCGCCGAGGGCCGCGCCGGTCAGGGTCATGGCCAGGCCGAAGGCGGCGGCGATGTTGGCGATCTCGTCCTTGGTGAAGCCGATGTCCAGATAGAACGGATTGGCCATCACGCCCATGAAGATATCGCTGATGCGGAACACGGCGATGAAGGCGATCACCACCAGGGCGATCTTCCCGAAGCGCTGCCAGAACTCGACGAACGGGCAGATCACCGCGCCGATGAACCAGGCCTTCAGGCCGCGCCACCAGCCCGTATCGGAGGTGTTGTTGAGGTAGTGGACCACGCGGTCCTCGAGTCGGGCCGTGGCGGAGTCGCGCCGGGCCACCTCGGGCTCACGGACGATCAGCGTGCAGACGACGCCCACCAGCATCAGGGCGGCCATCGCGCCGTAGGAGAGGCTCCAGCTGCCGATCGCGGCGATATGCAACGCCCCGGCCCCGGCGGTCAGCAGGGCCACGCGATAGCCGAACACGTAGGCGGCGGCCATCGCGCCCTGGCGCTCCTGGCTGACGGCCTCGATGCGGTAGGCATCGATGGCGATGTCCTGGGTCGCGGCGCCGAAGGCCGTGAGTACGGCCCAGACGGCCACCAGCCAGAGCTGCTCCGTCGGGTCGGTCAGGGCGATCCCGGCCAGGCCCAGGATGATCACGGCCTGGGCGAACAGCATCCAGGCACGGCGACGCCCGAACACTCGGGTCAGGACCGGCAGGGCGAGGCGGTCGACCACCGGGGCCCAGAACACCTTGATGCTGTAGGCCATGCCGACCCAGGAGAGGAAGCCGATGGAGGCCAGCTCCACACCAAGGTCGCGCAGCCAGGCGGTGAAGGTGCCGCCGGTCAGCAGCAGCGGCAAGCCCGCGGCAAAGCCGAGGAACAGCATGCCGATGACCCGCGGATGGCGGTAGACCGCCAGGGCCGCGCGCCAGTCGCGGCGCGGGGGCCGTTGCGCTTCGGCGGCGTCGGTCATGCGCGGCACAGGCCCCGGTCAGGGCTGGTAGTCATAGTCGATCCAGAACGGCGCGTGGTCGGAGAAGCGGTCGTCGGTGTGGATGTACGGATCGCACGCGGTGGCGGCAATGCCCGGGGTGGCAATCTGGTAGTCGATCCGCCAGCCCACGTTCTTGGCCCAGGCCTGGCCGCGGTTGGACCACCAGGTGTACTGCTCGGGGCGCCCGTCCAGCCGGCGGAACACGTCGACCATGCCGATCTCGTCGAACAGGTGGTCCAGCCAGGCCCGCTCCTCCGGCAGGAAGCCGGAGTTCTTGCGGTTGGACTTGTAGTTGGTGAGGTCGATCTCCTTGTGGGCGATGTTCCAGTCGCCGCAGATGACCCATTCACGCCCGTCCTGCATGCGTTCCGCCAGCCAGGGGCGGAAGAACTCGAGGAAGCGCCACTTGGAGTCCTGGCGATGATCGCCCGAAGACCCCGAGGGCAGGTAGAGCGAGACCACCGACAGGTTACCGAACCGCATCTCGGCATAGCGGCCCTCGTTGTCGGCCTCCTCGAAGCCGATGCGGGTCACGACTTCGTCCGGCTGGCGTCGGCTGTACAGCGCCACGCCGCTGTAGCCGGGCTTCACGGCATCGACATAGACGCTGTGGTAGCCGGGTGGATGGAACGGCTCGCCCTGGATCTGGTGGATCTGGGCCTTGGTCTCCTGGATACAGACCACGTCGGCCTCGGTGGACGGGAGCCAGTCGAAGAAGCCCTTGCGGGCTGCGGCACGGATGCCGTTGGCGTTCATCGAGAGTATGCGCATGGCGGGGAACAATACCCGTGCGCGCGGGCGCGGAAAAGGCCCCGGGACCGCACGGATGCCGGATCCGCAAGCGGGTGTGTCAGAATACGGCGTTTCACGACCGGAGCCGCCCCGATGACCGCCCACGCCTTTCTGGAATACGCCCTGCAACGCGATGTCCTGCGCTTTGGCGAGTTCACACTGAAGTCCGGACGGGTGAGCCCGTACTTCTTCAACGCGGGGCTGTTCAATCGCGGGTCGGACCTGGCGCGGCTGGGCGAGTTCTATGCGCAGGCGATCAGGGATTCCGGTATCGAGTTCGACCTGGTGTTCGGTCCGGCCTACAAGGGCATTCCGCTGGCCGCGGCGGTCACCGAGGCGCTATATCGCGACCACGGCATGGACCGCCCCTGGGCCTTCAACCGCAAGGAGGCCAAGGACCACGGCGAGGGCGGCAACATCGTCGGCGCCCCGCTGGAGGGTCGGGTGCTGATCGTGGACGACGTGATTACCGCCGGCACCGCGATCCGGGAATCGGTGGACCTGATCCGGGCCGCCGGGGCCACCCCGGTCGGCGTGGCGATCGCGCTGGACCGCGAGGAGCGCGGCCGCGGCGAGCGCTCCGCGATCCAGGAGGTCGAGGCCGATCTGGGCCTGCAGGTGGTGCGCGTCGCCCGGCTGGGCGACTTGGTCCGCATGCTCGAGGAGACCGGCCGCGCGCCGGAACACCTGGAGGCCCTGCGCGCCTACCGCGCCGAGTACGGCGTTTAGGGAGACGCGCACCACCGCTTCAGCGTCCACCTCCGTCATTGCGAGGAGGTGCAGCCGACGAAGCAATCTCCCAGCGCGGTAGAAAGCCGCCGGCCCGCCCCACCCGTCGGTGGCTCCGGCCGGCGGTTACTTGCTTCGTTCGCCCCGCGGCCGTTCAACGCAGCCTTTCCGCTTCGACGGCGGCGGTCCTCGCAAGGACGGGTGCGGATGAGCGCGCAGAACGGGCTACAGGAGCTCGGTGTCGTCGTGCGAGTACGCCGGCGAGCAGCTGCACAGGATATGCAGGGGCTCGGCGCCGGTGTTGCGGATGTTATGCGGCGTGCCGGGCGCGATGCAGACCGTGTCACCCACCGTCACCGGGAAGGTCGCCTCATCCAGGCGCATCTCGCCCTGGCCACGGGTGACGTGATAGAGCTCCTCGGTGCGCGCGTGGCGATGCAGGCGCGTGATCGCACCGGGCTCGACCACGGCCTCGGCCAGGCTCTGGGCGGCGTTGCCGTGCACATCGGGGTGCATCAGCTCGCGGATCTGGGAGCCGTCCTTGGTGTCATAGGCCGGGATGTCGGCGTAGCGCGTATGCATCATCGGGCTCACGCGGACTCCGGCACTTCCTCGAGCAGCAGGCTCTGGCCACCCATCGCGGCGGGCTTGGGCACCCCCATCAGTTCCAGCACGGTCGGGGCGACATCGGCCAGGCCGCCGCCGGTGCGCAGGCGCCAGCGCTGGGAGTCGGTGATCATGCACATCACCGGGTAGATGGTGTGCTGGGTGTGCGGGGCGCCGGTCACCGGGTCGACGTATTCGTCGCAGTTGCCGTGGTCGGCGGTCACGATCGCGGAGTATTCCAGCTCCCGCGCGGCGTCCAGGACCCGACCGACCTCCTGGTCCAGGGTCTGGACCGCCTGGATCAGCGCCTCGCGCTTGGCGGTGTGCCCGACCATGTCGCCGTTGGCAAAGTTGACCAGGATGAACCCGTAGCGCCCGCTCTGCATCGCCTGGATGGTCTCGTCAGCCACCTCCCGCGCGCTCATCTCCGGCTGCTCGTCGTAGGTATCGACGGACGGCGAGGGGACCATCACCCGCTGCTCGCCTGCGTAGGGCTCTTCCTTGCCGCCGTTGAAGAAGAAGGTCACGTGGGCGTACTTCTCGGTCTCGGCGCAGTGGAACTGCGGGATGCCGGCGGAGGCGATGGTACTGCCCAGGGTGGTCGACGGACGCTCCGGGGGGAAGGCGATCGGTGACAGGAAGCGCGGATCGTACTCGGTCAGACAGGTCTCGGACACCGGATGGAAGTCGCCGCGGTCGAATCCGTCGAAGTCGTCCATGCCCAGGGCAGCCGTGAGCTGGCGCGGGCGGTCGTTGCGGAAGTTGAACAGCACGCAGACCGCATCCTCGCCCAGCGGGGCACCGCCGTTGATGATGCGCGGATTGATGAATTCGTCGTCCTCGCCGGCCGCGTAGGCGGCCTCGATGGCCTCGCGGGCGGAACCGGCGGACTCGCCCTCGGCATAGGCGATCGCTCGGAAGGCCTTCTCGGTGCGCTTCCAGCGCTTGTCACGGTCCATTGCGTAATAGCGGCCACAGACCGTGGCGATGGCGCCGCCGGCGTTGGCCAGTTCTTCCTCCAGCGGGTCGAGGTAGTTCAGCGCCGAGCGCGGGGCGGTGTCGCGGCCGTCGGTGATCATGTGCACCATCGGCCGCGCGCCCTCGCGCTGGCAGATCTCGACCAGGGCGCGCAGATGGCGGATGTGCGAGTGCACGCCTCCATCGGAGACCAGGCCGATCAGGTGCAGGGGCAGGTCGTTGTTGGCGGCCGCCCGGGCGGCGCTGACCAGGGCGTCGTTCTCGTAGAAGCTGCCGTCGGCGATGGAGTCGTCGATGCGCACCAGGTCCTGGTTGATCACGGTCCCCGCGCCCAGCGTCAGGTGCCCCACCTCGGAGTTGCCCATCTGCCCGTCCGGCAGCCCGACCGCGCGGCCACAGGCATCCAGGGTGGTGTGCGTATGGGTCGAGAGATACTCGTCGAGACGCGGGGTGTCGGCCTCGGCGTAGGCATTGTTCAGCTTGGAGGGGTTCACGCCGACTCCGTCCATCACGATCAGCAGGACGGGGCGGCGGGGGGTGGAACGCGGATCGGCCATCGCGGGATCATTACCTGGGTCAATGGGTTACCCGGGTATTTTAGCAACTTCCGATGCTTGGCGGGGCGCCGGGCCGCACAAATCGCGGGTGCCCCGGCCGGTTCAGCGATCGCGCTGCGTGTCATCCGCCTCGGTTGAGGCGTCCCCGGGGTCCGAATCGGCGCCGGGCGGGGTGTCGTCGCCCTCCGTGCCGGAGATCGCCGGTTGCTCTCCAGAGCCGGCGGGCGTGCCCCCGGAATCGCGGGCGGCCCGCTGGCGGCGCAGTTCAGCCTGCTCTTCCTCGATGCGGTCCAGCTCGGCATCCATTTCGTCATCGGTCAGCGGGGTGTACCCGGTACGCGCGGCCGCCGTGGCACTTTCGCCCGCCCCGGCGGCGGTCCCGGTCGTCCCGGATGCCGTCGCCGCCGAACTCGCCGCGGCCGTCTTGCGCGATCCGCCGCCGCTGCCGCCACCCCGCGGCTTGCCACCACCCGGGCCGTCATCATCCGGGCCGTCGTCGTCGCCCGTGTCCGCGTCACCGCCCGCGCTAGCGCGCCGTTCGGCCTTCTTGCGCTCCATGATCCGCGACAGGATCAGGCCGATCTCGAACAGCAGCCACATCGGCAGCGCCAGCAGGGTCTGCGAGATGATATCCGGCGGGGTGAGCACCATCCCCACCAGGAACACCCCGACGATTACGTAGGGGCGCTTCTGCGCCAGCTTGGCCGGGGTGGTCGCCCCCATGGAGACGAGCAGGATGGTCGCCACCGGCACCTCGAAGGCAATGCCGAAGGCGATGAACAGCATGATGACGAACGACAGGTAGCGCGAGATGTCGGTCATCACCGACACGCCCTCGGGCGCGGTGGCGGTGAAGAACGCGAAGATCAGCGGGAACACCACGAAATAGGCGAACGCCATCCCGAGGTAGAACAGCATGGTGGACGAGGCCACCAGCGGCAGCGCCATGCTCTTTTCGTGGGCGTACAGACCCGGGGCCACGAAGGACCAGACCTGGTACAGCAGGTACGGGATGCTGAGGACCACGGCCAGCAGCAGGGTCAGCTTGAACGGGATCAGGAACGGCGCGGCCACGTCGATCGCGATCATGCTGGTGCCTTCCGGCAGATGCTGCATCAGCGGATCGGCCAGCCAGGTGTAGATCGGATTGGCGAACGGGAACAGGATCAGGAACACCACCAGGATGGCGATGAACATCCTGAGGATGCGGTCCCGCAGCTCGATCAGATGCGTGAGCAGGGTCTCGGTGGCTTCCGGACTCGGCTCGACCCCCGGTTTGGTCTTGCTCATGAGTGCTTGTCAGGGGTCTGGTCGTCGTGAGTGGTGTCGGTCGTCGAGTCCCGCGCCGGGCGCGCGCCCTCGTCCGCGGGATCCGGGGTCCGGCGTTCGCGCACCGCCGGCTTCTTGCGCTCCGGACGCGGCCCGTCGGCCGCCCGTGCCTTCTGCTCGGCGGCCAGCGCCGGGTCGTCGGTCATCAGGTTGCCGTCCAGATCGCCCTGCGTGGGCACACGGCGCACCTCGGCCGGTTCGTCGGCTTCGGCGTCGGTATCCGGCGTTTCATCGTCGCCACCGCGCACCGCCGCGTCGGGGCTGCGCATCGAAGGCTTGTCGCGCACCGCCGGCTTGGCCGGCTTCTTCTCGGCCAGCGCCTTCTGCTCGGAGTCCGAGAGGTGCTTGCCCGTCTTCGGCTGACCCTCGATGTCCTCCCGCAGACCACGCTCGGTGTCCTCGAACTCCTCGCGCAGGCTGGTCTCGGTCTCGTCCATCATGTTCTTGAGCTGGCGGATCTCGCGATCCTGGCTCTTCAGCATCTTGCGCAGCTCGTCGGTCTGCAGCTCCTGCTCGAAATCCGAGCGCACGCTGTGCACGAAACGCCGGGTCTTGCCCACCCAGCGCCCGATCTCGCGCGCAAGCCCGGGCAGCCGCTCCGGCCCGACGACCAGCAGCGCCACCAGCACGATGATGATGATTTCCCAGAAGCCGATATCGAACATGGACTACCGCCGTTCGAGCCGGGCCACCGCGCCGGGCGCGAGGCTCAGGACTTCTTGTCCGATTGCGAGGCGTCGGAATCCTTTTCGCTGCTCTTCTTGACCTCGGCGTCGACCACGCGACCCTTGTCGTCCGTCTGGTCCTCGACCTCGCGCGTCTCGCCGTCTTCGCCTTCCTTCTTCTCTTCGGCGTCGGGGTCCTTGACCGCCTGGCGGAAGTTCTTCATCGCCGAACCGATATCCCCCCCCATGTTGCGCAGCTTCTTGGTGCCGAACAGCAGCACGACAATCAACAGGATGATGAGGAGCTGCCAAATACTGATACCACCGATACCCATGGATTCTGTCTCCGGTAAAACGACTTTGGGGTTAGCCTGAACGGCGCCAGGCCCATAATCAACTGTGCGGCACGCCGGGTCATGTACATGCTCGCGCCCGGATTGCTCTGGCGCGTGGACCCGACGCGGTGACCGCAGTGTAGCCGAGCAACATGAACGAACGCTTTACCGGAGCCAGTCAAAGGCCGCCGGGAGATCATCAGTGATCGGAGCGACGTCCACTCGTTTCGCGCGCGGCCTTCTCCGCGACACCCGACAGGCCGAAACGTCGCGCCAGTTCGTCGAGGACATCGTCCGGGTGCCGGCCGCGCGCCGCGAGCACCACCAGGGCATGAAACCACAGGTCGGCCATTTCCGACACCAGGGCGTCGGTGTCGTCATTCTTCGCGGCGATCAGGGTCTCCGCCGATTCCTCGCCCAGTTTCTTCAGCATCTCGTCCAGGCCGCGCGCGTGGAGCTTCGCCACATAGGACTGCTCCGGGTCGGCCTGACGGCGCTGCTCGATGACCTCGGCCAGTGCGGCGAGCACCTCGGCGCCGGCGGGACGGTTGGGCGCGGACTCGGTCATTGCGTGGCCACCTCGGCATCGTTCGGTCGCACCGGCACACCGGCCGCCGCCATCGCGTCCTTGGCCTCACCCACGGTGTGCTGGCCGAAATGAAAGATACTGGCCGCCAGCACGGCGTCGGCATGGCCCTCGGTCACGCCCTCCACCAGGTGCTGGAGCTCACCGACGCCGCCGGAGGCGATCACCGGGATGCCCACCGCATCGCTGACCGCGCGCGTCAGGGCCAGATCGAACCCGATGCGGGTGCCATCTCGGTCCATGCTGGTCAGCAGGATCTCGCCGGCCCCCAGGGACTCCATGCGCTGCGCCCACTCGACCACGTCCAGCCCGGTCTCGCGGCGCCCGCCGTGGGTAAAGACCTCCCAGCGCGGGGGTTCAGTCCCCGTGCTGACCTGCTTGGCGTCGATCGCGACCACGATGCACTGGCTGCCGACCCAGTCGGCGGCCTCGCGCACCAGCTCCGGGCGGTGCACCGCGGCGGTATTGATGGAGACCTTGTCGGCCCCGGCATTCAGCAGGCGGCGGATATCCTCGACCGCGCGCACGCCACCCCCGACCGTCAGCGGGATGAAGACCTCGCGCGCGACCGCCTCGACCACGTGCAGGATGGTCTCGCGGTCGTCGCTGGAGGCGGTGATGTCGAGAAAGGTGATCTCGTCCGCGCCCTGCGCGTTGTAGCGCCGGGCAATCTCCACCGGGTCCCCGGCATCGCGGATGCCGACGAAGTTGACGCCCTTGACCACGCGGCCGGCGTCGACATCCAGGCAGGGGATGATGCGCTTGGCGAGCATCTCAGCTCCCGGCGGCCGCGCGGGCCTCCTCCAGGGTGAAGGCGCCCTCGTACAGGGCCCGGCCGACGATCGCGCCGGTAATACCGTCTTCCTCGCGCGCCGCCAGATTGCGGATGTCGTCCAGTGAACTGATACCGCCGGAGGCGATCACCGGCACGCGCACGTTGCTCGCCAGGCGGGCGGTGGCCTCCACGTTGGGGCCCTTCATCATCCCGTCGCGGGCGATGTCGGTGTAGACGAAGGCCACGACGCCGTCGGCCTCGAAGTGCTGGGCCAGGTCGATCACGTCGTGGTGCGAGAGCTTGGACCAGCCATCCACCGCGAGCTTGCCGTCCTTGGCGTCCAGCCCGACGATAATGCGACCGGGAAACTCCAGACACAGGTCGTTCACGAAGTGCGGGGCGCTGACCGCCCGGGTGCCGATGATCACGAACTCGACCCCGGCATCGAGGTAGGCCTGTACCGTGTCCTCGTCGCGCACCCCGCCGCCGATCTGGATCGGCAGGTCGGGGAAGGCCTTCGCGATGGCGTGCACCGCCTGGGCATTGCGCGGCTGGCCGGCGAAGGCGCCGTCCAGGTCCACGATGTGCAGGCGTTCGGCCCCGGCGTCCACCCAGCGTCTCGCCATCTCCACCGGGTCCTCGCCGAACACCGTGGAATCGTCCATGTTCCCCTGGCGCAGGCGAACGCACTTGCCTTCCTTCAGATCGATTGCGGGGATGACCAGCATCTTCGACTCCTCACGACGCCCCGGGACCGTCTCCGTCCCAGCGCAGAAAGTTGTGCAGCAGGCGCAGCCCGCAGGCGGCGCTCTTCTCCGGATGGCACTGCATGGTGAACAACGAGCCCCGTGCCAGTGCCGAGGCAAAGGTCTCGCCATAATCGGTGCGCCCGGCCACATCCGCCTCGCGCTCGGGCTGCACCCGGTAGCTGTGGACAAAGTAGAACCAGGGCGTCTCCGGCAGACCGTGCCACAGGGGGTGCTCCCGCGCCGGCAGCACGCGGTTCCAGCCCATGTGGGGGATCTTCAGGCGGCGGCCATCCGCACCCTCCATCGCGGGAAAGCGCGCCACCCGGCCCGGCAGGATGCCCAGCAGGTCGACCCCGCCGCTCTCCTCGCTGGTGTCCATCAGGATCTGCTGGCCCAGGCACAGGCCGAGGAAGGGCCGGTCCGCCGCCAGCTCCGGCAGCAGTCGATCCAGGCCGCGCCCGGCCAGCGCCTGCATGGCGTCCCCCGCCGCCCCCTGGCCGGGGAACACCAGGCGGTCCGCCTCGCGCAGGGTCTCGGGGTCGTCCGTGAGCAGCACACGCTGATCGGCCGCGGCCTCGTGCTCCAGCGCACGCACGACCGAGTGCAGATTGCCCATGCCGTAATCGATGACGGCAACAGTTTCCATGGCCGGGTCTCGTCCCTTGTCCGTTACAGGGTTCCCTTGGTGGACGGCATCATGCCCGCCGAGCGCGGATCCATCTCCGCCGCCACGCGCAGGGCACGTCCGAAGGCCTTGAAGATGGTCTCGGCGACATGGTGGGCATTGTCACCACGCAGACAGTCGATGTGCAGGGTCATCCAGCCGTGGTTGACCAGGCCCTGGAAGAACTCGTGGAACAGGTCGACATCGAATTCGCCGATGTGCGAGCGACGGAAGTCGGCGTGCATCTCCAGCCCCGGGCGCCCGGAAAAGTCGATCACCACGCGCGACAGGGCCTCGTCCAGCGGGACGTAGGCATGGCCGTAGCGGCGGATGCCCTTCTTGTCGCCCAGCGCCTGCGCCAGCGCCTGGCCCAGGGTGATGCCGATGTCCTCCACCGTGTGGTGGGCATCGATATGCAGATCGCCCTCGGCACGCACGTCGAGATCGACCAGGCCGTGGCGGGCAACCTGATCCAGCATGTGATCGAGGAACGGGATGCCTGTCTCGAGGTGGCTCTGCCCGGTGCCGTCGAGGTTGAGCTCGATGGCGATGCGGGTCTCCAGGGTGTCGCGGCGGACGGATGCGGTGCGTTCAGTCATGTTCCGGTTCAGGCACGATAAAACGCCAGTGTAGCAAGGCTGGCCCGCGCCCGGTATGACTGCGGGACTTATCCGCGCGACCCCAGCTTCGGGCCGACCAGCAAGGCCTCGGGGACGGCCTCTTGGATGGCGCAGGGCAGTTCGCTGCAGATCCCCGGCCGCGCGCTCAGCGAGACCCACAGCGTATTCAGCTTCAGGTTCAGTTCGACGAACGCGATATCGGCCCCGTAGCCATTGAGGACCCGCTCGATGGCGCGGGCGCGGGCGTGGATCTCCGCGCGCGGGCGCTGGCGCAGACCGGGGATCAGCATCATGAAGTCCGCCAGCCGACGGCCTTCGGCGTCGCGCCGCGGCAGGCGCTGCCACAGGGGCTGGTGGGGTTCGAGGAGCAGGGCCGGGCGCAGGACGGGTTCGGCATCCGGCGTTCGCGGAGGAGAAGGGGGTGGCATGGCTCGTCGCTCGGCATGGGCCTGTCTGGAGTGTAGGCCAGAAAGACCGGGGTGCGACGGGCCGAACCCGGGCACAAAAAAAGCCGGGGCAAGCCCCGGCTTTGATCCAAGAGCATGAATGCTCCTGATTACCGCACTTCGACCTCGGTCGAGTCGGATTCACCCTTGTTGTCCGTCCAGGAGATGGACACAGTGTCGCCAGAGGCGCCGTCGATCTCGGTCTGCAGGAACGGGTTGCGGGAGACGGTGTAGTTCCAGTTGGCGGTGACGACGGTGGTGCCGTTACGCGCAATTTCCACAGTCTCGATGAAGTGCGGGCCACCGTCATCGTCGGGGACCAGCATGTCGTGGCTCATCAGCGCACGGATATTGATAACGCCGTTGCTTTCCTGGGCGCGAACTCGAATAGACATATCTTAAACCTCCAGTAGTGTTCGGATCAGCGGTTCGGGGTCGGCGTTAGCCGCCGCAGCCACCAACCGTGACCTTCACTTCTTGAACCGTCTTGTACCAGGTGTCGCCGGACTTCACGGCGGCGACCACGTTGGAGGACTCGCCCATGCGGATACGGCCGGAGACGTTCGCATGCGCGCCATCACCCAGGACGTAGTGGGCGGTCAGCGGCTGGTTGTTCAGCTCGACGAACACGGCCATTTCGGTCACGTTGTCCAGGCTGGACTCGATGGACACCGGGACCACGGCGCCATTCTCGGCGATTTCCGGGGCGCTCAGGGTGACGTCACCGTCAGCGATGTCGCTGGAACCGGTCACCGCTTCAAAGGCGGCTTCCAGACCTTCGGCGGCGAAGGCTTCGGACGGCCAGGCGGCAAGCAGCTTGCTCGGGGCGAGCAGACCGGCCCCGACGGCGACACCGACAGTACCGGCGGCGAGAGTGCCTTTCAGGAAGACACGGCGCTTGGTGCTAATCATGGATGATCTCCTCTCATCTTGTGGGTCAGTTCCGGATAATCCGGGACGTCTTCGCGGTGAACCGCTGTGACGCCTGTTGCTTTGGACGGCGACCTGCAGGGGTCTATTCCCTGCGGACCGGAATCCGCCCCCTGACCAGCTTCAGTGGTCTTTTTGCTGGTCTCGCAGATGCATCGTCCCAAACCTCGCTGAATCATTGATGAACGAATCATCGCGATTCGAAATCGGGTGAATTTCATCGGGATGCAACGGCCTGTCAGGGGCCCTGGCACCTGAAGCCAGCGGCGTATCAATGGCACACTATCGCCTTTCCATGCAACGTAGACCCCGGACCCGACCATGTTTTCCTGCAAGGCCCAATGGCTGTTGATCGCCGTGATCGTCGTACTCGGCACGATGCAGATGCTCGCCTCCTGCGGCCAGAAGGGCGATCTCTACCTGCCCGATGACGAGGAAGCCGAGGAGCACAACCCGCAATGATCCCGCTGAAGGACCACTAGATGGACTATTTCGACTACCACGGCGACACGCTGTTCTGTGAGGGTGTGGCCCTGGACGGCCTGGCCGAACTGGTCGGCACCCCGGCCTACGTGTATTCCCGTGCCACGCTGGAGCGCCACTATCGCGCGTTCAGCGAGGCGCTGATCGGGACCCCGCACCAGGTCTGCTTCGCGGTGAAGGCGAACTCCGCGCTGGGGGTGCTGAACGTGCTCGCGCGCCTGGGCGCCGGCTTCGACATCGTCTCCGGCGGCGAACTGGAACGCGTGCTGCGCGCCGGCGGCGACCCGGCGAAGATCGTGTTCTCCGGCGTCGGCAAGACCGCCGCCGAGATGCGCCGCGCGCTGGAGGTCGGCATCCACTGTTTCAACGTCGAGTCCGCGCCGGAGCTGGAGCGGCTGGAGACGGTCGCGGCAGAGCTCGGCATTCAGGCCCCGGTGTCGATCCGGGTGAACCCGGACGTCGATGCCGAGACCCACCCCTACATCGCCACCGGGCTGCGCGAGAACAAGTTCGGTGTGGCGATCGAGGAGGCGCCGGCGCTGTATGCCCGGGTGCGTGACAGCCAGCACCTGGCGGCCACCGGCGTCGACTTCCACATCGGCTCGCAGCTGACCCGCATTGATCCGTTCACCGATGCCCTCAAGCGTGTGCTGGCGCTGGTGGATCAGCTGGCCGAGGACGGCATCACACTCGAACACATCGATGTCGGCGGTGGCCTGGGCGTGCGCTACCGCGACGAGACGCCGCCGGAGCCCGATGTCTGGGCCAGCGCCCTGCGCGAGGTGCTGGGCGAACGAAGCCTGAAGGTGCTGCTGGAGCCGGGCCGCGCCATCGCGGCGAACGCCGGCGTGTTCCTGACCCGGGTGGAATACCTGAAGCACACCGAGGCGCATGACTTCGCGATCGTCGACGGCGCGATGAACGACCTGCTGCGCCCGGCGCTGTACGGCGCCTGGCAGGAGATCGTGCCGGTGGTACAGCGCGACGACACGGCGACGCGGACCTACGACATCGTCGGCCCGGTCTGCGAGACCGGCGACTTCCTCGGCCGCGAGCGCGAACTGGCGCTGGCCGCCGGTGACCTGCTCGCGGTGCGCTCTGCCGGGGCCTACGGCTATGTGATGGCCGGCAATTACAACTCGCGGCCGCGCCCGCCGGAGGTGATGGTCGACGGCGACCACTTCCAGATCATCAACCGCCGCGAGCAGGTGGATCACCTGATGATGCGCGAGAGCATGCTGCCCCAGGATTCTGAAGACGTGGACCCGGATGACACGGACCCGCCCGGGAGCGTGGCCCCGTGATCCCGCGCCAGCCCGAACCGGAGCTGATGCTGGAGCCTGCGCAGGCACGCGCCTACGCCGAGGCCGACTTCGCCGCCCCGCACGAGGGCTTCGTGGATGCCTTCGCCGAGGTCTTCCCGGGCCCGGTGACCGGGCCGGTGCTGGATCTCGGCTGTGGCCCGGGTGACGTCTCGCTGCGCTTCGCCGCGCGCTACCCCGACTGCGAGGTGGACGGCCTCGACGGCGCGCCCGCGATGCTGGCCGCCGGCGACGCCCTGATGGCCGGTCACCCGGCCGCGCGGCGGGTTCATCTGGCCGAGGGCTGCCTGCCCGAGGCCCGCGGCCCGCGCGCCCCGTATGCCACGATCATCAGCAACTCCCTGCTGCATCACCTGCACGACCCCGCGGTGCTGTGGCAGGCGATCCGCCGCGACGGGGCACCGGGGGCAGCGGTATTCGTGATGGACCTGCGCCGCCCGGACTCGACCGAGTCCGTCCAGGCCCTGGTCGCGCAGTACGCAGCCGATGACCCGGACGTCCTGCGGCGCGACTTCGAGCACTCCCTGCACGCCGCCTTCACGCCCGAGGAGGTGCGCGCGCAGCTGGCCGCCGCCGGCCTCGACGGTTTTACCGTCCACGTCACGTCGGACCGCCACATGATCATTTTCGGTCACCTGCCGGGGCACCGCTGATGCGTCTCGAATTCACCAAGATGCACGGGCTGGGCAACGATTTCGTGGTGATCGATGGCATCCGCCAGTCGGTCCGGCTGGACGCATCGACGCTGCGCCATCTCGCGGATCGCCACTTCGGCATCGGCTGCGACCAGGTGCTGCTGGTGGAGGCGCCGAGCGATCCGGCGCAGGCACTGTTCCGCTACCGCATCTTCAATGCCGACGGCTCCGAGGTGGAGCAGTGCGGCAACGGGGCGCGCTGCTTCGCCCGCTTCGTGCGCGAGCAGGGCCTGACCGAGGCCCGCGAGATCCCGGTCGAGACCCTGGGCGGGCGCATCGTGCTGCATGTCGAGGACGACGAGCGGGTGCGCGTGGACATGGGCCGACCCGAGTTCGCGCCGGCGCGCATCCCGCTGGTCGCCGAGGCCGAAGCCGACGCCTACACCCTGGACGTGCAGGGCCACTCGATCACCCTCGGCGCGGTGTCCATGGGCAACCCCCATGCGGTGATCCTGGTCGACGACGTCGCGCGCGCCCCGGTGGCCGAGATCGGCCCGATCATCGAACGCCACGAGAGCTTCCCGCGGCGCGTCAACGTCGGCTTCGCCGCGCTGCGCGACCGCGGCCATGTCGACCTGCGGGTATTCGAGCGCGGAGTCGGCGAGACGCTGGCCTGTGGCAGTGGCGCGGCCGCCGCGATGGCCGTGCTGCGCCGCCGCGGACTGGTCGACGATGACGTCGAGGTGGCCCTGCCGGGCGGGACCCTTGTGCTAAGCTGGGACGGACAGGCCGAGGCACCGGTTTGGCTGACCGGGCCGGCCACCACGGTATTCAACGGCTGGATCGATCTATGACTGGGCAATCCTCCAACGCCTCTGCTGCAGAGACCGCGAAGACCCGCTCGCCGAAAAAGAACCCGCAAGCCCCGATCGGCGCCGCCGACGTCGAGGCCTACCTGCGCGCGCACCCGGATTTCTTCCAGGACCACCTGCCGCTGCTGGACATCCTGCGCATCCCCCACCCATCCGGCGGGGCCGTCTCGCTGCTGGAGCGCCAGGTCGCGCTGCTGCGCGAGAAGCACCGCGCGATGGAGCAGCACATGGGCGAGCTGGTCGAGCGCGCCCGCGACAACGAACGCATGGGCCAGCACCTGCACGAACTGGCCAAGACCCTGATGCGCGCCGAGAACCTGGACGCCGTGCTGGCCCTGACCCAGGACGCCCTGCGCAACGAGCTGGGCGCGGAGCGCGTCAGCATCCGCCTGGCGCATCGCAAGGTCGACGACCTGCATGCGCTGGACAAGGGTGAGCTGGGCACCTTCGACCCGCTGTTCAGCCGCGGCAAGGCCCAGTGTGGCCGGGTCCCCGCCGAGATGCTGGATGTACTGTTCGACGATGCCGAGGAGATCGGATCCGCGATCCTGATGCCCCTGGGCGATGACGCCGACCGGATCGGCGTGCTCGGCCTGGCGAGCGAATCCGCGGACCGCTTCCAGCCCGACATGGGCACCTATTTTGTGACTCACATCGGCGACCTGCTGGCCGAGTCGATCCGCTGCCATGTCGAGCGGACCCACGCCGCGGCCTGACCCGGCGACCGGGGACGCGCCCGCGCAGGATGCGGACATCACGGCGTTTCTGGGCCACCTGAGCGACGTTCGCGGCCATTCGCCGCATACCGTCAAGGCCTACCGACGCGACCTGACGCGCCTGCGCGGCCTGCATCACGGCCCCTGGGAGGCGCTCAGGCCGGCCGACATGCGCCGCATCGCCGGGCAACTGGCGCGCCAGGGTCATCACCCGCGCTCCATTCAGCGCTTCCTGTCCGCTGCGCGCGGCTTCTTTGCCTACCAGGTGGAACAGCGGCGCATGCCCGCCAACCCGGCGTCCGGCATGCGCGGCCCCCGGGCCGGGCGCGCCCTGCCGCGCGATCTCGATGTCGACCAGACACAGCAGGCCCTGGCCCCGGCCGAGGGCCCGGACCCGACGCTGGCCGCCCGCGACCAGGCGATGCTGGAGCTGCTGTATTCCTCCGGGCTGCGCCTGTCGGAACTGACCGGGCTGGATCTGACCGATCTCGACCTGGACGCGGGACTGGTGCGGGTGCTCGGCAAGGGCCGGCGCGAGCGCAGCGTCCCGGTGGGGCGCAAGGCGCGCGAGGCCCTGCGCACCTGGTTGCGGCACCGGGGGGACTGGGCAGCGCCGGACGAGCGGGCGGTCTTCGTCAGCCGTCGCGGCCCGCGCATCAGCAACCGCGCAGTGCAGCGCCGCGTCGCCGAGGCGGGACGCCGCGCCGGGCTGGACGTGCGCCTGCACCCGCACCGGCTGCGCCATGCGTTTGCCAGCCATCTGCTGGAATCCAGCGGCGACCTGCGGGCCATCCAGGAACTTCTGGGCCACGCCAACCTTGAAACCACCCAGATCTATACCCATCTCGACTATCAGCATCTGGCACAGGTGTATGATGCCGCCCATCCGCGGGCCCGCCGGAGAGATTGATCCGGCCGCGATCGCACCCGCCGGGTGAACGATCCCGGGTCGCCGCGACCCAACACCGTGCCCCCGATACACAGCCGGACAGGAGAACCCCGTGGAACAGTTTCGCGGCACCACCATCGTTTGCGTCCGCAAGGACGGCGCCGTCACCCTCGGGGGCGACGGCCAGGTATCCCTTGGCAACACCGTGATGAAGGGCAACGCGCGCAAGGTGCGCCGGGTCTATCACGACCGCATCCTGGCCGGCTTTGCCGGCGGCACCGCCGATGCCTTCACCCTGTTCGAGCGCTTCGAGGGCATGCTGGAGAAGCACTCCGGCAATATCACCCGGGCTGCGGTGGAGCTGGCCAAGGACTGGCGCACTGACCGCGCCCTGCGCAAGCTGGAGGCCCTGCTGGCCGTGTCCGACCGCGAGAACTCGTTCGTGATCTCGGGGAACGGCGACGTGATCGAGCCGGAGAACGCACTGATCGCGATCGGCTCCGGCGGGCCCTACGCCCAGGCCTCCGCCCAGGCCCTGCTGCAGAACACCGACCTTTCGGCGCGCGAGATCGTGGAGAAGTCCCTGAACATCGCCGCCGACATCTGCGTGTATACCAATCACAACATCACCCTGGAGAGCCTGGACGCGGAGTAACGCGCCCGGCCCCGGACGACCCGATCCGACCAAGGCCCCTTTTGCCATGACCGACATGACCCCCCGCGAGATCGTCCAGGAACTGGACCGCTACATCATCGGCCAGGACGAGGCCAAGCGCTCCGTCGCCATCGCCCTGCGCAACCGCTGGCGCCGGCGCCAGCTGCCGCCGGAGCTGCAGCCCGAGGTCACGCCGAAGAACATCCTGATGATCGGCCCGACCGGTGTCGGCAAGACCGAGATCGCCCGGCGCCTGGCCAAGCTGGCCCGCGCGCCGTTCATCAAGATCGAGGCGACCAAGTTCACCGAGGTCGGCTATGTCGGCCGCGATGTCGAATCGATCATCCGCGACCTGGCCGAGGCCGCGGTCAAGCAGCTGCGCGACGAGGCCATCAAGGAAAACCGCGTCAAGGCCGAGGACGCCGCCGAGGAACGCATCCTCGACGCCCTGCTGCCGCGCCCGCGCAATGCCGGCTTCACCGAGTCCGAGCCGGAGGACGCCGGCAGCGAGACCCGGCAGAAGCTGCGCAAGCGCCTGCGCGAAGGCGACATGGACGAGCGCGAGATCGACATCGAGGTCTCGCAGAACCCGCAGGGTGTGGAGATCATGACACCGCCGGGCATGGAGGAGATGGCCAGTCAGCTGCAGTCGATGTTCCAGAACCTCGGCGGTCAGAAGACCCGCTCGCGGCGGCTCAAGATCGCCGAGGCCCGCAAGCTGCTCATCGAGGAGGAGGCCGCGCGCCTGATCAACGAGGAAGACCTGAAGGAGCGCGCCATCGAGCGGGTGGAGCAAAGCGGCATCGTGTTCCTCGACGAGATCGACAAGGTCGCCAAGGGCAGCGAGAAATCGAACGGCGGCGAGGTCTCGCGCGAGGGCGTGCAGCGCGACCTGCTGCCGCTGATCGAGGGCACCACCGTGTCCACCAAGCTGGGCATGGTGCGCACCGACCACATCCTGTTCATTGCCTCCGGCGCCTTCCACCTGTCGAAGCCCTCCGACCTGGTGCCGGAGCTGCAGGGGCGGCTGCCCATTCGGGTGGAGCTGGATGCGCTGTCGGCGGACGCCTTCGTGCGCATCCTGACCGAACCCACCGCCTCGCTGACCGAGCAGTACACCGAGCTGATGAAGACCGAAGGCGTGGAGCTGCGCTTCGAGGCGGACGGGGTGCGCCGCCTGGCCGAGATCGCCCATGACGTGAACGCGCGCACCGAGAACATCGGCGCCCGCCGCCTGCACACCGTGCTCGAACGCCTGCTGCAGGACGTCGCCTACCGCGCCCCGGACGTGGACGGCGCCGTGATCGTGGACCGCGAATTCGTCGATCAGCGCCTGGGGGATCTGGTCGAGGACGAGGACCTGTCCCGCTACATCCTCTGACGCCGCGCCGCGCCGTTACTCGGGCGCCCCCGGGCGGTAGGGATCCGGCCAGCCCTCGGGCGGCGGGTGGAAGCGCTTGTAGGCCCAGTTGTACTGTTCGGGGCAGCGCCGCACCAGCGTCTCCACATGGGCGTTGATCGCCGCGGCCGCGCGGGTGAAGTCGCGGTCGGCCACCTCCGGCCCGGCCTCGACCTCGTGATAGCGAAAGCCCCGGCCCCCGGGCAGGCGCTCGGCAAACAGGAAGACCACGTGATCCCCGCGCCCGCGCAGCAGGCGCGGGAGCAGGGTCATGGTCAGGGCCGGGCGGCCGAAGAACGGGGCGTGCTGCCCCGAGGCGCCCTTGGGACTCTGGTCCGGCAGGATGCCGATAATCGCGCCGCGATCGCGGGCCTGCTGGAGGATACGCAGGCCGCTGCGATCGGCCGGGGCCAGCTCGGCGCCGGTGGAGGCCCGGGCCTCGCGCACCCAGCGATCGATCTCCGGCGTCTTGAACGGGCTGTACAGGGTGGCCATGGGCCCGTGGCGGGCGGCGTGCAGACCGGCGAACTCCCAGGATCCGAGATGCGGGGCGCACAGGAACAGGGCACGGCCGGCGGCACGGTCGCGCAGGCGCGCGTAGTGCGGCGGCTGGACCGCCAGCGCCTCCAGCGTCTCCGGGCGTGCCTGCCACAGCCAGGGGGACTCGGTCAGGGCACGGCCCATGCCCATCAGGGAACGCCGTCCGACGCGCCGGCGCCAGGCCGGGTCCTTGTCCGGAAAGCACAGCGCCAGGTTGATTCGGGTGATGCGCGCCGAGCGGGTCGGCAGGTACCAGACCAGCGCCCCCACCAGGCCGCCCAGGGCGTGGTTGACCCGCAGCGGGAGGCGCGCGAGCAGACGCAGGCCACCCCCGATCAGGCGATCACGCAGATGCCGACGTCGGGCCATGTTCGGGGGCTTCGGGTTCGATGGTCGCGGATGGCGGCTCGCGCGGGGGAATGCCGCCTTCGGTCATCAGCGGCTTGAGGGTCGTGCGCAGGTTGCGGAACAAGCGCGGGTGCTGCGCCTCCTCCTGCGCCAGGAGCTGTTTCATGTGCTCGCGCTGGGTGGGCATCGCGAAGCAGGCGGGGCAGTTGTCGAGGATCACCGGCAGCCCGGCGGCCTCGGCAAAGTCCCGCGTCTGGCGCTCGCGTACGTAGACCAGCGGGCGGATCACCCGCAGGTCGCCTGCATCGATCGCGTAGTGGGCCTTCATGGTGCGCAACTGGCCGCCGTGGAACGCGCTCATCATGAAGCTCTCGGCGAGATCGTCCAGATGCTGGCCCAGCGCCAGCACGTTGTAGCCGTGTTCCCGCGCGGTGCGATACATCAGGCCGCGCTTCATGCGCGAGCAGAAGGAACAGAACGAGTCGTTGTCCATGTGCGCGTCGGCCAGCTCGGCGATCGGCTCGGACACGAAGTGATAGGGAATGCCGTAGGCGGCGAGATAGTCCAGCAGGCGCTGCGGCTCGAAGCCCTCGATCTCCGGATTGATGGTGACCGCGCCGACCTCGAAGTGCACCGGGGCCCGGCGTGCGAGGTTGTGCAGCAGCCACAGCAGGGTCAGGGAATCCTTGCCGCCGGACAGGCCGACGAGGATGCGATCGCCCTCGCGCACCATGTCGAAGTCGGCGATGGCGCGGCCGGCGAGGCGGCGAATCGAGGCGGGAACGGCGGGTGTCTCCATGGGGCCGCAACATAGGCCGCCGCCGCCCGGCACGCAAGCACCGGCATGCCAATCCGGGGAGAGGGCACGCCAGGCTTTGGGGCGCAGCGGGCCGCGCATGCACCGTGGCCGGGCAAGCGTTGCGCCGCCAGGGTGCGGGATCGCGGTGCGGGATCGCGGCGACCGGGGCGCACGCTGGGCCTGCGCGGCGGGTCCCGCCGTGGCATTGGGTTTGCATGAGCTCGGGAACACCCATGTCCACCGGGGACCCCCATGCACGACCGCAAGAGCCTCAGCCTGGCCGCCGAACTGCGGCGGAACATGCGGGCCGAATTCCCCGCAGTGGCCCGGCTGTCGGTCAGTGACCCGGACTTCATGGAGACCATTCTGGATTATGCGGCGCGCTCGCAGTCGAGCCTGGTGCAGGCCGCGGCGCTGACCCTGCGCAGCCAGCTCGAAGGGTCGGGGTATCTGCACGCGCCGCGGCGTGAGCCGCCCGCCGGGACCGACGCGGCGCCATCCGCAGGGGGCCGGCCCACCCACAAACGCCGGGTCTACCGCGGGCGGGTGATCGACGACCCGGAGTAGTCTTTCGCCCGCGGGACTTTTTGGCGACACTCGGGGTTTTGGCCGGAGACCCCTGATGGACGCACTGTACCCCGAGATCGAACCCCACGGGATGGGCCGCCTGGCGGTCGGCGACGGCCACGAACTCTACTTCGAGGAGTGCGGCAATCCCGACGGGATCCCGGTGGTATTCCTGCATGGCGGACCGGGCTCGGGCTGCGAGGGCTGGCACCGGCGCTTCTACGACCCGGAACGCTACCGGATCGTGCTGTTCGACCAGCGGGGCTGCGGGCGCTCGACCCCGCATGCCGGTCTGGAGGCGAACACCACCTGGCACGTGGTCGCGGACATCGAGCGCCTGCGCGAGCACCTGGGGATCCAGCGCTGGGTGGTATTCGGGGGGTCCTGGGGCTCCACCCTCGGCCTGGCCTACGCCGAGACGCATCCGGAGCGGGTGCTGGGCCTGGTGCTGCGCGGGATCTTCCTGTGCCGGCCGCAGGATATCCAGTGGTTCTACCAGTCCGGGGCCGACCGTCTGTTCCCCGAGGCCTGGGCCGAGTACGAGGCTCAGATCCCCGAGACCGAGCGCGACGATATGGTGGGCGCCTACTACCGGCGGCTTACCTCGCCGGAACGCCCGGTGCGCGAGGCCGCGGCCCGGGCCTGGTCGGGCTGGGAGGGGCGTACATCCTGTCTGGTGCCGAACCCCGATGTCATTGCCCACTTCGAGGACCCGGACGTCGCGGTCAGCCTCGCGCGGCTGGAGTGCCACTATTTCAAACACGACACCTTCCTCGAGCCGGACCAGCTGCTGCGCGACGCCGGGCGGCTGACGGGGATCCCCGGGACGCTGGTGCACGGGCGCTATGACGTGGTCTGTCCGGTCAACCAGGCGGTGGCGCTGCACCGGGCCTGGCCACAGGCGCAGCTGGACATCGTGCCGGATGCGGGCCATTCGGCCGCCGAGCCCGGGATCCTGCGCCGCCTGGTGGCCGCGACCGACCGGCTGGCCGCCGACCTGGCGGGGCAGGTGGAGCCCGGGACCGGGGGAGCGCGCGCGTGATCGCGGTGATCCAGCGCGTCACCGAGGGCCGGGTCGCGATCGACGGGGAGGCGGTCGGGACCATCGGGCCGGGGTTGCTCGCGCTGGTCGCGGTGGAGCCGAATGACACCGAGGCGGGCGCAGAGCGCATGCTGGACCGGTTGCTGGGCTACCGGGTCTTCGCCGACGCCGAGGGGCGGATGAACCGGAGCCTGACCGAGACCGGGGGCGGGCTGCTGCTGGTGCCGCAGTTCACCCTCGCGGCCGACACCCGCAAGGGGATGCGCCCGAGCTTCTCGGGATCCGCCACCCCGGAACACGGGGCGGCACTGTTCGACTATCTGGTGCGGCGGGCCGGGGAACGCCACGCACCGGTGGCCAGTGGTCGCTTCGGCGCGGACATGCAGGTGAGCCTGACCAACGACGGGCCGGTCACCTTCTGGCTGGAGGCCCGTGGCCAGTAACCCGCGACGCGACGGGCGACGGAACCAGAGGGCAAGGGCGGGTTGCACCACGAAGTGCACGAAGGCACGAAGAAGGGCGATAGCACCACAGAGGGCCCAGAGGACACAGAGAAGGTCCCGGCTCGCGTGCTGCGGATGCCGTGGCCGCGCCGGCGGCCCGACGAAGGGATTCGCTCCAAGCCCCTCCGTACTTTCTCCGTGTCCTGTGTGTGCTCTGTGGTGACCAAAATGGTTTGCGGGGCCGGAAACGAAGAGACCCGGCACAGGGCCGGGTCTCCAGGGACAGCGCGGGGTTCGCTGCGGGCGCGGATCAGGC
The DNA here is from genome assembly GCF_000377445.1 of Thioalkalivibrio sp. ALE9. NCBI lineage: Bacteria > Pseudomonadati > Pseudomonadota > Gammaproteobacteria > Chromatiales > Ectothiorhodospiraceae > Thioalkalivibrio > Thioalkalivibrio sp. ALE9. The sequence goes on from NZ_KB898123.1 coordinate 120,061, forward strand.
CGCGCGGCGCAGGAACGGACGCTGGCCGGACTGGACCGCGCGACGGATGAAGTCGGCACGGCCGGCCTCGCGCTGGTTCAGGTTGTCGGCACACTGCGACGGCTCGTAGGCGGCAGCGGAGAGCATCACTTCCAGCTCGCACAGGTCGACCTTCGGCTGGGTCAGTTCGTCCGGGGTGGTGTTCAGCTTGCGGCCCACTTCCCAGAACATGCGCGGGTTCCAGAGCTTGGTCTGGATGCGCGGGGACTGGAACAGGGTGACGCAGCGGTTGTTGAGCTCTTGCTGATCCATGAGGGACTCCTGTGACAGATTGTTCAAGCGCGCCCGAATCTAGCCGACCCGGGGCGCGAATACAAGCGTTTCCTGATGGAACGAGCGGTTTGGCGCGGCGCGTTATTCGACGGTGACCGACTTCGCGAGGTTGCGCGGCTGGTCCACGTCGGTGCCCTTCAGCACGGCCGTGTGATAGGCGAGCAACTGCAGCGGGATGGTGAACAGGACCGGCGCCAGCCAGGGACTGAGGGCCTCGTTCTGCGGGAGGCCGATCCAGGTGTCTTCCGGGGCCAGCGCCCGTGCGGCGCTGGATTCGCCGATCACGATCAGCTGCCCGCCCCGCGCCCGAACCTCCTGCAGGTTGCTGGAGAGCTTTTCCAGCTGGGCGTCGTCCGGGGCGACCGCGATCACCGGCATCTCCGTATCGACCAGGGCCAGCGGGCCGTGTTTCAGCTCGCCCGAGGGATAGGCCTCGGCGTGGATGTAGGAGATCTCCTTCAGCTTGAGGGCACCCTCCAGGGCGATCGGGAAATACGCGCCCCGGCCCAGGAACAGGGCGTGTTGGCGTTCCAGCAGGTCCTCGGCGATCCGCGCGATGGGGGTGTCCAGGGCGAGGATCCGCGCGACCTGATCCGGCAGACCCCGCAGGGCCGCGACAGCGGCGGCACGGTCGCTGGCCGGCATCCGGGCGGCCGTCGCGACCTGACCCAGCAGCAGGACCAGGATCCCCAGGGCGGCGAGCTGGGTGGTGAAGGCCTTGGTGGAGGCGACACCGATCTCCGGGCCGGCGTGCGTCATCAGGATCAGGTCGGCCGCGCGCGCCATGGTGCTCTCGGGGACATTGCAGATGGCCAGGCGGGCGAGGAACGGCTCCTCCTGGGACTGGCGCAGCACCGCGAGGGTGTCGGCTGTCTCACCGGACTGGGAGATCACCACAAGCAGCGTGCCGGGGGCGAGGACATGGCGGCGGTAGCGGTACTCGCTGGCGACCTCCACCCGCGCCGGCAGGCCCAGGTGCTCCTCGATCCAGTGGGCCGCGACCATGCCGGCGTGATAGCTGGTGCCGCAGGCCACGATCTGGACGGCGGCGACGGCGGCGAGCCGTTCGTCACTGCCCGGGCCGAGGATGTTTTCGAGGATGGCCGCTTCGCCGAGGCGACCGGACAACGTCTCCTCGAGGGCGTGGGGCTGCTCGTAGATCTCCTTGAGCATGAAATGCCGGTATTCGCCACGGTCTGCGACGTTCACCTGGCACCGACTCTCGCGGATGCCGCGCTCGACCGGGGCCCCGCGCGCATCCTCGACCTCGACGCCGGCGCGGGTCAGACGGGCGATGTCGCCGTCCTCGAGGTCGACAAAGCGCTGGGTCACCGGGAGCAGGGCCTGCACGTCGGAGGCGGCAAAGGTCTCGCCAATCCCCAGGCCGAGCAGCACCGGGCTCCCGGAGCGGGCGACGATCAGCTCGTCGGGGAAGTCCGCGAACACCGCGGCGATGGCGTAGGCCCCCTGGAGCTCGGCGCAGGTGCTGCGCATCGCCTCTCGCGGGGTGGCACCGGCCTCCAGCGCCTGTTCCAGCCGGTGGGCGATGACCTCGCTGTCGGTCGCCGACACGCAGGGCCAGCCCGCTGCGTCCAGTCGCGAGCGCAGGTCCGCATGGTTCTCGATGATGCCGTTGTGCACGATCGCCACGCGGCCATCCCGCGAGCGATGGGGGTGGGCATTCTCCTCGCTCGGGGCACCGTGTGTGGCCCAGCGGGTGTGGGCGATGCCCACGCGCCCCTGCAGGCCGGCGGCGTCGATGCGCTGCTCCAGCGCCGCCACCTTGCCGATGGCGCGGATGTCCGCAACCGCCCCGTCGTTCACCACCGCTACGCCGGCGGAGTCGTAGCCCCGGTACTCCAGGCGGTGAAGCCCTTCCACCAGGACGGGGACCAGGTTGCGCTCGCCGATGCCTGCCACCAGACCGCACATGGGTTAGCTCTCCTTGTTCTTGCTGGTCTTCTTCGGACGCGGCCAGTCGCGGATGGTGCGGGGCCGGGCGCGCGTGAGCGCCAGGGCACCCGGCTCGACGTCGTCGGACAGGGTGGACCCGGCACCCACAGTGGCATCATCGCCGATGCGGATGGGCGCCACGAGCGCGGTGTTCGAGCCGATAAAGGCCCGTTCGCCGATCTCGGTGTGGTGCTTGTTGGCCCCGTCATAATTGCACGTGATGGTGCCGGCGCCCAGGTTCGCGCCCGCGCCCACCCGGGCATCACCGACATACGTCAGGTGATTCGCCTTCGCTCCCGGACCGAGGGTGGCGTTCTTCATCTCCACAAAGTTGCCGACCCGCGCGCCCGTGCCGAGAACCGTGCCCGGCCGGATGCGCGCAAACGGCCCGATCCGGGCATCCGCGTCCACCCGCACCCCCTCGAGGATGCTGTGCGCCGCGATCTGCGTGCCCGACCCGATCTGGCAGTCGCGCAGCACGCAGCCGGGGCCAATGTAGACATCATCCGCCAGCGTGACCGTGCCCTCGATCACGACGTTCACGTCCAGGGTGCAGTCCTGCCCGAAGGTGAGAACGCCTCGGACATCGACACGGTCGGGATCGGCCAGTGCCAGGCCGTCGCGCATCATGTCGGCGGCCTGCGCCTTCTGGTAGAGCCGTTCCTGGACGGCCAGCTGGGCGCGATCGTTCACGCCGAGCACCGCGGCCGGATCCCGACTCTCGGCAACCGTGACCGCGGATCCGTCGGCGCGGGCCGCGGCGACCACGTCGGTCAGGTACCACTCGCGCGCGCCACCCGGTGCCGGCTCGCAGGCAGCCAGCCAACGGCGCAGATCGCCCGCCGGCGCGGCCAGGACCCCGGTATTGATCAGATCCACGGCCCGTTCGTCGATCGACGCCTCCTTGTCCTCGACGATTCGCTCGAGGGCGCCGTCCGGGGCCAGGATCAGGCGCCCGTAGCCCCCGGGATCGGCAACACGCGCGGCGAGCACGGTCACCCCATCGCCCGCCGCGCAGGCCTCGAGGTCGGCGACCGGGATCCGCGGCACATCGCCGTAGGTCACCAGCACGCGCGCTGCCTCGGGGACATGTTCCAGCGCGCGAAACACCGCGTGTCCCGTGCCGCGGGGCTCACCCTGATCGATCCAGTCGAGGGGCAGCGTCGATTCCGCGAACGCGGCGCGCACGCGTTCCTGCTGGTGGCTCACCACGAGGTGGCAGGCGGCGGCGTCCAGCGCGGCCGCGCGGTCGAGGACATGTGCAAGGAGGGGCCGGCCGGCGAGGGGCTGCAGGACCTTCGGCTTGCGCGAACGCATGCGCGTGCCCTTGCCGGCGGCCAGTACCACGAGATGGAGGGGTGTCATTTCAGGCATGGCTGCAATGATAAAGGGCCAACCGAGATGGTTGGCCCTTGGGGTAGGTCATCCGTCGCAATTCGCCGGATTATTTCCGGCGCAGCTTCTGGATCATCTGCAGGCGCGCGGCCGCCTCGACCAGTTCCGCCTGAGCCTTGGCGTAGTCGAAGTCGGCCTTGGAATTCTCCAGGGCCTCCTCCGCGCGCTTCTTGGCCTCCAGGGCCTCGGCCTCGTCGAGGTCCTTGGCCCGCACTGCGGTGTCCGCGAGGACGGTTACGTGGTAGGGCTGGACCTCGAGGATGCCGCCGGAGACGAACACCGGCTGCGGCTCGGCGCCTTCCTTTTCCTGGATGCGCAGTTCGCCCGGATTGAGCCGGGCGAGCATCTGGGTATGCCCGGCATATACGCCGACCTCGCCACCTTCGGCGGGCGCGGCGATCATCAGGGCCGTACCGGAGTAGATGGACTCCTCCGCACTGACCACATCCACATGCATATTCATGGGCATAACGCCTTGCTCCTTAGCCGAGCTTCTCGGCCTTCTCGACGGCTTCCTCGATGGTGCCGACCATGTAGAAGGCCTGCTCCGGCAGGTGGTCGTATTCACCGTCGACGATCGCCTTGAACGCACGGATGGTGTCCTTCAGGGACACGTACTTGCCGGGCGCCCCGGTGAAGACCTCGGCCACGAAGAACGGCTGCGACAGGTAGCGCTGGATCTTGCGCGCGCGGGCCACGACCAGCTTGTCGTCTTCCGACAGCTCGTCCATCCCGAGGATCGCGATGATGTCCTTCAGCTCCTTGTAGCGCTGCAGGGTACCCTGCACCGCACGGGCGGTGTCGTAGTGCTCCTGGCCAATGATCTGCGGGTCCAGCTGGCGCGAGGTGGAATCCAGCGGATCCACCGCCGGGTAGATCCCCAGCTCGGCGATCTGGCGCGACAGCACGACGGTCGCATCCAGGTGCGCAAAGGTCGTGGCCGGGGACGGGTCGGTCAAGTCATCCGCCGGCACGTAGACGGCCTGGATGGAAGTGATCGAACCCTTCTTGGTTGAGGTGATGCGCTCCTGCAGCACACCCATCTCTTCCGCCAGGGTCGGCTGGTAACCCACCGCGGACGGCATACGACCCAGCAGCGCGGAGACCTCGGTCCCGGCCAGGGTGTAGCGGTAGATGTTGTCGATGAACATCAGCACGTCGCGGCCTTCGTCACGGAAGAACTCGGCCATGGTGAGACCGGTCAGCGCGACGCGCAGACGGTTGCCCGGCGGCTCGTTCATCTGGCCGTAGACCAGGGCCACCTTGTCGAGGACGTTGGAGTCCTTCATCTCGTGATAGAAGTCGTTCCCTTCACGAGTACGCTCGCCCACGCCGGCAAACACCGAATAACCGGAGTGCTCGATCGCGATGTTGCGGATCAGCTCCATCATGTTGACGGTCTTGCCCACGCCGGCGCCGCCGAACAGGCCGACCTTGCCGCCCTTCGCGAAGGGGCACAGCAGATCGATGACCTTGATGCCGGTTTCCAGCAGCTCGGTGGAGCCCGCCTGCTCGTCGAAGGTCGGGGCGGCGCGGTGGATCGACCAGGTCTCCTGGGCCTCCACGTCGCCGGCGTTGTCCACCGGACGACCGAGGACGTCCATCACGCGGCCCAGAGTCCCCTTGCCGACCGGCACGGAGATCGGCTTGCCGGTCGCGGTGACCGGGGTCTGACGCTTCACACCCTCGGTGGTCCCCATGGCGATCGTGCGCACGACACCGTCACCCAGCTGCTGCTGGACTTCCAGGGTCAGGCCGTTTTCCAGGGTCAGGGCGTCGTAGACCTTGGGCACTTCGCCGTGGGGGAACTCCACATCCACGACGGCGCCGATGATTTCGACAATCTTTCCAGAACTCATTTGTTCATCCTCGTAAGTCGTAATTCGTGCCGAGTCGACCGATACGTGACGGCGGGCGCTAGACCGCGGCCGCGCCGCTGACGATCTCGGAGATCTCCTGGGTGATCGCGGCCTGGCGCGCCTTGTTGTAGACGAGCTGCAGGTCCTTGATCATCGTGCCGGCGTTGTCGGAGGCGGACTTCATCGCCACCATGCGCGCGGCCATTTCGCAGGCCACGTTCTCGACCACCGCCTGGTAGATCAGGGACTCGACATAGCGCTCGAGCAGCGTATCCATCACCGGATGCGTGTCGGGCTCGTAGATGTAATCCCAGTGGTGCTTGAGCGATTCGTCCCGGCTCGGCGCCGTCGGCAGCAGCTGGGTCACCTCGGGCTGCTGCGTCATCGTGTTGACGAACTTGTTCTCCAGCAGCACGACGCGGTCCACCTTGCCGTCGCGGAAGTTGTCCAGCACCACCTTGATCGACCCGATCAGGTCGTTGATGTGCGGACGGTCACCGAGATCCTTGGCTTCGGCCACGATGTTGCCGCCAAGGCGCTTGAAGAACTGCAGCGCCTTGTTGCCCACCACGCAGAGATCGACCTCGACACCCTCGTCGCGGTACCGGCGCATCTCGCCGACAGCCTTCTTGAACAGGTTGGTATTCAACCCGCCGCAGAGGCCGCGATCGGTCGACACGATGATCAGCGCCACGCGCTTCACTTCGCGCTCAACCATGAACGGATGCTTGTACTCGGCATTCGCCATGGCGACGTGACCGATCACGTCGTGGATCTTCTGCGCGTAGGGCCGGGACTCTTCCATACGGTCCTGGGCCTTGCGCATCTTGGACGCGGCGACCATCTCCATCGCCTTGGTGATCTTCTGAGTATTCTGGATACTCTTGATCTGCGTCCGAATCTCCTTAGTGCCCGCCATTGCGTGCTCCCGTTACCAGCTGTGCTTGGCCTTGAACTCTTCCAGGGCCTTCTTCAGCTTTTCCTGGATGGAGTCGTTGTAGTCGCCAGTGCTGTTGATTTCGTCCAGGAGCTCCTTCTGCGAGGAACGCGCATAGGCGATCAGTTCCTTTTCGAAGCTCACGACCTTTTCCGCCTCGACGTCGTCGAGGTAGCCCTCGTTCGCGGCATACAGGGAGAAGGCCATCTCGCCAATGGACATCGGCTGGTACTGACCCTGCTTCATCAGCTCGGTCACGCGCTTGCCGCGATCCAGCTGCTTGCGGGTCAGTTCGTCCAGATCGGAGGCAAACTGCGAGAATGCCGCCAGCTCGCGATACTGGGCCAGCGCCAGACGCACGCCACCACCGAGCTTCTTGATGATCTTGGTCTGCGCCGAACCACCCACGCGGGAGACCGACAGACCGGCGTTGATCGCCGGACGGATACCCGAGTTGAACAGGTCGGTCTCGAGGAAGATCTGGCCGTCGGTGATCGAGATCACGTTGGTCGGCACGAACGCGGACACGTCGCCGGCCTGGGTCTCGATGATCGGCAGCGCGGTCAGCGAACCGGTCTGGCCCTTCACCTCGCCGTTGGTCTTTTCTTCCACGTACTCGGCGTTCACGCGGGAGGCCCGCTCCAGCAGACGCGAATGCAGGTAGAAGACGTCGCCCGGATAGGCTTCGCGGCCCGGCGGGCGGCGCAGCAGCAGGGAGACCTGACGGTAGGCCCAGGCCTGCTTGGTCAGGTCGTCGTAGACGATCAGGGCGTCTTCGCCACGGTCGCGGAAGTACTCGCCCATCGCGCAGCCGGCATACGGGGCGATGAACTGCATCGCGGCCGACTCGGAGGCGTTGGCGGCGACGATGATGGTGTTCTCCATCGCGCCGGCCTCTTCCAGCTTGGCCACCACGGACGCAACCGACGAGGCCTTCTGGCCCACGGCGACGTAGATACACTTAACGCCGGAGTCCTTCTGGTTGATGATCGCGTCGATCGCCACGGCGGTCTTGCCGGTCTGACGGTCGCCGATGATCAGCTCGCGCTGGCCGCGGCCGACCGGAACCATGGCGTCGATCGCCTTGATGCCGGACTGCAGCGGCTGGTCGACGGACTGGCGTTCGATAACGCCCGGGGCGATCTTTTCGATCGGGCTGGTCACGTCGGTGTTCACCGGGCCCTTGCCGTCGATCGGGCGACCCAGGGAGTCCACCACGCGACCGAGCAGGGCCTCGCCCACCGGGACCTCGAGGATGCGGCCGGTGCACTTGACCGTGTCGCCTTCCTTGATGTGCTTGTAGTCACCCAGGATCACGACGCCGACGGAGTCGCGCTCGAGGTTGAGCGCCATGCCGAAGGTGTCCTCGGGGAACTCGAGCATCTCGCCCTGCATGACGTCACCCAGGCCGTGCACACGCGCGATACCGTCGGTCAGGCTGACCACGGTGCCCTCGTTGGAGGCCTCGGAGGAGGCATCGAATTTCTCGATGCGCTGTTTGATCAGATCACTGATCTCGGAGGGATTCAGTTGCATGTTAAATATCCTCTTAGCGACTCAAATTGGCAGCCAGGCGGTTCAGCTGGCCTCGCACGGAGCCGTCGATTACCAGGTCGCCGGCGCGGATGATGGCGCCCCCCAGCAGGGAGCTGTCGACTGAGCATTCGAGATCGACTTCGCAGCCCAGGCCCTTGACCAGGGCGTCGTGGATCTCTTTCTCCTGCGCCTGCGTGAGCTTGCGGAAGGCGGTGACATCGGCGTGCACGCGCTGTTCCGCGGCGGCCTTGAGTTCCTCGAAGGCGTCACGGACGGCGGGCAGGGCCGGCAGGCGGCCGTTCTCCGCCAGCAGGCGCACCAGATTGCCGGCCTCGGCACCGACCTTGTCACCGGCCACGTCCAGCACCAGCTGGGCGCGATCGGCACGCGGGAGCCGCGGGTTGGAGAGGAGACTGTGCATCTGCGAGTCGCTGGCGATCGCCGCCAGCAACTCGAGCTGCTCGGCCCAGCCGGCGAGATCCTTGGCCTCGCGGGCCCGCTCGAATGCCGCGCGGGCGTAGGGTCGGGCGACCGAAATCAGGTCTGACATAACGTCTCCTTAGAGCTTGGCCGCGAGCTTCTTGAGCAGATCGCCGTGGGCCTTGGCGTCAATCTCCTTGGCCAGGATCTGCTCGGCGCCGGCAACCGCCAGTTCGGAGACCTGCTTGCGCAGCTCTTCCTTCGCGCGATTGAGCTCCTGCTCGATTTCGGATTGCGCCGCTTCCTTGATGCGGTCGCCTTCCTCGCGGGCCGTGGTCTTGCTCTCCTCGACCAGATCGTTGGCACGCTTCTGGGCGGAGGCGACGATCTCGTTGGCCTGCTGCTTGGCTTCCTTGATCACCTCGGTCGCACGCTCCTGGGCGAGCTCCTGCTCTTTCTCGCCGCGCTCCGCTGCGGCGAGACCGTCGGCAATCTTCTTGCGACGCTCTTCCAGGGCGTTGGACATGGGCGGCCAGACGTAGCGCATCGTGAACCACACGAAGACGCTGAACGCGAGCAGCTGGCCGATGATGGTCAGATTGATATTCATCCTGCTACCTCGGGTTGACGAGTGTGAGGGATCCTCGGGACTCGGTCAGCCTCTTAGCCCAGGGCGAACAGAACGTACAGGCCGATACCCACACCGATCATCGGCACGGCGTCGGTCAGACCCATGACGATGAAGAACTGGGTACGCAGCATCGGGATCAGTTCCGGCTGACGCGCGGCGCCTTCCAGGAAGCGACCACCCAGGGTGCCCACGCCGATCGCGGCGCCGACAGCGGCCAGACCCAGGAGCAGAGAGCCAGCCAGAACGATCAGAGCGTTTGCCATTTCCATTTTTGTATCTCCAGTCGAGTGTTGAAACAGTCAGTTGAGTAGGAAGATCGGAATCAGTGGTCTTCGCTGTACGCCATGTCCAGATAGACGACGGTCAGCACCATGAAGATGAAGGCCTGCAGCGGCACCACGAGGATGTGGAAGATCGCCCAGCCGACATGCAGCACGCCGCCGGCCAGACCCAGGATCAGGCCCGCGGAGTACATCACGCCGATCAGGATGAAGATCATCTCCGCGGCGTAGAGGTTGCCGAACAGTCGCAGGGCGAGCGAGGCCGGCTTGGCCAGCAGGTTGATGAACTCCAGGACGAAGTTGATCGTCCAGAAGATCGGCTTCAGGAACACGATGTTGGTCTGGAACGGGATACCCGTGAGTTCCTTGATGAAGCCGACCGGGCCCTTGATCTTCAGCGAGTAGTAGATGATCAGGATAAACACGCCCAGCGCGAGGCCGGCGGTCACGTTGATATCCGTGGTGGGCACGATCTTGAAGTACGGGATGCCCAGCAGATAGGCGATGTGCGGCAGCAGATCCACCGGCACCAGGTCCATCAGGTTGAGCAGGAAGATCCAGACAAAGATGGTCAGCGCGAGCGGCGCGACCATGTCGTTCTTGTGCTTGAAGGAACCACGGACGTTGTCGTTGACGAAGTCCATGGTCATTTCGACGAAGTTCTGCCAGCCGCCCGGGACGCCGGCGGTGACCTTCTTGGCCGCTGCGCGGAACGTCAGGAGAAACAGCAGACCCAGACCGATCGACCAGAGCATGGAGTCGACATGGATCGCCCAGAAGCCCATCTCGGCGGCTTCGGTGCTGGTCGAGGCGAAGCTCAGTCCGTTCTCGGGGTGGAGCCCGAAGGTGAGGTTCGTGAGATGGTGAGCAATGTGCTCTTCCATCGTGGGCAGTTCGCTTTCTGAAGCCATGCAGTTATCTCGTCATTGCTTGATCAGAAACCCGGTGCAGCCACCACAGGGGGGCCAGGTGCACCAGGAGGAAGATGCCGAACAGGGCCGGTAGGTCCGGCTCGTCCAGGTAAGCGAACGCCACCCCGAATGCCACCGCGATGATTGCCAGTCGTCCCAGCTGGGCGCCCATCATGCGGGCGGTCAGCGAGCCCACCTGATCGGCTCGATAGGGCCGAAACACGACGACCGCGGCCACGGCGTTGCCGAGGGTCGCGGTCATGCCGCCCACCGCGGCCGAGATCGCCACGATCGGGGGGAACAGGGCCAGAAGCAGGCCCGACAGAATCAGCGTTAAGGCGAGCTGCAGACCCAGCGATTGTAAGGCGTGTCTGAAGCGTCGCGGTGTCATTCAGCGGATGGGCACACCCACCCCTCTCCCAAAAAGTGCGCGTAGTATAAGAGCGCCCTTCTATTAGGTCAAACCGTTATGGGGCTGTAAGCAGGGGTTTGGGCCCGGTGCGGGCGGGGCGCGCGGACGGCGTTGCCGGGAGGATTGGCGCGGGGAGTCCGCGGCCTCTACTGGATGTGTTCGAGGATCCCGTCGAGCTCGTCGAGGCTGTTGTACTCGATGACCAGGCGGCCCTTGCCCTGGCGGTTGTAGCGCACCTGCACCGGGGCGCCGAGCTGGTCGGACAGGCGGCTTTCCAGTTGCCGGACTTCGGGCGAGGGTCCGGTGTCCTTCTTCGGCTCCGGGGTGGCGGCCAGGACCTTCTTCACCAATTGTTCGGTCGCGCGTACGGAAAGGCCGCGCTTGACCACGGTGGCGGCAACCCCCGGCTGATCGTCGAGGGGAACAGCGAGCAGGCAGCGCGCATGGCCCATTTCCAGGCGGCCCTCGTTGACGTGTTCCTTCACGCTGTCGTGGAGTTCCAGCAGGCGCAGCAGGTTGGTCACCGAGGTGCGCGAACGGCCCACGGCATCGGCCGCGGCCTGGTGGGTCATCTCGAACTCCCCGATCAGGCGCCGGATCGCCTGTGCCTCCTCCAGCGGGTTCAGGTCCTCGCGCTGGATGTTCTCGATCAGGGCCATCGCGGCGGCGGCCTGGTCGGGGATGTCGCGCACCACCGCCGGCACCGTCTCCAGCCCCGCGATCTGGGCCGCGCGCCAGCGGCGTTCGCCGGCGATCAGTTCGTAGCCATCCTCCAGCCGCCGGACGACGACTGGCTGCACGATCCCCTGGGCACGAATGGAGTCCGCGAGTTCCGCCAGGGCGGCCTCGGCCATATGCACGCGCGGCTGGTACTTGCCACGCCGGATCTGCTCGATCGGGAGTTGATCCAGGCTGTCGGCTTCGTCGCCGCCGGCCTGGGCGCCGGAGAGGAGGGCATCGAGGCCGCGGCCCAGTCCACGTTTCGCCATGGTCGATCGTTCCTGCAGACAGTCGGTTGGGGGGACGGGCGGCGTCAGCGCCGCAACATCTCGCCGGCCAGGGCCAGGTAGGCCACCGCGCCGCGCGAGGAGGCATCATACAACAAGGCCGGCTGGCCAAAACTGGGGGCCTCGGCCAGGCGGATGTTGCGCGGGATCACGGTGCGGAACACGCGGTCGCCGAAATGGCCGGTCAGCTGTTCGGAGACGTCCCCGGACAGGCGGTTGCGCGGATCGAACATGGTGCGCAGCAGACCGGAGATGCGCAGCTTCGGGTTGGGCCCGCGCTGGATGCTCTCGATGGTGCGCATCAGGGCGGTCAGGCCCTCGAGGGCGTAGTACTCGCACTGCATCGGGATCACGACGCCGTCGGCGGCGACCAGGCCATTGACGGTAAGCAGGTTCAGCGACGGCGGGCAGTCGACCAGGATGTGATCGTAGTTCGCCGCGGCCGCGCCCAGCGCATCCTGCAGGCGGTATTCGCGGCGATCGGCCTCCATCAGCCGGACCTCGGCCACGGTCAGGTCGCCGTTCGACGGGACCAGGTCGTAGCCGGCCTCCACGCGGTGGGCGGCCTCTGCGACCGTGGCCTGGCCCAGCAGCACTTCGCAGGAGGTGGGGTCGTCGGCATGCTTGTCCACGCCGGAGCCGGTGGTGGCATTGCCCTGGGGGTCCATGTCCACCACCAGTACGCGCTTGCCCAGGCGCGCCAGCGATGCGGCCAGGTTGACGCAGGTGGTGGTCTTGCCGACCCCGCCCTTCTGATTGGTGATCGCCAGTGTATCGGTCACGGCTCAGGTTCTCTCGATAATGGCAACGTGGCGCTCGGCCACCTCGCCGGGAATGGTAACCGGATCCACCCGGCGGTACGTCCAGGGGGCCGGCAGGGGGTCTTCGACCACCCACCTCTGGCCGAGCATGGCCAGCACCCGGCCCCCGGGCGCCACGGTGTGTGCGACCCGCGCGAGCATCTCGGCCGGCGCCTTGAACGCCCGCGACAGCACGGTGGTGTACGGCGCCTCGGGGTGGAAGTCCTCGATGCGCGCGTGGATCGCCTCGGCGTTCGCCAGACCGGTCAGGCCGATCACGTTACGCAGGAAGCGGATGCGTTTGGCCGCGCTGTCCAGCAGACAGAAGTCGCGCTCGCGTTCGGTCGCGGCCAGGATGAATCCCGGGAGCCCGGCCCCGGTGCCCACGTCGAGCACGCGCTCGCCCTGAAGATACGGGCGCAGGGTCAGGCTGTCGAGTACGTGACGTGGAATCAGCAAGGCGGGATCGCGCACCGCGGTAAGGTTGTGCACCCGGTTCCAGCGCTGGAGCTCGGCGAGGTAGGTCGCCAGCACCTCGCGGGCGCGGGCATCCAGGTCCCAGGCATCGGCACAGGACGCGAGCCGCGCCCCCCAGTCCTCACTCGCCACTGGCGCGCTGCTCCAAGGACACACTGATCCATGTACACCCTCGCGCTCGAGTCGCTTTTGCGTGCCAACAAGGCGCGGTGACCGCCGTGCAGTCATTCTGCACAAGGGAGCCGCAACGCCGTGCGCGCGCCCGTTTCTGATACCAACGGGCGGCCGAGCCCCTTCGGGGTTGGCACCCCAGGTTTTCGGATCCTGCGTTGCACCCCGAATCCATCAGAAACGGGCGGGTAGAACCACTACCCGCTGCGCGCCGCGCCTGGTCTCGGAAAACCTGGGGTACCAACGCGAGGGTGTACATGGATCAGTGTGTCCTTAGGTGTACGGCCAGGGCCGAGAGCGCGGCCGGGGTCACGCCGGGAATGCGCTGGGCCTGGGCCAGGGTATGCGGACGGAATTCGGCCAGCTTCTGGCGGATCTCGTTGGACAGGCCGTGGACCCGGTCGTAGTCGAGACCGTCCGGCAGGGCCGTCTGCTCGGCGCTGGCCTGGCGCTCGATCTCGGCCTGCTGGCGCTCGATGTAGCCGGCGTACCGGGCCTGGATCTCCGCCTGCTCGCGCACGTCCGGCGTGCAGCCCGTATCCAGTTCCGGGAGCGCCTGCATCAGGGCGTCGTAGCTGGCTTCGGGCCGGCGCAGCAGATCGAGCAGGGTCGCATCCGGGTCCGGGGCCTTGCCGAGGAGCTCGACCAGGGCCGGGCGGCTACGCTGATCGCGGTCCGGTCGGGTCTGGGCCAGGCGGGTCATCTCCGACTCGATCGCCGCGGCGCGGCGCTCGAACCGTGCCCAGCGGGCATCGTCGACCAGGCCGTACTCGCGGCCGACCGGGGTCAGGCGCAGATCCGCGTTGTCCTCGCGCAGCAGCAACCGGTACTCGGCGCGCGAGGTGAACATACGGTAGGGCTCCTGCGTGCCGCGGGTGACCAGGTCGTCGATCAGCACACCGATGTAGGCCTCGGAACGCTGCGGGATCCAGGGTTCGGCGTCCCGGGTCAGGCGGGCGGCATTGAGCCCGGCGACCAGGCCTTGCGCCGCGGCCTCTTCATATCCGGTGGTGCCGTTGATCTGCCCGGCGAAGAACAGATTGGCCACCTCGCGCGTGGCCAGCGACGGGCGCAGGCCGCGCGGGTCGAAGTAGTCGTACTCGATCGCGTAGCCCGGACGAGTAATGCGCGCGTGCTCGAATCCCTCGATGCTCTGCACCAGCGGCACCTGGATCGCATACGGCAGGGAGGTGGAGATCCCGTTCGGGTAGAGCTCGTGCGTGGTCAGCCCTTCCGGCTCGACGAAGACCTGGTGGCTGGTCTTGTCGGCAAAGCGCACCACCTTGTCCTCGATCGAGGGGCAGTAGCGCGGTCCGGTGCTGTCGATCTGGCCGGAATACATCGGCGCCTGATCGAGGTTCGCCCGGATCAGGTCATGGGTCTTCTCGCTCGTGCGTGCGATGTGACAGGGGCGCTGGGCCGGGTGATCACTGGTCGAGCCGGTGAACGAGAACACCGGGCGCGGGTCGTCTCCCGGCTGCACCTCGAGGCGCGCGAAGTCGACGCTGCGCCCGTCGATGCGCGGCGGGGTGCCGGTCTTCAGGCGCCCGACCGCAAAGGCCATCTCGCGCAGGCGCGCGGCCAGGCGCACGCTCGGCGGATCGCCCGCGCGGCCGCCCGGCTGCTGGGTCAGCCCGGTATGCATCTGGCCGTTGAGGAAGGTCCCCACCGTCAGCACGACGGCGTGGGCCTGGAACGCAGTCCCCGCCTCGGTGACCACGCCGGTCGCACGATCGCCCTCCATGGTGATGTCGGCCACCGGCTGCTGGAAGATCTCCAGATTCGGCTCGGCCTCCACGAACTGGCGAATGGCCTGGCGGTAGAGCTGCCGGTCGGACTGGGCGCGGGTCGCGCGCACCGCCGGGCCCTTGCGCCGGTTGAGGATGCGGAAGTGGATGCCGGCGGCATCCGCCGCACGTGCCATCACGCCCCCCAGGGCATCGATCTCCTTCACCAGGTGGCCCTTGCCGATGCCGCCGATCGCCGGATTGCAGCTCATCTGGCCGATGGTCTCGAGGTTGTGGGTCAGCAGCAGCGTGCGCGCACCCGCGCGCGCCGCGGCCAGTGCGGCCTCGGTGCCGGCGTGTCCGCCGCCAATCACGATGACATCGAATGTTTCTGCCATGACCTCTGCAAGCCCGGCCGGTGGTCGGCCCGAAAACGTAAAATCAGCAGTTTAGCAGGAGTGGCGGCGGCGTCGAAGCGGCCGCATGGGGATCCATGTTTCCCTGCGCCATCACTTGCCGATGCAGAACCCGGCGAAGATCTCGCCGAGCAGGGCCTCGTGGTCCTGGCGACCCAGCAGGGCATCCAGCGCGGCCTCGGCCAGGCGCAGCTCTTCGCCAATCACATCCGGCGGGGCCTGCGCGTCGATCGCGGCCAGGTGGTGGGCGGCCGAACGCAGACCATCGAGATGGCGCGCGCGCACGCTGAATCGCTGCTGCCCGCCCTCGCCGGCACCCAGGCGCTCGACGATCGCCTGCTTCAGTGCTTCGATGCCCGCACCCGTGCGCGCGGAGATGGCGATCCCCTCGCCTGGAAGGGAATCCTTTGCAACGCAGTCCTGCTTGTTCCAGACCGTAAGACGCGGGATCTCGGGCGCGGCCTCCAGATCGGGGACGGCCTCCGGCCGGGTCAGGTCCCGCAGCTCCACGATCAGATCGGCCCCGGTCGCGGCCTCGCGGGCGCGCTCCATGCCGATGCGCTCCACCGGGTCGTCGCTGGCATGCAGCCCTGCGGTATCGATCAGCTCGACCGGGATGCCGTGGATGGCGATCGGCGAGCGCAGCACATCGCGCGTAGTCCCGGGGCGGTCGGTGACGATCGCCACCTCACTCTCGGCCAGGCGGTTCATCAGGCTGGACTTGCCGACATTCGGGGCCCCCACCAGGGCCAGACGCAGGCCCTGGGCGAAGTACCGGGCCGGGCGCAGGCGCTCCAGCAACGCGACGATGGTGGCGTGCAGTTCCTCCGCCCGCCGGGCGATGTCCGGGGCCGCCTCGGATTCAAGATCGGTCTCGCCGAAGTCGATCTCGGCCTCGATGACCACGCGCATGTCGCGGATCGCGCGGGAGACCGGCTCCAGCTCCGCGGCCAGCGCACCATCGAGGCTGGAGCGGGCCAGGCGCGCGGCCTCGGCCGTCTGGGCATGGATCAGGTCGGCGACGGCCTCCGCCTGCGCGAGGTCGAGGCGGCCGTTCAGAAAGGCCTGTTCGGTGAATTCGCCCGGCCGCGCGCGGCGGGCCCCGAGATCGACCGACGCCGCGACCAGCGCCTCCAGCAGCACCGGGCTGCCGTGCCCCTGTAGCTCGACCACGTCCTCGCCGGTGAAGGAATGGGGGGCGGGGAAATAGAGGATCAGGCCATCGTCGATGGCCTCGCCACTGGCCGGATCGATGAGGCGGCCGTAGTGGGCATGGCGCGGTCGCAGGCTGTCGCGCCCGGTCAGGCGCCGTGCGATCTCCAGCGCCTCGGCGCCCGACAGGCGCACGACGCCTATTCCGCCGACCCCCGGCGGGGTGGCGACCGCGACGATGGTGTCCGCCACGGTCACGGCCCGGTCAGCTCTTCTGCTTGTCCGGGTCCTCGCCGCCCTCGATCTTGCGCGTGATGTACCACTGCTGGGCGATGGAGAACAGGTTGTTGGTGAACCAGTACAGGACCAGACCTGCCGGGAAGAAGGCGAAGAACACGGTGAACACGAACGGCAGCGCCATGAAGATCTTCTGCTGCACCGGATCCATCGGCGGCGGGTTCAGCTTGTACTGCACGAACATGGACACGCCCATCAGGATCGGCAGGATGAAGTACGGATCGCGTGAGGACAGATCCTGGATCCACAGCCACCACGGGGCCTGACGCAGTTCCACACTCTCCAGCAGCACCCAGTACAGGGCGATGAATACCGGGATCTGCACCAGGATCGGGAGACAGCCACCCAGCGGGTTGATCTTCTCCTTCTTGTACAGGTCCATCAGCGCCTGGTTCATGCGCTGCTTGTCGTCCTTGTAGCGCTCCTTCAGGGCCTGCAGCTTGGGCGCGACCTTGCGCATGCGCGCCATCGAGCGGTAGCTGGTCGCGGAGAGCTTGAAGAACGCCAGCTTGATCAGGATCGTCAGGATGACGATCGCCCAGCCCCAGTTGCCGACCACCGCATGGATCTTGTCCAGCAGCCAGAACAGGGGCTTGGACAGGAAGGTGAAGATGCCGTAGTCGACGGTCAGCTCCAGACCCTGTGCGATCTGGGAGAGCTCGTCCTGCAGCTTCGGCCCCACCCACAGGCGGGTGGAAAACGCGCCGCTGGAGCCGGCCGGGATCTGGATCGATTCGGAGTGGAGGCCGATCAGGTACTCGTCACCCACCTCGCCCGGCACCGCGCGGGCATAGAGCGCATTGACCTCGTCCTCGCCCGGGACCCAGGCGGACACAAAGTAGTGCTGGATCATCGCGACCCAGCCACCCTGGATGCGCGCCTGGATGGGGTCGTCGCGCAGCGACTCGAAGCGTTCGCGCTCGTAGCTCCCATCGAAATAGGCGGCACCGGTGAAGGTGTAAAGCCACCAGGACTCGCGGTCGGGCGTGGGGCCGTGACGCAGCTGACGGTACTGGCGACCGCTCCAGGTGGAATCCGAGCGGTTGTGGACCTCGTAGTCCACCTCGATCAGATGCGAGCCACGGGTGAAGGTATAGGTCTTGATGACCTCGATCTCGCCATCCTCGGAGGTCCAGCGCAGCGGGACCTCGAGGGTGTCCTGACCCTCGGCCAGTTCGAAGCGGTCCTGGTCGACCTGGAAATTGGCGTGATGCGACGGGGCGCGACCCTCCATGGAACGGTCGTTGACCCGATCATGGGTCAGGCCGCTCTGGGCAACATAGCCCCGGACCCGATGGTCGAACAGGCGCACAGGGACCAGCGGATCGTCCTGCAGGTCCCGCGGGTACTGCAGCAGGTCCGCCCGCAGGAGCGTACCGCCACGGGTATCGATCAGGATCTCGTGGGTGTCGGTGCGCACCGTGATCTGGCGGCGGTCCGGCTCCTGCAGCGTACTGACCTGTGGCGCATCGTCCGCGCGCGGCTGGTCCTCCGACTCGAACTGCGGCGCATCCGGCACATCCTCCGGCCGCGCGTCCGGATCCTCCTCGGCCTGCTCGGCGGTACGATCCGGCTGGGAGGGAGTGCCGTAATCCTGATTCCAGGCCTGCCACATCAGGAACAGGACAAAGGCCAGGGTTAGCCACAGGAGGGGACGAAGGTTATCCATGAGCGCGACTACTTTGAGGATCGAGTGCTGGGAGAATCGGAACGCGGTGCCGGAACCGGATCATAACCGCCCGGGGACCAGGGGTGGCAGCGCAGGATACGCCGCAGACCCAGCCAGAAGCCCCGCAGGACGCCGTGGGTCTCGACCGCCTCGACGGTATACGCCGAGCAGGTCGGGTAGTGACGGCAGTGCGGGGCCATGAACGGCGAAATCCCGTACTGGTAGGCCCGCACGGGCAGCAGGGCAATCTTGCGGGGCAGGCTCATTGCAGACGTTCCAGCAGGCTGTCGATTTCGGCGCGCAGCGCGCGCCGGTCGGCGGTCGCCGCGCCGCCCCGGGCCAGCACGATCATATCGACCGGCGGCAGCAGGGTGCGGCGCTGGCGAAATGCCTCGCGCACGATGCGCTTGATCCGGTTGCGGTCCGAGGCATGGCGCACATGCCGCTTGCCGATGGCCAGGCCCAGGCGCGCCTCGCCGGTCTCCGAAGGCCGGTAGAGCAATGTCAGGTCGCGACCGCGCTGACGCCGGGCATCCTCGAATACGCGTTGATAATCCGCACCCGTCAGCAAACGGACGCGGCGCGGAAAGGTCTGGATGGCTGGCGCCGCGGTCACGGGAGCCGGCGCGCCGCCCGGTTTACGGGCAGAGGCGCTTGCGGCCCTTGGCGCGACGGGCGTTCAGGACCTTGCGGCCACCACGGGTGGCCATGCGGGCCCGGAAGCCGTGCGTGCGGGCGCGGACGAGCCGGCTGGGTTGGAAAGTGCGCTTCATGTCGGTTCCCGTGACGCTTGGTTAAAGGGCGGTGAAAACTAGCGCTATCCGGGGACAAAGTCAATCTCGGGGTCGGGAAGCCGCTGGCACCGTGGGGCCGCATCGGCGTAGACTCGGGGACTTTCATTCCCCGCCGCCCCGGAGACAAACGCGTGTCAGCCAATGCCCTGTGGACAGCCTGTCTGGACCGCCTGCAGGGGAAGGTCAGCGAGCAACAACTGAACACCTGGCTGAGGCCGCTGCATGCCGAGGAGTCGGAGGGCGCGCTGCGCCTGCTGGCGCCGAATCAGTTTGTGTTCGAGCACGTGCGCGACCACCTGCTGGCCTCGATCGAGGAAACGGTGAGCGAGCTGCAGCCCGCGAACGACCCGGCCGGTCGGCGTGTGCGCCTCGGCATCGGCGGTGCGGAACTGCCGACGACCCCGGCCCCCGATCCCCACGAATCCCAGCGCGAGCGCGCCGCGGCGGAAAAGGCGAGCCCGCCACCCCGACCCCAGGGCCCGGTCAGCAACCTGAACCCCGCGTTCACCTTCGACACCTTTGTCGAGGGGAAATCCAATCAACTGGCGCGCGCCGCGAGTCTGCAAGTCGCGGAAAATCCCGGGGTCGCCTACAACCCGCTGTTCATCTATGGCGGCGTGGGGCTGGGCAAGACACATCTGATGCACGCGATCGGGCACAGCATCCTGGCGCGGCATCCGGAGGGGCGGATCATCTACCTGCACTCCGAGCGTTTCGTGGCGGACATGATCAAGGCGCTGCAGCACAACGCGATCGACGAGTTCAAGCAGCACTACCGCTCCGCGGACGCCCTGCTGATTGACGACATCCAGTTCTTCGCGGGCAAGGAGCGGTCGCAGGAGGAATTCTTCCATACCTTCAACGCCCTCCTGGAAGGCCAGCAGCAGATCATCCTCACTTCGGATCGCTACCCGAAAGAGGTCGAGGGTCTCGAGGAACGGCTGAAGTCGCGCTTTGGCTGGGGCCTGACGATCGCGATCGAACCGCCCGAACTGGAGACGCGCGTTGCGATCCTCCAGCGCAAGGCCGAGCAGGCCGGGATCGAGCTTCCCACCGAGGTGGCCTTCTTCATGGGCAAGCGCATCCGGTCCAACATCCGCGAACTGGAAGGCTCGCTGCGTCGGGTGATCGCCAACGCCCATTTCACCGGGAAGCCGATCACGCTGGACTTCGCGAAGGACGCGCTGCGTGACCTGCTGGCTGTACAGAACAAGCTGATTACCCTGGAGAATATCCAGAAGACCGTGGCGGACTACTATCGCGTGAAGGTCGCGGATCTGCTCTCCACCCGACGCAGCCGATCCATCGCCCGGCCGCGTCAGATCGCGATGGCACTGGCCAAGGAACTGACCCAGCACAGCCTCCCGGAGATCGGCCAGGCCTTCGGCGGGCGTGACCACACCACCGTGATCCATGCCTGCCGGAAGGTTGCGGAATTGCGCGAGGCGGATGCGAGCCTGGACGAGGACTACTCCAACCTGTTGCGGACATTGAGCAGTTGAACGCGGGGCATTCCGGTGGGCCGAAACCTGTGGATAAGCTGGGTGCAACACCGGTATGGATGCGGGGAAAAATCGAGGGGGCAAACTGTCCACAGGTTGGCAACAGGCTTCACAGAGGTAGAAGAACCCCAAGGGACAGAATTAAGTTTCTGATAAAAAAGAAGATATAGGGTTTTCTTCACAGGGAAGTCGGCCTCTTATTATCACTAGATGAATATCTAAACAGACTAGATACAGGACATCGCCATGGAACTGTCTTTCAATCGCGAGACGATGACCGAAGCGCTGCAACGGATTGTGGGCGCGGCCGAGAAACGATTGACGATGCCCATTCTCGGGAACGTGCGCCTGCGCCCGGATGACCATGGCGCGATCCGGATGGACACCACCGATCTCGAACTCGCTTGGCAGGCCGGCGCCGAGGGCTCAATTCCCGGGGAATGCGATGTTACGGTCTCGGTTCGCAAGCTGCTCGACGTGGTCAAGGCCGCACCGGCCGACAGCGAGATTCGCGCGAAGGTCGAGGGCGAACGCATGACGGTCGGTTTCGGGGGCTCGCGCTTCAGTCTGGCCACGCTCCCGGGGGCAGATTTTCCCGATTGGGAGGCGCGTGGGTCTGAGGTCGTGCTGGATGTGCCGCAGAATCGGCTACGGCGATTGCTCGAGGCCACGATGTTCTCCATGGCTCAGCAGGACGTGCGCTACTACCTGCAAGGGCTTCTCCTGGTCGCCAGTGGCAACAGTCTGCGGGCGGTAGCCACGGATGGTCATCGCCTGGCGCTCGCCGAGGTGGAGCTGGAACAGCCGGTGGAGGAGCGGATCGAACGCATCGTGCCGCGCAAGGCCGTCGCCGAACTGCGGCGTAACCTGGCCGATGACGACACGTCGGTGCGCATCGGCTTTGGGGAAGACCAGGTGGTGTTCGAACTCGGCAGCGCGGTGTTGCGCAGCAAGGTGATCGAAGGGCGGTTTCCGGACTACGAACGGGTGATCCCGGCGGACCTTCCGGCCACCCTGCGGGTGGACCGCGAGATCCTGAAGCAGGCACTGGGGCGCGTCGCGATCGTCGCGAGCGACAAGTATCGGGGCGTGCGGATGGTGCTGGGCGAGAGCGGGTGTCAGGTCATGACCCATAACGCCGATCGTGAAGAGGCCCAGGAGTCGGTGGAGGCGGAATACGACGGGGGCCCGATGGAGATCGGGTTCAACCTGGGCTACCTCGCGGATGTGCTGAATGTGCTGGAGACCGACCAGGTGCGGATCGGGCTGCGGGACGGCAACTCGTCCATCCTGATCCAGGCGGAACCGCCGGGCGGGGCACGCTACGTCGTCATGCCGATGCGGCTCTAGGGAAACACCGATCCATGTATACGCTCGCGTTGGTATCCCGGGTTTTCCGAGACCGGACGCGTCGTGCATCGGGTAGTTCTACCCGCCCGTTTCTGATGGATTCGGGGCGCAACGCAGGATCGGGGAACAGGGGGCGCCAACCCCGCAACCGAATCAACGAAGGGGCTCGGCCGCTCGTTTTTAATGAGAACGGGCGCGCGCACGGCGTTGCGGCTCCCTTGTGCAGAATGACTGCACGGCGGTCACCGCGCATTAAACGCACGCAAGAGCGACTCGAGCGCGAGCGTGTCGATGAATTCGTGTTTCCGTAGGCTGGAGGTTGTGTGCTGGAGTCGCTCTGGTGGCAGGGGGTGCGGAATCTCGAGGAGCAGACGCTGGCACTGGGGCCGGGGATCAATCGCCTGATTGGCCCGAATGGCGCGGGAAAGACTTCGGTGCTTGAGGCCGTCCACATCCTCGCGGCGGGGCGTTCGTTCCGGACGCAGCAATTGCGGCGGGTATTGCGTACGGGCGGCGAGTCGCTGTGGGTTGGCGGAGAGGTCCGCGACGGGCGTGGCGGGGCGCACCGCCTGGGCGTCGTCTGGGATGGGACGCGGCGATCCCGCCTGGATGGTCGCTGGATGGAGGGCCATGCGACGGTGGCCGAATGGCTGCCGGTGCGCACCCTGCATGCCGGTTCGTTCGAATTGCTGACCGGGGGGCCGGAGGAGCGGCGTCGTCTGCTGGACTGGGGCTGTTTTCATTCAATCCCGGGATACCGTGAGAACTGGCAACGCTGGAAACGCGCCCACGATCAGCGCAATGCGGCCCTCCGCACCGGCGACCGGGCTGCCGCCCGGGAGTTTGAACGCCCGTGGGTGGAATTCGGGGTGGCGATCAGCGAGGCGCGGGCGCGATACGTCGAGGCTTGGGAAGGGGGCACCGCAGAGGCAGCGGAACGATTCGGGTTTGGCGACCGGCTGGGCGACCTGGGCTTGCGGGTTCGCATGGGGTGGGATCGGGACCGCAGTCTTGGGGAGGCCCTGGAGCGTAGCCGGGGCAGCGACGAGGAGCGCGGGTTCGCGCAGGTCGGGCCACAACGGGCGGATATCGACCTCCGGTTGGCGGGGCGGGCGGCAGCCGAGGCCTCCCGGGGGGAGCAAAAGCGGGTCGTGACAGCGCTGGTTGGGGGGCAGGCCCGAATGCTGGAACGCGAGTGCGGTCGGGCACCCGTGGTGCTGCTGGACGATGTCGTCTCCGAACTGGACCGGGAGGCGGTGGAGGGGCTGATGGCCGGACTGAGGGAGTCCGGTTGGCAGATCCTGGTGACGGCCGTGGAGGATGCGGTGCCGGGGCTGGTCGGAGCGGACGCGGGCGAATTGTTCCACGTGAAACATGGCCGCGTCACACCGGCCAACCCCGCCTGATCGCTCTTTCTTTCCCGAATCCCGCCTGCCCCGAGGCTCCTGTAGCCTCTCGAAGCCCGCCCACCGGTTGCCCCCGTCTTTGCGCTATACTGGCGTGTCTGCAACTCGCCGGATGACCACCTGCATGTCCGATATCGAATCCCAAGATCCCGCCGCCTACGATTCTTCCCAGATCCGTGTCCTCAAGGGTCTCGACGCCGTGCGCAAGCGACCCGGGATGTACATCGGCGATACCGATGACGGGACGGGCCTGCACCACATGGTCTTCGAGGTCGTCGATAACTCCATCGACGAGGCCCTGGCCGGTTGCTGCGACAGCATCGAGGTCACGATCCACGAGGACAACGCGGTCTCCGTCAGCGACAACGGTCGCGGTATCCCGGTGGATATCCATGAAGAAGAAGGCAAGTCCGCGGCCGAGGTCATCCTCACCGTCCTGCACGCCGGCGGAAAGTTCGACAACAACTCGTACAAGGTCTCCGGCGGGCTTCACGGTGTGGGTGTCTCGGTCGTGAACGCCCTTTCAGAAGAGCTGCGCCTCGAGATCCATCGCGACGGCAAGCGCCACGAACAGACCTACCACCTCGGGGTCCCCGCGGCGCCGCTGGCCGAAACCGGCACGACCGACCGCCACGGCACCCGCGTATGGTTCCGGCCCAGCCCCGAGATCTTTACCGACATCAATTTCCACTACGAGGTGCTGGCCAAGCGTCTGCGCGAACTGTCGTTCCTGAACTCGGGGGTCCGCATCACCTTGCGCGATCATCGCGACAACCGCGAGGAGACGTTCGTCTTCGAGGGCGGGATTCGGGCCTTCGTCGAGCATCTCAACCAGAAGAAGACCGCGTTGCATCCCACCGTGGTCTATGCCGACCAGATGCGAGATGACTATGCGGTCGAGGTGGCGCTGCAGTGGAATGACTCCTACCAGGAGAATATCTTCTGCTACACCAACAACATCCCGCAGCGCGATGGTGGCTCCCACATGGCGGGCTTCCGCGCGGCGCTGACGCGGACCATCAACCAGTACCTGGAGACCGAAGGCCTGATCAAGAAGGCCAAGGTGGCCACGGCGGGCGACGACATGCGCGAGGGCCTGACGGCCGTACTGTCGGTGAAGGTGCCCGATCCGAAGTTCTCCTCCCAGACCAAGGACAAGCTGGTCTCCTCGGAGGTCAAGCCGATTGTGGAGAGTGTGCTGTCGGACGCCCTCAACAACTTCCTGCTGGAGAATCCGCAGGAGGCCAAGGCGATTACGGAGAAGGTCCTGGACGCCGCGCGTGCTCGCGAGGCCGCCCGCAAGGCCCGCGAGGTGACCCGCCGCAAGGGGGCCCTGGATATCGCCGGGCTCCCCGGCAAGCTGGCCGACTGCCAGGAGAAGGATCCGGCCCAGTCCGAGCTCTACCTGGTGGAGGGCGACTCCGCGGGCGGATCGGCCAAGCAGGGGCGGGACCGTCATTTCCAGGCCATTCTGCCGCTGAAGGGCAAGATCCTGAATGTCGAACGGGCGCGCTTTGACCGCATGCTCGGCTCGGCTGAGGTCGGGACCCTGATTACCGCCCTGGGCTGCGGTATCGGCAAGGAAGAGTACGACCCGGACAAGCTGCGCTACCACCGCATCATCATCATGACGGATGCCGACGTGGACGGCTCCCATATCCGAACCCTTCTGCTCACGTTCTTCTTCCGCCAGATGCCGGAGCTGATCGAACGTGGCCATGTCTATATCGCTCAGCCACCGCTGTACAAGATCAAGCGGGGCAAGCGCGAACAATACGTGCGCGACGAGGCCGAGATGGGCGAGATCGTGATCTCTCTGGCCTTGGATGGTGCCGCGCTTTATCCCAGCCCGGATGCCCCGCCCATTACCGGCGAGGCCTTCGAGGATCTGGTGAAGGGCTACCAGAAGGCCGCCCGCGCGGTCGAGCGCTTGGGCCGCATGTACGACCCGCGCATCCTCTGGGCGATGCTCGAGGCCGACGCCATCCCGGAGCCGCGTAGCGTCACCAATCCGGAGGTGCAGGCCTGGTTCGGCCGCATCCTCGAGGGGCTCTCCAGCGACAAGGCCGGCGCGACGCGCTACAGCCTGGGGGCAGTGACCGACCGCGACGGCCATGCCCAGCTGAGCCTGGACCGGATCGAGCACGGCGCGGCGCTGTCCCAGTACATCAACGACGATACGCTGGCCTCGCGTGATTTCCAGGCTGTGCTGGACCTCTCCGCCCGACTCAATGCGTTGCTGGACGAAGGCGCCTACATGAAGCGCGGCGAGCGGGTCCACCTGATTGAGGGATTCTCGGAAGCCATGGAATGGCTCCTGCACGAAGGCCGCCGCGGCCTGGCCACCCAGCGTTACAAGGGTCTGGGCGAAATGAACCCGGACCAGCTGTGGGAAACCACCATGAATCCCGAATCCCGCCGCCTCTTGCAGGTGCGTGTCGAGGACGCGATCCGGGCCGACGAGATCTTCACCACCCTGATGGGGGATCAGGTCGAACCCCGACGCGACTTCATCGAGACACGGGCGCTGAGCGCGGAGAACGTCGATATCTGACGGGCCCCGCCTCGCCCCGAATGTAGCCCCTGCGCATGGAGGTTCTGGCTGTCATCCTCACGCTGGTGGTCCTGAGCCTCGTCGGCTTCCGGGTGCACACCCACCTGGCAATCCACGAACGCCGGGTGGTATCCGCCTGGAATCGCCTGGACACACTGCTTACGCAACGCAACGGCCTCCTGCACATGATGGGATTGGCCGACCCCGATCCGCTCGTCGACGTCCAGACCGCCCTGCGTGCGCAGGAGGCTGCCCGACGCCGCGGGGATCTCCCCGCGCTGGCCCGAACCGAGCGCAGCATTCGAACCACGTGGGACTCCTATCTATCTGAATTATCAGACGAAAACGAGTTTCCATCGGCGGTTGTCGAGCGCACACCGGAACGCGTTGCGGCCCTGGATCAGGCCATCACTGACGCCCTCGCGCGATACAACGCCGCGGTAGCCGACTTTTCCGCCCTGCGCAGGCACTGGGCCCTGGGTCCCCTGGCGCGCCTCGCGGGCTATCAAACCTTCGATCCCATCGGACCCCCACCGGACACCTCGGCCTGAACCGGCTTGCATCCCCAGGGGGAACACCCTCCCGGGGATGCGGTCCGAATGGCATAATCCGCAGGCAGTCGCGCCCGTATGTTCTGACCGGTTCGCGCGACCCTGGCTCACCCGACCCCTGGAGAGACCGTGTCCAATCCCCTGCTGCAGACCGACCGGCTGCCCGCCTTCCGCTCCATTGAACCCGAACACGTGCTGCCGGCGGTGGAAACCGTGCTGGTCGAGAATCGAACCGAGATCGACCGTCTCGTGGAAGCGGCCGGGGACCAGCCGAGCTGGGATTCGCTGATCCGACCACTGCAGGAACTGGATGCCCGTCTGGATGCCGTCTGGTCCCCGGTCGGCCACCTGAACGCGGTGATGAACGGCCCCGCGATCCGCGAGGCCTACAACGCCAGCCTGCCCCTGCTTTCCGACTATGGCAGCTGGGTTTCGCAGCATCAGGGACTGTACCGCGCCGTCCGTGCCCTGGCCGACAGCGACGAATATGGAGATCTCCCGGCCCCCCGGCGCAAGGTCCTGGACGACATGCTGCGCGATTTTCATCTCAGCGGCGTGGACCTTCCCGAGCCCCAGCGCGACCGGCTGCGCGCGATCAACGCCCGGTTGTCCGAGCTCACTGCTCGTTTCGAGGAGAATGTGCTCGATGCCACCCAGGCGTGGACCTGGCAGACCGATGATCCCGCGGCCCTGGCGGGCATCCCCGAGTCGGATCGCGCCATGCTGGCCCAGAACGCCCGCGACCATGATCAGTCGGGCTTCGTCGTCACCCTCGACATCCCGAGTTACCTCGCGGTGATGACCCATGCCGAGGATCGCGAGCTGCGTTACCGGGTTTATGAGGCCTTCACCACGCGAGCCTCCGACCGCGGGCCGGGGGCCGGCAACCATGACAACTCCGAGATCATGGTCGAGATCCTGCAGCTGCGCGCGGAAAAGGCAGATCTGACGGGCTTCGCCCACTATGCCGAGCGTTCGCTGGCGACCAAGATGGCCACCAGCGCCGAACAGGTCGAAGGGTTCCTGCTGGATCTTGCCCACCGCGCACGCCCCCGGGCGGAACGCGACCTCGAGGAATTGCAGAGCTTTGCGCGGGACGAGCTCGATCTGGAGACGCTGGAGGCCTGGGACATGGCCTTCGCCGCGGAGAAGATGCGCGAACGGCGCCTGGGCCTGAGTCAGGAGATGCTGAAGCCCTATTTCCCCGCCGACCAGGCCGTGAACGGCCTGTTCGGCCTGGTCCAGCGCCTGTTCCAGGTCCGCTTCGAGCCCGACGACAGCGTCGAGACCTGGCATGATGATGTCCGCTTCTACCGTATTTTTGACGCGAAAGGCGCGGAACGCGCCGGCTTCTACTTCGATCTCTACGCCCGCAAGAACAAGCGCGGGGGCGCCTGGATGGATGTCTGCCGCAACCGCTTTGTCTCGGGTGATCGCGCCCAACTGCCGGTCGCGTACATGACCTGCAACTCCACCCCTCCGGTGGACGGCAAGGCCGCCCTGTTCACCCATGACGAGGTGATCACCCTGTTCCACGAATTCGGGCATGGACTCCACCACATGCTGACCCGCGTCGACGAACCGGACATCGCCGGCATCAACGGGGTCGAGTGGGATGCGGTGGAACTCCCCAGCCAGTTCATGGAGAACTGGTGCTGGGAGCGCGAGGCCCTGGACCTGTTTGCCCGTCACCACGAGACCGGGGAGGCGATGCCCGAGGACCTCTACCAGCGTCTTCTGGGCACGCGTCACTTCCATGCCGCCCTGCAGCTGCTGCGCCAGGTCGAGTTTTCCCTGTTCGATATGCGCCTGCACGCCGGTCCGCCCCCGGGCGACGCGGCCGCCATCCAGCACCTGCTGGAGGCGGTTCGGGAAGAGATCGCGGTGGTGCATCCGCCGGAATTCAACCGCTTCGCCCACGGCTTTGGCCACATCTTCGCCGGCGGCTATGCCGCTGGCTATTACAGCTACAAGTGGGCCGAGGTCCTGTCCGCGGATGCCTTTGGCCGCTTCGAGGAAGAAGGCCTGTTCTCCCCGGAAGTCGGCGCCGCCTACCTGCACGAGATCCTCGAGGCGGGAGCCTCGCGGCCCGCCGCTGATTCCTTCCGGGCGTTCCGGGGTCGTGATCCCCAGATCGATGCCCTGTTGCGCCACAGCGGCCTGGAGGACGCCGCGTGAAGATCGCCAGCTGGAACGTCAATTCGCTGAAGGTTCGCCTGCCGCAGGTGCTCGAGTGGCTCTCGAGCTCGCGCACCGACATCCTGGCGCTGCAGGAAACCAAGCTGACCGACGAGAACTTCCCCGTGTCCGCCATTCAGGACGCCGGCTACCAGGTGGTGTACTCGGGCCAGAAGACCTACAACGGCGTGGCGATCCTGTCGCGCACCGAGGCGACCGAGGTCGTCACCGATCCGCCCGGGCTCGAGGATGCCCAGCGCCGTATCCTGGCCGCCACCATCGGCGACATCCGCGTGGTCAACCTGTACGTGGTCAATGGCGAGAACGTTGGCACCGAGAAATACGCCTACAAGCTCGACTGGCTGGCACGCATGCGCGACTGGCTGGCCGACGAGATCGCTCGGCATCCGAATCTGGTGGTTCTGGGCGACTTCAACATTGCCCCCGACGATCGTGATGTCCACGACCCCGAGGCCTGGCACGAACGCATCCTCTGCTCCACGCCCGAACGTGAGGCCCTGGCAGCCCTCACCGGTCTGGGCCTGGTCGATACCTTCCGCGCCTTCGACCAGCCGGAGGCGGAGTTCTCCTGGTTCGACTATCGCGCCGCGTCGTTCCGCCGCAACCGCGGCCTGCGGATCGACCTGGTCCTGGCCAGCGCGCCACTGCAGGCGCGCCTGCAGGCCGCCGGCATCGATCGCGAACCGCGCTCCTGGGAGCGTCCTTCCGACCATGCCCCGGTCTGGGCGGAATTCTCCGACTAGCCGAGACCACTCACCGGCCCGCCTGACCACTGGGAGCGACCCGTGAAGTACAAGGATCTGCGTGATTTCATCGACGGCCTCGAACAGCGCGGCGAGCTGCGTCGCATCACCCGCGAGGTGGACCCGAACCTCGAGATGACCGAGATCGCCGACCGCGTCTTGCGCGCCGGCGGCCCGGCCTTGTTGTTCGAGAACCCCACCGGATCCGACATCCCGGTTCTGGCCAATCTCTTCGGTACTCCCGAGCGGGTGGCCATGGGTATGGGCGAGGACTCGGTCGAGGCTTTGCGTGAGGTGGGACGTCTGCTCGCCTTCCTCAAACAGCCGGATCCGCCCAAGGGGTTGAAGGCCGCCTGGGAGCAGTTGCCGGTCTTCCGCAAGGTCCTGGACATGGCCCCGAAGAAGACCCGCGGGGCCGCCTGCCAGCGCCATGTGATCGAAGGCGACGCGGTCGACCTGTCGACCCTCCCGGTGCAGACCTGCTGGCCCGGGGACGCCGGGCCCCTGATCACCTGGGGCCTGGTGGTTACGCGCGGCCCCGAGAAGTCACGCCAGAACCTGGGCATCTATCGCCAGCAGGTCATCGGTCGCAACCGGGTGATCATGCGCTGGCTGTCGCATCGTGGCGGCGCGCTGGATTTCCAGGAGTGGACCCGCGCCCATCCCGGCGAGCCGTTCCCGATTGCCGTAGCCCTGGGCGCCGACCCCGCCACCATCCTCGGCGCGGTCACCCCGGTGCCCGACACCCTGTCGGAATATGCCTTTGCCGGCCTGCTGCGTGGCAGCCGTACGGAGGTTACCCGTTGCATGGGTTCCGACCTCGAGGTGCCGGCGTCGGCCGAGTTCGTGCTGGAGGGCCATATCCACCCGGGCGACACCGCGCCCGAAGGCCCGTTCGGCGACCATACCGGCTACTACAACGAGGTCGACGAGTTCCCGGTGTTCACCATTGACCGGATTACCCACCGCGACGACCCGATCTATCACTCCACCTACACCGGCCGCCCCCCGGATGAACCCGCCGTCCTCGGCGTGGCCCTGAACGAGGTCTTTATCCCGATCCTGCAGAAGCAGTTCCCGGAGATCGTGGACTTCTACCTGCCCCCCGAGGGTTGCTCCTACCGCCTTGCCGTAGTCTCCATGCGCAAGCAGTACCCGGGCCATGCCAAGCGCGTGATGATGGGCGTGTGGTCGTTCCTGCGTCAGTTCATGTACACCAAGTTCGTGATCGTGGTCGATGACGATGTGAACACCCGCGAATGGAATGACGTGATCTGGGCCATCACCACGCGCATGGACCCGGCGCGGGATACCACGCTGGTGGAAAACACCCCGATCGACTACCTGGACTTCGCCTCCCCGGTGTCCGGGCTCGGATCGAAGATGGGCATGGACGCCACCTCCAAGTGGCCGGGCGAGACGGATCGCGAATGGGGGCGGCCAATCGCCATGGACGAGGCGGTGAAACGCCGGGTTGACGAGATCTGGGATGACCTGGGGTTATGACGCGTGAGCCGCCGCGCTGTCCGGGCCGGTGGCTGGCTGCTGCCGGGCGTGCTGCTGGCCCTGGCCGGCTGTGCCGCCGTCCCGGAGCGTGACTCGATGCGGGCGGACTCAACCCCTGCAGAGCAAACCCCCACCGCGACCGCGATTGCGCCCGACCGCATCCGCCACTGGCCGGCCGATGCCCCGGCCGCGGTCGTGATCGCCCTGCACAGCTTCCGCGACCATGCCGGGGCGTATGCCTCCCTCGGTCCGTGGCTGGCCGAACGCGGGTACAGCGTTCACGCCCTGGATCAGCGCGGGCATGGCGCCAGCGAGCCGCATGGGCGCTGGCCCGGGATGCAGCCCGTGATCGAGGATGTGGTTGCGATGGTCCATGCCGCCCGCGCGGAGGATCCGGACCGGCCCGTCTTCCTGCTGGGGGAGAGCATGGGGGGCTCGGCCGCACTGGCGAGCCTCGCGACGTATCCGGAACTCGATGTCGCCGGCGTGATCGCGGTGGCCCCGGGCCTGCGTGGCGGCATACCCGCGCGCGGGTTCTGGGACGCCGCGGTGCGCACCGGCGAGACCCTGGCCGGGGGCCTGACGCTCACCATCGACCCCGACTACGCCGACAGCCTGGACCCCGCCGCGGTGGAGCGATTCGCCAACGACCCGCAGGTCATCCGCCGAGTGCGGTTGGATACCTATGCCGGCGTGGTCTGGCTCGCGCAGTACGCCACCGATTACATCCACCACGTGACGGTCCCGGTAGTCTATTTGTGGGGCGAGCAGGACGGGACGATCCTGAAACCCTCGGTATGCGCCGCCGCCCGCGCGCACCCCGGGCATCGGGCGGAGGTCTGGACCGAACCGCACTGGCCGCACCTGCTCCTGCACGCCCCGGACTGGCCGACCACCGCCACCCGTCTGGTCGACTGGATGCAGCGGGTGACGGACGACGCACCAGGCCCGCGGGTTGCGCGGGCTCCCGCCGCCTGCGACTAGTCGCCCAGGTGGGCGCCATCCTCCGGCGCCGCCGACCAGGTCGCGATATCGCGGCCCATCGCCTGTACCGTGCGGCCGAGCACCGAGCACGACCCCTTGAAGCCTCCAAACGCACCGCCACCGGAGAAGCGCCGCGAGGTAAAGCTGGCCTCTTCCTCACCATCGCTGTAGAGCGTGCCGGCGGCCTCGGTGACCTTGCGATGGCCGATCCAGGCATTGCCGCCACTGACCGCGTCGGTCAGTTCCACCACCAGTACCTGACCCCCGGCGGAGGGGTCGACGCTCGCCTCGCGTTCGAAGCGCAGGCCCTGGTCGGCGCCATAGTGGGCGATGAACTCGGAGAACTGTTCCTCCAGGTTGCACTCCTGACGGATATTGCTGGCGATGGTGGCATCGGCACTGTAGGGCACCGAATGGGCAACCCGGATCACCGGTGCGTCCGCCGGGACATCCGCGGTCGCGGCCGGGGCCTCGGCCTCCGCCGCGCGGTCGCTGGAATCGGTGGAACGGGTCTCGTTGGAGGCACAGCCTGTCGCGAGCAGCAGGCCGGCCCCGGCCGCAATCAGCAAATGACGCATGGCATTCCCTTGTCGTTTTTGTGGAACGTATCCGATTCTGCCCAACCCGCTCGCGGGGCGAAACCCCCAGGGCTGGTTTCCGCGAGATCTCCATCCGGGCCACCCGGCGGGATTGCGGTTGCTTGCGTTCCGCTTGCTCCTGGCGAGAATGATCGGCTTTCCGCGACCGGGGGTTTCCATGGCGTTCGATGTCACCATTCAGCCCAGTGGCCACGTGTTCGAGGTCGAGGACGACGAGACCGTCCTCGAGGCCGCCCTGCGCCAGGGCTATGCGTTTCCCTACGGCTGCCGCAATGGCGCCTGCGGCTCCTGCAAGGGGCGGGTCCTGCAGGGCGAAGTCGATCACGGACCGACCCGGCCGCAGGGCATCACCGACGCCGAACTGGCCGACGGCATGGCCCTGTTCTGCCAGGCCGTGCCGGTGGACGATCTGGAGATCGAGGTGCGCGAGATCGGCGCCGCCCGGGATATCGTCGTCAAGACCCTGCCGTGCCGTGTGGCGGAGCTGAACCGCCTCGCGGACGATGTGATGGAGCTGCGCCTGCAGCTACCGGCCACCGAACGCCTGCAGTTCCTGGCCGGGCAGTACCTGGACGTGCTGCTGAAGGGCGGCGACCGCCGCAGCTACTCGCTCGCCAACGCCCCGCATGACGATGCCCAGCTGGTTCTACACGTGCGGCAGATGCCGGGCGGGCGTTTCTCCACCATGGTGTTCGAGGAGCTCAAGCCCAAGGCCCTGCTGCGCATCGAGGGCCCGCTCGGCAGTTTCTTCGTCGACGAGGAATCGCCGAGGCCGCGCCTGTTCGTCGGCGGCGGCACCGGTTTCGGACCGCTGAAGGGTATGTTGGATCACCTGGCCGCGGAGGGGCTGGATCGGCCGCACCACCTGTTCTGGGGCGCGCGCGCGGCGGAAGGCATCTATGCCCCGGACTGGCTCACCCGAATGACGGACGAGCACGCCGAGTATTTCCGCTTCACGCCGGTCCTGTCCGATACCCCGGCCGAGACGGCCGCCGGTTTTGCCGCGGTCAGCGGCTGGCCGCACGACGCGGTGCTCGCTGAATATCCGGACCTGTCCGGCTTCGACGTCTACATGGCCGGGCCTCCGGCCATGATCCACGCCGCCCGCGAGGCCTTCCGCGCCGCCGGCCTGCCGCAGGAGCAGCTCTACTACGACAGCTTCGAGCCCGCCACCCCGGCCGAGTAAATTCGCCGGCGTTCGCAGGGCTTGTTCACCACGAAGCGCACGAAGGCACGAAGAAATTCAAGGGCGAAAAGCCTGAACAGGAAGACGCGAAGACAGGAAGATTTCTTGGGGGCATCAGAGAGTTCCCTGACGCTGGTGCTTGCAAGGCGTTGATCGTTTGGTCAACGCCCAAGCTGTAGAACCTTCCGATCTTCCAGTCTTCCTGTGAAAGGCTCTTGTCGTGGTGGATGATCAGGTGCGGTCCGTGCGTAGTTGGTCTGCCAGGCGGTGGACGGCGGCCAGCATGGCGGTGTCGGTGGGGTCCTCGGCGGTTTCCACCGCGGCCTTGAAGCCGAGTTCCCGCGCGATCTCGGCGATGCGCTCGCTGCCGACCACCAGCGGGGTCTTGCGCAGCCACATGCGGCCCAGCTTGCCGACCATCTCGTAGAGGTTGCGCAGGCCCTCGCCACTGGTGATGGTGATGATGTCGATCTGCCCGCGCGAGAAGGAATACATCAGTTCGCCGGTATCGCCCTCGGGGCGTCCGCGGCGGTAGGCCTCGGCAAAGGTCACCTCGGCGCCGCGTTCCTTCAGCGTGTCGCCCAGCAGCTCGCGCCCGCCGTCCCCGCGGAAGATCACCACGCGCTTGCCGGCCACGTCCTGCATGGCCTCCTGCGCCAGCAGCGCCTCGCTGTCGAAACGCCGCGGGGGCAGGATATCCGCCGGGCGACCGAAGCCCTTCAGCTCCTGCGCGGTGCGGTTACCGATGGCGGCGATCTGCGTGGTCGCCGGCCAGTCGCGCTCCGCCAGTGCCAGGTTGAGTACGCGCTGCACCGCGTTCGGGCTGATGAACACCGCGATGTCGAAGTCCTCCAGCCGCTCCAGGATCTCGCGCAGGTTGGTGGGGTCGCTGGGGGCCAGGATCTCCAGCACGGGGAAACGGATCACCGTTGCGGCCTCCGCCGCCAGCGCCTCGCAAAAGGGCTCGGCCTGGGCGGCCGGGCGGGTCACCAGGATGCCGAGGCCGGCCAGCGGACCCTGACCCTCGGTGGCCACGGCGTTCTCGTCTTCGGATGCGGTCATGCGTCTACCCCTTCGTGTCCTGGCCGTGTTCGCGGTGGGCGGCCGCGAGCAGTTCACCCGCCCCCAGTTCCAGCAGCATGTCCGCGAGGCGAATCCCCAGGGCCTCGGCCTCGCCGCGCGGCCCGTCCACCTGGCGGCGCAGCAGGCGGCTGCCATCCACCGCGCCCACCAGTCCGTCCAGGTGCAGCTGGTCACCGGCCAGGGTGGCATGGGCCGCCAGCGGCACCTGGCAGCCGCCCTCCAGACGGCGGTTGAAGGCGCGTTCGGCACGCACGCGGTCGGCGGTGTCGGGGTCGTTGAGAGGCGCAATCAGGTCGCCGATCGCGCGGTCGCCCGCGCGGCATTCGATGGCGATGGCCCCCTGGCCGACCGCCGGGAGGCTGACGTCCGGCTCCAGGCAGGAGCGGATGCGTTCGTCGAACCCGAGGCGCTTGAGCCCGGCCGCGGCCAGCAGGATCGCGTCGTACTCGCCGGCATCCAGCTTGCCCAGGCGCGTGTTCACGTTGCCGCGCAGGTCGCGCACCTCCAGGTCCGGCCGCCGGGCCCGCAGCTGGCACTGGCGGCGCAGGCTGGAGGAGCCCACCCGCGCGCCCTGCGGCAGCTCGTCGACATGGGCGTAGCGGTTGGACACGAACGCATCATGCGGGTCTTCGCGGTCCAGGATCACGGGGAGTTCCAGCTGCTCCGGGAGCTCCATCGGTACGTCCTTCACCGAGTGCACCGCGATGTCGGCGCGGTCCTCCAGCAGCGCGATCTCCAGCTCCTTCACGAACAACCCCTTGCCGCCGATCCGGGCCAGCGGCGAGTCCAGCACGCGGTCGCCCTGGGTGGTCATGCCGACCAGTTCGACCGGACGCTCGGGTTCGCGGGCGCGCAGGCGGGCGGCGACATGTTCCGCCTGCCACATGGCAAGCGGGCTCTTTCGGGTGGCGATGCGTACAGGCTTCATGGGTTGTCCGGGCGAGCCACGGCGCAGGCGGCCGGGCGTTCAAAACGCACTAGTATAACGATCATGGCGGTCGGCCCCGAATCCCGCGCGTTTCCCCGGCCTTGATCCGCCGGATGTCCGGGGCGGGCCAGGTAGTCAGGTGCCGTTGCGCAGGTACTCGCGCACCCGCGGGAGCTGGCGGCGGCTGATCGGCATCGGGTCCAGGTCGTCGTGGAACAACAGGCGGTTGTCGGTAGGTCCGAGGGTTTCGATCCCCTTGATCGACGCCTTCACCGCCAGGCAGCCGCGGTGCACCCGCAACAGCGCCGGGCCGTAGAGACTCTCCAGATCCCGCAGGCGGCCATCCACAAAACCCGCCAGGCGCGCGGAACGCGCCATCACGTAGCCGCCCTCGGCGATGAAGATATCGACCCGCTCCAGCGGGACGCGCTCCTCGCGCCGACCCACCGTGATGTGCACCTCGTTGGGAAAGGTTTCGACCCGCCCCTGCTTCTGTTGCACCGCGCGCTGCAGCGCCTGGTCCAGTCGTTCGCGGCGTACCGGCTTCAGCACATAGTCGCGCACCCCCGCCTCGAAGGCCTCCAGCGGGAAGCGATCATGGG
This sequence comes from Thioalkalivibrio sp. ALE9, assembly GCF_000377445.1. Taxonomy (NCBI): domain Bacteria; kingdom Pseudomonadati; phylum Pseudomonadota; class Gammaproteobacteria; order Chromatiales; family Ectothiorhodospiraceae; genus Thioalkalivibrio; species Thioalkalivibrio sp. ALE9. Next base: position 156,411 of record NZ_KB898123.1, read on the forward strand.
CGGTGACCAGGATCACGGTCAGCCCCGGGTCGGCGGCATGCAGGCGCCGCGCGAGCTCCAGCCCGGTTTCGCCGGGCATATCGATATCGAGCAGCAGGGCATCGGGCGTGTGGTCTCGCAGGCGCGTCTCGACCTCACCGGCGTGCGCGGCCTCTGCCACCACCCGATGCCCCAGCTCCCGGGCCAGGGCGCTCAGGCGCTGGCGGGCGATGGGTTCATCGTCGGCGACCAGCAAGTCCAGTGGGCGGTCGTTCATGGGGTTCCCTCCCGGGTCGCGAGGGGCAGCCGGATGCGGACCTCGAACGCCCCGTCGCCCCCGTCGGTTTCGAAGTGTACCCGTTCACCGAAGGCATGCTGCAGTCGCAGCCGCACGGCCTCGGTGCCGGTCCCGGTACCCTCGCCGCGGGCCTGCGCGTCCACGCTGTTGCCGAGGATCAGCGTCACCCGGCCCGAGTCCATGCGGCAGCGTACCCAGATGCGGCCCGCTCCGCGCGCCGGGGCGATCCCGTGCTGGATCGCGTTCTCCGCGAGCGGCTGCAGGAACAGCGTGGGCACCGGCACGTCCAGTCCGGCATGGTCGGGACAGTCCCAGTCCAGTTCCAGGCGCTCGCCGAAGCGGGTCTGCTCGATCCCGAGGAAGGCGCGGACCAGCTCCAGCTCCTCGCGCAGCGAGTGGCGGTCCCCGGTGGCGAAGGTGGCGCGGAACAGGTCCGCCAGATCCAGGGTGATCTGCTCCGCCCGTTCCGGGTCACTGCGGCACAGGCCGGCGATGGTGTTCATGCTGTTGTAGAGAAAGTGCGGGCGCAGGCGGGCGCGCATCGCCTGTTCGCGGGCCGCGGCCACGGCCCGGGTCTCGCGCTGCCAGGCCGCCTGCAGGTAGAGGTAGTGCATCGCCACCAGGCTGAGGATGGTCGCCACACCGATCACCGGCCAGCGCAGGGCCGGGTCGGCCAGCACCAGCTCCTCCGCCAGACGATAGACGATGGCCGTGTTGGCGATGGGCACCAGTGGCGGCAGCACGATCTGGGCGGTCAGGGGGAGCCGGTGCAGCGGGCGCTTCAGGGCGCACAGGATCAGAAGGCTGGTCAGCGCCACCCAGAAGATGAACAGGGCGTGCAGCGCCAGGGCCGACAGCCAGTCCTGCCCCCCGCCGCGCAGCAGGGCTACCGCCAGCGCCAGCAGCACGGCCACCATCAGCACGCGCAGCAGCGTCTCGGCGCTGCAGAAGTCCGGCAGCGGCGACAGCTCCCCGTTGGTCTGCCTGGCGGAGTCCCCCTGGGCCATGCGTCAGTTGCTCCCCTGGTACCGGGCCTCGTTCCGGGGACGTGGTCGTGCCATGTTCACCCCCCCTTTGTGCCCGTATACTTCCGTGTCTTTCCAAGTCCCTTCAGGAAGCACCATGACGCAGGATTCCCCGCACGACAAGCCAGCCGCCACACCCGCCGCCTCCGGCGAGGCCAAGCTGTGGGGCGGACGCTTCTCCGAGCCGACCGATGCCTTCGTCGAGCGCTTCACCGCCTCGGTGGCGTTCGACCGCCGTCTGTATCGCGAGGACATCCAGGGCTCCCAGGCCCATGCACGCATGCTGGCGAAGGTCGGGGTGCTGACCGACGACGAGGCCGCGCAGATCCTCGAGGGGCTGGACGCGATCCGCGACGAGATCGCCGCCGGTGCGTTCGACTGGCAGGTCGGGCGCGAGGACGTGCACATGAACATCGAGGCACGGCTGATCGAGCGCATCGGTGACGTCGGCAAGAAGCTGCACACCGGGCGCTCGCGCAATGACCAGATCGCCACCGACATCCGGCTGTGGCTGCGTGCGAGCATCGACGACATCCTGCGCCTGATCCGCGGCTACCAGGACGGTCTGGTCGCCCTGGCCGAACGCGAGGCGGATACGGTGATGCCGGGTTTTACCCACCTGCAGACCGCGCAGCCGGTCACCTTCGGCCACCACATGCTGGCCTGGTACGAGATGCTGGAGCGCGATGCCGAGCGCCTGCGTGACGCGCGTCGTCGGGTGAACATCCTGCCGCTGGGCGCGGCCGCGCTGGCCGGTACGCCGTATCCGCTGGATCGCGAATACACGGCCGAGTTGCTGGGCTTTGATGGCGTGACCCGCAACTCCCTGGACGCCGTCTCCGATCGTGACTTTGCCATCGAATTCACCGCGGCCGCGGCGACCCTGATGATGCACCTGTCGCGCCAGGCCGAGGAGCTGGTGCTGTGGACCAGCGCCCAGTTCGCCTTCATCGACCTGCCGGATCGCTACTGCACCGGTTCCTCGATCATGCCGCAGAAGAAGAACCCGGACGTGCCCGAGCTGGTGCGCGGCAAGACTGGCCGCGTCTATGGCCACCTGATGTCCCTGCTGACCCTGATGAAGAGCCAGCCGCTGGCCTACAACAAGGACAACCAGGAGGACAAGGAGCCTTTGTTCGACACGGTCGATACCCTGCTCGGGTCGCTGCGCGCCTTCGGCGACATGGTGCCGAACCTCGAGGTGCGGCGGGAGAATACCCTGGCCGCGACCCGCAAGGGGTTTGCCACCGCGACCGACCTGGCGGATTACCTGGTTGGTCGCGGCGTGGCCTTTCGCGACGCCCACGAGGTGGTCGGCCGGGCGGTGCGCATCGCCCAGGAACGCGGAGTGGATCTGGCGGAGCTGCCGCTGGCAGAGCTACAGGCGATCAGCCCGGCGGTGGGCGAGGATGTCTTTGCGGTGCTGACACCGGAGGGCTCGGCGGCCGCGCGCAACCTCACCGGGGGGACCGCCCCGGACCAGGTCCGCCGCCAGGCCGCAGCGGCGCGCGAAAACCTGGCCGCGCTGGCCCGCGCGGATACCTGACGCAGAGGGCCTTGCCGGACGGACACGGGGAGAGCGCGACCCCGTTCGCCGCGAGCCTTACCTGCGATCCAGCGTGGACTCCAGCACTTCCCAGTGCACGTTGCCGTGGACGACCTCGTAGGCCAGCAGCAACTGGCCATGCGCGGAGTCACCCTCGAAGTTCGCCAGCACCCACTGGTGGTTGAGTATGTGGATGCCGTCGCGGCGGAAGGCGTATTCCTCGCCCGCCGGGGCCTCGTGGGGGATCAGGTCGGTCTGCGGCATCAGGTCGTCGGCCAGGCGCTCATTCGGGCGCACCATGCCGCGGCGTTGCAGGTCCTGGATGTGGGCGTTGGTCAGACCCAGTTCCACCGGGCGCGGCACTTCGTGGCGGGTGTACTGCTGCAGTTGCATCTGCGCCTGCAGCAGGTCGCGGTTGGCCTCCGACAGATCCTGTTCCAGACCGTTGCCGCGGGCGATGTAGATCGCCAGCACGACCACGAAGAACAGCATGAAGCCGAGCCACACCAGGCGTTCGCTGGTCTTCAGGTTCTGCGGCTTGGGGTTGTCTTGTTCGGACACGGGGCTTGCCTCCGGGATGCATGCGGACGGCCGGTGGCCACGGGCCCCGGCCGGGGAATGAACGTGCGACCGCCGTGGGTTCCTGAACCGGGGTCGTTGCGACGCGCATGATAACCCCTGACACCGCAACCTGCCGAGCTGCCCCATGTCGGTCCACGACCCTGCACAATCTGACCTCCCCGAAACGGAACTGGAGTGGATCAACCGCTTCGCCCGGTTGCCGGAGGCCTTTTATGACCGGCCCGCCCCGGCCCCGTTTCCCGGCGCCAACTGCCTGGCCGCAAGCCCCGACATGTGCGGTCGCCTGGACCTGGACCCGGCCGCGTTGGAGCGCGATCCGTGGTTGGGGGCCTGTACCCGGGGGAGCGAGCTGCCGGGCGCCGAACCCCTGGCATCGGTGTATGCCGGTCATCAGTTCGGAGTATTCGTGCCACAGTTGGGGGATGGTCGCGCCAAGCTGCTCGGCGAGGTCCGAACCGCCCGGGGCGAGACCTGGGAACTGCAGGTCAAGGGGGCTGGGCCAACCCGGTACTCGCGAGGGGCGGACGGTCGTGCGGTTGTCAGGTCCTCGGTGCGCGAGTACCTGGTCTCCGAAGCGATGGCGGCGCTGGGTGTGCCTACCACGCGGGCCGTGGCGCTGTTTGGTTCCAGTCTGCGGGTCTATCGCGAGCGTATCGAACCGGGGGCCATCGTGCTGCGGGCGGCGCCGTCTTTCCTCCGCTTCGGCCATTTCGAGTACTTCCACTACAACGGCTACAGCGCGCGCCTGCAGGAGCTGATCGACTATGCCCTGGCGCACGACTATCCGGAGCTGGTGGATGCCGAAGATCCGGTGGCTGCGATGCTGGAGGCGGTGATTGGACGCACCGCGGAGATGATCGCGGACTGGCAGGCCATCGGGTTTTGTCACGGGGTGATGAACACCGACAACATGAGTCTGGCCGGGCTGACCATCGACTATGGTCCGTTCGCCTTCATGGATGCCTTCGACCCCGGCTACATCTGCAACCACACCGACCAGGGCGGGCGCTACGCCTTCGATCAGCAGCCGCAGATCGCGCAGTGGAACCTGATCCGCCTGGCCGAGACCCTGGTGATTTACTTCGCCGACCCTACCCGGGAGGCGGCGATCGAGCGCGCCAAGGCCTTGCTGCAGGATTTCCAGCCGCAGTACCGCCGTGCCTGGCTCGCGCGCATGCGGGCGAAACTCGGCCTGCAGGCGGCGCAGGAAGGCGACGAGGCCCTGATCCAGGACCTGCTGGCCCGCATGGCGGCCGAGGGCGTGGACTACACCCGCTTTTTCCGCCAGTTGCCGGATCTGGAGCAGGCGGAGACGCGCGCGCAGCTGGAATCGGAACTGGAGGATCGGGACGCCTGGCAGGCATGGTGGTCGCGCTTCCAGGCACGCCTGGCGCAGGAAGCCCGGGCGGCGGATGCGCGCCGGGCGGCGATGAACGCGGTCAACCCGAAGTACATCCTGCGCAACCACCTGGCGCAGGCCGCAATCGAGCGGGCCGAGGCCGGTGATCCCTCCGAGGTGCTGCGCCTGCAGCGGATTCTCGCCCGGCCGTTCGACGAGCAGCCCGAGTTCGAGGCCTATGCCGATCTGCCCCCGGCGTGGGCCAGCGGCATCCAGCTGAGTTGTTCGTCCTGACCGGACGGAATGCGTGCGGGGTGTGGAATGAATGCCCCGAGCTTACCCGAGGATGCCGCGCAGGATGTAGAAGTAGACCACCGCGAGGATGGCCCCGGCCGGCAGGGTCACGATCCAGGACAGGAAGATCATCCGCACCAGCCCCAGGTTGATCGCGGCGATCCCGCGCGCCAGGCCCACCCCGAGGATCGCGCCGACCAGGGTGTGCGTGGTGGAGATCGGCAAGCCGGTGCCCGAGGCCAGCACCACGGTCGCCGCCGCCGCGGCCGTGGCCGCATAGCCACGACTGGGCGTGAGCTGGGTAATGCCGGTGCCGACGGTCGCGATGACCTTGTGGCCGTAGGTGAACAGGCCGAAGACGATCCCGAACCCGCCCAGCAGCAGCACCCACATCGGCACGACCGTCTCGGTGCTCACATCGCCGGTCTGGATCACGTCCACGACCGCGGCTAGCGGCCCCACCGCATTGGCGACGTCGTTGGAGCCCAGGGCGAAGGCCATCGCGCAGCCGGTCACCACCATCTGGACGCCGAACACCTTCTCGACATTGGCAAAATGGGAGCCCTCTTCGCCCACGCCCGTGGGGTCGTCGAAGCGCAGGCGGCGGATCGCCATCATCCCGAGCACGACCACCACCGCGCTGATCAGAATGGCGAAGCCATAGGCCTGCAGCGTCGTCAGATCCAGCCCGACATGGGTCAGCCCCTTGAACATCGTGACCAGGGCGGTGACGAAGGCCGTCAGGAAGATGTATAGCGGGGCCCAGCGCTTGGCGTTCTTCAGCGGATCGACGGTGTCCAGGATCAGGATCTGCACACTGCGGAACAGGGCAAACGCAATCATGCCGCCGACCATGGGCGAGACCACCCAGGACATCGCAATGGTCCCGACGCGCTCCCAGCGCACCACCTCGAACCCCAGCCCCACCACGGCAAAGCCGACGATCGCGCCGATGATGGAGTGGGTCGTGGAGACCGGCCAGCCGAAGTAGGAGGCCACGAGCAGCCATGTTCCGGCTGCGGCCAGCGCGGCCAGCATCCCGTACACGAGCAGTTCGGGGTTGTCCGCCATCAGGCTGGAGTCGACCATCCCGCTGCGGATGGTCTGGGTGACCTCGCCGCCGGCGAGCCAGGCCCCGGAGAATACGAAGATCGCGGCGACAAAGACCGCCTGGCGGATGGTCAGCGCGCGCGAGCCGACCGAGGTACCCATCGCATTGGCGACGTCATTGGCGCCGATGCCCCAGGCCATGAACAGGCCGAAGATCACTGCAAGGCCGAGCAACAGGGTGCTGTATTCCATGCGGTCCTCGGTTCCTTACTTGGTATGGCCTGTTACTTCGCCAGCATCAGTTGCAGGCGGCTGCCTACACGCTGGGCCAGGTCGGCCAGCTCGCCGATCGAGTCGATCACGCGGTACATGAAGATCACGTTAACCGGGGGCAGCTCCGCCTCCTGGGCGAACAGGATCTCGCGCACCTCGCGCTGGGCCTCGTCGGATTCGTGCTCGATCTGGTCCAGTTCGGTAAGGATGCCGTTGACGACCTCGACCTCGTGTCCGCGGAAACCCGCCTCCACCAGTTCGTCCAGTTCGTTGATCGCCCGACCGGCCTGATCGACCGCATCCACGCTGCGGTCGAGGAAACGCTTGATCGGTTCCCGCATGTTGTCGGGGAACTGCATCTGGCGGCCCAGCATCAGCCCGGCGATGTCCTTCGCCATGTTGGCGATGCGATCCTGGATCAGCAGGGTATCCAGCACGTCGCGGCGCGACATCGCCAGCATCATGCCCTTGGGCAGGTGCAGCCGCAGGTCCTTCTTCAGGCGGTCGGCCTCGCGCTCCAGCTTCGCGATCTTGCGCTGCTGCTCGCGCGCTGCCTCCCAGTCATCGCGCGCCATGGCTTCCATGAACGGGGGGAGCTCGGCGATGCAGGCGCGGATCTTCTCCATGTGCGCCTGCAGCGGGCGCACCGGGGAACGGCCAAACAGCTCGAAGACGAAGTTCTTGGGGGACATGGCGGCGCGAAGGTTGTCACAAAGCCATAATCTAACGCAAAACACCGTGGCCCGCGCGGACTTGTTCGTGTCGAGGCCGCCGTTCTGCGCTAGACTCGTGGATCAGAGCTGGGGGTGCCCGCCGTGGATGCGGGCTGAGAGAGTCCCCTTGAACCTGAACCGGTTAACACCGGCGGAGGGAAGCTCGGTCAACGGTCTGCTGTACCCGGGGTCCCTGCCCCCGCGATCGCCCTGCCCGCGCTCCCTTCGCCTCACGCGACAGCAGAGGTCCGATCATGAGCGCCATCCCAGAGTCGTTTGCCCGCAAGACCGCCGAGGTCTCCGCGGAGGTCACCCGCCCGTTCCCGAACTCCGAGAAGCGCTACGTCGAGGGGTCGCGCGCGGACATCCGCGTGCCGTATCGCGAGGTCGCGCAGACGCCGACGATGACCTCCGGCACGCCCGAGGAGAACCCGCCGATCCCGGTGTACGACACCTCCGGCCCCTACACCGACCCCGAGGCGAGCATCGACCTGCACCGGGGCCTGGCGGACCTGCGCGGCCCGTGGATCGACGAACGCGCGGACACCGAGTGGCTGGACGGCCCGAGTTCGGAGTACGGCCGCGCCCGCGCCGCCGACCCGGAGCTCGCCCGCCTGCGCTTCGAGCACATCCGCCCGCCGCGCCGCGCGAAGGCCGGCGCGAACGTCTCGCAGATGCACTACGCCCGCCAGGGCATCATCACCCCGGAGATGGAGTTCGTCGCGATCCGCGAGAACAACCGCCTCGAGGCGCTGCGCGCCGACCCGCGCTACCAGAAGCTGCTGCGGCAGCACGCCGGTGAATCATTCGGCGCCTCCATCCCGGATGAAATCACCCCCGAGTTCGTGCGCGAGGAGATCGCCCGCGGCCGCGCGATCATCCCGGCCAACATCAACCACCCCGAGCTCGAGCCGATGATCATCGGCCGCAACTTCCGGGTGAAGGTGAACACCAACATCGGCAACTCCGCGGTTACCTCCTCGATCGAGGAGGAGGTGGAGAAGCTCGTGTGGTCCGCGCGCTGGGGTGGCGACACCCTGATGGACCTGTCCACCGGCAAGAACATCCACGAGACCCGCGAGTGGATCCTGCGCAACTCGCCGGTGCCGATCGGCACCGTGCCGATCTACCAGGCGCTGGAGAAGGTCGACGGCAAGCCCGAGGACCTGACCTGGGAGCTGTTCCGCGACACCCTGATCGAGCAGGCCGAACAGGGCGTGGACTACTTCACCATCCACGCCGGCGTGCGCCTGCAGTACGTGCCGCTGACCGCCGACCGGGTGACCGGCATCGTCTCCCGCGGCGGTTCGATCATGGCCAAGTGGTGCCTGGCGCATCACCAGGAGAACTTCCTCTACACCCACTTCGACGAGATCTGCGAGATCATGCAGGCGTTCGATGTCTCCTTCTCGCTGGGCGACGGCCTGCGCCCCGGCTGTCTGGCCGACGCCAACGACGCCGCCCAGTTCGGCGAGCTGGAGACCCTGGGCGAGCTGACGCAGAAGGCCTGGGAACACGACGTGCAGGTGATGATCGAGGGCCCCGGCCACGTCCCGCTGCAGAAGGTGAAGGAGAACGTCGACAAGGAGCTGGAGGACTGCTTCGAGGCGCCCTTCTACACCCTCGGCCCGCTGGTGACCGACATCGCCCCGGCCTACGACCACATCACCTCCGGCATCGGCGCGGCCAACATCGGCTGGTACGGCACCGCGATGCTCTGCTACGTGACACCGAAGGAACACTTGGGCCTGCCCAACAAGCAGGACGTACGCGACGGCATCATCACCTACAAGATCGCCGCCCACGCCGCCGACCTGGCCAAGGGTTTCCCCGGCGCGCAGCTGCAGGACAACGCACTCAGCAAGGCGCGCTTCGAGTTCCGCTGGGAGGACCAGTTCAACCTGGCGCTGGACCCGGAGCGCGCACGCGAATTCCACGACGAGACCCTGCCGAAGGAGGCGCACAAGGTCGCCCACTTCTGCTCCATGTGCGGCCCGAACTTCTGCTCGATGAAGATCACCCAGGACGTGCGCGACTACGCCGCGGCCCAGGGCATCTCGGAGGACGAGGCCCTGAAGAAGGGCCTTCAGGAAAAGGCGGTCGAGTTCGTCGAGAAGGGCGCGAAGATCTACCGCGAGGTGTAGGCCAGCGGGGCTGGCCCGGGTCAGGACGCCCTACCGCACCTCGATGCGGTCGCGGCCGTTCTCCTTCGCCGCATACAGGGCCTGGTCGGCACGATCAAAGGTGTCGACCCGGCTTTCACCCGGCCGGTATTCGGTCACGCCGAAGCTCGCGGTGCGCCGCCCGACCGTCTCGAAGTCGAAGGCATTGATACGGGCCTGCAGGTCACGGGCGACCCCCTGTGCCTGCGTGACGGGCGTCTGCGGTAGCAGCACGAAGAACTCCTCGCCCCCGATCCGGCCGATCGCATCCACCTCGCGCAGATTCTGGCGCAGCAGGTCCGCGAACTGTCGCAGCACGCGGTCACCGGCACTGTGCCCCCAGGTATCGTTCACCGCCTTGAAGTGGTCGATGTCCATCAGGATCACCGAAAACGGTTCGCCGTAGCGCTCGGTGCGGGCCCGCTCCGCCTCGAACAGGCGCTCGATATGGGCGCGGTTCCATAGCGAGGTCAGCTCGTCGACCTGCGCCGAGCGTTCCAGCTGGCGTTGCTGCAGGAAGCTGTGCTTGCGCGCATGCTCCAGCATGAAGGCACTCAGCGCGCCGAAGCTGAAGGCGGCCAGCACCCACAGGAGATGCAGCTGGATCAGCTCGCCCTGCATGGGATCGCGGAAGGCGGCGACAATCACCAGGGCAACGATGGCGGTGGCGGCCATCGTGGCCGGGCGCAGCGGCAGGCCCGATATCGCGAAGGTCCACATGATGCTGAGGTAGATCTCGGGGGCGAACACCAGGAACTGCGGCGACCCGGTGTTCAGATAGAGATTGGCGCCATTCGCGATCACCGGCGCTACCATCAGCAGGGCCCACATCGGCCGTTGCAGGGGGGCCCGCAGGCTCATCGCGGCCACCGCCAGCAGCAGGCCGGGCACCAGCATCGCATGCGCGACCAGTCGTTCGCTGTGCAGGTCCGCCGCCACAGACTGTTCGACGGCGCTGAACAGGAGGTACATCAGGGCCGTCAGCAGCGCGACATAGCGGACCTGCGGGATGCGCGCCTGGCGATGCCAGGCGTCGAACGCCTGTTGAACCGCGGTGTCTTCCCGGTGCAGCGGGTCCCAGAGGGCCCGTGGGCGCCTGGTGTTATCCAAGCCTTGACTCCTCTTCTGGCCCGAGCCGCGGGCGAGGGTAACTACATGGCGCCGCTCATGCCGCCCATACCCATCAGTCCGGCACCGATCCCGAAGATCATGCCCAGCACCATCAGGATCAGGTAGATCAGCAGCAGCACACCGAAGATCGTGAAGTAGATCCGCAGGCGCCCGAGCGCGTACTTGATCGCCTCGGGGTCGCCGCTTTCGAAGGCGCGCTGGGAGGCACCGGCGGCCTGCATCAGGACCACGCCAGCCCAGATCGGGATCCACGCGATGATGATGCCGATGATCGACAGGGCGGTGAGTACGCCGGAGATGATCAGCATGATGCCGATCAGTTGCATCCAGAACTTCCCGCGAACGAGTGGTTCGATCAGTCCGCGGAGGTCGGCCCCGCTGGTTGCGTCCTGTTCCATGTTCAGACTCCTTGTCGTATTGGCTGGTCGTGACGGGTGGGTCTCCGGAGCATAGCAGGCCGCCTCATGCTGTGACGCATTCGTTGTTTTGGCGCGTGCAGCCCGTGCATACTCGACCGGGTGCAAGCCCGAAGAGCAGGGCCGGGTCACGGCTCGAGAAGCAGGGGGATGTATGAGCGATCAGGGACGACGCAGGGATGCCGGCCGCAGCGGGCCGCAGGGCACGATGCTGTTTCAGGGGCAGGCCGTGCCCGAGCCGGAGGCGGTAGCCGATCCCGCCGGCGAGGAGACCCCGCCCGGTGGCCATCCGGTGCTGGTGGGGCTCTCCGAGCCCTTCGGCCAGCAGCGCCTGACGCTCAAGCCGGGCAAGCGCTCGGTCGGTCGCCAGGCGGACAACGACATCGTCCTGCAGGAGGGCAGCGTGTCCTCGCAGCATGCCTGGCTGGTCAACGACGGGGGCGAGTGCCGGGTGGTCAACCTGCTCTCCACCAACGGGACCTGGGTGAACGACGAAAAGGTGCACGAGGCCGTGCTGAAGGACGGCGACCATGTCCGTTTCGGGCGTGCCGAGTTCGTCTTCCGCCGCCGCGATGACGGCTCCGATGCCCGACCCGGTGGTGGCCGCCGGTCGCGCTGGCGCTGGCTCGGTATCGCGGTCGTGGTCCTGGTGCTGGCGGTGATCGCGCGCATCCTGCTCGAGACAGCCTGAGGGCCGGGCCCGGCTCCCCCATGCAGCGGATCGGGCGCTACGGGGTCGGCGAGGAGATCGGTCGCGGTGCGATGGCCGTGATCCATCGTGGTTACGACCCGGACATCCGCCGGCCGCTGGCCATCAAATCCCTGCAGCCCGACTACGCCTGCCGCCCCGAGTATCGCCGGCGCTTCCTGGCCGAGGCCCGCGCGGCCGGCACGCTGACCCACCCCGGTATCGTCACCATCTTCGATGTCGGCGAGTCGGATCACCAGCCGTTCATCGCGATGGAGCTGCTGGACGGAATTACGCTCGCGGAATTCGCCGACCAGTTCCGTCCGTTGCTGTTGCGCAATGTCCTGAAGATCGCCATCCAGCTGGTGGAAGCGCTCGATTACGCGCACCGGCATGGTGTGGTGCACCGGGATATCAAGCCGGAAAACATCATCGTCACCAGCGCCACGGCCAATATCAAGGTGATGGACTTCGGCATCGCCCGCACCCTCAGCGACCCCGACTGGCGGGCCGACGATGATGGCTATGTCGCCGGTTCCCCACACTACATGGCCCCGGAGCAGGTGCGCGGCCAGCCCACGGATGCGCGGGCCGACCTGTATTCGGTCGGCGTGGTGCTGTACGAACTCCTGACCGGCGCCACGCCGTTTCGTGGCCACGATGTCGAGACGCTGCTGACCCGGGTGGTCCGGGACCCCGTACCGTCACCCCGAGTCATCGTGCGCGACTGCCCGCAGGAACTGGTCGAGCTGGTAGTGCGCCTGCTGGCGAAAGACCCGGACCAGCGCTATCAGTCGGCGGGCGAACTGCTGGTGGACCTCGAACGCATCGAAGAGCAACGCAGCGAACGTGAGCGGGCCGGGGCGGGCCGCCGCATCGTCCCGTTGCGGTTGCGCTGGGCGGCGGTGATGGGGGTCCTGGTCGCGGTCACGCTGGTCGTCGGCGGGGCCCTGGTCCACCAGAAGCAGAATGCGGTGATGACCGACCTGGCCTTCGACTATGGCTCCACGCTCGCCCAGATCATCTCGGTGGAGAGCGCCGAGGACCTGCTGCTGGAGGACACCATCGCGGTCCAGGGCCGCCTGCGCGACATGCAGGCCAACCGCGAGATCGCCCTGCTGAGCGTGGCGGACCATCGCGGACGGGTGGTGGCCAGCAGCGATCCCGAGGCCATGGGCCAGCCGTATCAGCCGCCGCCCGAGGAGCATCTCCTCCAGCGCCGCGACGGCCAGGCCGTGTGGTCCGTGGCCGGGCCGGATGGCGGGGAGCTGTTCCTGTTCGAGGCCCCGGTGCGCTACCAGGATCACCACATCGGCCAGCTCCAGGTCGGGTTGTCCACCGGGTCGCTGCGTGCGGCCAACGAGGCCACGTTCATGGCCCTGCTGATGCTCACCCTGGTCACGTTGCTCGCGGTGCTGCTGGGGGCCTACGTCCTGGCCCGGCGCCTGCAGGAACCCCTGGACCGCCTGCGCGGCGCCCTGGACCAGATCGGTCAGGGACGGCTGGACACGCGCATCCGGGCCCGGCGTCGGGATGACTTCGAACGTGTCTTCAGTGCCTACAACGCGATGGCGGATTCGCTGGAGGCGCGCATGAAGCGGCGCACGGACGGGGTGAGCGAACCCGGCACCGGCCACGCAGCATCTCCCGGGGACCGGACCCAGGAACTGGCCCCCGAGGACCTGCCGTCCGAGGCGGCCCCGAGACGGACCGGAACCGACTAAGGAAACACTGATCCCTGTACACGCTCGCGTTGGCACCCCAGGTTTTCCGAGACCAGGCGCATCGTGCAGCGGGTAGTGGTTCTACCGGCCCGTTTCGGATGGATTTGGGGCGCAACGCAGAATCGGAAAACCTGGGGTACCAACCCCGAAGGGGCTCGGCCGCCCGTTGCTATCAAAAACGGGTGCGCGAACGGCGTTGCGGCTCCCTTGTGCAGAATGACTGCATGGCGGTCACCGCGCATTAAACGCACGCAAAAGCGACTCGAGCGCGAGCGTGTACAGGGATCAGTGTTTCCTTAACCGTCGAGGGCGTCCAGCCGGCGCTGCAGTTCCAGCGCGCGCAGCCGGTACCCGCGGGCCGCCTCGAACTCGGGGTCGATCGCCAGCGCCTCGTCCCACAGCGCGATCGCGGTATCCAGGTCCTGGTTGCGGTAGCGCACGATGGCCTCTGCATGCAGGGCCTCCTTGTGCTGTTGCTCCAGTTCGGCGTGGTGCTGGCGGGCGCCGGAATGCTGCGGGTCCCGGGCGAGCACCTCGCCAAAGGCCTCCAGCGCCTCCGCGGTGTCCCCGGCTGACCGGGCCTCCAGGCTGCGCTGGTACCAGTAGCCCTTCTCCGCCTCGAGTGCCAGGGGCTCCAGCCAGTCGGCCCATTGCGTCTCCGCCTCGGGGTGCTCGCGGGCCCGCTCCACGACTTCCAGGGCCGCGCCGAAACGCTCCGCGGCCAGGTCGGCCTCGAGGGCCCGGCGCAGGCCGTCCTCGCCCGCGCCGGGCGCGGCATCCGGGTCCAGCGCGGTCAGCTGATCATCCAGGTCGCTCGCGTCGCGCGGCAGCGAGGAGGCATCCCGGGGGATGCGCAGTCGCTGCCCGACCAGCAATCGGTCCGGGCGCTCGAGATCGTTGTACCGCGCGAGGATCACGAAGCGGTTGGCATCGCCCAGGTGTTCGCGGGCCAGTCGGGCCAGCGTCTCACCCGGTTCCACCGTGTGCTCGAAATGCGCCTCGCCGAGCATGGCCCGCGGATCCCCGGAAAGCTGCTCGCGCAGATGACGGGCGGCGTGGTTCCGCGGCTCGTCCGCGAGGATCCGGTCGAGCGCGACCTGTGCCCGGTCCATCTCGCCGCGCTGCAGGAGCTGCACGATCTCGGCGATCTCCAGACGTTCGATCTCCGGTTCTTCCGCTGCCGGTTCGGGCGCGGGGGGTTCCGCAGGCGCCGTTTCTTCCTCGGCCTCCGCATCCGGGTTGAATACCCCCTGCAACTGCGCGCAACCGGGCAGCAGCCCGGCCAGCGCGGCGAGCAGAACGAGGCGTAAAGGCAGGGTGCGGAACTGCGTCATGGCAAGATCTTCGGTTCGGGCGCGGTGCGGCGCCTGGAGTATACGATCGGCATCAGTCCAGCGGCCACAGCAGGATCGCCAGCGCCGCGGCGAGCAGCAGCAACAGCGCCAGCGTCGGCTGGATACGGGCCTTCAGGTGCCGGCGCCAGAACCGGCCACGGGGTCGCGCCGCCCGCCAGGTGGCGAGCGCCACGTTGTCGCCGCCGGGCCCGGCGCGCCGCGCCGCCTCGCGGGCCGCCTCGGTGGTCGCGGTGCCCAGATCGGGATGGTCCAGCAGTTCGACGATCGCGTCCGGCGCGAACTGTTCCCAGAAGCCGTCGGAACACAGCAGGAAGCGGGTCTGGGCGGTCACGGGCGCCGCGTCATGGTCGACCCGTATGGGGTCGACCACGCCCAGACCCTGCAGCAAGCGATTCTGCTCCGGGTGCGTGGCCATCTCCGCCTCGCGGATCACCCCCTGGTCGACCAGCTGCTGCACCCGTGTGTGGTCGCGCGTGCGGCCCTGCAGGCGGTCGCCCTCGATGTGATACAGGCGGCTGTCGCCGCAATGGGCCCAGCAGGCCGAGTCCGGCGTAACGTACAGGGCTACCAGTGTGGTTCCGGGGCACAGGGCCGGATCGGCGCCGCCTTGTTCCAGCAGGGCCGCATGGGTCTCGTGGAACAGGCTCTCCAGCAGGGCAGGGCCATCCGCGGTCCGCCCCGCGCAGCGATTCCACAGGCGTTCGGCCGTCGCCACGGCCGTCTGCGACGCTTGCGCCCCGCCCTCGTGGCCGCCCATGCCATCGGCCACCAGCAGCAACGCGCTCTGCCCGTCGGGCCCGTGCAGCACGGTCACCGCATCCTGCTGCTCGGCGCGGCCACCTGTCTCCCTGGCGTATCCGGTTTCCATAGCCATTCCCGGTTGGCAGTCCCGCCATGATCGCGCAGTCGGCTCGTGCCTGCCAGGCCCTGCAGCGGTTGGCTAGGAGCCTGTCGGATCTGGGACTGATCTGCTGCCCTGCGCTCGCGACGATCGTCGAAACCCGACAGGCTCCGAATCGCTCTCGCGGTGGTAGTTCCGTGACCACGCGCCCACCCTATGAAAGGTGCTGCCCGTCTGGGCAGAATCCGTGGGCCGGGTTTGAGCGAGGGATAAACTGCCCCAGAGCACGTCGTTTGCCGGAGGGGTAAAAGCACCGATACCTACCCGAAGACAACACCGGGAGCCGGGCGGGCAGGGGCTATGAAATCGCGTTCTTCTTCATGCGATACAGCAGGGTGTCGCGTGTGATCCCGAGCAGGCGGGCAGCCCGCGAGCGATTGCCGGCGGTACGCTCCAGGGCCTGCCGGATCAGGTCGATCTCCAGGCGTTCCAGGCTCAGACCGTCGGGCGGGATCACCCACGGACCGTGTTTTTGGTCGCGCGGCGACTGCATCCAGGAATCCGGCAGATCCTGCGGCCGGATCGTCTGACCGGCCATGAAGATTACACAGCGCTCGACCAGGTTCTTCAGCTCACGCACGTTACCAGGCCATGGCCAGCGTTCGAGCCAGCGCAACAGCTCTGGCGTGAAGTGTGGTGGTTCAAGCTCATGGGCGTTGGCGAGCTCCAGGCGGAAATGCTCCACCAGACGCCGCACATCGCCCTGGCGCTGCCGCAAGGGTGGCATTTCCAGCGGCACCACAAACAGACGAAAGAACAGATCCGCCCGGAACCGGCCCTCGGTCACATGCTGGTTCAGGTCTTGGTGGGTCGCGGCGATGATGCGGACATCCACCTTCTCGGGGCGAGCCGCCCCCAGCGGCTGGCATTCGCCGCTCTCCAGAAAACGCAGCAGCTTGGCCTGTGCCCCGGGAGGCAATTCGGCGATCTCGTCAAGCAGCAGGGTGCCGCCATCGGCCTGGCGAATCAGGCCGGACTGGGCCTCGTGTGCCCCGGTGAAGGCCCCGCGACGGTGACCGAACAGCTCCGACTCGACCAGATCGGCCGGCAGGGACGCGCAGTTCACGCTGATCAGCGGTGCCGCACTGCGCCGGCTGTGCGCATGGATCCGGCGCGCCAGCCGTTCCTTGCCGGTTCCGCTCTCGCCCTGAACCAATACGGTCGCGTCGGTACGCGCAACCAGACTCGCCTGCCGCATCAGCGCCTGCAGTTCGGGGGAGTCACCAATCAGTTCGGGAGGGACGTCCATCAGACAACATCTAACCGGATTAACAGGACTGAAAGCCTGCCCGGACCCGGCCCGTCTGGCAAGGCATGCGACGCGGCGCGGCAGCAGTCAAAGTGCGAGCTTTGCCGCGCCCGGTATGGCATTTGCCACACCCTCGGCTTAGGCTCCTACGGAGCGACCGCGCGCAAAACACTCCTCCGAACAGTGTGTTGAGAGGGCCCACGCGGGCTGGCACGGGGTTTGCCTTTGTCCAGGCTCCTGATGGACAAAGGAGCAGGATGCAATGAAAGCGCGATACGCCTTGCCGGGCTGTCTGATGATGGGTGCGGGCCTGATACTCGCCGTTACGCCCCTGGCAGCCGATGAACTGCCGCGGCTGAGCCCGGTCGTCATCACGGCTTCGCCCATGACCGGTCCAGGCGTGGTGACCACCGACCCGCGCCAGCCTCGCCTCCCGCTGCCCGCCCACGACGGCGGCGCCTATCTCGGCTCCATCCCGGGGTTCACGGTCAGCCGCAAGGGCGGCACCAGTGGAGACCCGGAGCTGCGTGGGCTGGGGGGCTCGCGCCTGTCGATCCTGCTGGACGACGCCCCGATCCTCGGCGGCTGCGGGGGGCGGATGGACCCGCCAACCGCCTATGTCTATCCGCAGGCCTACGAACATATCGAGGTCACCAAGGGACCGCAGAGCGTGCGCTATGGTGCCAGCCCCGCCGGCGTGGTGCGCTTCGAGCGCGAGGCCCCGCGGTTCGAAACCGCCGGAGAGGTCCGGGGCTTTACGGGGATCACCGTGGGTCGCTTCGACCGCTTCGATCTGGTCACGGATATCGCGACCGGAAACGAGCACGGTTACATTCGCGGCATTGGCACCCTGTCCGACCAGTCCGACTATCGCGATGGCGACGGCAATAGCGTGCACTCGCAGTACTCGCGCTGGAGTGGCACCGGCATTGTCGGATGGCGCCCGGATGACGACACTCTGGTCGAGTTCACCCTGGACCGCTCGGATGCCGAAGCCGCCTACGACGATCGGGGCATGGACGGCACGCAATTCGAGCGCACCGGCTACAGCCTGGCCGTGACCCGAGAGCGCCTCGCACCCTGGCTGGACCAGATCGAGGCCCGGGTCTTCTACAACGAAATCGACCACG
The DNA here is from genome assembly GCF_000377445.1 of Thioalkalivibrio sp. ALE9. NCBI lineage: Bacteria > Pseudomonadati > Pseudomonadota > Gammaproteobacteria > Chromatiales > Ectothiorhodospiraceae > Thioalkalivibrio > Thioalkalivibrio sp. ALE9. The sequence goes on from NZ_KB898123.1 coordinate 174,266, forward strand.
TGATGGACAACTTCACGCTGCGCGAGCCACCGGGCATGCCGATGGTCAGCTACCCCGACCGTGTGACGACCGGGGCGCGCCTCGCCGCTGATTTCGTGCTGCCGGGCGAGGCCCTGCTGCACGCGGGGGCCGAATATCAGCGTAACCGGCACCGGGGAAACCGCCTGATGGGCATGGCGGCGCTCGGCTGGCGTGACGTGCCACGTAACGACACCGCCCGATTCCGCGATACCGGCGTGTTCGCGGAGCTGGAGTATCCGCTGACGGATACCCGCCGCCTGGTCACGGGGCTGCGCGTGGATCGCTCGCGGGCCGAAGCCCAGGCCGAAAACGGGTTTGGTGGTGCCGCGACCGGAAGCGTCGACAGCAGCAACCAGATGAGCGGCTTCCTGCGGGTCGAACAGGACTTCGCGGCCTGGCCGGCCACCGGGTACCTGGGTATCGGGCGGGCCGAACGCGCCGCCGACTTCTGGGAACGCCGTCGCGTGTTCGAGCTGGAGACCGAGACGCTCACCCAGCTCGATCTGGGCGTACAGGTGCATCATGGCGATCTGACCGGGTCGCTGGCCGTGTTCTACGGTCAGTTCGATGACTACATCCTGATCGCCCGCGACGCCCCCGAGGCGCGCAACGTCGATGCCACCACCTATGGCGCCGAGCTGGACCTGGCCTGGGCGCTGCACCCAAGCTGGACCGCCCGCGCCAGCGCCGCCTGGGTGCGTGCCCGGAATGACAGTGATGGCGTGCCTCTGGCGCAGACGCCCCCTGCCGAGCTGACGCTGGGCCTGGAGTACGCGGCCGGGAACCGCTTTGCCGGGGCGCAGGTGCGCGGCGTTGCGCGCCAGGACCGCATCCACCTCGATCACGGCACCATCTACAGCTTTGATACCGAGGAAACGCCCGGATTTGCCACCACCGCGGTCTATGTCGGGATGGAGGTCTTCGGAAACTCGCGGGTCACCTTCGGTATCGACAACCTGTTCGACCGCAGCTACCGCGAGCATATCCAGCGCGGTCAGGCCGAGCTCGGCACCGCGACACGCTCCATCAACGAGCCGGGGCGAACGCTATGGGCCAACTGGACCGTGGAATTCTGAGCCAATATCGGGCGCATGGGTTGCGCCGGCGGCCCACTACGAGGAAGCAAGAAATGAACACATCCATTCGCACGCTTTGCGCATTCGCGCTGGTCGGTCTGTTCGCCACATCCGGTGTACATGCCCATCATGTTGAGGGCCACGAAGAGCCGGGGTTCTGTGACTGCATGGAGGGCGTCGAGATCGATGAACGGCCCTGGGTGCGCCTGATGCCCCCCGGAATGCCCAGCACCGCGGGTTACATGACCTTGCGCAACACGACGGAAGAAGACATCGAGATCGTGTCCGGGTCGTCGCCGGTGGCGGCGGTCACCGAGCTTCACGATCATGTGGAAGACGACGCGGGCGTGATGCGCATGCGCGAGGTGGAAGCCATCACCATTCCGGCCGGTGGCGAAGTTGCGCTGCAGCCAGGCGGCCTGCATGTGATGCTGATTGACCTCCACGAGCCCCTGCAGAAGGGCCAGGAAGTCTCTATCGAGCTGCATACCCGCTCAGGCGAGGTGTTCACCGTGGAGGCCGAAGTCCGGCGAGCCGATGGAGGGATGGGTCATGGCCATGGACAGGGCCATGGGGCCGGTGGCCATCACCATCACTGACCCGTCAGGGGGCCAGACACCTACCCGGTGGCGCCGATCCAGAACTCGATGGAGCGGCCGAGAAACTCGTCCCAGGTCATGTAGTGCGAGCCGTCACAGGAGAAGGTCAGGCTGACCATGCCGTTGAACAGGTTGATGGAGGCGGAGCGCAGGTAGATGGTCTCGTCCGCGTAGCGCAAGGCCTTCAGCCCCTCCAGTACCCGGCCGACCTCGTCCTTCGGGATGAGTGCCTCCTCGGGGTACGGCTCGTGCGGAAACGCCAGGCACACGTCGGGATCGCCGAGGGATTCGTGGGTCAGGATGCGGTAGCGGTACGGGTCCTCGGTGGTCCACAGCGTGGCGCGTGAACTGGAGAAGTGGAATACCCCCTGGAACACCCCGCGCTCGGTGAACAGTTCCTCGATGATGGCCAGGGCCGTATCCATGTTCTGGTCCATCAGGCTCTCGGTACGGCTCTGCAGGAACAGCGTGCCGCGGATGGACGGATCGCCCTTGATCTGCCGCCACTCGTTCGGCTCTTCGTACAGGTCCTCGGAAAAGTCGGGCAGGTTGCGCAGGTCAAAGTCCGCTCCGAGAAAGCCCAGCGCATTGCCGTCGCTGTCGCGAACCAGCTGCAGCGCGGTCAGCGAGGGCCGCCGTCCGAGCAGGCTGATGTAGGCATCCGAAAGCAGGAAGCCCGTCGCCGGCACGACCTCCTTCATGTACGGGCGTTGTGACCGGTCGCGCCCGAAATGCTCCGGCAGTACGCCGCTGCGCGAGATGTTGTCGGAGAGCTGGATGCCCCGGGTATTCAGGGCATAGACGAACGTGGCCTCAGGGATCTGGCGGATCGCCTCTTCCAGAATCGAGTCCAGGTCCTCGCGGCGCGGCCAGACCGCGGACAGCCGACGCGCGATGTTGGCCAGAGGCTCCTGCAGCTTGTTCTCGAGGTACTCGCGCTGGTGCTCGATCGCCTTCTTCAGTTCCGTCATGGTGCGGGGTCGTCTCCTTTCGGTGCGGCGCGGATTATCCCCGATCGGGGGTTTCGTTGTCGTGAAGGGCCTCGTGGCTCCATGCGTTTGGCACTTCGCGTTGCGCAAAAGGTCCGAGCAGGAACCGTGCCGACAAACCTGATGACCGATGCCCGAAACCACAACCTCCCTTACCACCTTGACTGCCCGTGCCGCGCGCCCAGAGGATCTCGATGCCATCAACCGCCTCGTCGCCGAGGCGATTGAGGACTGGCCGTTGCCCGAACGCGTGCGCCGCCTGGCCCTGCCGGCCTACCGCTACACCGAGGCCGACCGGATGTTCCTCGACATGGTCGTGCTGGAGTGCGCAGGCGACGTGGTCGGCGTCGCGGCCTGGGAGGCGGCGGGGGCCCAAGAACTGCCGGAGGGTATACCGGATGGCCTTCTGCTCCACGGCCTCTATGTCGGGCGCGCCGCGCGCGGGCAGGGGGTGGGGCGGCAACTGGTCGAGGCCAGTCGCGCCGCCGCGAGGGAGGCCGGTGTCGCCGGGGTGCTGGTCAAGGCCCAGGCCTCCGCCGCCGGTTTCTTCGCCGCCATGGGCTTCGCCCCGGTGCCGGTCCGCGATCGCGACCGGGATTACGAACAGCGTTACTGGTGGCCGGCGAAGGGCGCGTCCTCTCCGCCCTGAGCTCAGCGCCGCGGGCGCTTGCGGTGCCACTGTCGGGCAAACAGCCCCACGATGATCGCCATGGCCAGAAGGCCCAGGCCCAGCGGCCACGCGTGTTCCGGAGCGCTCAGGAAGTGAAGCAACGAGAACCCTTCGCCATGGCCGTGCCCCGGGTGGGCCAGAGCGGGGCTGCTGGCGAGCGTGAGGACTGCGGGAATCAACGGGCGCATCGACATCGGGGGTTCCTCCTGATTGAACCGGGGGGATCACCATAACGCCCGGCGGCCGCCGCCGTCATGCGCGTGATCCCGTGTCGTCGTGAGCACTCCATCGGGCGGTTTCCGTGGTCCCTCGGCAGGCGCTGCAAACAGCGACTCAGCAGATGCGGGGCAACTGCTCGCCGGCGGGCAGGATCACCCGGCGTTCCACGCCGGTCGCGAGGCGTCGGATGACCTCGGGCTCGCCCGCCTTGGCCTGGCCGATCGCAACGGCACCGGCCGTCTCCGGTCGTGACCGCAGCACGCCCAGTGCCTGTTCGGCCGCGGGTTCCGGCACAGCAGCCAGGAAGCGGCCCTCCGAAGCGCTGTGCAGCGGGTCCAGACCGAGGATCTCGCAGGCCCCGCGCACGTCCGCGCGCACCGGGATGGCCCCATCGTCCAGAACCAGGCGGCAGCCGGAGGCGTGGGCCAGTTCCTGCAGCGCGGCCACCGTGCCGCCGCGGGTGGGGTCGCGCAGGGCATGCACGGGCACATCGGCTGCCAGCAGCGCGGCCACCGCCCCGGCGACCGGGGCGCTGTCGCTGGGGATCGGCGGGTCCAGCCCCAGTCCCTCGCGCGCGGCCAGGATGGCGACGCCATGCCGGCCCAGGTCACCGCTGGCCAGCAGCATGTCACCGGGCCGGATCGCGTCCGGTGCGATCCGCACCCCCTCCGGCACGATGCCCACCCCGCTGGTATTCAGGTAGGCCCCGTCGCCGCGCCCGGCCTCGACCACCTTGGTATCGCCGGCCACCACCCGGACGCCGCATTCTTCGGCGGCCGCGCTTACGGAGGCGAGGATGCGCCGCAGGTCCTCCAGGGGCAGCCCCTCCTCGAGGATCAGCCCCAGCGTCAGCCACAGCGGCCGCGCCCCGGCCATCGCCAGGTCATTGACCGTACCGTGCACCGCGAGGCGGCCAATGTCGCCGCCAGGGAAGAACAGGGGGCGCACCACGAAGCTGTCGGTGGTCATGGCCAGGCGTCCGTCCGGTGCGTCGAGCACGGCCGCATCGGGGGCGCCGCGGGCCGGGGTGCCCAGTGCCGGCAGGATCACCTCGTCCAGCAGCTTCCCCTGCAGCCGACCCCCGCCGCCATGCGCGAGGCGGACCGCCTCAGTGGTCATGCCCCGCCCCGGTAGTGCAGATAGGCGGCACAGGCCCCCTCGGAGGACACCATCGGCGCGCCCAGCGGAGTGTCCGGGGTGCACTCGCGGCCGAAGGCGGGGCAATCGGTCGGTCGGCGCAGCCCGCGCAGCACCTCGCCGGCGATGCAGGGCCCGTCCGCACCGGTCGCGGGGGCCGTGATCCCGAAACGCGCGACCGCATCGAAGCGGGCATAGGCCGGGCGCAGACCCAGCCCGCTGGCGGGCAGGCGGCCCATGCCGCGCCACTCACGTTCGACCGGCTCGAACACGCGGCTGACCGCATCGCGCGCGGCCGCGTTGCCGTCGTCGCGGGCGGCCCGGTCATAGCGGTTCTCGACCCGGCCCTCGCCGCGTTCCAGTTGTTCCACGCAGGCCCGGATGCCGGCCAGCAGGTCCACCGGCTCGAAACCCGTCACCACGATGGGCACCCGGAAATGCTCGGCGATTGCCTGATAGGCCGCCGCCCCCTCCACGGTGCAGACATGCCCGGCGGCCAGGAACCCCTGGATACGGTGGTCCGGATCCGTCAGCAGAGCCTCCATCGCTGGGGGTACCAGCGAGTGCGAGACCAGCAGCGACAGGTTGGGCAGCCCCAGGGCCTCGGCCTGCAGTACCGCGATCGCGGCGGCCGGGGCGGTGGTCTCGAAGCCCACCGCCAGCAGCACCACCTCGCGCTGCGGGTGTTCGCGCGCCAGGGCGACCGCATCCAGCGGCGAGTAGATCACGCGCACATCGCCGCCGGCCGCGCGCGCGGCGTTCAGGTCGCCCAGTGCGCCGGGGATGCGCAGCATGTCGCCGAAGGTACACAGCATCACCTCCCGGCGGCGGGTCAGCAGCACGGCCTGGTCCAGAGTCTCGGTCGGGGTCACGCAGACCGGGCAGCCGGGCCCGTGGAGCAGCTCGACCGAGCCCGCCAGCAGGTCGTCCAGCCCGTGGCGCAGGATCGCGTGGGTCTGGCCGCCGCAGACCTCCATCAGGGTCCAGCGCCGGGTGCAGGCCGCGCGGATCGCCTCCGCCTGGCGCAGGATCAGCGCCGGGTCGCGGTATTCGTCGAGGTGCCTCACGGGCCCTCCGGCGCGGGCGGCTCGTGCTCGGGGATCTCGCGCAGTGCGGCCAGGGTGCGTTCGGCCGCGGCCTCGTCGATGGTGGCGATCGCGATGCCGGCATGTACCAGCACGTAGTCGCCCGGCCCGGCCTCCGGCGTGCAGGCCAGCGAGACCGTGCGGGTGACGCCGCCGAAGGCCACGCGCGCCTGGCGGAACAGCGGGTCGTCACCTTCCACGCTGTCGATACGACCGGGGATGGCAAGGCACATCGGCTCAGTCTCCGTTCGGTGGCACAGCGGCCCGGCGCGCGATCACCGCCTGACCGAGCGCCAGCCCGCCGTCGTTCGGCGGTATGTGCTGCGGCCACAACGGGCGGAAGCCGGCGGTTTGCAGGGCGTCCACGCATTGTTGCAGCAGTCCCCGATTCTGGAAGCATCCGCCGGTCAATGCCACGGTTTCTCGTTCGCCCGTCCGGGCGGCCGCCACCGCGAACCGCGCCAGTGCGCTATGCAGCCGCGCGGCGATCGCCCCGGGGGTGGCACCGGCCGCCTTCGCCGCCAGCAGGGCGGTGATCAGCGGGCCCCAGTCCGCCTGCCAGGGCATGGCGTTATCCAGCACGAGATCCGGGCCATCCACCGTGCCCGGTGCGGCCTCTGCTGCCTGCTGCACCAGCATCGCGGCCTGCCCCTCGAAGCCGGCACCGGTGCGCAGCCGGGTCAGGGCCGCCACAGCATCGAACAGCCGCCCGACGCTGCTGGTCCAGGGCGCGTTGACGCCGCGATCCAGGGCGCGGAGCAGCGCTGGCCACTCGGCATCGTCGAACAGGGCCCGCGCCGGGCTGGCCGCCAGGGCCGCCGTATCGCCCGCGAAGTGCGCATGCAGCAGCCCCAGCAGCGCGCGTCGCGGCTCGCGGATTGCGGCCTCGCCCCCCGGCAGGCGGAACGGGCGCAGATGGCCCAGGCGCTTCCAGCCACCATCGGCGTCCACGGTCAGGCACTCGCCCCCCCAGAGCGTCCCGTCCGTACCCAGCCCCGCGCCGTCCCAGACCAGCGCCAGGACCGGGTCCTGCACCCCGTGCTCGGCCAGACAGGCCGCGGCATGGGCGTGGTGGTGCTGCACGGGGAAGACCGGCACGCCCGGGCGCTCGGCGAGTGTGGTAGAGGCATAGTCCGGGTGTCGGTCGCATGTGATGCGCTCGGTCTGCACGCCGCAGAGCCCGGCCAGCGCGCGGGCCTCGCTGTCGAGGCGGCGCAGGGCCGGATCGCTGTCGAGGTCGCCGACGTGGGCGCCGACCACGACCTCGCGGTTCAGGGCCAGCGCCGGTGCCGCCTTGAGGTGGCCGCCCAGCGCCAGCGTGACCGGGCCGGGCTGCGGCAGCGGGATGCGCAGGGGCAGGGCTCCCCGTCCCACGCGCAGGCACTGCGGCTGCCCGGCCGCGATCTGGAACACGCTGTCGTCCAGCGGCCGCGCAATCGGACGGTCGTGGTCGAGGATGGCATCCGCGATCCCGCCCAGCCGAGCCACCGCCTCCTCGCCGGAGATACAAAGCGGTTCGCCGCTGCGGTTGCCGGAGGTGCAGACCAGCGGGGTCGCGAGTGCGTCCAGCAGCAGCTGGTGCAGCGGTGTGGCGGCCCGCATCAGCCCGAGGCGGTTCAGCCCCGGGGCGATGTTGTCGGCCAGCGGCGCGCCGGGCTGGCGATCCACCAGCACGATCGGAGCCTCCGGGGCATCTAGCAGGCCCCTTTCCGCATCGGATACGTGGGCCAGACAATCCAGCCAGTCGCCGTCCGGCAGCAACACCGCCAGCGGCTTTTCCGGGCGCTGCTTGCGCGCTCGCAGGCGGGCGATGGCCTCCTCGCGGGTGGCGTCCGCCAGCAACTGGAACCCGCCCGCGCCCTTCAGGGCCAGGATCTGCCCCGCGCGCAGGGCCGCCACAGCGGCCTCCAGTGCCGCATCCCCGGTGGCCTGTTCGGTGCCGTCCGGCGCGCGCAGCAGGAGCCGGGGCCCGCAGTCCGGGCAGGCCATCGCCTCGGCATGGAAGCGCCGATCCCCCGGGTTCTCGAACTCCGCACGACAGGCCGGGCACAGCGGGAAGTCATGAAGGGTGGTGCCGGCACGATCCCAAGGCAGCGCCGTGGCAATGCTCCAGCGCGGGCCGCAGGCCGTGCAGGCGGTGAACGGGTAGCGGTAGCGCCGCGCCGTCGGGTCTCGGATCTCGGCCAGGCAGTCGGGACAGGGGGCGCGGTCCGGGGCCAGGGCCGGGGCGCCGCCTCGGTTCGGCCCCGTAGTGAGCCGGAAGCCGGCTGCGCCGGTGGGGGTTACGGGGCTGACAGAGATGTCATTGACACGTGCGGCCACCGGCGCCTCTTGCGCCAGTGCCGAACGAAACGCATCCAGGCGAGCCGCGTCCCCCTCGACCTGGATCACCACGCCCTCGGGCGTGTTGCCGACCGTGCCGACCAGCGCCAGCCGTTTTGCCAGCGCCGCGACGAATGGGCGAAATCCCACGCCCTGCACCCGGCCGGTGACGACCAGGCGCCAGCGCTCCCGCGCCGGGCTAAGTGTCGCGGGCGTGTTCACGCCACGTCCAGGCTCCGCAGCAGGATCTGTTGCGCCTCGGGGTGGGTCTCGTCGTCGGAGGTCTCCACCTCCAGCTCGGCGCCCTCGGCCAGCGTGCCGCGGGTGCCATCCTCGAAGTGCTCGCGAAAATGCTCCGGCGTGATGTGCGACAGCGCGCCCAGCCAGACCCGCACCCGGGTGACCCGCTCGGCGTTGTTATCCGCCGCCACCTGCTCGATCTTGCGCATCAGGTCGGCCATCAACGAAAACTCGTGCATCCGTGTTCCCCTATCCGAAAAAGCAGGCGTACTCGTCTTTCTCCACCACACTCAGCACATCCTCCAGCGAGGCCAGTTCCGGGTGTGGGTCGTAGCCGTGCCACTTCAGGTCTGCCCGTTGCCAATAGAGTTTCCAACGGCCCGATTTGCGCACGAACGTGGCCTTGAACACCGGGTGTTCCATGACCCTTGTGGGAGCATCCATCAGCGGGCGCACTTCGTACAGCACCACGCTTTGGCCTTCGAGACGCCAGACAAGGTCCAGACGGTCTCGAACATGGGCGGGCGGTCGGCGCCTTTCCATGAACCCCTCCATCACTTTTTCAATCCGCTTGCGCTCGAATTCGCTCAGGGCCATATGTATCCGTTCTCCGTTGCTGTCGGGGCCAATCGCTGGCTAGTCGGGGTCGGCAAAGTGACGATCCCGATAGTTTAGAGTGTGTGCCACGAGACAGCGCTGAAGCGATCCTACGGGCAAGGCTGCCCGTGTCCGGCCAAGTCTCCGTAAAGCGCGACCCCTTCCACCAGCCGACCCCCTCGGGAGACCTCATGCAGATTAACCTCGACACCCCGGATCTGATGACCCGCGTACGGCTGGAGTCGCGCTGGCGTTCGGCCGGCGCCGTGGTCACCTCCAGCCAGACACCGGAGGCGCCTGACCTGGTGGTGGTCGATCTCGGCAGCCGTGGCGTGGAAGCGGTATCGAGCTGGCGCGAGCGCTACCCGGACGCAACGATCCTGGCCTTTGGCCCGCACGTGGAAGGGGCCATGCTCAAGGCCGCGCGCCAGGCGGGCGCCGACGAGGTCGTGGTCCGCGGCAAGGTGGCCGATCGGGTTGCTTCCAAGCTGGGGTGCTGATTGAACCGGAAGGCGTTCGGCCGCGTCATCCGGCGCCCGCGCTCATGCAGAGGCGGTACGGCGTGAGGCGGACAGAGCGCGCAGGCGGCGGCGCTGCATCTTGAGGCGATACTCCAGCTCCTTGAACTGGGTGTGCAGTTCCGTGCGCAGCCAGCGGTCGTTCAGGACCTCGCGACCGGCCCGTATGTTGCGCGCGTGGACCTCCTGCCACTGGTTCACGATTTCACGGAAGCGCTGGTACTCGCGCTCCAGGGTCGCGCGCCAGTTGTCGTGGATTGCGCCCGCTGTGTCGGCGTTGAGCAGCCGGCGAAACTCGGTGTGCAGCCGCGCGCGCAGGATCTTGAATCGCGGCGTCCAGCGCCGGTCATACACCAGTCCCGTCCAGGCAAAAAGGTTGATCAGCCATTTCGAGGGGTCGTACTGCCACCAGCGCACCCCGTTGCGGTAGTCCGCCTGAAAGGCGTGGTGGAAGTTGTGGTACCCCTCGCCCCAGGTGAGCAGGGCGACCAGGCCGTTGTCCACGGCGGTGTTCTCGTCGCTGTAGGGGCGCCGGCCCCACCAGTGCGCCAGGGAGTTTATGAAGAACGTGAAGTGGTGGCTGAGCACCAGGCGCAGCACGCCGGCCAGCAGCAGCATGCCGACCACATCGCCGAACGCCAGCCCCAGCAGCAGCGGCAGGCCCAGGTTCAGCCCCCATGCGAGCGTCCAGTAATGACGGTGCTGCCACATTACCACCGGGTCCTTCGCCAGGTCCTTCACGCGCGAATAGTCGGGCTCGCTGGTGGGCCAGTTGCGCAGCATCCAGCCCATGTGGGCGTGCCAGAAACCGCGCTTGATCGAATGCGGATCGCGGTCCACGTCATCCACGTAGCGATGATGCACGCGATGCCGCGCGCCCCAGTTGTAGATGCTGTTCTGCAGCGCCAGGGCGCCACTCAGTGCCAGCAGAACGCGCAGAGGCCCACGCGCCTTGAGGGTGCGGTGCGCCCACAGCCGGTGATAACCGACCGTGACGCCCAGCCCGCTCAGCACCAGGAACAGCCCGAAGAACAGCCAGGCCGCGCCGCTGAAACCCTGGGTGAACCACCACCACGGCACCAGCGTGACGGCGGCCAGGTTGGTCAGTACGAAGAAAACTGCCGGGGTCCAGGCAATCGGAGGGGAGCGTTCGGACATCGGGGAGACCTGCTGACGATCGGGGCGAGCGAGGGTGCTCGTCCATTCATACTGTATGAGACCACTGCGGGCGCAAAAAATGCCCTTGTGCCGGAAGGCCGGCCCCAGCGACCGGTCGGATGCGGGGCATTCCACCGGAGCCGACGTTCGGCGCCGGGTCTTTCCAACCGTGTCGGGCCTCCCTGTAAGATGTGACGCTTGTTTCGAAGGCCGGCCCGGTCGCTCCCGTGGCCGAATACCCGCCATTGCTGGCCACGTCGAGTCACCGACTACGGCCCGTTACATCCAGCGATCAAAGGGAGTGATTGATGGGCCTCGGTGTTGGACTCGTGGTGCTGGCGGCTTTCTTCTGGGGGTTGTCCGGCGGGATCGGCGGCATCCTGATGGCCGAGGGCTGGGACGCCTTCGTGGTCTCGTTCTACCGCGGTGCCATCGGCCTGCTGTTCGTGCTGATCTGGCTCGCCTGGCGTCCCGGTGGCAGCGGGCTGGGCAGCGGCAAGATGTGGTTCTGGTCGGCCGTGGCCGGGCTGGGCGTGGCCGGCAACTTCGCGTTCTACTTCCTCAGCATCGCGCATGGCAGTGTGGCGGTCGCCGCCACGTTGATGTACTGCGCCCCGGTGTTCGTCTACATCATCTCCTTCGCCCTGCGGCTGGAATCCCCGACCACGCTCAAGCTGGTGGCCATCGCGATGGTCATGGTCGGCATCGTGCTGCTGACCCAGATCTACGACACCGGAGCGGGCAATGTGACCCTGATCGGCGCCGGTGCCGGCCTGCTGGCGGGCCTGTCCTACGCGATCTTCATCTTCGGCTTCAAATACGCCGGGCAGCACGGCAGCCCGCAAGCGATCCTGACGATTGCCTTCGGTGTGCTGGTCATCCTGCTGATGCTGCCGGGCGACAATACCCAGATGGTGGAGGTCCTGAGCACCTCCGACTGGCCGCTGTTCCTGGCCCTCGGCATCTTCGGTGCCGGGCTGTCGTTCGCGTTCTACATCAATGGCTTGCGGACTACGGCCCCCGCCGTTGCCTCGATCGTCGCGATGATCGAACCGGTCACCGCCACGCTGTTCGGCGTGGTGATCCTGCACGAAAGCCTGGCACTGGTTCAGATCATCGGCATGGCCCTGATCCTGGTCACCGTCACCGCCCTCAGCGTGTCCTCCCGCGCCACGCCGCCCCCGGTCCCCGAGCGGGGCCGCGACGCCGAGTAGCGTTGTCGCACGGAGTTCCGGATCGCCCGCGCGATCCCTCCTGCCGGGCGGCAGGCCTTTGATGCGCGGGGAGATGCCACGCCGGTCTGCAGGGCTGGTATCCTCGCAGCCTGTTGAAGGTGGCCGCTGCGGGCGGTCGCGCACGATCTTTCCGGGCTCGCCCGGACCGAGGATTCTGGAGGCTGCATGAGCAGTACGCACCGACCCACCGATATCCAGCTGCATCAGAAGTCGCGCATCCTGGAGTTGACTTACTCCGACGGTTCGCATTTCGAGCTGCCTTGCGAGTTCCTGCGCGTGTACTCGCCCTCGGCCGAGGTGCGCGGGCACGGGCCGGGCCAGGAGGTGCTGCAGGTGGACAAGGAGGACGTAAACATCACCGCGATCGAGCCGGTCGGCAACTACGCGGTGAAGCTGGTGTTCTCCGATGGTCACGACACCGGCATCTACGACTGGGACTATCTGCACAAGCTCGGCACGGAGCAGGAAAGTCTGTGGCAGGATTATCTGGATCGGCTGAAAGAGGCCGGCCACGAGCGCAAGACGCACTGACAACGGCAGCTTGATGAAAGAAGAACCCGGCAAGACCCACTTCGGCTACCAGACCGTACCCGAGTCCGAGAAGGCCTCGCGGGTCGGCGAGGTCTTCCATTCGGTCGCATCGCGCTACGACGTGATGAACGACCTGATGTCGATGGGCATCCATCGCATCTGGAAGCGCTACACCCTGGAGCGCACCGGGGTGCGCCCGGGCATGAAGATCCTCGACCTGGCCGGGGGCACCGGGGACCTGGCCGGGGCCTTCGCCCCACGTGTCGGGCCGAAGGGGCAGATCGTGGTCTGCGACATCAACGCCTCGATGCTGGAGGCCGGGCGCGACCGCATGCTGGACGAGGGCCATGTGGGCAACCTCGACTTCGTGCAGGCGGACGCCGAACAGTTGCCCTATCCGGATGACTACTTCGACCGCGTAACCATCGCCTTCGGCCTGCGCAACGTGACCCGCAAGGAACGCGCACTGGCTGAGATGCGCCGGGTGATCAAGCCGGGCGGGCGCGTGCTGGTGCTGGAGTTCTCGCAGCCGATGGCGCCGCTGCGCCCGCTCTACGATGTCTATTCGTTCAAGATGCTGCCGCTGATGGGCAAGCTGGTCGCCAACGATGCGGACAGCTACCGCTACCTGGCGGAGTCCATCCGCATGCACCCGGATCAGGAGACCCTGGCCGGGATGATGCGCGACGCCGGCCTGGAGAGGGTCGAGTACGACAACCTGACCGGCGGCATCGTCGCGCTGCATCGCGGCACAAAACTGTAACGTTTTCATGGCCGAACCCTTCGCTCTGCCCAGTCCGTTCACGGCCCTGATCGAGGCCACGCTGAACGAACACCTGGCGAGCGCGCCGGAGAAGGACCGGGCGCGCCTGGCCGGGCGCGCAATCGCCATCGTGATCGAGCCCCCGGGGCTGGCCCTTTCGCTGGTCGGGGCCGCCGACCGACTGCAGGTCATCGGCGGTGTCGAGGAGCCGGTGGATGTGCAGCTGGCGGGCTCGCCCCTGTCGCTGGCCGCAGCGCTGGCCCGCGACGACCGTTCCGGGCTGACCATCACCGGTGACGCCACCGTGCTCTCCGATCTGCAGCATGCGCTGCGGGATTCCGGAATCGACTGGGAGGGGCTGTTCGAGCGCTTTGCCGGCGCCGGGGCCGCCGGACCGCTGCGCCACCTGCTCGATCAGGCCCGCGGCAGCCTGCGCCACCTCGGCCGCCGCTCCGCCGAGGATACCGCCGACTATCTGCGCGACGAGCTCGAGTGGCTGCCGGCCGGCGGGGCCTTCGAGGCCTTTGCCGAGGACGTCGCCGACCTGCGTGACGGGGTCGCCCGCCTAGATGCCCGGCTGCGCCGTCTGGAGGCACAGCCCTCCGCACCTGACGACCGGCAGTCCTGATGCGCCGCGCGCTGTACCGGGGCCTGCGGCTGTGGACCATTGCGCGGGTCCTGGTGCGCTATCGCCTGGACGTCATCCTGTTTACGCTGAAGCCGCTGCGCCCGCTCAGCTTCCTGCTCTACCTCGCGCCCTGGAACTGGTTTCGCCGTACCGAAGGTACGCGCGGCGAGCGCATCCGCCGCGCACTGGAGGACCTGGGGCCTATCTTCATCAAGTTCGGGCAGATGCTGTCCACCCGGCGTGACCTGCTGCCGGACGACATCGCGGTGGAGCTGGCCCGGTTGCAGGACCGGGTGCCCCCGTTCCCGTTCGAGCAGGCGCGCGCGCTGATAGAGTCCGAACTCGAGCGTCCGATCGAGATCGCCTTCGCCACGTTCGAGGACACGCCGATCGCCTCGGCCTCCATCGCCCAGGTACACGCGGCCACGCTGCAGGACGGGCGCGAGGTCGTGGTCAAGGTCGTGCGCCCCGGCATCCTCAAGACCATCCGCGCCGATCTCGAGGTGATGCACCTGATCGCGGACCTGGCCGATCGCTACTGGTCCGAGGCCAAGCGCCTGCGCCCGCGCGAGGTGGTGGACGAATACGAAAAGACCGTCACCGACGAGCTGGACCTGATCCGCGAGGGCGCGAACGCCGCCGCGATCCACCGCAACTTCGAGGACAGCCACCTGCTGTACATCCCGGAGATCATCTGGGACTACACGCGCCGCAGCGTGCTGGTGATGGAGCGCATCGGCGGCATCCCGGTGGCCGACATCGCCGCGCTGCGCGAGCGCAACGTGGACTTGAAGCTGCTGGCCGAGCGCGGGGTGGAGATCTTCTTCACCCAGGTGTTTCAGCACAACTTCTTCCACGCCGACATGCACCCGGGCAACATCTTCGTCGATGCCACCCACCCGGACGACCCGACCTACCTGGCGGTGGACTTCGGCATCGTCGGCTCGCTGCTGGACTCCGACCAGCGCTATCTGGCGGAAAACTTCCACGCCTTCTTCAACCGCGACTACCGCCGCGTGGCCGAACTGCACGTGGAGTCCGGCTGGGTGCCGAAAGACACCCGCGTGGACGAGTTCGAAGCGGCCATCCGCACCGTCTGCGAGCCGATCTTCCAGCGCCCACTGGACGAGATCTCGTTCGGCCAGGTCCTGCTGCGCCTGTTCCAGACCGCGCGGCGCTTCAACATGGAGGTCCAGCCACAGCTGGTGTTGTTGCAGAAGACCCTGCTGAACATTGAGGGTCTGGGCCGCCAGCTGTACCCGCAGCTGGACCTGTGGACCACCGCCAAGCCATTCATCGAGAAGTGGATGCACGAACGCATGGGCGTGCGCGCGTTCATCCGCAATGCGCAGCAGCACCTGCCGCGCCTGCTTGCCCAGCTGCCCGAGATGCCCATGCACCTGGAAAAGGCCCTGACGGTCGAAGAGCAGCGCGCCGAGCGCGACGCCGCTCTGCGCCAGCAGATCCGTGACCTGGAGGAAGGCCTGCGCCGCCAGAACCGTCGGCGCCACGAGGCCTGGGGGGGCGCGGGACTGCTCGCCTTGGCGGGGCTGGCCACCCAGCTCGACGTGTCCACCTGGCTCGGCCTGGCCTGGCCGGCCTGGCCGCTCGGCCTGGTTGGCGCCGCCATGCTGCTATTCGGCCTGCGCCCTGGCCCGTACCGTCGCCCCGTCGATCGCACCTGAACCCCACAGGCAGCGTCGCCCGTTCATGCATGGGCCGTGTCGCTGCAGACAGTAGGAGGCCAGCCCTCTGGCCGATGGGGACCTGTCCAACGCCCCATCGGCCAGAGGGCTGGCCTCCTACGGGGAGCGGTCCGGCGCCCGGGGTCAGACGTCGAGGAGCAGGCGCGCCGGGTCCTCGATGGCGTCCTTGATGGCGACCAGGAACTGCACCGCATCGGCGCCATCCACCAGACGGTGATCGTAGGATAGAGCTACGTACATCATCGGCCGGATCACCACCTCGCCGTCCACCGCAACGGGGCGCTCCTTGATCGCGTGCATGCCCAGGATCGCGCTTTGCGGCGGGTTCAGGATGGGCGTCGAGAACAGCGAGCCAAACACACCGCCGTTGGTGATGGTGAAGGTGCCCCCGCGCAGCTCGTCGATATCCAGCTTGCCGTCGCGGGCACGCTCGGCGAAGTCGCGGATGCGGCGCTCGATGTCGGCGACGCTGGCGTTGCCGGTATCGCGCAGCACCGGTACGACCAGCCCGCGCGGTGACGACACCGCGATCCCGATGTCGCTGTAGTGATGGTAGACAATCTCCTCGCCGTCCAGCGCGGCATTGATCACCGGGAAGCGCTCCAGCGCCCGCGTGGCCGCGGCCACGAACAGGCCCATGAAGCCGAGCTTGATGGAATGGCGCTTCTCGAAGGTCTCCTTGTAGCGCCCGCGCAGGGCCATCGCCGCGGACATGTCGATCTCGTTGAAGGTGGTCAGCATCGCGGTGGATTGCTTGGCCTCCAGCAGGCGCTCGGCGATGCGCGCACGCAGCCGCGTCATGGGCACGCGCTCGATGCGTTCGGCACGGTCCGTCGGCTCGGTCGGGCGTTGCGCCGTGCGGGCGGCCGAACCGGAGTCTTCCGCCTGCGCACCCGTACGGGTCCCGGAACCCGCGGCCCGCTGGTCACGAACGCGCTCCACATCCTCGCGCTGGATGCGCCCATCTTCCCCAGTGCCCTCGACCTCCCCGGCACTGAGCCCGGCCTCCTGCAACAAGCGCCGAACGGAGGGAGAGGGCGGCGGCGCACTGCCGGCATCATCCGCGCCCGTACCGGACGCTGCGGACTCGGCAGCGGGCTGCGCGTCGGCGCGCTCCTCCTGTGCGTCGGCAGCCGGGGCGGGCTCGGCAGGCTGCCCCTGAGCCGCGGTCTTCGCCGGCTCCGGTTCGTCACCGGACTCGTCTTCCTCATCCTTTGGCGCGGCCTCGGCCGGCCCCAGATAGCCCAGCACGGCATCGGCCTTGACCACGTCGCCCTCGCTGGCGGACAGCTCCACCAGGGTGCCGGGGCCAGGCGCCGACACCTCGAGGACCACCTTGTCGGTCTCCAGCTCGGCAATGAGTTCATCGCGCTTCACGGGGTCCCCGGCCTTTTTGTGCAGGGCGATTACGGTCGCGTCGGCGACCGATTCGGGGAGTTCCGGGACCTGGATCGGGGTGCGATCGGTTGCCATCTCGCTTCCTTGTGCTGTACGTCAGTTTCGAAGATTCAGGGCGTCGGGTGCGGCGTGTCCCGCGAGCTGATGGGCCCGAACGCACGTTCGAGCAGATCCTTCAGCTGGGCCTTGTGCACCTCGGGGTAGCCGACGGCAGGGGCCGCGGCCGGGGGCCGCGCCACCGCGTGCAGGGTCTGGCCGCGTACCGCCAGCAGCGGGTTGATGCGCGGCGCGACGAACTCCAGATACCCCTGGTTCTCCGGCTCGTCCTGGACCCAGACGAACTCGTCCGCCTCCGGGTAGCGGCCCAGCAGCTCGGTCAGGCGTGCCTCGGGGAAGGGGTAGCACTGTTCCAGGCGCAGGATGGCCGTGTCCGCGTGCTCGCCCTCGGCCTGGCGGGCGGCCAGGTCGTAGAAGATGCGGCCGCTGGTGAGCAGGACGCGCTTCACCCGGTTCGGGTCGTCAATGCCGGCGTCGTCGATGACCGTCTGGTACTGGCCGCTGGCCAGGGCATCGAGGTCGGAGACCGCGTCCTTGTGTCGCAGCAGGCTCTTCGGCGTCATCACGATGAGCGGCTTGCGGTAGGGGCGCAGCATCTGGCGGCGCAGCAGGTGGAACATCTGCGCTGGCGTGGTCGGCACGCAGACCTGCATATTCTCCTGCGCCGCGAGCTGCAGGAAGCGCTCCGGGCGCGCCGAGGAGTGTTCCGGACCCTGCCCCTCGTAGCCGTGCGGCAGCAGCAGGGTCAGACCGGACAGGCGGCCCCATTTCTGCTCCCCGGAGGAGATGAACTGGTCGATTACCACCTGGGCGCCGTTCACGAAGTCGCCGAACTGCGCCTCCCAGATCACCAGGGCCTCCGGGGCGGCGGTGGCGTAACCATATTCGAAGGCCAGCACGCCCTCCTCGGAGAGCAGCGAGTCGATTACCAGGAAGCGCGGATGGTCCGGGTCCAGACGCCGCAGCGGCACGATGGCCTTCCCGGTCTCCTGGTCGTGCAGCACCGCATGGCGGTGGAAGAAGGTGCCCCGGCTGGAGTCCTGTCCGGACAGACGGATACGGTAGCCATCCTGGATCAGCGCCCCATAGGCCAGGGTCTCGGCCGCGCCCCAGTCGAGCGGCTGTTCGCCCCGCGCCATGGCGACGCGGGCCTCCAGGATCTTCTGCACGCGGTCGTTCGGGCGAAAGCCCTCCGGCGGCGTGGACAGCTGCTCCAGGGTGCGCGCCAGACGCTCGGCGGGCGCACCGGTCTCCACGTCCTGGTCCCAGGTCTGGTTCACGTAGGGGCCCCAGTTGGTCGAAGACCCGGTATGGCCATTGCGCTCGCGCAGCAGCGACAGCGCCACCGGCTGTCCGGCATCCAGCCGGCCGCGGTAGTCCTCCAGGGCCTGATCCTGGGCCTCTTCGGTGGTCAGGCCGTCGCGGATCAGGCGCGTGGCGTAGCGCTCGCGGGTGGTCGGCAGCTCGCGGATGCGGTGGTACATGCGCGGCTGAGTGGCGGCCGGTTCGTCGGCTTCGTTGTGCCCCTGGCGGCGATAGCAGACCAGGTCGATCACCACGTCCTTGCCGAAGCGCATGCGGTAGTCCAGCGCGATCTGGGTGACAAACACCACGGCCTCGGGGTCGTCGCCGTTCACGTGCAGGATGGGCGCATTCACCATCTTGGCCACATCGGTCGCGTAATGGGTCGAACGTGCGTCTTTCAGGGTCGATGTCGTGAACCCGATCTGGTTGTTCACCACCACGTGCACGGTGCCCTTGGTGGAGAAACCCCGGGTCTGGGACATGTTCAGGGTCTCCATGACCACGCCCTGCCCGGCGAACGCGGCATCGCCATGGATCACCACCGGCATCACGCGGTTGCCCTTGCGATCGCCAACGCGGACCTGGCGCGCGCGCACCGAGCCCTCGACTACCGGGGTGACGATCTCCAGATGCGACGGATTGAAGGCGAGCGCCAGGTGAACCGGCCCGCCCGGCGTATCCAGATCCGACGAGAATCCCATGTGGTATTTCACGTCCCCGGTACCGCGATCGTCACGCGGCCGGCCCTCGAATTCGTTGGCCAGTTCTTCCGGCGACTTGCCGAACAGGTTGACCAGCACGTTCAGGCGCCCGCGATGGGCCATGCCGACCACGAGTTCGTGCAGCCCGCGCGCGCCGCCACGCTGGACCAGGGCATTCAGCAGCGGGATCAGGCTCTCCGCGCCCTCCAGCGAGAAACGCTTCTGTCCGACATAGCGCCGGTGCAGGTAGCGCTCCAGGCCCTCGGCCGCGGTGAGACGCTCGAGGATGGCCAGGCGCGTCTCGTCGTCGAAGCCGAACCGGCCATGCGCGGACTCCAGGCGTTCCTGCAGCCAGCGCTTCTCGTCGGTGGCCATCAGGTGCATGTATTCCGCGCCGATACTGGCGCAGTAGGTCTCCTTCAGGACCCGCTCGATGGTATCGAGCGAGACGCGCCCCTCGATAAACAGGGAACCCGGATCGAAGGTGATGTCCGGGCCGACCTGGTCCAGCCCGTGATGCTCGCGGCTCAGCTCGCGCGGCGGCTCGGGGGACTCGCGTTCCAGCGGGTCGAGGCGGGCGCCGAAGTGCCCGAGATAGCGGTAGGCGTTGATGAACTGCAGCACCCGGATCTGCAGTTGTTCGTGCGCCAGGTCCGGACGGTCGGTCGAACGCCGGCGGCGTTCCGGCCGCGACACACCTTCCAGCGAGCGAAAATAGTCGGCCCAGGCGGGCGGGACCGAATCGGGGTCCTCGCGGTAGCGCTCCAGCAGACCCTCGGCAAAGGCCAGATTGTCGGGGTGCAGTTCCTGGCCGGAGACGGGGCTGTCCAGCCGGTGCCGGGATGGCATCTCGTTCATTCGCGGTCTTCCCATTCCTGATGCGACTACCCTTGTGACTCCGTCGGCGTGCGAGGTTCCTTGCAGGCACCCTGGCGCTTCGACGCGGGCTGACTTCGAGAGTAGCGCGTTTGCCCGGCCGAAGGCACACGGCCCGCATGTGGAACGTGCGATTCCGGCCGGGTTTCCCTACCATTCGCGCATGGATGTCTCCCCCCTGCTTGATTCCCTGAACCCGGCCCAGCGCGAGGCCGTGGCCGCCCCGCCGCAGCCGCTGTTGGTACTGGCCGGCGCCGGCTCCGGCAAGACCCGCGTGCTGGTGCACCGCATCGCCTGGCTGATCGGCGTGGAGGGCGTGGCCCCGCACAGCCTGCTGGCGGTCACCTTCACCAACAAGGCGGCGGCCGAGATGCGCGGGCGCATCGAGGCGCTGCTGGGCCACCCGGCCACCGGGCTGTGGGTCGGCACCTTCCACGGCCTGGCCCACCGCCTGCTGCGCCAGCACTGGCAGGAGGCGAAACTGCCGCAGGGCTTCCAGATCCTCGACTCCGACGATCAGCTGCGCATGGTCAAGCGCGTGCTGCGCGGCCTGGAACTGGACGAGGCGCGCTGGCCGCCGAAGCAGGCGCAGTGGTACATCAACGCGCGCAAGGACGAGGGCTCGCGCCCGGAACACCTGCCGGATACCGGCGACCCCGTCGCGCGCCAGTGGGTGCGCGTCTACACCACCTACCAGCAGGCCTGCGAGCGCGCCGGGGTGGTGGACTTCGCCGAGCTGATGCTGCGCTCGCTGGAGCTGCTGCGCGACAACAAGGCGCTGCTGGAGCACTACCGCACGCGCTTTCGCCATGTGCTGGTCGACGAGTTCCAGGACACCAACGACATCCAGTACGCCTGGCTGCGCCTGCTGGCCGGCGACAGCCCGGTGTTCGCGGTGGGCGACGACGACCAGTCCATCTACGGCTGGCGCGGCGCGAAGATCGAGAACATCCAGCACTTCCAGCAGGACTACCCGGGCACCCAGGTCGTGCGCCTGGAGCAGAACTACCGTTCCAGCGCCAACATCCTGAACGCGGCCAACGCCTTGATCCGCCACAACGCCGGCCGCCTCGGCAAGGAGCTGTGGACCGAGGACAAGGAGGGCGCGCCGGTGCGCCTGTACACCGCGCTGAACGAGCAGGAAGAGGCGCGCTTTATCGCCGAGACCATCGCCCGCCATGTGGACGAGGGCGGGCTGTACCGCGAGTGCGCCGTGCTCTACCGCTCCAACGCCCAGTCGCGCGTGCTGGAAGAGACCTTCATCGGCCGGCGCATGCCCTACCGCGTCTACGGCGGCCTGCGCTTCTTCGAGCGCCAGGAGATCCGCGACGCCCTGGCCTACCTGCGCCTGGCCGGCAACGGCGATGACGACGCCGCCTTCCTGCGCGTGGTCAACCAGCCGCCGCGCGGGATCGGCGAAAAGACCCTGGAGGGCCTGCGCCAGGCGGCCCAGGCGGCGGACACCAGCCTGCTTCAGGCGGCGGCCCACGCGGTGGATGCCGACGCCCTGCCCGGGCGTGCGCGCAACGCGGTCGCCGGCTTCGTGCAGCTGGTCCGCGATCTGCAGCAGGAGCTCCCGCGCCAGCCGCTGGCGGACCAGGTGGAGCAGGCGATCGAACGCGCCCAGCTGCGCGAGCACTACAAGAAGGAGAAGGGCGAGCGCGGCGAGGCGCGCCTCGAGAACCTGGACGAACTGGTGGGGGCGGCGCGCGCCTTTGACATGGAATCCACCGCCGAGAGCGAGGGAGGCGAGGGCAATCCGCTGACCGAATTCCTCGCCCACGCGGCGCTGGAGGCCGGCGAGGGCGCGGCCGACCCGCACGAGGACGCGGTGCAGATGATGACCCTGCACTCCGCCAAGGGCCTGGAGTTCCCGCTGGTCTTCCTGACCGGCATGGAGGAGGGCCTGTTCCCCAACGCGCGCTCGCTGGAGGAGCCGGGACGGCTGGAGGAGGAGCGCCGCCTGGCCTACGTCGGCATGACCCGCGCCGAGAAGGAGCTGTACCTGATCCACGCCGAGACCCGTCGGTTGTACGGGCGCGAGTCCTACAACGTCGCCTCGCGCTTCATCAACGAGATCCCGGAGGACGCGCTGGAGGTACTGCGCCCGCAGGCCTCGCCCTACGGCGCCGGACGCTTTGCGGCGGCCCGGCAGAAGACGGCGGGCTTCGGGTCCATGGATGCACAGGCCGCCGAGGCCTCCGCGGCGGGCCTGGCCATCGGCGCCCGTGTGCATCACGCGAAGTTCGGCGAGGGCCTGGTCACCCAGTTCGAGGGCTCCGGCAACTCGGCGCGGGTACAGGTGAACTTCGCCCACGCCGGCTCCAAGTGGCTGGTGCTCAGCTTCGCCAAACTGGAGGTTCTGGGTTAGGCGGAATGCCGCTTATTGCACCACGGAGAACACAGAGGGCACGGAGAAGGGCCAGGGCGATTTACAGGAAGGTGGGGAGACAGGAAGAGAAGGGCTGGATTAACAGGGCTGGCATTGTGAGCGTCGCGCGGCAATCTTTTCGCTAACACTGGCGGGAGTCCCAACCCGATCGCCGCGTCGCTTCGCTCCTCGCGATGACGTACTCAATAGCGACACGATGCGATTCGCCGCGCTCGCCACATCCTGCCCCTCTTCGCAGGGTTTCTGGTGCAAACGCCCTTGATCCCCTTCGTATCTTCGTGCGCTTCGTGGTGACACAAAAAAGCCCCGCCGAGGCGGGGCTTGTGAGCATCAAGCCGAACGGCGATCACTCGATCTTGATGTAGGCGAAGCCTTCCTCGTTCTGCAGTTCGGCCACGCGCACCACGCCCGAGGGGACGAAATTCACGTGGTCGTAGATCAGATCCTCGTCGAGGCCGATCTGCGAGCGGGTGATCTCGCACAGTTCCAGCTTCACGCCATGGGTGCTTGCGAGGCTCATCAGGCGGCCGCGCAGGGTCTCGCGCTCTTCCTTCAGTTCCTCGTCGGCCTCGAACGGCGTATCGGCGAGATTGTCGTCGGTCAGGAAGCGGATGCCGTGGGCCACGAACACGATGCGCACGTCGGCGTCGATGAACTCGTTCTGGTAGTGCGTCATCATGTTATTGATGCTGGTCAGCATCGCGGAGAAGCGGCGCGGGTCGGCGAAGTCGGCGTGATAGACCACCTTGGCCTCCGGCTCGAAGGCCTTGGCCTGGGGCATGAAGGCCAGGCTCGCGACCAGCAGGGTGGCCAGCAGGAGGGCCATGCCCGCGGCGGTTGCCGAGGTGGTTTGAAGGGTCCGGGGAAAGCGGTTCATCGTGGTCTCCTTTGTATGGTGTTGTTTCTTTCTAGAGTAGACGCCCCGGAACCCCCCTGTCATTCCCGCCACGCCCCGCTCCCGGTTGACGCGCAGCCGGCCCGGCGGTATGCTCTGCCGCCTTTTCCAGAACCTAGCGATTCAACGCGAGGGAAGTACTTTGGCGAATATTGCTTCTGCCCGTAAGCGGGCCCGTCAGGCGGTCAAGAACCGCGCCCACAACATGGCGCTGCGCTCCCGTTTCCGTACGGCCATGAAGGCCGTGCTGAAGCCGCTGCACAAGGGCGATGCCCAGGCTGCCGCCGAGGCCTACAAGTCGGCCGTGCCGGTGATCGACAAGACCGTGAGCAAGGGCCTGATCCACAAGAACAAGGCGGCCCGTCACAAGAGCCGTCTGAACGCCCGCATCCGCGACCTGGCCCAGGGCTAAGCCCCCGGCCATCTGGCCGGCCTCGCGCCGGCCGCGGATAGCTGAATCGCGAAGCCGCGCCCCGCAAACGGGCGCGGCTTTTTGCGTGGGTGGCATCCGGCGCGCCCCTGAACGTATTCCTCGCCGCTATCCCCCGTCATCGCGAGTCGCACAGCGACGTGGCGAGCTCTCGGGGTACCCGCGACTGCCGCGTTCCTTCCACAATGAGGGTTACGGGAGCTGAAAGACGCGCGCCTCGCCCTCACCGCGCGGGTCGGAGGCGGCCTCCAGACGGTCGGCCTCGGGCTCCCACAGGATGGCGTGCATGTCGCCGAACGGGCGGACCTGAGGCACCAGCTGGTGCCCGCGCGCGACCAGCTGGCCGCGCAACTCGGCATCAAAGGCGCCGGTCTCGTGCTCGACCCGGTCCGGCAGGTACTGGTGGTGATAGCGCGGAGCCGCCACCACATCCTCGATGGACTGTCCCTCGAGCACCCCGAGGATGCCGTGCAGCACCATGGTGATGATACGGCTGCCCCCGGGCGTCCCCAGGATCGCCACCCGCTCGCCGGTGTCGACGAAGGTCGGGCTCATGCTCGACAGCGGCCGGCGCTGCGGGGCGATGGCGTTGGCCTCGAAGCCGACCAGGCCGTAGGCGTTGGGCTCGCCCGGTTTCGCCGAGAAGTCGTCCATCTCGTTGTTCAGGAGCACACCGGTGCCGGGCACCACATAGCCGGCGCCGAAGGGGTAGTTGAGGGTCAGGGTGGCCGCGACGCGGTTGCCCTCGGCATCGATCACGGAGAAATGCGTCGTCTGGCGGCTCTCGGTGGCGGCGGCCTCCGGGTGGTCGGCCTTCGGATCCACCGACAGCGGCAGGTAGCGGCTGGGGGTGGCCGTGTCCGGATGGATCGTGGCGCGCAGTCCGGCGGCGTAGTCGCGCGACAACAGCCGCTCCAGCGGCATCTCGACATGATCCGGATCGCCCAGATACTCGGCCCGGTCGCGGTACGCGCGGCGCATGGCCTCGATGGTCAGATGGGCGCGCATGTCCGGCGCCAGCGCCTCGAGGTCATAGAATGAAAGGATGTTCAGGATCTGCCCCAGTGCCACCCCCCCGGAGGATGGCGGGGATGCCGTGGTGATCTCGGCCCCGTGGTAATCGAGTCGGATCGGGTCGCGCTCGACCACCGCGTAACCGGCGAGGTCGTCCAGCGTCCAGATGCCGCCCGCCTCGCGCACCCCCGCGACCAGCTGCTCGGCCAGTTCACCGGTATAGAACCCGTCGCGGCCGGCGTCCGCCAGGCGCCGCAGGGTCGCGGCCAGATCCGGCTGGCGCAGGGGCGCCCCTTCGTCCGGCAGCTGGCCGTCGTCCAGGTAGATGTCGCGCGCGTCTGCGCCGTCGCGCAGGGCCTGGTGGCGGAACCCCGCCATCTGCCGATAGCGACCGCTGACGGGGACACCGTCTTCGGCCAGACGGATCGCCGGGGCCAGGCTGTCCGCCAGCGACAGACGCCCGTAGTTCCGCGCGATGTGATCGAGGCCGGCCGGCATGCCGGGGATGCCCGCCGCCAGCACGCCGTCCAGCGACAGTCCGTCGACCACCTCGCCTTCCGCATCCAGGTACATGTCGCGATGCGCCGCGGCCGGGGCGGTCTCGCGGGCGTCGACCATCACGCTGCGGTTCGAGTCGGCCTCGTACAGCAGGAAGAACCCGCCGCCCCCGAGGCCGGAGCCATAGGGTTCGGCCACGCCCAGCGCGGCGGTGATGGCCACGGCGGCGTCGAAGGCATTGCCGCCGTCGCGCAGCACGGCCTCGCCGGCCTCGCTGGCCGCGGGGTGGGCAGTGGCCACCGCATGCTGCCCGGGCCCGGCCCAGGCCAGCGGGGCGGCCAGTGCCAGGGTGACAAGGACGGCGCCGCGCAGGAGGGGTCGATGCCAGTCCACGAGGTTGCCTACTTCGCGGCCATCAGGGCTTCATACTTGGCCTGGAGCTGTTCGCGGGTCTCCTTGTGATCCGGGTCCAGCGGGATGCAGTCGACCGGGCAGACATCCTGGCACTGCGGCTCGTCGAAGTGCCCGACACATTCCGTGCACAGATTGGGGTCGATCTCGTAGATCTCGTCACCCGGGTAGATGGCCTCGTTCGGGCACTCGGGCTCGCAGACATCGCAGTTGATGCATTCGTCGGTGATCATCAGGGCCATGGGCCAATCCTCGTATCCAGTCGCAGGGCCCGGCCGCTAGCGCTCCAGGCCGTTTTGTTCGGCCAGCATGCGCGCCACGCCGGGGCTCACGAATTTTGAGACGTCGCCACCCAGACGGGCGATTTCCCGTACCAGACTCGAGGAGACGAAGCTGTATTCCTCGGCCGGTGTCAGGAACAGGGTTTCGACCTCCGGCGCCAGCTGGCGGTTCATCGCCGCCAGCTGGAATTCGTGTTCGAAGTCGGACACCGCCCGCAAACCGCGCAGGATCACGTTGGCGCGCTGGGCGTGGACAAAATGCGCCAGCAGTACGTTGAACCCCTGCACCTCGACGCCGGGGATTTCGCCCACGGCCTCGCGGGCCAGGGCCACGCGCGTCTCCAGCGGGAAGGCCGGGCCCTTGTTGGGATTGGCGGCCACCGCGATCACCACGCGATCGAACAGGCGGGCGGCCCGGCGCACGATATCGGTGTGACCATGCGTGATGGGATCGAAGGTGCCGGGGTAGATAGCGGTAACGGACATGGGCGAAAGGCCGGCCGGGAAAGCCCCCATTAGACCCCAAGCACCGCAAGCAGACAAAATGCGCCCGCCGCACCGCAACCAGGGAATGCCCCATGAGTGACGACTACCGCCCTCCGCTTGCCGAATACTGGGATCAGCTCGAGTCCCGCTACGGTGGCGGCTTCAATTTTCACCAGATCTCGCGCGACGAACTGGCGCAACTGGTGGAACACCTGCGCCACGCCGTGAAGGAAGACCCGCAGGTCACGGACGTCGAGAAACAGAACCTGGGCCTGGTCCTCAAGCACGCTGAACAGACGCTCGAGAAGCGCAAGTAGGCGCGCCGCACACGCCCCGGCCGGAGAGGACCGGCGTGCCCCGCGCAAGCGTGCACCTGCCTAATGGCGCTCCGGTAAAGCCGCGGAGTCCATCGTCGCGGCACAAGGCGGCAGGGCGCGGCATTCGGCCCCCGTGTCCGGCGCATCCGCCGCCGCACCGAGGGTGCGAGCGTAGCTGCCCGGCCCCGCCAGACCGGCCGCACAGCTTGCCGCCTCGCGCGCTTGCTCACCGCACTCGCGGGCGATCAGTACATGCGCCAGGTTGTTCCACCCTTCGTGACGCGCCGGATCACGCTCCACGAGGTTCCGCAGGGCGTCCTCGGCCGTGGTCAGGTCGCCCTGGGCAAACGCCACGTTGGCCCGGCCCACATAGGGGATGGCCTCGTCGGGCCAGCGCTCCATCGCCGTTTCATAGCCAGTGGCGGCCGCCGCGAGGCGTCCGGTCTGCTCCAGCTCGTTGACCGCTCGCAGCCAGCGCAGGGGCGTGGCCGTTGCCGGCAGGGTGTCCGGTGCCATCACCAGGAAGGCCCAGCGTTCCCCGCGGGCCCAGGTCCGCTCGAAGCGGGCAAACGAGTTCACATGGCGCTGGATGGGGCCGCTGCGCAGGAAGATCTCGCGATCTTCCAGGTCATAGCCGATCACCACTGCGAAGTGCCATTCCGGGATCAGGGCCACGCCGAGGTTCTGGAACACCACCACCGGGTTGCCGGCGGCCACTTCGCGCAGGACGGTTTCCAGTTGCGGCTCGATGCGGTAGGCGACCTGGTCGCGGGCCCGCACCGCCGCGCGCATCTCGGCCTGGAGACTGCCCTCGCGGCCGGGGAGGTAGACCTCCTCGATCAGGTCATCCAGCGCGGCGTCGATGCCGCGGGCGTTCAGGGCCGTGGCCAGGGCGGCGGGGCCGCACTGGTATTGCTCCTGCGGGAAGAAGGGCGTGTCCGTCAGTTCCACGCGGGTCGGCAGGTCGGCCGGGCGTTCACTCGCCAGGCTCGCGCTCTGCGGCGCGGTGGCGCAACCGCCCAGGGCGAATGCGCCCATCACCAGGCCGAACACAAGAACGGCGAGCCCGGAGGCTCGCCGTCGGTTCCACGATGCCATGACCGCGTCAGCGGTTGGCGCGCGCCGGACCCACGAACGAGAAGATGTCGGTCACGCCGACCGCATCGAGGATCACGAACACCACGAACACGATGGCGACCACACCAAGGGCGCTGGCGGCGCCGGCCGGGTCGGTCTCCATGTGCGCCTCCAGGCGGGCGAGTTCCTCGTCGGTCAGACGCGCCACGCGCTGCTCGGCCCGTTCGGGGTCGACCCCCATCTCGATCAATTGGGCACGGACCTCGGCGTCATTGAGCTGTTCCAGCAACTGGGCGCGGGTGTCATCCGCGCTGGCCTGCTGGATCATGCTGCCGGTGTCGAGCATGCCCACGCCGGCGAAGGCCGGAGTGGCGGGCAGCAGGGTCAGCGTCAGCGCGACCAGGAAGGCCGCAGGGGCGGACAGGACTTGGCGAAACGAAGGGACGCGCATGGACAGACTCCTCGAATGGGGACGGGGTGCATAACGCTTACGAGTGTAGCGCGCCCACGGCGCAAGGGAACCGGCCGCGAAGAAAAATCGCGGCCGGAATCACAGGCCTCAGCTTTCGTCGGGGGCGTCAACCACGTTGATCTCGTACTCCAGGACCTCGACCCCGCGCGCCCAGGCCCCACCGCACACCGAGTTGTCACGCGTGCGTTCCTGGGTCTCGCCCGGACCGAGGGTGCGCCACAGGCGGGTGGTCGTGCGGACATCGTCCTCCAACTCGCCGGGGCAGTTGTAGGCGGTCTTGGTGACGCGCACCTCCAGCCAGTCGTCGGTGTTGTTGGTCGCCCGCCACTGGCCGCGCACGTTGGCACAGCCGTATTCGCGCATGCGGTACTCGAAGGTGACCTCGTCCGGCGAGCCATCGGCCGGCGCGAAATAGGCGCCCTGCGCGGCGACCTGGCCTGGCGCCAGGAATGCGGCGGCCAGGACGCTAGCGGCCGACAGGGCAAACGTGCGGTTCAGGATTCGCGTGTACATCGTTTCCTCCATCCGGTATCCGGTGTTGGCGCCCGTCTTGCGCGGGCTTGCAGTGCTGTAGACTCCGGAACCGCCCGTTTTGTGCCGATCCCGGTTGTCCGGCGGGGTTTTTCGCCTGCCCGCCTGGATCTTGCATCCCATCCTCGCAAACCGACCTGAAACGCATATGAACGAGATCATCCCCGACTCGACCCTGACCTGCCCGGAGTGCGGCCATCAGAAGACCGAGACGATGCCCACCGATGCCTGCCAGTGGTTCTATGAGTGCACCGGCTGCGGTGCCCTGCTGAGGCCGTTGCCGGGGGATTGCTGCGTCTTCTGTTCCTACGGGTCCGTGCCCTGTCCGCCGATCCAGCAGGAGGGCCCCGGTGCTTGCTGTACCCCCGGGAGGCCTTAGGGTCCGTAGTCCGCGTATCTACTCGGTCTTCACGTCGAATGGCGGGCAGCGTTTTGGCAACAGCTCGCCGCGGATGCGCGGGTAGCAGGGCAGGCCCCGTTCGAATGGCGGGGCATCCTCGCCCTGTATCAGCGGGCGCAGGTAGTCGCGCGCGGCCTGGGTGATGCCGTAGCCATCCGGGGTGATGTAGTTGCGCGGCATGCCCTGCTCGATGTCCGCGACGGTCTCCAGCGGGGTAAAGCCGATGCTCCAGCGGTACGGCTGGTTGGAGTCCCGGCGAATGATCGGCATGAAGGCGTCCTCGCTGGCCACCACCCCCTCCACCGCCGCGCGCCCGCAGGCATAGGCCTGCTCCACGTCCACCTTCGATGCGATATGGCGCGAGGCGCGCTGGATATAGTCCACCACGGCCCAGTGCAGCTTGTGGCCGGTCTTTTCGCGGATCAGTTCGGCCAGGCGCGGGGCGGCACCGCCGAGCTGGGTATAGGCGTACACGTCGTGACTCTGCGCGACCGAGAACAACTCCCCGTCCGGGTTCTTGATGCCCTCGGAGACGACCACCACGCAGTAGCCGTGGCGCTCGATGGTCCGGTTCAGGTGGTCGAGGAAGTCGTCCTGGTCGAACGGGACCTCGGCGAACAGGATCAGCATCGGCGGCTGACCGTCGAACTCCTGCGCCAGCGCCGCGGCGGCCGCCAGCCAGCCGGCATGCCGACCCATCACCTCCATCACGAACACCTTGGTGGAACTGGTGTGCATGGACTCGACGTCCAGGCTGGCCTCGCGCACTGCCGTGGCGATGAACTTGGCGGCCGAGCCGAACCCCGGGCTGGAGTCGGTCACGGCAAGGTCGTTGTCGATCGTCTTCGGCACCCCAATCGCCTTGATCGGAAAGCCCATGCGCTCGCCCATCTTTGCGATCTTCAAGGCGGTATCCATGGAGCCGCCACCGCCGTTGTAGAAGAAGGTGCCGATGTCATGGGCGCGGAAGACCTCGACCAGGCGCTCGTATTGTTGCGGGTCCTTGTCGGGGTCACCCAGATCGAAGCGGCAGGAACCGAACGCACCGCCCGGCGTATGGCGCAGGGCGGCGAGGGTCAGCGGGTCCTCCTGGTCGAGGTCGATGATCTCTTCGCGCAGCACACCCAGGATGCCGTCGCGCGCCGCATAGATCTTGCCGAAATGGGCCGGGTGGGCGCGCACCGCCTCGATCACCCCCCAGGCGCTGGCGTTGATGACGGCAGTGACTCCGCCCGACTGGGCGTACAGCGCGTTCTGCGGCATGCGAATCCTCCATTTCCTGTTGGTTCCCGAAGGCCGAGCAAACACAGTGCCAGGCCGATCACGCCACGATCAGTACCGTGGATCGGCCCCTCCGGGTGCTTTTGCTACACTATGCCGCCTTTGACACCCGGCGCGCCGGGGCCGTTCGCCCCGCGACGGGGCTGCTGTGCCCCATTTCGCGCCGTGTCGCCCGATTCACAACAGCATCAGGATTGCATCATGCATATCGGTACCACTCTGACCAACTGCATCATCGAAACCCAGCGCGGCATCCAGGGCGCAACCGGCGAATTCACCGGTCTGCTGAACGACATCTCCGTGGCGTGCAAGAAGATCTCCGACCTCGTTGACAAGGGTGATCTGGTCGGCGTGCTCGGCTCCGCCGGCTCCGAGAACGTGCAGGGCGAGACGCAGAAGAAGCTCGACATCATCACCAACGAGGTGTTCATCGAGAGCCTGAGCCACAACGGCCACGCCGCCGGCCTGGCCTCCGAGGAGATGGACGAGATCTGCGAGATGCCGGCCAACGAGCCGCGCGGCCACTACCTGGTGCTGTTCGATCCGCTGGACGGTTCCTCGAACATCGATGTGAACGTTTCGGTCGGCACGATCTTCTCCATCCTGAAGGCCCCGGAGGGCGTCACCGATCCCAAGACCGAGGACTTCCTGCAGCCGGGCACCAAGCAGGTCGCCGCCGGCTACTGCCTGTACGGCCCGTCCACCATGATGGTGATGACCACCGGCCAGGGCGTGAAGATGTTCACCCTGGACAAGGACTTCGGTGAATTCCTGCTGACCAAGGACAGCGTGCAGATCCCGGAAGACACCCAGGAGTTCGCGATCAACATGTCCAACAGCCGCTTCTGGGAGGCCCCGGTCAAGCGCTACATCGACGAATGCCTGGCCGGCAAGGAAGGCGCCCGCGGCAAGGACTTCAACATGCGCTGGGTGGCCTCCATGGTGGCCGAGGTGCATCGCATCCTGTCGCGTGGCGGGGTGTTCCTGTACCCGATGGACACGAAGATGCAAGCCAAGGGCACGGCCGGCAAGCTGCGCCTGATGTACGAGGCCAATCCGATGAGCTTCATCATCGAGCAGGCCGGCGGCGCCGCCACCACCGGCCGCGAGCGCATCATGGACATCAGCCCCGAGGGCATCCACCAGCGCGTACCGGTGGTCCTGGGCGCGAAGAACGAAGTGGAGCGCATCACCAGTTACCACAACGAGGGCTGATCCCTACGCCCTTTACAGTCCGAGGCCCGGCCCCGCAAGGCGCCGGGCCTTTTTGATGAAGGCAATCGACCATGACCGACTATCGTAGCCGGCAAGACGTCCAGCCCGGACCGCCGCCTGCACCGGGCCGGGGCGAGGCCTTTCGCTACTGGCTGAAACTCGGTTTCATTTCGTTCGGTGGCGCCGCCGGGCAGATCGGGATGATGCACGAGGATCTGGTCGAGCGGCGGCGCTGGGTCTCGGAGAAGCGTTTTCTGCACGCGCTGAACTACGCCATGGTCCTGCCGGGTCCCGAGGCACAGCAGCTGGCGACCTATCTCGGCTGGCTGTTGCACGGGACCTTGGGCGGCTTGATGGCCGGACTGCTGTTCATCCTGCCTTCGCTATTCCTGATCGCCGGGCTTTCATGGGTCTACCTGGCCTTTGGCGATGTGCCGGCGGTGGAGGCGGTGTTCTACGGCATCAAGCCGGCCGTGGTCGCGATCATTGTCTACGCCGGCTGGCGTATCGGCGGACGGGTGCTCAATAACGGCCTGCTGTGGCTAATGGCCATCGCGGCCTTCCTGGCCATCTTCGCCCTCAACGTCCCGTTCCCGTACATCATCATCACGGCGGGGATCCTCGGCTGGCTGGGCAGCCGCGTCTGGCCAGAACGCTTCCAGAACGGCGAATCTCACGGGGCCGGCAGTGTTGAGTCGCGGGGCCCGGCGGTGGTGGATGACGACACGCCACCCGCCCCCTGGATGCAGTTTCGCTGGTCGCGGGTGATTCGCTTTCTGGTGGTGGGTCTGGGGCTGTGGGCCGCCGTGTTCGGGGCCCTGCTCGCGCTGTTCGGCTGGGACGCCACGCTGACCCGCAT
The DNA here is from genome assembly GCF_000377445.1 of Thioalkalivibrio sp. ALE9. Lineage (NCBI taxonomy): Bacteria > Pseudomonadati > Pseudomonadota > Gammaproteobacteria > Chromatiales > Ectothiorhodospiraceae > Thioalkalivibrio > Thioalkalivibrio sp. ALE9. Next base: position 206,656 of record NZ_KB898123.1, read on the forward strand.
GGGGCAATTCTTTACCCAAACGGCGCTCGTGACCTTCGGCGGGGCCTACGCGGTCCTGCCCTATGTCTACCAGGGTGGGGTGGAGACCTATGGGTGGCTGAGTCCCGCGCAGATGATCGACGGGATCGCACTGGGGGAGGCCACACCAGGGCCGCTGATCATGGTGGTCACGTTCGTGGGCTTCATTGGCGGCTGGACCCAGGCCTTCCTGGGTCCGGATCAGGTCTTTCTGGCGGCCGTGCTGGGTGCGCTGGTCGCAACCTTCTTTACCTTCCTGCCATCATTCCTGTTCATCCTGGTCGGTGCGCCGCTGGTCGAACGCACGCGCGGGGATCTGCACTTCACGGGGCCGCTGACCGGCATCACCGCCGCGGTGGTCGGGGTGATCGTGAACCTCGCGGTCTTCTTCACCTGGCACGTGCTGTGGCCCGACGGCTTTGACGGCGCCTTCGAATGGTTCTCCGCCCTGCTGGGCATCGCCGCCTTCATCGCCCTGGCCCGCTTTCGCGTCGGGATCATCCCGCTGATCCTCGTTTGTGCGGGGCTGGGGGCGGGCTTCCAGCTCGCGTTCTGATCGCGGGGAGATGCCTCAGACGACGCGGCCTTCGGGTTGCGCGTCCGGGTCCTGGTGCAGGGTGGTCAGGTTGGCGACGGTGGTGTCGGCGATGTTGGTCAGCGCCTCGTGGGTCAGGAAGGCCTGGTGGCCGGTGACCAGCACGTCGTCGCGCTGCATCAGCCGCGCGAGGCGCCGGTCCGGCAGACCGGCCAGCGACCAGTCGTGGAAGAACAGCCCCGCCTCGGCCTCGTAGACATCCAGTGCGAATCCGCCCAGCTGACCCGAGTCCAGTGCGACCTCGGCGGCATCGGTATCCACCAGCGCCCCGCGCGCCGTATTGATCAGAAAGGCCCCTCGCGGCATTCGCGCCAGGGTGTCGGCATTGATCATGTGCCGGTTCTCCGGTGTCATCGGGCAGCTCAGGCTCACCACCGAGGACGCGGCCAGCAGCGTGTCCAGGTCCTGATACTCCACCCCCGCGGCCTGCAGCTCCGCATTCGGGTACGGGTCGTGCGCGAGCACCCGGCAGCCAAAGCCGAGCATGATCCGCGCGAAGGCCTGGCCGATCCGCCCGGTGCCCACCACACCCACGGTACGCCCGACGAGATCAAAGCCCGTCAGATGGTCGAGCCGGAAATCGCCGCGTCGGGTCCGCTCCCAGGCCCGGTGCACCCGGCGGTTCAGCGTCATCAACAGGGCGACGGCATGCTCCGCGATCGCGTTCGGGGAGTAGGCCGGAACCCGCCCCACGCGCACGCCGCGCTCGCGGGCCCGCGCCACATCCAGATTGTCGTACCCGGAGCAGCGCAGCGCGATCACGTGGATGCCCTGATCCGCCAGCCCGTCAATCACCCGGCGGTGCAGGTCGTCGTTGGTGAATACGCAGACCGCATCCGCACCCCGGGCCAGGTGCGCCGTCTCCGCAGTCAGGCGCTCGGCGTACACCACCGGCACCATTTCGGCGGCCACCAGCGCCGGTATCAGGTGCTCGCGATCATGCTGCTGGGTACTGAAGACGGCGACCTTCATCGCATCCCCCGGACAGTGGTTGGGCCAAACTCCAGCATAACCGGGAAAGGTTACACCCTGATTGGCTCGCGAGTCGGGATGGCCACACTCGGTTTCGAGCCACACGTAGCGAGTTCGCTACTGCGTGTGGCAAACGCTCCGGTAGCGATTCCAGCATGTGGTCGCCACACAAGCCGCCTACACCCCTACTGCCACTGCAGGGTGCTTTCCACTGACCCCGCGCTCTTTCCGGGGGTTCAAGCTGGCTAGTTCAGACGAGGTCGCGGGGGATCCGGACATCCCAGTTGCGGGCATATACCCTGCGTTCACCCTCGTACGCATCCAGCTGTGCGTGGATCTGGAACTCGGTGGGGGTCGAGGTGAGGACCGTTCGGGTCACCGTGCGCACTTCCCAGTCGCCGCGCCGGAAGCCACGTTCCCAGAGGGTTTCCCCGCGCGCGGAGTTGAAATCGTCGCCGCGGTAGCTGTACCACTCCAGCGCCTTGCGCTGCATCTCCAGATTCAGGTCATCCAGCCGGACGGTCCCCGCGTCATTGGTAACCGCGAGGGTTGATTCGTCCTCGGCCAGGTCGCGGATCACGCGCCAGTTGTGCTGCTGGGGGGTCAGCTGGTGGACGGACGTCGAGGGTGGACCGCCCTCGGGCGGCGGGAAGGTGATGCGGGCGTCGAGATCCTCCCGTCGCCCCCGCCGTGGCAGCAGCAGACGGCTTGCGCCCGCCATGATCCGCAGCCGCACCGGATGCGGCGCCGGCCATGCCAGCGGGAAATACGAAGTGGACAGCGACAAGCGAATGCGATGCCCCGCCGGGAACTGCTGGGCCACATCGTTGAACTTGATCCGGACACGGTAGGTTTTATCGGGCTCCAGCGGCTGCGGGTTCTCCGCGCCTTCCCGGTGGGTCAGGTTGAGCAGGCCGTAGGTGACACGGGTGGCCTTGTCGTCGGCCGCCACGTCGGACAGCCGCGCCGCCACCATGGCGACGGGCCGGTCGACCCGTAGCTGCAACTCCAGCACTGCGGCACCCAGGATCTCCAGCGGTTCCTCCAGTGGGGCACTGGTGAATACCAGGGCACCCCCGTCCTCTTCGCGCTGGTCGTGCGGCAGGTCGGGTGTCGCTGCATACGAGCACCACTTGCCGGCAAAAAGTCCCACGCTCAGTGGCGACTGCAGCGTCATCTCGCGCTCCGGAGACGCGGCCGACGCGTGCTCCAGCCGCCCCGGCCAGGCCAGGGTCAATGGCTCCATCTCGACGTTCTTCGAGGGCCAGCAGGGTTCGCCCACCCAGCGCCCCGGGCGTTCCTCGTAGCGAGTGGTCGGCGGGACGCTGTCCTGGATCCAGGCACGCAGCATCGGCTCGTCCATGATCCCGTTGTCGATGCCCTTCAGCCAGTGATCCCACCAGCGCAGGCACTCCTGCAGGAAGCCGATCGCCGGGCCGGGCACGCCCTGATGCGGGTATTTGTGGCTCCAGGGGCCGACCAGGCCCAGGCGGGGTGCCCGGAGGTTGGCCAGCAGGCGGAACACGGCGTTGGAGTAGCCATCGGCCCAGCCGCTGACGGCCATCACCGGGATCTGCACCGCGGACCAGTCCTCGCAGATCGAACCGTGCTTCCAGTAGTCGTCGCGGCGCTGGTGGCGCAGCCACTTCTCCAGCCACAGCCCGCTGCCCTCCAGGCGCTGGAACCACATCTCGCGCCAGCGCTCGCCCACGATCTCCGGATCGGGGGGCAGGGAGTTGTAGGCGAACATGGTCGAGGCCCAGGACAGGTTGTCGCCCAGCAGGCAGCCACCCATGTGGTGGACGTCGTCGGCGTAGCGGTCATCGGTGGAACAGACGCTGACCACCGCCTTCAGCTCCGGCGGCTGCAATGCCGCGATCTGCAGGCCGTTGAAGCCGCCCCAGGAGATGCCGATCATGCCGACGCTGCCATTGCACCAGGGCTGCTCGCCCATCCAGCGCAGGACCTCCACGCCGTCGTCGAGCTCCTGCTGCAGGTACTCGTCCTCCAGTACCCCCTCGGAGTCGCCCGATCCGCGCAGGTCCACCCGCAGACAGGCGTAGCCGTGACCGGCGAAGTAGTGGTGGATCGCGTCGTCGCGCAGGCGGGTCGAGTCGCGCCGGCGATACGGGATGTATTCCAGGATTGCGGGGGCGGGCCGCTGTTCGGCGCCCTCGGGGCGCCACAGTCGGGCGGCCAGGTGCGTACCGTCGGACAGCGGGATCGGGATGTATTCCTCGATTGCCACGGGGCAGGAAAGGTCGGTGACTGTTTTCACGTCGGCACGTTCTCCTCACGGCGGGGCGTGACGGGCTCGAATGCCATGGGCAGTCGCTCCATGACGCGCACGTAGGTTCGTTCCAGGTCGGTGTGGTTCGCAGCTCCCAGAAACAGTGTCGCCACCTCGTAGGAATAGCTGTCCTGCCAGCACAGCTCCGACAGCAGCATGCCCTCCTCGACCTCGATCTGAATGACCAGTCCCGGGAACTCGGCCTCGACGGCCGCAATCTCGGATGCCGTCGGAACCCGCACGACCCGCGCGTCCTGATGCCGCCGAACCATGAACTTGGCCGCACACGCGAATTCCCCCTGGCGATGCGGCATGGCGGGCTCGCGGCCCAGTCCGAGGTCGATCATCACCTGGTGGTGGTAGCAGCCATCGACCATCCGGAACAGCGGGGCGTGGGACTTGGAGATCCGGGTATTGATCTCCAGCAGCCAGATCCGGTCCGTGGCCTCGTCCCAGTAGAACTCCATGTTGAACGGGGCGCAGTCATAGCCCACCTGGCGGATCACGCGGTCCGCGATCTCGCCCATGCGCGCCTGCACCCCATCCGGCAAGGTCGACGGATACTGGTAGCGCGAGAACGACGAGCCGGCCGCACCCTCGCGCAGGGAGTCGACCGCACCATAGATCCGGACCTCGCCCTGCCAGGCATACCCCTCCAGGGTGCACTGGCGCCCCTCCGATATCAGGGCCTCGACGATGCAGTGGTTGCCGTCGATTCCGGCCACCTCCGGCGGCAACGTCGCGTGCCCCAGGACATGGTTGAAGGGTTCGCCAAAGCGATCGATCTCCCGGCGGATCCGCTGCATGGCACGCCGGAAGTCATCCGCATCGCCGATACGAAAGCCGAGATAGGAGAGCACCGACTTCACCGGTTTGATCCAGAACGGAAAGGCCAGCGTGACCTCGCGCAGGGGATCGCTGGAAAACGGGTTGACCGCACAGAAGGCCGGGATGTTTTCGGGCACCACGCGGGCCTGTTCCAGCCGGCTCCAGTACTTGTGTTCGCACTTCAGTACGCTTTCAAGGGTCGGCCCCGGCAGGTCCGCGGCCTGTCGCAGGATGGGCAGGATCGTGCTCACCGGGAAGTCCCAGAATCCGACCACGGCATCCACCGTGCCGGGAAACCGCTGCAACCGTTCGCGACCCTCGGTCAGTATCCGTTGGATCGGAAACCGGGCACAGGGCTTGACCTCCGCGCGCGTGAAGAGCGCGTGGAAGGCATAGTCCTCCGCCCCGGGCAGGGTCCGGAGCTGGGCCAGATGAAAGTCATCCAGACCGACCACAAAGATGTTGCGCTTCACCGGCGCCCCCGAAATCGCCACTGCCACCTCCGGGCCACCGGCCGTCAAGATCGCATCACGTCTTTCCCGGAGTGTGGCACGTATCGGCGCTATTTCCAGTCCGTCACGCGCTGGATCATGGTCGGCACCTGGCGCAATATGAGTGGCACCCGGGTCGGCGGGGCCTGCTTGCCTGCCGTTCGGAGCCACTGACCGGGAGTCGCCGATGGACGTGATCTCGCCAAAAGCCGTGGATACGCTGATCCGTCTGCTGGCCGGTGATGGCTACGAGGTGGTGGGTCCGAGGCGGCGCGACGGGGCGATCGTCTACGACCGCGTGCAAGGCCTGGATGACCTGCCGGCGGGCTGGGGGGACGAGCACGCCCCCGGCCACTACCGCCTGCGCGAGCGTGACGACGCGGCCCTGTTCGGCTACGTGGTCGGGCCGCATTCCTGGAAGAAGTACCTGTTCCCGCCCGAGGAGACCCTGTTCCGACTGACCCGCCAGCCGGACGGCAGCTTCGTGACCGAGCCGGGCGAGCCGGCACCGCCCCGGCGCGCGTTCATCGGCATGCGCGCCTGCGAGCTGGCGGCGATCGCCGTGCAGGACCGGGTGTTCCTCGGCCAGGCGGTGCAGGATCGCGGCTATGCGGCGCGTCGCCAGGATGTGTTCATGGTCGCGGCCCACTGCGCGGAGCCCGGCGGCACCTGCTTCTGTGCCTCGATGGACACTGGGCCCCGTGCGCGGGAGGGCTTCGATCTGGCCCTGACCGAGGTGGTCGACGCCACGCAGCATTTCCTGGTCGCCGAGGCGGGGAGCGAGGCCGGGCGCGCGGTGCTCGACCGGCTGGAGCCGCGCCCGGCCACGGACGCCGAGCACGCCGCCGCCGAACGCGTCTGGGCCGAGGCGCCGGAAAAGATGGGCCGACAGATGCCGGCGGACGCCCGCGAGGTGCTGAACCGGGCCTTCGAGCACCCGCGCTGGGAAGAGACGGCCGAGCGCTGCCTGTCCTGCTCCAACTGCACCCTGGTCTGTCCCACCTGTTTCTGTTCCCAGGTCGAGGAGGTGCCCGATCTGGAAGGTCAGCGCACCGAGCGCGTGCGGCGCTGGGACTCCTGCTTCAACCAGGAGCACTCGCACCTGGTCGGCGGGCCGCACCGTGACTCGGTGGCCGCGCGCTACCGCCAGTGGATCACCCACAAGCTCGCCACCTGGCACGACCAGTTCGACACCTCCGGCTGTGTCGGCTGCGGACGCTGCATCACCTGGTGCCCGGTCGGGATCGACATCACCGAGGAGGTGACCGCGGTGCGCCGTGATCCCGAGGGCCGGGCATGAACGAGCTGCTGGCGATCCTCGAAGACCAGCCGTTCTTTGCCGACATGGAGCCGGAACACCGGCGCCTGCTGGCGGCCTGCGCCGCGAAGCTCAGCTACCCGGCGGACACGCGGCTGATGCGCGACCACGAGCCGACGGAGACCTTCTGGCTGATCCGAGAGGGCCAGGTCGCGCTGGAGAGCCCGCTGCGCGAAGGCTGCGTGACCTTCCAGACCCTGGGGCCCGGCGACATCCTCGGCTGGTCGTGGCTGCTACCGCCGTATCGCGCCAGTTACGACGCCCGCGCCCTGACCGACGTGCACACCCTGCGCTTCGATGCCGGCGTGCTGCGGGAACACATGGAGGCCGACCCGGCGTTCGGCTACATGCTGATGAAACATTTCTCCGCGCTGATCGTGCAGCGGCTGCAGGCCGCGCGGTTGCAGGCGCTGGACATCTACAGCCACGGAGGGCCCGGGGATGGCACCTGAGACCCTGCAGCCCCGAGCCGACAGCGCCCTGCCGGAACAGGCGATGGCGCCGCAGCCCTGGCGCATCCATTCGGTGCGCCCGGATGTCGCCAGCAACGAGATGTTCAGCTGGACGCTGTACCCCGAACCGGGAGTCGACCCGGGGCCACCGCCGACCCCCGGGCAGTTCAACATGCTCTACCTGTTCGGCGTGGGCGAGGTGCCGATCTCGGTGTCCGCAATCACCGACGATGGCGGCATCGTGCACACCACCCGCGCGGTGGGCAGCGTGACCCGCACGATGCAGGATCTGGGACCCGGCGCGGTGGTCGGCCTGCGCGGGCCGTTCGGTACCGCCTGGCCGTTGGAGCAGGCCCGTGGCCGCGATCTGGTGCTGGTCGCCGGCGGCATCGGTCTGGCCCCGCTACGCCCGGTAATCCATGCGGCGCTGGAACGGCGCGACGACTTCGGCCATGTGGTGATCTGTTACGGCGCCCGCTCGCCCGGTGACATGATCTTCCGTGACGAGCTGGAGGCCTGGGGCGCGCGCGATGATCTCGACCTGCGCATCACCGTGGACCGCGGCACGGCCGCATGGCGCGGCGATGTCGGCGTGGTCACCCAGCTGGTCGATCGCGGCGGCTTCGACCGGCGCAACACGCTGGCGATGGTCTGCGGCCCGGAGGTGATGATGCGCTTCGCGGCCTCCTCGCTGGAGCGACGCGGCGTCAAGCCGGAAGACATCTTTGTCTCCATGGAGCGCAATATGCGCTGCGCGGTGGGCTTTTGCGGCCACTGCCAGATCGGGTCGCACTTCGTCTGCCGCGACGGGCCCGTGTTCCCCTACCCGGTGATGGAGCCGGCCTTTCGGATACGCGAACTATGAGTGCCGAACGTCCGACCCTTGCCGTATTCAAGTTCGCCTCCTGCGACGGCTGCCAGCTCAGCCTGCTCGACTGCGAGGACGAGCTGCTGGCGGTGACCGACCGGGTGCAGATCGCGCACTTCCCCGAGGCCACCCGCACCCGCATTGATGGGCCCTGGGACCTGACGCTGGTGGAGGGCTCGATCACTACGCCGGAGGCGGCCGAAGAGATCCGCGAGATCCGCCGCGCGTCGAAGTTCCTGGTGACCATCGGCGCCTGCGCCACCGCCGGCGGCATCCAGGCCCTGCGCAACTTCGCCGATGTCGAGGCGTTCACCCGTCAGGTCTACGCCCACCCGGAATACATCGAGACCCTGGCCACCTCGGATGCGATCAGCCAGCACGTGCCGGTGGACTTCGAGCTGCGCGGCTGCCCGATCGACAAGTACCAGCTGCTGGAGGTCATCAGCGCCTTCCTCTACGGCCGCCGCCCGCAGGTCTCCAGCGCCAGCGTCTGCGAGGAGTGCAAGCGGGCCGGGCAGGTCTGCGTGATGGTCGCCCACGGCACGCCCTGCCTGGGCCCGGTCACCCACGCCGGCTGCGGCGCGCTGTGCCCCGGCTGCCACCGTGGCTGCTACGGCTGCTTCGGCCCCAAGGAGACGCCCAATGCGCCCGGCCTGTCCGGGCAGCTGGAGGCCCTCGGCATGGAGCGCGCCACCCGCGTGCGCTTCTACCGCACCTTCAATGCCGGCGCCGACGCCTTCCGCGAGGAGAGCGAGCGCGAAGAATCAGGAAACGGACCATGAGCGAGACCCGCACCATCGAAGTCGACTACCTGGCGCGCGTGGAGGGCGAGGGCGCGATGTACGTGCGCACCGAGGGCGACCGCGTGGAGGAGGTGAAGCTGTCGATCTTCGAGGCGCCGCGCTTCTTCGAGGGTTTCCTGCGCGGGCGCGACTTCCGCGAGGCCCCGGACATCACCGCGCGCATCTGCGGCATCTGCCCGATCGCCTACCAGCTGGGCGCCTCGCTGGCGATGGAGGACGTCTGCGGGGTAACCGTGGATGGCGTGCTGCAGGACCTGCGCCGGCTGGCCTACTGCGGCGAATGGATCGAGAGCCACGCCCTGCACGTGTTCATGCTCCACCTGCCGGACTTCCTTGGCTATCCCGACGCGGTCACCGCCGCGAAGGACCACCCGGACATGGTGCGCAACGGCCTGCGCATCAAGAAGATCGGCAACTCCATCCTGCGCCTTCTGGGCGGGCGCGAGATCCACCCGGTCAACCTGCGGGTCGGCGGCTTCTACCGCACGCCGACGCCCGACGAGGTCGCCGGCCTGCGCGAGGAGCTGGCCTGGGGCCTGGACGCGTCCTGCGAGGTCGCCGAGTTCCTCGCCACCCTCGACTACCCGAACCTGGAACGCGACTACGAGTTCGTATCGCTGGTGCACCCGGACGAATACCCGATCACCCACGGCCGGCTTGGCTCGAGCAGCGGGCTGGACGCCGCCATCCGCGACTACGACGACGTCTTCACCGAGGAGCACGTGGCCCACTCCAACGCCCTGCACAGCCACCGCTCCGACAGCGGCGAACCGGTCTTCATGGGTCCGCTGGCGCGCTTCGCACTGAACCGCGAACATCTCACCCCGCGCGCCGCCGAACTGGCCGAGCGCGCCGGGCTGGGCGCCGCCTGCCGCAACCCGTTCCGCAGCATCCAGGTGCGCATGATCGAGATCGTGCTCGCCTTCGAGGAGGCCCTGCGTCTGGTCGACGGCTACCGGGACGCACCGGCCGAACCCGCGCGGCCGGTCACCCCGCGCGCCGGCACCGGCTTCGGCGCCACCGAGGCCCCGCGCGGCATCTGCTACCACCGCTACAGCATCGACGACGCGGGCCTCATTACCGACGCCAAGATCGTCCCGCCCACCTCGGTCAACCAGCCCACCATCGAGGCCGACCTGCGCGAACTGGTGCAGACCCACCTCCACCTGCCGGACGACGAACTGCGCCACCACTGCGAGGTCGCCATCCGCAACTACGACCCCTGCATCTCCTGCGCCACCCACTTCCTCGACCTCACCGTCGACCGCCAATGAGCGCCACTTCAGGGTGGGGGACGCGCCAGGGCCTCCCGAGACCCGCGGGGTCTACCGTTTCATACGGGAGCGCCAGTAGCCGGGGCGCCGTGCGTGATGAGCAAAGGCCAGGACGATGATGCGGCGGGAAGACCCGAGGAAGACGATGTCATACGGGAAGCGGCGCAACACCAGTCGGCGCAGGCCTTTCCGGCCTAGATGCCCCGGCATGGGGCTGCCGGAGACCAGACCGTCTTCAAGCAGTTCGAGGCCCGCGTTCAGCGACTCGCGAAACTGCCGCCCGAGCCCGGGCTGTTCGTGTTCGTACCAGTCAGCCGCCGCTTCTGCTTCATCGGCCGCGGCGGCGACGATCTCCAGTATGGGCATCCATGCTCATCCGGTCCGGTCCCGCAAACGTCGATTGAGTTCGTCACGCGAGAGGGTTTCCGCGTCCCCGCTCTCGACCTGCGCAAGGCGGCGGGCAATCTCCTGCTCCCAGGCCGCGGCGACGCCGGTGTCCGGCGCCCCCTCCAGGGTCTCCAGAAGATCATGCACCAGCCGTGCACGCTCCGAGTCCGGGAGCGCTCGCGCCTGGTCAAGAATCGTTTCGAAGTCGTCGCCCGGCATGTCTGACACTGTCCCCGAGGGATGGGAGTCTTTCAGGTTACGCCTGTACCGGAGCGTGTTCCAGCGAGCCTGGGCATCCCAGGGCTGGCCGGAGACCATCACTCTTGCTGGGAACCGATCCGGCAAGCGAATCGCATCGTGGGACAAAGCTCGTGAGTACTGAAAAGGGCCCGCTAGTGATCGGTATCGGCAACCCCTGGCGCGGCGACGACGGCATCGGCCACGCGGTAATCGATGCACTCGAAGGCACGGCGGGCCTCGCCACCGCGAAAAGCCACGGCGAACCCGCCGAACTGATGGAGCTGTGGCAGGGCCACGACCCGGTGATCCTCGTCGATGCCATCGTCACCGGCGCTGCCCCCGGCACCCTGCACCGCCTGGACGCCCGCGAGCCCCTGCCGCGCGGCGCCCGCTACTCCTCCCACGGTATCGGCCTCGCCGAAGCCGTCGAACTCGCTCGCTCCCTGGGCGAGCTTCCCCAGCACGTCATCGTCCACGGCATCGAGCCCGCCCGCCTCGAGGATGGCGCAGGGCTCTCCCCCGAGATCTCAGTTGCCATTGTCCGGATTTGCGAGAACATCCGAATGGAGCTCACCGGGCCCCGGCCTGACGCCTCTCGCTGACCGGAATCCTACGGGGGGCGGATCAGGCGGAGGACGAGGCCGGGAAGGTAAAGGACTCATCCCGGCCGGCCCGGATGCAGTTGCTTTCGCTGGCGCCCAGGTAGAGATACCAGGTTTGCTGGGTAAGAGGTTCCGGCTGCGTGAATACTGCCGGGGCCAGGAGCGCCAGATTGGCGCCTCGCTGAGGGTCGCGCACAGATTCATAACGGATGGCCTGGATACCGGCTCGTCGCGCTTCGGCAGCGAGCGCCCGGGTGGCGGTGTAGTCGTCCGGGTGGGTCCACTGGGCGCGATCCTTGTTGAGCGGCGGACGGGTCAGGTCCAGGTGACTCGGGGTGCGCCAGGCGACGTTGAAGACCGTGAGCGATTCGTGGGCTTCAGGTAACGGTGTGCCCGGGGACGTCTCGAAAAAGTGTCGGCGCCAGTAGCTGAACTCGGCCAGTCCGGTGCGGACGGCTTCGGCACAGTAGAAGACGCCCTCCCCCTCCTGTGGCCGACGGAACCGGGAACCGAAGGGCGACGGCGGATAGCGGAACGGCGTCTTGAGGAGGTAATGCAAATGCGCCGTATTGGCGGGAAAGGCGGGCTTGGTCTCCTCCAGAATCGCCTCCAGCACTTCCTGCTCGTCCCGGGTACTCACAAGCTTGCGGGTAGACACGGTGTACTGATGCTCCACCACCCGCCATCCCTCGCCGTTCGCAGGCGCGGCTTCAGATGCGAGCGCGGTGTGCGTCCACATACTCGACTACGCGAGCCAGCCCCGCCACATTGTCCACCAGGTCTCCCGGAACACCGTGCAGGTCGGCATTGGGATTGCGCATCCAGGCCCGAAGGGAACGCTCGTCGCCGGCCGTGATGGCGTCAAGCCCACGGTAGAGACGGACCAGCAGGGCCGCGATCTCCCAGTGCTTGGTGCGCTCGTCCAGGAAATAACCACCGGCGTACATGCGGCTGATTGTAGCGGGGCTCAGCCCCAGGGCCCGGGCCAGCTCCGACTGTTTCATGCCGAGCCGTGCCCCGGCCTGCGCGACAGCCCTGGTGAGTACCTCCTGGCGCTGTTCCGCGTTTGCCGTTTGTTCCATATGGCCCTCCGGGACAAGAAGGAGTATTTCTATAGAAAATATAGAGCCAGGTTCTTCCTGACGCAAACAAATCGCGTGGGCGTGAAGTCGCGGTGTCCCTTTTGGTTCACGCTGGGGTGTCCGGCGTCCCGGCGTGTCGTCAGGCCCGGGGCCAGTCGCGCGTGGCCTGCTGGTAGAAGGCCGGGTCGTCGGTGGTGGCGCCCTGCAGGGTGCAGACGGAGGCGGCAAACCGGAGGGCGCGCTCCAGGGTGGTCGCCCAGGGCCAGGCGTTCTGCAGCCCGATGATGGCGACGCTGGCGAAGGCGTCGCCGGCGCCCACGGCGTCGCGGAACCCGTCGACGGGCGGTGCGGGTGCCTGCCAGTGCTGGCCATCGGGCTCGTGGATGGCGGCACCACCGGCCCCGTGGGTGACGATCAGGGCGGAGCGGATCGCGGCCCGTTCGAGCAGCGCGGTCGGGCGCTCGGCCTCGGCGACATCCGGGGCCAGGGTCGCGGCCTCGTCGGTGTTCAGCTTCACCACATCGGCGCCGCGGATCAGCGCGAGGACGTCGTCGGCGTCGTACCACGGTGCCCGCAGGTTCACGTCGACGAAGCGCTGGCGTGAGCGGGCCCGCAGGCGTTCCAGCAGCTCGCGATTGCCGGTGCGCAGGGCCAGCGTCCCGTGATAGAGGAGCGTGGCCGTAGCCGGCAGCTGCTCCGCCCAGTCCGCCGGGACGTCGTCATAGGCCTGGCCGGGGACGATGGTGTAGCTCGGCTCGCCCTGCTCCAGGGTGACGCGGACCTCCCCCGTTGGGGCCGTGGGGTGCTGGTACAGCCCGCGTGTATCCATCCCGATGTGGTGCATGCGTTCCCGCACGCGGCGGCCATCGGCGTCGTCGCCGATGCCGCCCACAAAGCAGGCGGCGGCACCCAGCTGATGCAGGTTCCAGGCGACGTTAAAGGGCGCGCCGCCGAGGACGCGCGTGCCGTCGGGAAAGCCGTCGAACAGGACCTCGCCGAAGATCAGGTGAGATGGGGGCGTGCCGCGCATGGCGTCTCCCGGGATCGGTCAGTCGTTGGCGCGTTCAATGCGGTCGCGCCCGCGTTTCTTGGCCTGGAGCAGGGCGTGGTCGGCCGCGTCGAAGATCGCCTCCGGGGTCGCGGCGGGATTGATGCCGGCCAGGCCCGCGGAGATGGTGACCTTCAGCCGGGTGTTCCCGGCGCGCACGATCAGGCGATCGACCGCCTCGCGGATAGTGTCCGCCTGTGTATGGGCGGCCGCGGGTTCGCGGTAGAGGATCATCACGAATTCCTCGCCGCCGTAGCGCGCGACAAAGTCGGGTGCGCGGACCCCTTCGGCCAGGATCTCGGCGACCGCCCGCAGGACCTTGTCGCCCGCGCTGTGTCCGTATTCGTCGTTGATGGTCTTGAAGTGGTCGATGTCCCAGACCAGCAGGGAGGCGGCGCCGGCCTTTTTCAGCTCCGCCGGGAGCTGGGCCAGGCGCTGTTCGAAGGCGGTGCGGTTGGGCAGGCCGGTCAGGCTGTCGCGCGTGGCCTCGGCGCGGGCCTGTTCCAGGCGCGTGCGCAGGGCCTGCACCTGGCCCTCCAGACTGCGGCCCTTGGAGCGCAGGGCGCGGTTGCGCTCCAGTGCTGCCAGCAGCTCGGTTTCCTGTTCATCGCGAAACGCGGTGACCCGCTCCACCATGCGGTCGAGGCCGCGGCTGACCTCGGTGCGCAGGGTCGCCAGATCGTCGACGTCGACGACCCGGCCCTTGATATGGGCGACATCGCCGGAGATCCCGGCATGCAGCTCGGACACGGATTCGCGGGCGCGTTCGCCGCGGGCCTCGTCCTCGGACAAGGCGGTGTCGACATCCTCGAGGCGGTGCCAGATCTCGCCGACGACCTCGGTGAGCTCCTCGCGCTCGGTCATGGCCTTCTGGCACTTGTCGTGCAGGACCGTGAACAGACGGTTGAGGGTGCGTTCGATCTCCGCCTTGTCGCGGCGGTCAGCGGCCCGGGTCAGGGCGTCCACCTCGGAATCGAGGAACTCGAAGCCGTGCAGGCCGCGGCGCACCACCTCGAGGATGCCCTCGGCAAGATCCTGGCGATGGTCGCTGGAACGTACCGCGTCAGCGAGCTGGCCGCTCAGGCGGTCCAGCCAGGCGGTGTCGCCGGGGTCGGACTCGATGGCCCGGGTCAGGTCGCGGACCGCGCCCTCCAGTGCCGGCACCTTGGCGGACACCACCGCAAGCGAACGCAGCGCGACTCGGCGGATCGTGTCCTGCAGGGCCCGTTCCCGGTCCAGCAAGCGTTCGAGCTCGATGATGGTTCTACGCAGATCGCTGTCGGACATCGGGAAATCCCGGAAAGGAGGCGTGTCTATTTAAACGCGTAATACGGGTAGATGCCACCGGGATCGTACCCGTATACGGGCAACGGTTTAGTGCGCTGGATCATGAAGGGCCTGGCGCTGCGGCAGTTCGATCTCGATGCCGACCGGGAGATGGTCGGACAGCGCAACGTTGTAGACGCGCACGTCGCTGACATGCAGGTCGGGGGTCAGCAGGATGTGGTCGAAGACCAGGCGCGGGTCCCAGGCGGGGTAGGTCGCGGGGCAGGCCATTGGCTCCATCAGGCCGGTGCGCGCGACCAGCTGGCGCAGTTCCTCGCTGTCCTGCTGGCAGTTGAGATCGCCCATGACCACCGCATGGGGGAGGTCCTGGATGTGTTCCGCGACGTAGGCCAGCTGGGACTTGCGGGTCCGCTTGCCGAGGGCGAGGTGCAGCAGGAACAGGACCAGTTCGTCTCCGTCGCCCATCGCGTAGTGCGCCTCGATCGCGCCGCGTCCCGGCAGGGCGCCTGGCAGGCGGTGCATCTCGACCCGGTCCGGTTCAAGACGCGAGAACAGGGCCAGGGAGTGCTTGGCGAACTGCCCGAGATCCCGGTTGATCCGGTTGTAGGTGTACGGGAACTGCGCGCGCTCGGAGAGATAGGACGCCAGATCGACGAAATTGCTGCGGATGCTGCCGCCGTCCAGCTCCTGCACGCCGACGATATCGAACTCGGAGATGAACCGCGCGACCCGGTCCAGGTTGTCCATGCGCCCGCCATAGGGGAGCACGTGCTTCCAGCTGTTGGTGACGTAGTGATGCAGGCGGGAGGAGTGGATGCCCACCTGGGCATTGAAGCTCAGCAGGCGCAGGCGCTGGCTGCCCTGTTCGTGCTGGTAGCTCAGTTGTTCCGGGGCGGCGGTTTCCGGTTGCGCCTCGCCTTCGGGGCCGGGGGGCGTGGCGCGACGGTCGCCAGGCGCGATCGACGTCATCGCGAAAGGTCTCCTGCTGGAGGGAAAGTCCGTGTTCTCAGAATGGACAAACCAGCTCGCCCAAACGTTCCGTCAGCTTCATGTTCTCGCTGTAGTCGACCGGGCAGTCGATCACGGTCACGCCCGGCTCCACCAGGGCCTCGCGCAGGGCCATTTCGAGGCTGTCTCCCGGTTCGATGCGCACGCCGCGGGCGCCGAAGGCGCGGGCCAGCTGGACGAAATCCGGGTTGCCGAATTCGACGAAGGCCTTGCGCCCGTACTCGCGGACCTGCTTCCACTCGATCAGGCCGTAGGCGTTGTCGTTCCAGATCAGCACCACGAAATTCAGGCCCAGCCGGACCGCGGTCTCCAGCTCCTGCACGTTCATCAGGAAGCCGGCATCGCCGGTGACGGCGACGACCTGGCGTTCGGGATGGAGCTTGGCCGCGGCGATGGCGCCGGGCAGAGCGATCCCCATGCTG
This sequence comes from Thioalkalivibrio sp. ALE9, assembly GCF_000377445.1. NCBI lineage: Bacteria > Pseudomonadati > Pseudomonadota > Gammaproteobacteria > Chromatiales > Ectothiorhodospiraceae > Thioalkalivibrio > Thioalkalivibrio sp. ALE9. Next base: position 222,641 of record NZ_KB898123.1, read on the forward strand.
GCGAAGCCGTTGGAGATCAGGCAGGTGTTGGGTAGCTCGCAGCGGAACATGCGCGCCATCCAGAGCTTGTGGGCGCCGACATCGGTGATCATGATCGCGTCGAGATCCGCCGCGGTGCGTAGGTCCCAGATCAGCTTCTGTGGCTTGAGCGGCACCTGGGTGTCGTCGCGGTGCTCGTTCATGTCCTCGATCAGGCTCTGGCGCAGCGGGCGCAGGATGGTCTCCTCGCGCGGACTGACCTGCTCGGCCAGACGGTGCAGACAGGTCGTCAAATCCCCGAGGACCTCGGCCGTCACGTTGTAGTGGCCGTCGATCTCGGCCGGGGCCGAATCGATGTGGATCAGGGTGCGGTCGCCGTCCGGATGCCAGAAGCTCGGCGGGTATTCGACCAGGTCGTAGCCGATGCAGACGATCACATCGGCCTTGTGGAAGCCGAAGTTCACGAAGTCCTGGCTCTGCAGCCCGACCGAGCCGAGCGCCAGCGGGTGGCGGAACGGCAGTACGCCCTTGGCCATGAAGGTATTGGCCACCGGGATGTTCAGCGCGCTGGCGAGCGTGGCCAGGGCCCCGCTGGCGCCGGAGCGGATCACACCGTTGCCGGCGAGGATCAGCGGGTGGTGGGCCTCGTTCAGCAACCGGGCCGCGGCCTCCAGCGAGGCGTCGGCCGGCACGGCCGCCGGGCCGGCGTGGACCGGCAGGGGCGGGTTGGGGCACGGCTGCGAGGCGATGTTCTCGGGTAGTTCGAGGAAGCTGGCCCCGGGTTTGCCGCCTTCGGCCCACTTGAAGGCCTTGCGCACCACCTCCGGGAGAATCTCGGGCTCGACCACGCTGGAGCTGTACTTGGTGATCGGCTGGAACAGGCCCTTCAGGTCGAGGACCTGATGCGATTCCTTGTGCAGGCGATGGGTGCTGGCCTGGCCGGCAATCGCGACCAGCGGCGCGTGATCCATATTGGCGTCGGCAACGCCGGTGATCAGGTTGGTGGCGCCGGGACCCAGGGTCGCGAGGCAGACGCCCGCCTTGCCCGACAGGCGCCCGTGGACGTCGGCCATAAAGGCGGCGCCCTGTTCGTGGCGCGTGGTGACGAATTCGATGGAGGAGTCGGCCAGGGCATCGAGAACGGCCATGTTCTCCTCGCCCGGCAGACCGAAGATGCGTTCGACGCCCTCCTGCTCGAGGCATTCGACCAGGCGCTGGGCGGTGGTCGGCGTGCTCATGCTGAAGGCGCCCCGGCGGCCCGCGGCATAAGCCGCGCGCTAGCCGCGGGCACGTTCGATCAGGTAGTCGGCAACCTCCAGCATCTCGTCGTGCCCGCCGGCCATGCTGGCGGAGACGATGGCCTCGCCATTGATGACCAGGGTCGGCACGCCGCCAACGCCGTAGTCCTGCACGGCCTCGGTGGCCTCGACGATCCGGCGGCGGATCGCGTCGGAGCGCATGGTCTCGCGGAACTCGTCCGCATCCAGCCCGCGCTGGTTGATGAAGCGCAGAATTGCGCTTTCCGAGCGCATCTGACGGCCCTGATCGTGGATCGCGTCGTAGAACGCCTGATGCACGTCGTCGAGCACGCCCAGCTTCTCGGCGGTGTAGAACACCCGCGCATGCAGCGCCCAGACGTCGTTCATTGGTGCCGGGAGGTACTCGAACTGCACGTCGTGGGCCAGGTTCGGCTTCCAGGCCTGGACCTTGGGCTCGAAGGCGTAGCAGTGCGGGCAGCCGTACCAGAACACCTCGACCACCTGGATCTTGCCGTCCTCCAGCCCGGTATCCAGCGGGGGCTGGATGGCCCGGTAGTGCTGGCCCTCGCGGAACTCGGCCGCGAGGCTGGTGCCGGTGGCGAGGAGCAGGCCGGCACCGCCCACGGCGCCCATGAATTCACGACGCTTCATTTACAGCTCTCCGTAGGAATGCAGGCCGGACAGGAACATATTCACGCCCAGGAAGGTGAAGGTCGTGACGAACAGCCCGATGATCGCCCACCAGGCCATGACCGGCCCGCGCCAGCCCTTGGTAAAGCGCATGTGCAGCCAGGCGGCGTAGGTCAGCCAGAGGATCAGGCTCCAGGTCTCCTTCGGATCCCAGGTCCAGTAGCCGCCCCAGGCCTCGGCGGCCCACATCGCGCCGAGCACAGTGGCGATGGTGAAGAAGGCGAAGCCGATCGCGATGGCCTTGTACATCACGCTGTCCAGCGCTTCCTTGCTCGGGATGCGCTGGGTGAGGGCGGCGTCGGGCCGGGTGCGCTCGAGCCGATGCTTGACCAGATAGGCTACCCCCAGCATCGCGGCGATGGCGAAGCCGCCGTAGCCGACAAAGTTGGTAGGCACGTGGATCTTCATCCACCAGCTGTTCAGAGCGGGCACCAGCGGCTCGATCTCGTGTGCCTGGCGGTCCCACATGTACCACATCAGGAAGGTGACGGACGCGGCGATCACCAGCATGACGAACGCACCCATGGTGCGCTGGCCGGTGCGGCTCTCGTAGTAGAGGTACATCAGCGTGGTCAGGGCGGCCAGCAGGATGAAGACCTCGTAGAGGTTGGCGACGGGGATATAGCCCCAGGTCGGATCGGTCAGGTAGATCTCGCGCCAGCGCACCAGCAGGGCCATCAGCCCGGCGCCGGCACCGATCCAGGCGAACGCGCCGCCGACCCGGGTGGGGAAGTCGGAGCGGCTGAACAGCCCGGTGACGTAGGCCACCGTGGACAGGTACAGGAAGACGCTCATCCACATGACACCGGCCTGGCCCGAACCGACGTAGTTCAGCCAGAAGTTGGTGCTCCCGCGGGCGAGGTCGTCGCCGTACATCCAGATACCGAACAGTGCGAGGACCCCGACAATGATCGAGAACGCCTGCCACGGGCGCCAGAACCAGCCCATCCAGGCACTCAGGCCGACGGCCAGGATCAGGCCGCCGGTGTCGTAGCGGTCCATCATGTGGCCGTATTGCCAGAAGGCGATCAGCCCGACGGCGATCGTCAGGGCGATGTACGCCCAGTCGCGCGGCTGGATGCGCCGGAAGATGCCGGGCCGTTCGAAATCCAGGGCCTCGTGGGGGACTGACATGGGGTGCTCCTCCGACTGCTTAGCTTTTAGTCGTTTTTGTTGTTGGACTCATGGGTGCCGTCGCTGGCGCCATCGACCGGCTTCTGATCGATGATCCACCTCTTAAGATGCGCGAAACGTTCCTCGAATTCCACCTGGTGGCGGTTGCTCGTGCCGGCCATCACCACGTGAGTGCCTTCGCCGTTCTCGCTCCGCCGCGCCATGATCCACAGGCGCTGATAGGACACGTAGAAGAGGAAGAAGATCCCGACGATCAGCATCACGCTGCCGGTGTAGACGGTGCTCTGGCCGGGGGCGCGTGCGATCTGCAGGCCGGACGCCTCGCGGTGCTCGAAATCCTTCAGGTGGAAGAAGAACGGCGACTGATAAAGGCTGATGGCATTGATCGCGGAGATCGTATCCTCCAGGAAACGCTGCTCTTCTTCCTGGATCGAGACTACACCCTCGTCCTGAAGGACTTCCATGTAAAGCCCCTGGAGGCCGGCGTGCAGGATGCGGATCATCAGGTCGCGCACCTCGTCGATGCGCTCGCCCGGTACGCGCCGTTCGATCTCGTTGTTGACGGCCATGTAGCCGCCCTCGGCGAACAGCCCCATCAGCTCGGCCGTCGTGCGGGCGATGGCCTGGGTCTGCTCGTTGGGTACCGTCTCGTCGTCGCGCGCCACCTGGCGGGCAATCTCGTTGCGCACTTCGGGGTTGTGCAGCATGGCCAGGTAGGTGCGGAAGCGCTCCAGCGAATCGTCGGCATCTGCCGGCAGGAACAGGTAGTGGAATTCCTCCGCCGGACTCTCGCGCACGCCGCTGAGGAAATACATCGCCCCTTCCTGCAGGGCCGGGCGCTGGTAGTTGCGGTAGTACAGGCCGTGGCCGGTGCGGTCCATCAGGCGGAAATCGAAGCTCGGGCCCATATGGCGGTTCTCGCGCACGCCCTCTTCGTTGAGCAGCGGAACCACGTTCTCCAGCTGAAAGTTGGTGAACTCGATGATCCGGGTGTCGCCGTCCGGCGTCGGGACCTCCATCTCCTGGAACACACGACCGGGCACCTCGAGCTCGCGCAGGGCCTCGGCGCCCAGCGGGATGGCGTCGATATCCAGGCGGGTGCCGCCGTCGGCGAAGCTTGCCTGATAGATCGCGAAGCCGTTGTAGATCAACGGGTGGTTGACCGAGATGGTGTGCCGCAGCGGCTCGTCGCGGTTCGGATCATGGATAACCAGGTCCGACTCGTAGGAGCTTTCGGCACCGGTGGAGAAGCGTTCGATCCGGAACTCCTCCAGTTCGACGCGGAAGGGCAGCTCCTGCACGAAGTAGCCTTCCCGCATCGGCAGGAACACCACATTCGCCGATGCACCCTCGGGGATCTCCACCGAGCCGCGGAAGGACGGGTTCCAGTCCGGTATCCAGGCCGAACGCGGGACCTCGGAGATCGGTACGCTGCGGGTCTCGATCTCGAGATTACCCAGCCACTCGTTAACCTTCAGCAGGGTCGTGCCGTCGGCCAGGGCGCCCACACAGATCACCACGATGCCGACATGGGTCAGCAGGTAACCCATGCGGTTCCAGCGCCCGCGCATGGCAGCGATCACGGTCTGTCCGTCGTGGTTCTTCTCGCGCGCCTTGAAACCCTGTGCCTTCAGCACCCGGTGGGCGTGCTGGATGAACTCCTCCGGTGACTGATCGAGATCGCCGGTGGCACTGGAATGGAACGAGCGCAGGGACTTTTCCTTGACCTGCGTGTTGTAGCGGCGCAGGTCCTTCAGCAGCCCGGGGGTCTGGCGATAGACGCAAAAGGAGGTCGAGATGACCAGGAACGCCACCACCAGCAGGAACCAGGTGGCCGAATACACCTGGTACAGGCCCATCCCGGCAAAGATCTCGTGCCAGAAAGGCCCGTAGTCCATCAGATACTCGGTGTACGGTTCGTTCTGCACCAGGACGGTGCCGATGACCGAGGCGATCGCGAGGGCCACCAGGAGTGTGATCGCCAGGCTCATCGAGCCCATGAAATCGACCAGTATGCGGCTGCGCCGCGGCTTGCGCGCGGCCTTCTGGCGGGATGCGGGGGCCGGGCCGGCGGTGGCGGCCTGATCGTTATTCGACATGCTGAAACCTGCTTTAGCCTGACGGACTATGCGAAGCAACCCGACAGGGGTTCAATTTCCAAGACAAACTGCGCGGGCGTTGCACGAGCAGAAGGTGGACCGATGATCCGCCGGGGAGTTCGCGCGCCCCACCATGACGACCCTGTACAGGATTGCATTCCAACTGGGTGCGTTTTTCTGCGCCCACAAAAAAGGGGCGGCCAAGGCCGCCCCTTCCCTGGGTCGCTTCGCCGCCACTCCTGCGCGGCGTACCCGAAGCCGAATCAGTTGCTCGGCTGCAGGCCGGCCATATACTGGGACACGGCCTCGATGTCTTCATCGGACATGTTGCGCACCACATTGCGCATCATGCGGCCATTGTCGTTGGCGCGCTCGCCGCTGCGGAAGTAGCGCAGCTGATCCGCGCTGTACTGCGCGTGCTGGCTGGCGACGGCCGGGAACATGGCTTCCGGGTTGCCGTTGCCGTTCGGGCCGTGGCAGGCAATGCAGGCGGCGACGTTCTGCGACGGGATGCCGCCGCGGTAGATCTGCTCGCCCCGTTCGACCACCGACTCGTCGGCGGTGCCGGCGCTGATTTCCTGCTCGGCATAGAAGGCCGCCAAGTCGCGCATGTCCTGCTCGTCCAGGTTGGCCACTTGGCCCAGCATCAGGCTGTTCTCGCGGCGCTCGGACTTGTAGTCCTGCAGCTGCTTCACGGTGTACTTGGCGTGCTGGCCGGCCAGCTTGGGCCATTCCGGGTTCACGCTGTTGCCATCCGCCTGGTGGCAGGCCGCGCAGGCTTGGGACAGTTCCTGGCCGCGCTGGGGATCGCCCGCCTGGGCTGCCGACAGCGGGAGCAGCAGGGATACGGACAGGGCAGCAAAGAGAGCGGAAAGCTTGTGGTTCATGACGGAGAATCTCCTGCTTGTAAATGCGTGCCGGGTCGCGACCCGTTCCTTGTGCCCCATCGTAGGGCGATCAACATAAGGGGCGCAGTTTATAGCACAATGCTAATTTGTGCTCAAAAATAAACCGAGTCCGGCACTCGGCCAAGGGAAACACTGATGAATGTACACGCTCGCGTTGGCACCCCAGGTTTTCCGAGACAAGGCGCGTCGCGCAGCGGGTAGTGGTTCTACCCGCAAGCGGCGCAACGCAGGATCGGGGAACCTGGGGTGCCAGCCCCACAAGCCATTGAAAGCAGGGGCTCGGCCGCTTTTGCGTGCGCCCGGCGTTGCGGCTCGCTTATGTAGCTCGGCTACACTTCACTCACCGCGCCTTGTTCGCACGCAAAAGCGACTCGAGCGCGAGCGTGTACATTCATCAGTGTTTCCCTAGGACGCTCTCTCGCCCCATGGAACCCCGATTTCGCGAAACCGACTTCCTGCGTGGCGTGGCGCAGATTGCCCAGCTCCCGGCCGACACGGGCGTCGAGATCGCCTTTGCCGGGCGCTCCAACGCCGGCAAGTCCAGCGCCCTGAACGCCTTGTGTGGACGCAAGGCGCTCGCGCGGGTCGGCCGTACCCCGGGGCGCACACAGGAGATCAATCTTTTCCGTCTGCCGCCGGCCGAGCACTGGCGGCTGGTCGACCTGCCGGGCTACGGCTACGCGAAGGTCTCGGCCGGCAAGCGCGCGGAATGGGACCAGCTCCTTGGTGGCTACCTGCAAAAACGCCAGTGCCTGATCGGTCTGGTCCTGATCATGGACATCCGCCGGCCGCTGACCGAGCTGGATCGCCAGCTACTGGACTGGGTGCCTCTGGAGCGCTGCCGCTTGCACTGCCTGCTGACCAAGGCGGACAAACTCTCGCGCCAGGAGGCCGACCGCCAGTTGCGCAAGGCGCATGGCGAGCTGGAGGCCATGGGCGTCGAGGCGACGTTGCAGACCTTCTCCTCGCTGAAGAACCAGGGTGTCGATGACCTGCGCGGCCTGCTGGGTGGCTGGCTGGCCGAGCATGATCCGGAGTCGGCTCCCGCGACCGGCTGAGGCCCGTCTCTGCCCGACGGTCGAGCGGATACACGAAACGCAGACAAAAAGAAGCCCCGGCCTTGGGGTGGGACCGGGGCTAATTTCGGCCTCTACAGGGGGGAGAGAGGCCTATTGCCCGCTCAGGGAGAGAAGCGGGCCGCGCTGGGCTAGAGCGCTCAGTAAGTGAGAAAGCACTGCGCGGGCAAAGTTCCTGCCGCGTGCCTCTCGATTGCGAATTTTTTCACAGAATCCATCGTTGCCGTCCGGGGTGTGGCTCAGTTGGCTGTCCCGGTGGCCTCCGCATGGGTTCGCAGGCCCTCCACCAGTTCGGCGGCGGGTGTCCCGTGCGGGTAGATCTGCAGCAAGTCGCCTTCCGGGCCGACCAGGTAGGTGGACGAGCTGTGATCGACCACGTAGCCCATGGCCGAGTCGATCTCGGTGCGTTCGTAGAACACGCCGTAACGTTCCGTGATCGGCTGCAGCTCTTCGTGGGACCCGGTCGCCGCCTGGATGGCCGGGTGGAAGTGCCCCACATAGGTCTCCAGGCGCTCGCGGTCATCACGTTCCGGGTCGACGCTTACCAGTACCGCCGCGACCTCGCCCTCCAGCTCGGGCGGCAAGCGGTCCAGCGCGGCGCTGATCCAGCCCAGGCTGGTCGGGCAGGCATCCGGGCAGGCGGTGTAGCCGAAGTAGACCCAGACGTATTGCCCTTCCAGGTCCGCCAGCCGGAACCGCTCGCCCGTGGTGGAAACGGGCAGTTCGATCGGCCCGCCGGATACCGCATCGGCCACCGGCAGGCGTTCGTGGTCGGCCCCCTGGGACACGGGGGGTGGTGCCGGGCGGAGCATCACGAAGACGAGCAGGGCGCCGGCCGCCAGCACGGCCAGTGCCCAGAGCAGGCTGCTCAGCGGGATACGCTGCATGTCGGTTTTCCTCAGGGGTTGTCGCTGTGGCTGCGGCGGGTGACAAAACGAAACTGGACCCGGGCCGCATCCGCATCGCCCGCGGGCATCACGGTGGCGGCCCAGGTCATGGCCTCGGTGGTGCAGATCGGCAGTGTCGTCTCGCCGACGTAGCGCCCGTCGCCGGTATGTTCCAGCCGCGGGCGCTGGAAGCCCATGTACATCTCCACCCCGGCCAGATCCAGCTCCAGGGCCTCGGGTTCGCCGAGGTTGCCCCGGGCCGCTGGGTCCAGCTCCAGGGTCAGCTCAAGTGGTTGCAGCATCGGCACGGGGCGTGGCGTGATCGCCAGGGTCAGCGTACCGCCCGCCGGATGGTCGGCGCTGCAGGGCCCCGCGTTCAGGTCGCAGTCCTCCGGCTGGACGATGGTGATCCCGCTCGAGCTGCCGGTGTCCAGATAGCGGTCGGCCAGCACCCAGGCAGTTGCCAGTAGCAGGACCGCGACTACCCAGGGGGCGGCCCGGTTGAAACCCCTGGCAAGCGAGCCGGCCATCTAGTGGGCGTCATCCCAGTTGGTGCCGGTGCCGACATCCACCACCAGCTCCACGTCGAGATCCGCGGCCCCGCTCATGGCCTTGCGCACCAGCGTGGTCAGGTCTTCCACCGCCGCATCGGCCACCTCGAACACCAGTTCGTCGTGCACCTGCATGATCATGCGGGCGTCGATATTCGAGTCCGCGAGATCGTTGGCGACGCGCACCATCGCGCGCTTGATGATGTCGGCGGCGGTACCCTGCATCGGGGCGTTGATGGCGACACGCTCGGACTGCTGGCGTCGCGCCCCGTTGCGGCTGTTGATCTCCGGCAGGTACAGGCGGCGGCCGAACAGGGTCTCGACATAGCCGTTCTCGCGCCCGGAGGCGCGCGCGCGTTCCATATAGTCGTGCACGCCGGGATAGCGATTGAAGTAGCGGTCGATGTACTCGCGCGCCTCGCCCTGCTCGATGCCGAGGTTGCGCGCCAGCCCCCAGGCGGACATGCCGTAGATCAGGCCAAAGTTGATCGCCTTGGCCGCGCGACGCTGATCGCCGGAGACCTGCTCCGGGTCCAGCCCGAAGACTTCGGCGGCGGTCGCGCGGTGGATGTCCTGGCCCTCGCCGAATGCCTTCAGCAGGCCCGCGTCCTGCGACAGGTGGGCCATGATGCGCAGCTCGATCTGCGAGTAGTCCGCCGCCAGCAACTGGTGGCCCTCATCCGCGATGAATGCGCGGCGGATGCGCCGGCCGGCCTCGGTGCGCACCGGGATGTTCTGCAGGTTCGGCTCCGAGGACGACAGCCGCCCGGTGGCTGCCCCCGCCTGGTGGTAGGAGGTGTGCACCCGTCCGGTCTCCGGGTGGATGCGCCGGGGCAGGGTCTCGGTGTAGGTGCTGCGCAGCTTGGACAGGCCGCGGTGCTCGAGGATCAGGCGCGGCAGGGCGTAGTCGTCCGCCATCTGCTCCAGCACGTCCTCGGCGGTGGAGGGCTGGCCCTTGGGCGTGCGCCGCAGCACCGGCAGGCCCAGGCGCTCGAACAGGATCTCCTGGATCTGCTTGGGCGATCCGAGGTTGAACTCGCCGCCGGCCTCCTCGAAGGCCTCGCGCTCGATGCGCTCCATCTCGGCCAGCAGCTCCTGGCTCTGCTCGCCGAGCAGATCCGGGTCCACCTTTACGCCCACGCGTTCGATATCCGCCAGCACCGGGACCAGCGGCATCTCGATCTCGCGGTAGACGAACGCGGGGCCTTCAGCCTCTTGCAGGCGCGGCTGGAACACCGCATCCAGCTGGAGGCAGATGTCGGCATCCTCGCCGGCGTAATCGGTGGCGATGCCGATATCCACCTCGGCGAACGGGATCTGCTTCGCGCCCTTGCCGGCCACGTCCTCGTAATGCGTGGTCTGGTAGTCCAGGTGGCGCTCGGCCAGGGAGTCGAGGTCGTGGCGGTTGGCGCCGGCGTCCAGGCAGAACGACTCGAGCAGGGTGTCGTCGACGATGCCGCGCAGGCTGATGCCGTGATTACCCAGCACGTTGCGGTCGTACTTCAGGTGATGCCCCAGCTTGCCGTGGTCCTCGGATTCCAGCCACGGCTTCAGACGTTCCAGCGTCTCCGCGCGCGGCAGCTGCGGGTCGGCGTCCGGCCCGGTGTGGGCCAGCGGCAGGTAGTAGGCGGTCCCCGGCTCGAAGGCGAAGGACATGCCGACGATCTCGGCGCGCATCGCATCCAGGCTGGTGGTCTCGGTATCGAAGGCGACCCGCTCGGCCTGGTCCAGACGCTCCAGCAGCTCGGCCAGTTCGGCCTCCTCGCGCAACGTGCGGTAGTCGCCCTTCGCCTGCGCCGAGCCCGGATTGCCGCCGGCGGCCTCGTCCTCGCCGCCCTCCAGCTCCGCGCGCCAGCGGGTGAAGCCGTAGCGGCGCACCATCTCCAGCAGGCGCTCGTGATCCGGCTCGCGGATGTTGAGGTCGTCGGGGCCGACGTCCAGTTCGACATCGCGCTTGACCGTGATCAGCTCGCGCGAGGTGGGCAGGCGCTCGGTCGCGGCACGCAGGTTCTCGCCGATCTTGCCGCCGATGTCGTCGGCCAGTTCCAGAATGGTGTCGAGGTCACCGTACTTCGCGATCCACTTGGCCGCGGTCTTGGGGCCGACCTTGTCCACGCCGGGGATGTTGTCGACGCTGTCGCCCATCAGTGCGAGGTAGTCGACGATCTGCTCCGGGGCCACGCCGAATTTCTCCTGCACGCCCTCGGGGTCCAGCGTGACCCCGCTCATGGTGTTGACCAGCGTGATGCGGTCATTCACCAGCTGGGCGAGATCCTTGTCGCCGGTGGAGATCACCACGTCGTGCCCGGCTGCGGCGGCCTGGTCGGCCAGGGTCGCGATCACGTCGTCGGCCTCCACGCCCTCGACGCACAAAAGCGGCAAGCCCATCGCCCGCACCAGCTCGTGCAATGGCTCGATCTGGGCGGCCAGCTCTTCCGGCATCGGCGGGCGGGTGGCCTTGTATTCCGGATAGATGTCGTCGCGGAAGGTCTTGCCCTTGGCGTCGAACACCACCGCCATGTGTTCCGGGCCGTAGTCCGCGCGCAGCTTGCGCAGCATGTTGGCCACACCAATCATCGCCCCGGTCGGGGCGCCATCCGGCGCGGTTAGCGGCGGCAGCGCATGGAAGGCGCGGAACAGGTACGACGAGCCGTCGACCAGGACAAGAGGCGCTTGCGACATGAAGGTGGAATCCGGACAGGGAACGCGCGCCATTCTACAGGCCCGGCCCGGGCCGCGACCATTTGTGCGCGCCCGGGGGCGCCGGTACGCTGAAGCCTTCACCCTTGGGAACCCGCTGCATGAACAACCGCGAACGTGCCGAACACCCGGGCCTGCGCCCGATCGATGACTCCGCCCTGACCCGCGAGAGCTGGAAGATCTTCCAGATCATGGCGGAGTTCGTGGAGGGCTTCGAACGCCTGGCGCATATCAAGCCCTCGGTGAGCATCTTCGGCTCCGCCCGCTTCCCGCCGGAGCATCGCTACTACCAGCTGGGCGAGGCAACCGCGCGGCAGCTCTCGGACGCCGGTTTCGCGGTGGTCAGCGGCGGCGGTCCGGGCATCATGGAGGCGGCCAACAAGGGGGCGTTCGCCGGGCGCTCGCCGAGCATCGGCCTGAATATCCAGTTGCCGCACGAGCAGAGTGCGAACGATTACCAGGACGTGGGCCTGGGGTTTCGTCACTTCTTTTCGCGCAAGGTGATGTTCGTCAAGTACGCCTCGGCCTACGTGGTGCTGCCCGGGGGCTTCGGGACGCTGGACGAGCTGGCGGAGATCCTGACCCTGGTGCAGACCGGCAAAACCCGGCGCATCCCGGTCGTGCTGGTGGGCAGCGAATTCTGGAAGGGCCTGCTCGACTGGTTCCGGGATACGCTCGTGGAGCAGGGCACCATTGACGAGGAAGACCTCCAGCTATACTCGCTGGTAGATTCACCGGAAGACGTGGTGGACGTGATCTTCGAGTACTACGAGGCGCGCAGCTTCGAGCCGTCCGCGGAAGAAAAGAAACGACTGATGGAACTGTGATGATGACCTCGATGCGTGCGAGCCTGCCCCTGTCGCTGCTGGCGGCCCTGCTGCTGGTTTCCGGCACGGCGCTGGCGCAGGAAGACCGCGAGTGGGGGGATGCCCCGCCGCCGCCGGAGCTTGAAGAGGGCGCGGATCCGCCGCCCCCGGTGCTGGATGAACGCGCCCGCGAACAGCGCTCGCTGGAGGACGCCGACATCATCATCATCGAGCGCGACGGCGAGACCCGGCGCGAATACCGCATGGGTGGCGAGCTGGTGATGGTCGAGGTCACGCCCGCCGTGGGCCCGACCTACTACCTGATCGACACCACGGGCGACGGCACGCTGGACGGCCGTCGCAACGAGCTCGACCCCAACTTCGTACCCCCTTCCTGGGTGATTTTCCGATGGTAGAGAACGAATCCGAGACCCGGGCCTGCGCCGATGCGACCGGCGTGGCCCTGACCCATGGCCCGGGCGGCCTCGAACTGGATGGCCGGCCGGTGCAGTGTCTGCGCCTGGCATCCGCCGTGGCGCCGGCGCTCGAATCCGCGCTCGGCGAGGTACCTGGCGGCTGCGGTCGCGTGATCGGCCGGGGTGCGGATCCCGATCCTGGTGAGGTCCTGCTGGTGCTGGAGCGCGGTCAGGCGTTGCAGGGCGTGGTTGCGGCCGAGGGGCCCGGCAGTCTGGAGGCCCTGGGCGAGCGCGCCGCCGACTGGCAGGGGCGTCACACGGCCGGGGCCTTGCCCGTCGGCGAGGGCTACCGGCGCGGGGTGCTGCAGCAGCAGATGCGCGAGCGCGCCGATGCGATGGCGTCCACGCTGGATGCCGAGTCCCGGGCGATCCTGGACGCCGAGCTGCACCACCAGGGGCTCTACCGTTTCGAGGACCTGCCGCTGGCGGGAAGCTACTGGCAGTCCGTGCGTATCTACCCGGAAGGTGCCGGTCTTGCCGATCTGGTGATCCCGCCCGCGCCGGTACCGGCCTTCTGGCAGCTCGCGCGCATCGCCCTGGCGCTCGCCGTGGACGCCTCCGGACAGCCGGATGCCGATCGGTACCGGGCCGTGCTGGCCGGGTTCAATGCCCGGCGGCCACTGACTGCAATCGAACGCGGGGCGGCGCCCACGATGCTCCGCCTGGCTGCGCTGGATGACTGGCTGTCCGCGCTGGAGTCGGGAACGGCCGCGGCGGTCGAGCGGGATCGCCTCGCGACCCTGCAGGCCGATGCGGCTCGGCTGCAGGGCGTCTGGGTTCGCGCGGCCGCCTGATCCCGGCTGGCCCGTGCCGGTGGCGCGGGAGCTTCCGGGCTTGTGGTGGTCCGAACGTACACGGGAGGCAGGGTGGTGGTGCCGCGCCATCCCGCCCAAGGAGGAAGACCCATGTTCCGAACCACGCTCTGGCTGGCCTTGTCGCTGGCTGTCCTTCTCGCCCCGGCGCTTGCGAGTGCCGACGTCTACCGCTGGACCGACGATCAGGGCAATGTCCATTTTGGTGACCGTCCGCCCGAGGGGCGCGCCAGCGAGCCCGTGGACGTGCGCGAGCCCATGCGCGCGGTCCCGCTGGAAGGCGCGCGGGAGATTCTCGAACGGCCCGTGCGGCCCCGCGGTCAGCCGGAGGCGGAGGGTGTGTACACGCGGGTCGCAATTGCCCGTCCGGAGGATGGTTCGGGGGTGCGGGCGAACGACGGCAATGTGAGTGCCGAGCTGGATCTCGAGCCAGCGCTGGATGCCGACGCCGGCCATCGCGTGATCTGGGTGCTGAACGGCGAGGAGGCGGGCGAGGGCCAGTCGCCCACGGCGACCTTCGAGGGGCTGAACCGCGGCGAGCATACGCTGCAGGCCCGGATCGTGGACGCATCCGGCGAGGAGCTGGGGGCGAGCGCGACCATCGAGTTCAACGTGTTGCGGATGGCCATTCCGCGCGAGCAGCAACAGCAGCAGCGGCCGCAGCAATTCCCGCCCGGGGGTGCGCCGCAGGCGCCCAGGGCCCCACAGGCACCCAGGGCGCCCCAGCCGGTGACGCCGGCCCCGAACTGATAACCTCGATCTCTGCACTGAAATAGTGCGACCAAAGCCCCATGATGGTGCTATAATTGCACCATCATGGGGCGTTTTAGGTTCTGGGGGGTGGCGATTCGGCTGCGTTTTGTGACCGTGCCCCCGGCTTCGGCGCCCCGCCGGGCGATTCCCGCTTGGCGCGATTCCTGCTTGAGGCCTCTTGATGACCACGCCCGCTTCCAATTCCGGCCCGGCCACCCCGCCCTGGTGGGACGACCTCTCCACGGCCGTGCTGGTGACCGATGCCGAGCTTTGCCTGCTGAGCATGAACAGCGCCGCCGAGGTGCTGCTCGGTCTCAGTCGCGAACGCATCGTCGGGCATGGTCTGGGCCAGTGGCTCAAGCTGGACCGGAATCTGTCCAGCCGCCTGCGCTCGGCGCTGACGCTGGATCAGCCGATCACCCTGCGCGCGCGCCAGATGGAGCCGCTGCGGGCCGAAAGTTTCCTCGCCGACGTGGTCATCACCCCGCTCCGTGGCGAGGGCGACAAGCCGGGGCAGTTGCTGTTCGAGCTGAATGCGATCGATCGCCACGAGCGCATCAGCCGCGAGGAGCAGTTACAGAAGCAGCAGGCGATCACCCGCGCGGTGACCCGGGGGCTGGCCCACGAGATCAAGAACCCGCTGGGCGGACTGCGGGGGGCGGCGCAGTTGCTTGCCAGCGAACTGGACGACTCGGGCCTGAAGGAATACACCCAGATCATCATTCGCGAGGCCGACCGGCTGCGCAGCCTGGTCGATCGCATGCTGGGGCCGAACAACCTGCCGCGGCGCGAGCCCGTCAACCTGCACGAGGTGCTGGAGCACGTGCGGGGCCTGGTCAGTGTGCAGCTGCCGCTGGGGCTGAAGATCCGCGGCGACTATGACCCCAGCATCCCGGACGTGCAGGCCGATCGCGACATGCTGGTGCAGGCGATCCTGAATCTGGTGCAGAACGCGGTGCATGCGCTGGAGGACGGGGGCGAGATCACCCTGAGCTCGCGCATCCTGCGCCAGTACACCATCTCCGGCCATCGCCACCGCCTGGTCGCCAAGCTGAGCGTGCGCGACAACGGGCCCGGTATCCCGGAGGAGATCCGCGAACGCATCTTCTTCCCCATGGTGACCGGCCGCGCCGCCGGGACCGGGCTCGGGTTGCCCATTGCCCAGAGCCTGATCCAGCTGCACGACGGTCTGATCGAATGCCATTCGCGCCCGGGGGCGACCACGTTCGACATCCTGCTGCCCCTTGAACCCCCGAAGGCCCGGGAGGCCAGGAAGTGATGGAGCCCACTGTCTGGATCATTGACGACGACGACTCGATTCGCTGGGTGCTGGAGCGTGCCCTCCAGCGTCACGCGATCGCGGTGCGCGGCTTCGAGACCGCGGACGCCGCCTGGGCGGCGCTCGACCGGGACCCGGTGCCGGACACCATCGTCGCCGATATCCGCATGCCGGGCCTGAATGGCCTGGACTTCCTCGCGCGCATGCAGACGCGCCCCGATCCGCCGCCGGTGATCATCATGACGGCCTTCTCCGATCTGGAGAGCGCCGTGGGCGCCTACCAGACCGGGGCCTTCGAGTACCTGCCCAAGCCGTTCGATGTGGACGAGGCCGTGGCTCTGGTGCAGCGGGCACTGGAGGCGCGGCGCGCCGGGCAGGACAACGGCACCGCTGGCCCCGAGATCGAGGAAACCCCGATCATCGGCGAGGCCCCGGCGATGCAGGAGATGTTCCGCGCCATCGGCCGCCTGTCGCGCAGCAACATCACCGTGCTGATCAACGGGGAGTCGGGCACCGGCAAGGAACTGGTCGCCCGTGCCCTGCACCAGCACAGCCCGCGCGCCGATCAGCCGCTGATTGCCCTGAATACCGCGGCCATCCCCAAGGATCTGCTGGAGAGTGAACTCTTCGGCCACGAACGTGGTGCGTTTACTGGCGCCAACCAGAGCCGCAAGGGCCGTTTCGAACAGGCCGATGGTGGCACGTTGTTTCTCGACGAGATCGGCGACATGCCGTTCGACCTGCAGACCCGGCTGCTGCGCGTGCTGTCCGATGGCACCTTCTACCGCGTGGGTGGCCATACGCCGATCCGGGTGGACGTGCGCATCATCGCCGCGACCCACCAGGATCTGGAGGAACGCGTGCGCGCGGGGCTGTTCCGCGAGGATCTGTTCCACCGTCTGAACGTGATCCGGATCCATGTGCCGTCCCTGCGCGAGCGCCCGGAGGACATCCCGCTGCTGGTGCAGCATTTCATGGCCGAGGTGGCGCAGGAACTGGGGGTCGAAGCCAAGACCATGCGCCCCGAGGTGGTGGCGGAGCTGCAGCGCCTGCCCTGGCCGGGCAACGTGCGTCAGCTGGAGAACACCTGCCGCTGGCTGACCGTGATGGCGTCGGGCCGCGAGGTCCACCTGGACGACCTCCCGGCCGAGCTGCACCAGCCCGCCGAGACCCGGGCCGAGCCGGACGGTGGTCCGGCCGGCGTGGTCGCCGGCCCGCGGGACTGGACGGCCGAACTGGCCCAGGTGGCCCGCCAGCACTGGCAGCGTGGAGACCAGGACCTGCTGGGTTCGGTGCTGCCGCAACTGGAGCGCACGGTGATCCGCGAGGCCCTGAACGCCACCGGCGGCCACCGCCAGCAGGCGGCGGCCCTGCTCGGCTGGGGGCGCAACACCCTCACCCGCAAGATCCACGAACTCGGCCTCGACGACGACTAGGCTGATTTCACCACGAAGCCCACGAAGGCACGAAGAACGGCCAGGTCAAAAGCGGTTCACAGGAAGAAGGGAAGATGGGAAGGGTTTTTGGGTAAAGGCCGCTGGCCCGTGTCCTGGGGCCTGCCCGGCGGGTTGATCAGTCCCGGGGCACCATTCCCGCATTCTTCCGTCCTTCCCATCTTCCTGTTAATGCTCTATCGCTTTTGACCTGGCCGTTCTTCGTGCCTTCGTGTGCTTCGTGGTGAAACAGGCCTTCAGGTGGTGGGGTCCTGCGGGGCGGGCGGGGCGCAGGCGGAGACGGCGCCGTTGAGTTGCAGGGTGCCGGTCAGGTCGCGTACGTGGGTGTAGCCGTGGCGGTCCATGTAGTCGCTGATGCCGTGGAGGATCCTGGGCAGGCACAGCGGGTCGTAGAACAGCCCGGTGCCCACGCCGACGGTGCTGGCCCCGGCGATCAGGAATTCCAGCGCGTCGGTGGCGTTCATCACGCCGCCCTGTCCGATGATCGGCACGTTGTGGGGCGCGGCCACCTGATAGACCTGCTGGACCTTCAGCAGCGCGATCGGCTTGATCGCGGGCCCCGAGAGTCCGCCCTGGTTGTTGCCAATCACTGCGCGCCGGTTCTCGACGTCCACCGCCATGCCCATCAGCGTGTTGATCACCGCAAAAGCATCGGTGCCGGCCTCGATGCAGCGGCGGGCGTTTTCGGCGATGTCGGTCTGGTTGGGCGAAAGCTTGGTGATCAGCGGCTTGGAGGTGACCTTGCGGCAGGCCTCGACCACGCGCGCGGACATGTCCGGGTCGTTGCCGAAGGCGACGCCGCCTTCCTTTACATTGGGGCAGGAGATGTTGATCTCGATGGCGTCGATGGGCGAGTCGTCGAAGCGGCGGGTGACCTCGATGTACTCCTCGATGGTGGAGCCGGAGACATTGGCAAAGAAGCGGGTCTCCTCGAAGTCCAGCTGCGGCAGGGTGTGGTCCACCACGTGGTCCACGCCCGGGTTCTGCAGGCCGATGGCGTTGAGCATGCCGTCCGGGGTCTCGTAGACCCGGTGCGGCGCGTTGCCCAGACGGGCCTGGCCGGTGGTGCCCTTCAGGCAGATCGCACCGGCGTCGCGATTGGAGAAGCCGGCCACGCGGGTGTACTCCTCGCCGAAGCCGACGCAGCCGGACAGCAGCACCAGCGGCGTGTTCAAATGCAGCCCGCAGAACTCCAGGGCCAGCCGCGGATCGGTGCGCGAATCACTCATGCTTCACATCGTCCTCTTTCAACCGGAGATCCCGCCGAACACCGGCAACATCATTCGTCTGGCAGCCAATACCGGCGCTGCGCTGCACCTGATCCATCCGCTCGGCTTCGAGCTGGACAGTGCGCGGGCGCGCCGCGCCGGGCTCGATTATCACGAGCTGGCCCGGGTGCAAGAGTATGACAGCCTCGAACAGTGGCGGGAATCGGTGCGGCCCGACCGGGTCTTCGCCATCACCACGCGCGGCCACGCCCGCTATGATGCGCCGGCCTTCCGCGCTGGCGATGCCCTGTTGTTTGGCCCCGAGACCCGCGGTCTTCCCCACTCGGTGCTCGAAGCCCTGCCTCCCGGGCAGCGCTTGCGCCTGCCCATGCAGCCCGGCAGCCGCAGCCTGAATCTCTCCAACGCAGTCGCCGTGGTCGTCTACGAGGCTTGGCGCCAGCTCGGGTTTTCCGGCGGAGACTAGGAGTCTGTCGGATCTGGGCGATCTGCTGCGCCCCCCGGCAGGGCCTCGCCATTTGCACTACCCTCGGAAGAAAGCCCGCGAGCGGCCCGTCTCCCTGTGACGGCCCTGTCCACATTGATCCGCACGAGGTTCCCGATGGTTTCTGTACTGCGTCCTCTCCTGTTCCTGGCGGCTGCCAGCCTGTTCGTAGCGCCGCTGGCGGCCGATGAACCCACCGGTTCCGACAACTGGTGGTGGGATGACGACTGGTGGGAAGACGGCGTGATGTATTCCGATCTGGAGAACCACGAGGTCACCATTGAACGCATCGAATACCAGCGCGACCGCATCGACATCCCGGCGATGGTGGCACGACCGGCCGATGGCGAGGCCTATCCGGCGATCCTCTGGACCCACGGCCGGCGCGGCCTGGACGACCTGGCCGAACTGCACGTGAAGCGCCTGGCCGCCCGCGGCTTCGTGGTGCTGGCGCCGGACCTGTACACCGGCCGCTTCATGGAGAGCCACCCGCTGGATCATGACTACGAGCTGGAAGGCGATCTGAACAGCGGGCTGGATGTCCTGCTGGCGCGTGACGACATCGCGGGCGACCGTGCCTGCCTGGTCTCCATCACTCGTGGCGGCTACAAGACCCTGAAGGTCGCCGTCACCTTCGAGCGCCAGGTCGAGGATGTCGCCTGCTGGGCCGGCTACTACCCGCACCTGCAGGACCCGAATCTGGGCGAGCCGCACCAGGTGTACCGCTACGCCAACGAGGTCAATCAGCTCGAGATCCCGATGATGATCCTGATCGGCGACGAGGAGCAGTACCAGCGCCACCGTACCGCGCGCATGGCCGCGGATGGACTGGAGAGCCGCGGCGGTGATGTCACCTGGATCGAATATCCCGGTGTGGGCCGCGGCTTCGACTTCCGCAACGGCAATAACCGCACCTTCGCCGACGACCTCGCCTCGCGCGACGCGATGATTCGGGTCACGCACTTCGTCAATCAGCACCTGCGCGACTGAGTTCTGCCTTGCCCCCTGCCAGGGGGCACAACTGACGCTTATGCAGGTAGGCCCGCCGGGCTGTGCGCCATTAAATAAGTTTCTGATAATACAATTAAACAATTCCGTACACAGGGTGCGGAATTTGCTATCTTCGGGCTTTGTTGCATCGAGATGCCCCGGTCGCTATGCGGCCGGTTCACCGATGGTTCGCACGCAAGTCGCAAAAGGAGGACGAAGATGGCCAAGGTTCTGATCGCCCAGGGTGGAGGCCCGACGGCGGTAATCAATCAATCCATGGTGGGTGCGGTCCTCGAGGCCCGGAAATTCACCGACGTCGAACTGGTCTACGGGGCCTTCCACGGGGTCCGCGGGATCATCGACGAGGAATTCCTGGACCTGACCCAGGAGACCACCCACAACCTGGAGATGGTCGCGCAGACGCCCTCGTCCGCCCTGGGGTCCACGCGCGACAAGCCGGACCTTGACTACTGCAAGGAGATCTTCAAGGTCCTGAAGGCCCACGAGATCACCTACTTCTTCTATATCGGCGGCAACGACTCCTCCGACACGGTGCGCATCGTCAGCGAGGAGGCGCGCAAGGCCAACTACCCGATGCGCTGCGTGCACATCCCGAAGACGATCGACAACGACCTGGTGGAGAACGACCACACGCCGGGTTTCCCGTCGGCGGCACGGTTCGTGGCGCAGGCCTTTATTGGTGCCAACCTCGACAACTACGCCCTGCCGGGGATCTATCTGGCGGTGGTCATGGGGCGTCATGCCGGTTTTCTCACCGCGGCCTCCGCGCTCGGCAAGAAATTCCCGGATGACGGGCCGCACCTGATCTACGTGCCGGAGCGGGTGTTCGAGGTCGACCAGTTCCTGAAGGATGTGAAGGCCACCATGGATCGCCACGGCCGTTGTGTGATCGCGGTCAGCGAGGGCATCCACGATGCCAACGATGAACCCATCGCGACCAAGCTGGCGAAGGATGTCGAGAAGGATGCCCACGGTAACGTCCAGCTCTCCGGTACCGGGGCGCTGGCGGACATGCTGTGTGGCGAGATCCGCGACAAGCTGGGGGTGAAGCGGGTGCGTGGCGACACCTTCGGCTATCTGCAGCGGGCCTTTATTGGCTGCGTGTCGGATGTCGATCAGCGCGAGGCCCGCGAGGTGGGCGAGAAGGCCGTGCAGTTCGCGATGTGGGAAGGTCGCGACGGTTCGGTGGCGATCAAGCGCACCGGCTTTTACTCGGTGGACTACGAGTATGTGCCGCTGGAGGCGGTCGCCGGCAAGACCAAGGTGATGCCGGACGAGTTCATCGATGCCTCGGGCACCGATGTGACCGATGCCTTCCGCATGTACCTGCGGCCCCTGCTGGGTTCCGGTATGCCGGATGCCTACCGGCTGCGGCAGAACAAGGTGACCAAAGTCCTGGGGCGCTAGTCGCGGCCCGCTCGGCAGCAAAGGGGGCTGGCCGGTTGGCTGGTCCTCGAATCGAAAAGGCCCGCCCGGTGCTCCGGGCGGGCCTTTTTACCTCGTGGGAGGCACTTTCCGGGCCTTCCGCGAGATCGTCAGCCCAGAGCCTTGAAGATCTGGTCGCGGATGTCTTCCACCGACCCCGTCCCCTTGATGTGGACGTACTGCGGCGCCGACGGGTCATCGCTGTCCGCCCACTTCGAGTAGAACTCGACCAGCGGCTGGGTCTGGCTGTGATAGGCCTCCAGGCGCTTGCGCACCGTCTCTTCGTTGTCGTCCTCGCGCTGGATCAGGTCCTCGCCGGTGACGTCGTCCTTGCCCTCGACCTTCGGCGGGTTGAACTCGACGTGGTAGGTGCGACCGGAGCCCGGGTGCACCCGCCGCCCGCTCATGCGCCGGATCACCTCTTCGTCCGGGACATCCACCTCCACGACAAAGTCGAGCGGCACGTTCTGTTCCTTCAGGGCCTCGGCCTGCGGGATGGTGCGCGGAAAGCCGTCGAACAGGAAGCCGGTGTCGCAGCAATCGGGCTGCTCCACGCGTTCCTTCACCAGACCCAGGATGATGTCGTCGGAGACCAGGCCGCCTGCATCCATGACCTCCTTGGCCTTCATGCCCAGTGGGGTGCCTGCGTTCACCGCCGCGCGCAGCATGTCGCCGGTAGAGATCTGCGGGATGTTGTACTTCTCGCAGATGTACTGGGCTTGCGTGCCCTTGCCGGCGCCGGGCGCCCCCAACAGAATCAGTCGCATGCTCTCGCTCCTCTGAGGAGTGGGTGGTTGTGCTATGGTCGCGGCAGACACTCCCGAGCCGCGCAAGTTACAGTACAGGCATTGTGGTTGTAGGTACAAGTCCGCCCGCGCCGCCCTGGCATCGCCCCCCTGCAAGGAGTCACTGACCGTCATGCAAGCCGGCCCCCGCGAGATCACCACGCCGTTTCGGCCCATCCCCCTGGACATCCCGGAGGGCATGAAACCCAACGAATTCTTCAACAGCACCGAAAACCTGGCGGACCTGGTCCACAACAACGGGCTGCTGGTGAATCCGGAAAACCTGCTGCTCTATCGCAAGGCGCTGGGGCACAGCAACGAGTTCGACTGTTCCATCATCTACAACACCTCGCAGACCATCCTCGACCCGATGGGCCGCCCGGTGCGGCGCACCCAGGTGCCGGAGCCGGTGCGGCATGTCTGGAACCGGATGAACGGGGTGATCATCGAGTACATGCTGGAGCAGTACCCGGACCCGGCCGAGGCCCTGGTGCTGGCGGGCGAGGCCAGCCTGGACGCGACCTGGCCGCTGACCGCGCCGGGGGTGCCCAGCATCCGCATGCTGCACAACCATTTCATCGTCTTCCCGATGGCGTCGCTGGCCGATGCGCCGCTGGCGGATCCGGGCAATCCCAATCTGACTGATGGCGGGCAGCACAGCCTGTTTCAGGCCTATATGCGCGAGGTCTACCGGGCGTTCTTTACCCGGGCCCTGGACCTGCAGATCCTGCGCCCGGCGTCCGATCACGAGGCGCGCCTCGGGTTGACCGGCTACCCGCACGGCCTGCCGAGCTGGGAGATCCAGGGCGGGATCGAGGCGCTGAAGGACATCCGCTTCTGGCGCGAATACGACGCCATCCTGCAGGGCTTCCTGGACTTCTATCGCACCTTCTTCTCCCAGGTCTCCACCCGCAATGCCCCGATGCCCGAGGGCGTGCACTTTCCCGATGCGGTGGAGGAGGTCCTGCTGTTCAACAACGACTTCCTGAAGACTGCCAAGAAGGTGCGCGACCGCTGCTTTACCGATGCCAAGTACGCCCATGCCATTCGCTGGCAGCCGGCCTTCAAGCAGCTGATCTACCGCAATGACGAGGGCCGTCTGATCGTGACGATCAGCCAGAACTCGATCGGCAACGCGATCACCGAACTGCTGGGGGTGGTGGTCAACCGGGTGCCGGACGCGGAGGCCTACGGGCGCGTCGAACCGGCCCTGGTCGAGAAGCTGCTGGAGGTGCGTCGCCGCCTGGTAGAGGTCGATCTGGGGGAAGGCATCGCGACGGAGGGCTGGCCTGCCATCTGAGCGGTCCGTTTGAAACAGGGCCCGTAGTGGGGGTGAACGAGGGGCGGCCAGGCCGCCCCCCAACCGGGGTCAGGCGACCGACTGGTAGTAGATATTCTGCGGGTGGTTGGCCTGGGCGAAGAAGAACCAGCGCTCGGCCACCAGGCCCAGGTACTGGATGACAAACGCGGCGATCAGCACATTGACCGGGTCGACCCGGGTGACCAGGGCGATCAGGAGCAGGAGCGCCGGGATCGCGAACGCCCCCAGCAGGAAGATCCACTTCATCCCGCGCAGGAACGTCGCGGACATGTGGTGAAAGAACTCCCGGGTGTTGAACGAACCGCCCATGAAGCCCTGGGACTTCTGCTGGATCTTCGGGTGCTTCACGCCGATCGCGGTCTGCACCGTGGATTTCGACTTGATACGGGCGTTGCGCACCAGCGATGCGATGCGGGTGGCCAGGCCCAGCAGCGTCAGCACAATCGCCACCGTCGCCAGGAACGCGACCAGCGGGACACCGGCCCAGGCCGCATAGGCAGCCGCCAGCGTGAAGCCGTTGGCAGCGCCCAGCACGGTGTAGTTCACCACGGTCAGCGGGGAGTGCCATTCCTGCAGGAACTTGATGCAGGCGTAGATCATCGCGGTCGTGACATACAGAACGATCGCCAGCAGCGCGCCGATGGCACCGAGCACGACGGTCGGCAGGATGGGGACGTCCCCGGCCAGCGTGCCCAGAGGCGGGTTGAACCCGAACGCGTGGGCCGCGCCGTACAGGAAGACCACGCCCATGAACGCCGGGAGCACGATCACCTCGCGCGACAGCCACGAGGTGCGCCACTTGGTGGCGGTGCGCCAGGCGCGTTCCGGGCGCCCCAGGTGGAAGAACGAGGCGACCAGCCCGAGGACCAGGAAGACCAGGGCGAGTGCGGAGCCCAGCGCCAGGAAGTCCGAACCGGGCGGCGGCAGCACGCCCAGAAGACTGAGAGACTCGGCACCGAACAGACCGAGAAACAGGCCCTGGCCGGCGCCGATCAGGGTGGTGAGAAAGATAACCGAGAAGGCTGGATGCATAGTGTCTTCGTCCCTGTTTACCAGCTGGTGACGTCGTCGAGCGAGGGTTCTTCCTGCCCGGGCTTCGGCAGCTGACTGTCGATCTTCAGCGGGTTGTCGGCGCGCTCCACCTCGTCCTCGCGGATGGTCAGCTGAGTCTTGCGTCGTGGCAGGTAGTGATTGGCCGGTTTGGTGCCCCATTCCGGCATCAGCTGATAGCCGCCTGCTTCGCGGATCGCCTTCGAGACGACCGATTCGGGATCATGAATGTCCCCGTAGAGTCGTGCGTTGGTCGGGCAGGCCCGTACGCAGGCCGGCTTGCGATCCCACTCCGGCAGCTCCTCGTTGTAGATGCGGTCCACGCACAGGGTGCACTTGGTCATCACCTTGCTTTCGGTGTCTACCTCGCGCACCCCGTAGGGGCAGGCCCAGGAGCAGTATTTGCAGCCGATGCACTTGTCGTAGTCGACCAGCACGATGCCGTCCGACTCGCGCTTGTAGGACGCCCCGGTCGGGCAGACCGGCACACAGGGAGGCTCTTCGCAGTGCAGGCAGGACTTGGGAAAGTGGACCGTCTCGGTATTCGGGTATTCACCGACCTCGAAACTCTGCACGCGGTTGAAGAAGGTACCGGTGGGGTCCGCGTCGTAGGGGTTCTGGTCGACCAGCGGGCCGGCATCGCCCGAGGTGTTCCATTCCTTGCAGCTGGTGACGCAGGCGTGGCAGCCCACGCAGACGTTGAGATCGATGACAAGGGCGAGTTGGGTCATTTCTTACCTCCTATTCCCGCAAAGAAGTTCACCACACGGGCCCGCTTGGACTGGCCGGGGTAGGGGTGCAGGGCCTTGAACTGGGGCGATGTCTCCTGCGGCGCCCCTTCTTCGGCCTTGTAGATGCGCACGCGCACGTCGTACCAGGCGGCTTGCCCGGTGACGGGGTCGGAGTTGGAGATCGGGCCTTCATCGCCCGGGAGCTCCTCGGAGATCAGGTGATTCAGCAGGAAACCCTTGCGCGACTCGTTGGCCTCGGGTGTCAGGTTCCAGGCCCCCGCGGCCTTGCCGATCGCGTTCCAGGTCCAGACCGTTCCGGGTTCGACCGCCTCGGAGTACTTGGCCATGCAGCGTACCCGGCCCCACTGGCTTTCCACCCAGATCCAGTCCTCGTCGTTGATCCCGGCGGCGCGCGCGGTGCGCGAATTCACGTAGAGCAGGTTGTGCGCGTGGATCTGTCGCAGCCAGGCGTTCTGGGAGTCCCAAGAGTGGTACATCGCCATGGGACGCTGGGTGATCGCGGCCAGGGGGTAGGTGTGCTTGTTGGTGGTCTGGTACTCCAGCGGGTCGTAGTAGAACGGCAGCGGGTCGAAGAAGGTCTCCACGCGTTTGGCCAGATGCGCCGGGGCCTTGCGCGATGGGCCCTTGCCCTGGGCGGCGGCGCGGAACTTCATCAGCACCTCGGAATAGAGGTGGATCAGGATCGGCTCGCCAAAGCGCGTGATGCGGTTGCGCTGCGACCACTCGAGATAACCCTTGTTCCAGTTGCGCATGTACTGGTAGCTGCGCGGCAGCTCGTACTGGAATACGCAGTTGTTCTGGGCGTACATCTCCCACTGGTTGGGGTTGGGTTCGCCGCGCAGGGATTTCTCCCCGCCCTTGCCGCGCCAGCCGGCCAGGAAGCCGATACCGGAGCCCGGTTCGGTCTCGTAGTTGACGACGAAGTCGGGGTAGTCGCGGAATTTGCGCTCCCCGTTCTCGTTCACGAACGCCGGCAGTTTCAGGCGCGAGCCGAGCTCGATCAGGACTTCCTGGAACGGCTTGCACTCGCCCTTGGGCGGCACCACCGGGATGCGCACCGAGTCCACCGGGCCGTCGAACTCGGAGATCGGGCGGTCCAGCATGGACATCACGTCGTGGCGTTCCAGATAGGTGGTATCCGGAAGGATCAGATCCGCGAACGCGGTCATCTCGGACTGGAACGCGTCCGCGACGACCAGGAACGGGATCTTGTAGTCCCCGTTATCATCCTTGTCGTTCAGCATCTTGCGGACCTCTTCCGTGTTCATGGTCGAGTTCCACGCCATGTTGGCCATGAAGATCAGCAAGGTGTCGATCGGGTAGGGGTCCCCGCGCCAGGCGTTGGTGATGGCGTTGTGCATCATGCCGTGCACGGCCAGCGGGTATTCCCAGGAGAAGGCCTTGTCGAGGCGTACCGGCTCGCCCTTGTCGTCCACGAACAGGTCGTCCGGGTCCGCGGGCCAGCCGAGCACCATGCCGTCCAGCGGCTTGCCCGGCTGCACGCCCTCCGGCCCCTTGGGCGTGCGGGCGCAGGGTGGAATCGGACGCGGGAACGGCGCCTTGTGGCGGAAGCCGCCGGGGCGGTCGATGGTGCCCAGCAGCGACATCAGAATCGACAGCGAACGGATGGTGTGGAAGCCGTTGGAGTGCGCGGCCAGTCCGCGCATCGCATGGAACGACACCGGGTTCCCGGTGACGGATTCGTGTTCCACGCCCCAGGAGTCGGTCCAGGCAATGGGGAGTTCGATGCGCTGGTCGCGCGCGGTAACGCCCATTTCGTGGGCCAGCCGGCGAATGTCCTTGGCATCGATCCCGGTGATCCGGGCGGCCCATTCCGGCGTGTATTCGGCGACCCGGTCCTGCAGCAGCTGGAAGGCGGGCTTGGCCGGGGTGCCGTCATCCAGGGTGAACTCGCCGAGCAGGAAGGGATCGGCATCCGGCGTGTGGGTCGGCACCGCGCGTCCGGTCTTGCGGTCCCACCACAGTTGGTTCTGCGCGTCGTAGCAGCCCTCCTCGGGCGGATCCTCGGTGCGCAGGAACATGCCGAAGTCGTCCTGCTCCTCGTTCATGTTCACCAGCTGGCCGGCATTGCTGTAGCGGACCAGGAAGTCGCGGTCGTACAGGCCCTTGTTGATGATCTCGTGGATCAGTGCCAGCAGCAGGGCACCGTCGGTCCCGGGGCGGATCGGCACCCATTCGTCGGCGATGGCCGAGTAGCCGGTGCGCACCGGGTTGATGGAGATGAAGCGCCCGCCCTGGCGCTTGAACTTGGAGATCGCCACCTTCAGCGGGTTGGAGTGGTGGTCCTCCGCGGTGCCGATCATCACGAACAGCTTCGAGCGTTCCAGGTCGGGGCCGCCAAACTCCCAGAACGAGCCGCCGATGGTGTAGATCATGCCGGCGGCCATGTTCACCGAGCAGAAGCCGCCGTGGGCCGCGTAGTTGGGGGTGCCGAACTGCTTGGCGAACAGCCCGGTCAGGGCCTGCATCTGGTCGCGCCCGGTAAACAGGGCAAAGCGTTTCGGGTCGGTCTCGCGGATGTGCCCGAGGCGTTCGGCGAGGATCTCGAAGGTCTCTTCCCAGGAGATCGGCTCGAACTCGCCATCCCCGCGCTCGGCGCCGGCCTTGCGCCGCAGGGGCTGGGTCAGCCGCGCGGGCGAGTGCTGTTTCATGATCCCGGAGGCGCCCTTGGCGCAGATCACGCCTTCGTTGATCGGGTGCTCCGGGTTGCCATCGATGTAGCGCACCTCCCCGTCGCGCAGGTGCACCCGGATGCCGCAGCGGCAGGCGCACATGTAACAGGTGGTGTTCTTGATTTCCTGCGACGGGGTCTGTGCCATAAATCGTCAACGCCTTGTAAGTTAGACAATCGCGATATACTGCAATACCCCTTACTTCGATCGGGGTTACCCCCACTATGCAGTTCCGGAGTATCCACCACAAGGGAGTCAAAGATGGATTCTTTGCGCCCGTTCGGATGCCCCGAATCGGGCCCGGACGCAGGGCGGGGCGCGGCAGTGTTATCGTTCCGGCACCGGAATTTCACAACAGAGGCCTGCCAACCCATGAAGGTATGCATTGTTTCCGACAGTCACGACCGTGGCCCGATGCTGGCCCGCGCGATCGAGGCCGGCATTGCCGAGGGCGTCGAGGCGGTCATCCACTGTGGTGACGTGATCGGCGGCAACACGCTGCGGGCGTCACTGAAGCTGGGTGTGCCGATCCACGCGGTGCACGGCAACAACCTGGGGGACCCGGTCGCGATCTCGCGCATCGCGCACCAGTCCGATGGCCTCCTGCACTACTACGGGCTGGACGCCACCATCACCCTCGGTGGCCGGCGCATCTTCGTCACGCACTACCCCCATTACGCCCATGCGATGGCCTGCACCGGGGACTATGACCTCGTCTGCTGCGGCCACAGCCACGAGACCGAGATCCGCCAGCAGCCGCACGTGAAGGATGGCGCCACCTGGCTCGTGAATCCGGGCACCGTGGCCGGGCTTGGGGCGCCGCGGGCGACCTGGGCGCTGGGCGATCTCGAGACCATGGACTTCGCGATCCGGGCGACACCCGAGGAGAGCGCGGCCTGATCCGACTCGGTCATACGGCCCGCATTCGTCAACGGGGTGGCGTTTCGGCGCGGGATGATCGACCCGCTTGTCAGCGCCTTCGTCTCAGGGCATCGTCTAGGAGAGGGCGCATCATTCGTGTCCCTCTGGATTCCACCGTGGATGGAGAAACGCGATGACCGCAGAATTCCCGCACAAGCCCCTTCCGTCGCAAAAGGCGGCCCCCGGAATCGGGCTCCAGCAGGTGTCGGAGGAAGACCCCCAGGTCACCCTGGCTTCCTCGGCGCTGTGCGTAATGACCGATTTCCGCCGGGTGCCGGTTGCGACGATCGGTCCCGAGGCGACGCTCAACCAGGCGACCGAGCAGATGATCGCCCGGGGTGTCCGGCTGCTGATCGTAGTGGACTCGGAGCGCGTGCTGGGTCTGATCACGGCCCGCGACACTCAGGGGGAGCGCCCGGTCCAGATGGTGAACGAGCGCGGCATGCGGTACGACGACCTCCGGGTGCGTGACCTGATGGTGCCGCTGGATGACGTGGACCTGCTGGACATGCAGCGCGTGATGCAGGCGGACGTGGCGGATATCGTCGCGACGCTGAAGGACTGGGGACGCCAGCATGCGCTGGTTGGTCAGCGGGATCCCCAGACGGGTGAGACTCGCATCCGGGGGATATTCTCGGCGACCCAGATCGGGCGTCAGCTGGGGATTCAGGTGCAGACCTTCGATGTCGCGCGGACCTTCGCGCAGATCCAGGCGACCCTGTCCAAGACCTATTAGCCGGAGCCGACATCCGGCCGCCCGCGCGAGTGTGCGGGTCGCCGGATGCCTGAACCGCGTTTCTGCTACCGGTTCAGCCCCTGGTAGTACTCCATCAGGATCTTGGCCACTTCCGGGCGGGAGAACTCGACCGGCGGTGCCTCGCCTCGGCCCAGCATCTCGCGAACCTTGGTGCCGGACAGGAGCACGAAATCCTCCTTCGTGTGGTCGGGTGCATCGCACATCATCACCACCCGGTCGAGCTTCTTCGAGTAGGCCGTGTGGTCGGCCCGGAAGATCTCGATCTCCAGCGCGCCCGCGGGTACCTCGGTGTCGAAGATCGTCTGGGCATCGAACGGCCCGTAGTAGTCCCCCACCCCGGCGTGATCACGCCCGATGATGAAGTGGGTCGCGCCCATGTTCTGGCGGAACAGCGCATGGAGCACGGCCTCGCGCGGACCGGCATAGAGCATGTCGAAGCCGTATCCGGTGATCATCACCGTGTTCGGCGGGAAGTAGAGCTCGGCCATCTTGCGAATGGCGGCGTCGCGCACCGGGGCCGGGATGTCGCCGGGCTTCAGCTTGCCCAGCAGCATGTGGATCACCACGCCGTCCGCATCCAGTTGCTCCATGGCCATGCGGCACAGCTCTTCGTGGGCGCGGTGCATCGGGTTGCGGGTCTGAAACGCGACCACCCGGTTCCAGCCGCGTTCCGCGATCTCGTTGCGGATCTCGACGGCGGTGCGGAAGGTGTCGGGGAAATCGTCCTGGAAGTACGAGAAGTGGAGCACCTGGATGGGCCCCGATACGCAGACGCGGCCCACGCTGTTGAAGGCGGCGACCCCGGGGTGTTCCATGTCGGTCGTGCCGTAGACCTTTTCGGTCATGGTCGCCATCTGCTCGGGCGTGAATTCCTCGATCGCCTCGACCTCCTGGATGGCGAGGACCGGGTTCCCCTCCATGTTCGGGTCACGCAGGGCAATCCGCTTGGCCCCGCGAATGGCGTCCGCATCCTCCAGCAGGTTGACCATGGGCACCGGGAAAAACAGGCCGCTGGTGGTTCGCATGTTCTCCGCGCAGCTCATGGCGTCGGCGACATTCATGAACCCGGTCAGCGGCGTGAAATAGCCGCCGCCCATCATGACGGCGTTGCCGGCGGCGCCGGAGCTGATGACCACGGAGGGCAGGGTCTCGGCCTCCTGCAGCAGGGCGTGGTGTTGATCGGGGTCGTAGACGAACAGGGGCTTCAGGGTGTCTGCACCGTGCGGTTTGATCATGGGGCTTTCTCTCCTGCCGACGCTGGATGTGAACTGCATGGATGGGGTGGTCTGTGCCACACGTAAGTCGTGTTCGGGGCGCATGCGCCCACCCGGTTGACGGGTCGGGCGCGCTGCTGGTCGACCCCGAACGTAGCACAAGATAGTCCATAAAGGTTCGGGTTTCTTGACCGTCCCCGCAGCCGCACATCCGGATCTGTCCGCCCGTCAGGGCCGTCAGCCCTGCCCCGGGCGCGCCCCGATCAGCGGCCGTTCTCCCTTTGTCTCACCCGGCCCGGGCGTTCGTTCCGGTGCCCTCGCTGGCGCCCCGGACCCGCGTGCTGCGGGCAGCGGGCGGTGTGCCGCCCCCGGGCCAGCCTGGCGGCTTGCGATGGCGTCGACCCGGGCCGCTAGATAAGTGTTTCCATAAATAAGCATATGACCTCATTCATCGGGCTTATGCGCGGGGAAGCAAGTTTGATTTGAAGCAAAAGATCGAGTTGGCACAGACTCGGTGTGCCCATTGGACACTCTGAGGAGGCCTGACGCCGTGATCACTAGCAATCCCTTTGCCGAACTGGCTGCGTTTATTCCACCAGCCGCAATGCAGGCGTATGTCGTGCTCATGGTCATTCTGGTGGCCGCCGGCACGATCCTCGACATGATGCACAAGAGGAGTGCCCAGTACTTCTTCGAGAACGCCAAGAAAGCCGAGAAGAACGCGACCCGCAGCGTGAGCGGCGGCGAAAAATTCTCCCAGGCCATGCAGACCCTGGGAAAAGAGGTCATCACCTCCGGTGAATTCAAGAACCCGAAACGACGCGCGTCCCATCTGTTCACCATGTGGGGCTTTATCCTGTTCGTGGTCTCCTCCGCGGTCCTGATCTTTGGCTACGCGAGCGAGCCCGCCGCGGGCGTGTGGCCGGTCCTGTGGCATCTGGGCGCCCTGTCGCTGGCCTTCGGCGGCTACTGGTTCTGGTTCTTCATTCGCGTCGACGTCTACTCCGAGGGCCGTCGCTGGTACCAGCTGGTCCGGGCCGATCTGTTCATCGTGTCGCTGCTGGCGATGTCGACCTTCGCCATCCTGTGGTCGCTGACCCAGGGCACCGGCGCCCTCGGGTGGCTGTTCTTCGCGCTCTTCCTCGCGGCGACCACGACCCTGTTCGCGACCGTCTACTGGTCCAAGTTCGCGCACATGTTCTTCAAGCCTGCCGCGGCCTACCAGAAGCGCATTACCCGTGCCGACGGCTCCGCCGAGAACCTCCCGACCCTCACGCGCGACGATCCCGAGCAACAGCAGCGCCATTCCATGGAACTGCTGCGCGATGCGCCGATGGAGATGGGGAAGGGCATCCAGCGTGAAGCGCCGCACCACTACTAGCCATTAACCCGAACACCAGCATCGATCGAGGACAACCATGCCAACTTTCGTATACATGACCCGTTGCGATGGCTGTGGGTACTGCGTGGACATCTGCCCGTCAGACATCATGCATATCGACGAAACCACCCGTCGCGCCTACAACATCGAGCCCAACATGTGCTGGGAATGCTTTTCCTGCGTGAAGGCCTGCCCGCACCATGCGATTGACGTGCGCGGCTACGCGGACTTCGCCCCACTGGGGCACAGCGTGCGCGTCGATCGCGACGAAGAGCGCGGCACCATCGCCTGGAAGATCAAGTTCCGCGACGGTCGGGAGAAGGACTTCCTGTCGCCGATTACCACCAAGCCCTGGGGCAAGCACATCCCGCAGCTGGCGGACGTCCCCGCACCGGACAAGTCCATGCGCGACAGCCAGCTGTTGTTCAACGAGCCCAAGTACATCCGGATGGATGAGGGGGATCTGCACACGCTTGAGGCCGCCGGTCTCAAACTGAAAGAAGGGGTGTACTACTGATGGCCTACAAGACAATCGTCGAAGACAACATCGACATCCTGGTCTGTGGCGCCGGGCTCGGCGGCACGGGTGCCGCCTGGGAAGCCCGCTTCTGGGGGCAGGACAAGAAGGTCGTGATTGCCGAAAAGGCCAACATCGACCGTTCCGGCGCGGTGGCCCAGGGCCTGTACGCGATCAACTGCTACATGGGCACCCGCTGGGGCGAGAACAACCCCGAGGACCATGTGCGCTACGCCCGCATCGACCTGATGGGCATGGTGCGCGAGGACCTGCTGTTCGACATGGCGCGCCACGTGGACTCCACCGTGCACCAGTTCGAGGAATGGGGCCTGCCGCTGATGCGCGACCCGAAGACCGGCGCCTATCAGCGTGAAGGCCGCTGGCAGATCATGATCCACGGCGAGTCCTACAAGCCGATCGTGGCCGAGGCCGCGAAGAAGTCCGCCGACACGATCTACAACCGCATCTGCGTGACCCATCTGCTGATGGACGAGTCCAAGGAGAACCGCGTCGCCGGTGCCGTGGGCTTCAACGTGCGTACCGGCAACTACCACGTCTTCAAGTCGAAGTCGGTGATCGTCGCTGCCGGTGGCGCCTCGATGATCTTCAAGCCGCGTTCGGTCGGCGAGGGTGCGGGTCGCGTCTGGTACGCCCCGTGGTCTTCCGGCTCCGCCTATGGCCTGTTGATCAATGCCGGCGCCAAGATGACCCAGATGGAAAATCGCATCGTGCTGGCCCGCTTCAAGGATGGCTACGGCCCGGTCGGTGCGTACTTCCTCCATCTCAAGACCCGTACGCAGAACTGCAATGGCGAAGAGTACGAATCCAAGTGGTGGCCGCAGCTGCAGGAGATGGTCGGCAAGGAGTACCTCGATCCGGAGGCCTCCCACCGGACCCATCGCCCGATCCCGACCTGCCTGCGCAACCACGCATTCCTGAACGAGGTGAATGCCGGTCGTGGCCCGATCCACATGGTCACCATGGAGGCCTTCCAGGATCCGCACCTTGAAGAGGTGGGCTGGGAGAACTTCCTGGGCATGACCGTCGGCCAGGCCGTGCTGTGGGCCGCCACCGACGTGGACCCCAAGAACGAGAACCCCGAGCTCACCACCTCGGAGCCCTACGTGATGGGCTCGCACGCCACGGGTTGTGGCGCCTGGTGCTCCGGTCCGGAGGATGTCTCCCCGCCCGAGTACTTCTGGGGCTACAACCGCATGACCAGCGTCGAGGGCCTGTTCGGTGCCGGCGATGCCGTGGGCGGGACGCCGCACGCGTTCTCCTCCGGTTCCTTCACCGAGGGCCGCTTGGCCGCCAAGGCCGCTTGCAAGTACATCGACGATGGCAAGGCCGACGGTATCCGGGTCTCCGACTCGCAGATCAACAAGCTGAAAGAGGAGATCTACAAGCCGCTGGAGCACTACAAGATCTACAGCAACGAGGTCGTGGCCGGTTCGGTCAACCCGAACTTCATCAACCCGCGCCAGGGTCTTGACCGCCTGCAGAAGCTGATGGATGAATACTGTGGCGGCGTAACGGTCAGCTACATGACCAACGAGAAGCTGCTCAATATCGGCCTGAAGAAGATGAAGATCCTGGAAGAGGATCTGGACAAGCTGGCGGCGGAGGACATCCACGAGCTGCTGCGTGCCTGGGAGCTGAAGCACCGCGTGCGCACCGCCGAGAGCGTCTTCCACCACACCCTGTTCCGCAAGGAAACCCGCTGGCCGGGCTACTACTACCGCGGCGACTACATGAAGCTCGACGACAAGAACTGGCACCACCTGACGGTTTCGCGTCGTGACCCGAAGACGGGCGAGTACACCATGGAGAAGGCGCCCTGCTACCACCTGGTCGACAAGGACGAGGCGCCGGCCAAGGAGGCCGAGAAGGAGGAAGCCTAGGGTGCTGCGGTGGCGGGGCCGCAGCCGGCCCCGCCACCATGCTCGGCAGCCGCGATGACCCACGCGTTCGCGCGTCGGTCATCCCTTTCAACCGCCACACCTGAGGGTTTTCAATATGACCAGTGCAGCTGAAGCACAGACGTTGCCGGAGACCTCGATGAACATCATCGACCACTCCGACCAGGAGATCCTCGAGATTGCCCACCCCATCTGGAGCGACCTAATCAAGCACTCCAACAAGGGGCAGTACGGCAAGTTCGTCCGCCGGTTCTCCTACCACCTGCTGTTTGGCCTCAACGAGGTCGAGGTGGGCAAGCAGTTCGCCCAGAGCGAGTTGACCCGCAATCTCAGCGAGGACTGGGATTTCCTGGGCATTATTCGCCGTGGCGAGCATGTCACCGTCCTGTATCGCGTGCGCAGCACGAAGAAGGAGGGCGAGTGGCTGGGCCGGATGGTCCTCGGCTACGAGGAAGGCGAGGTACGCATCTTTGGTGCGTCCATTTTCTGACAATGCGGGACTGTTCATGACCGAAGTAATCCAGGACAACAAGTACGTCGAGCTGAACTACCAGGTGATCGACCAGAAAACCGGCCAGGTGCTGACCGAGGTCGAGTTCCCGCTGGGCTATGTCCACGGCGTCAACGAGGTCCTGTCGCCCCAGGTCATGGGCGAGCTGGAAGGCCGCGCCCAAGGCGAAACCATCGAAGTGCCGATCGACTGCAACGCCCTCTATGGCCCGCGCGACGAGTCGCTCGTGATCACGGACGCGATCGAAAACGTGCCGGAGGAGTACCGCGAGGTGGGGACCGCCATCCTGATGGAGAACGATCGCGGCCAGACCAAGAGCTTTCTGGTGACACGGCTCGACGACAAGACCATCACCATCGACGGCAACAATCCACTGTGCGGCCGTCAGGTGATCTTCAAGCTGAACATCCTGCTGGTACGCGATGCCACCGACGAGGAAATCGCACACGGTGGCAAGGTGGAGTCGGGCCCGGAGATCGACAGCGGGCGCGCGGTCCCTATCGAGTGATGGAGCAGGCGTTCGGCGCGTGAGTATGTCGGGGCAGGGCGACGCCAGTTCTCCGCCCCTCTTTTTTCATCGAAGCGAGGTGAATGCACCATGAGTCAGCAATCTGACAAGAAGCACCCGGAAGTGCCGGACGGCAAGTCGCGCTTTCTGGTAACCCGGCAGATGAAGCCCAACGAAAAGGGCTTCGTCGGCTACGAGACCATCTGGGAACCCTTCCAGAAGGAAGCCGAATACCAGACCCCCAAACGCCCCTGAGCCGATCGCCGGTCGCGCATCTGCCCCGCAGGCGCGCGACCGTGTCGATCCTTTAACGGCGGCGATGAACCCATCCCGGATAGCCCGCCAACGGGACTGCGGTGTGCGCCTGTTGCACCGAAACCGATCTCTACCTGTATTTCCCCGATTCTTGAAGGTCCCGGTGTCGCAACGGAATTGCGCCGCCAGCGCCTCGTTGAGCTCACAAAAAAGCCCCGCCGGGGCGTAGTCCGGCGGGGCTCGGAAAACGGGGACGGCGGTCCTGGCCGCCGGCCCCGGTATTGCTCGGTCAGAAGTCGTAACGCATCCCGATCGAGAGGGCGGTAGCGTTCTCGCCACCCACACCCGGCTGGCTGACGCTCTTGGCGGCATTCCACGGCGCCAGGGCCGAGTTGTCGTCGTTGTCGACCATTGCGATGTTGCCGTAGAAGCGCAGGTCGCTGTCGAGGCGGTATTCCAGGCCCAGGGCGTACATCGTTGCGTCAGCATCAGTCAGATCGGAATCCAGCTGGAAGACGTGACCGTTCAGGTACATGCTCGGGGTCAGGCGGAACTGGCCGCCCAGGCCGTAGACATCGGCGTCGTCGCCACCGACGGTCTCGGAATTCTGGTAGAACGCGCCCATGCGGAAGGCGGGCGTGATGCGATAGCCGACGGCCAGGCGCCAGGCATCCGGGTTCACATCGCCATCTTCCTGCTTTTCGTAGGCTAGGGCGCCGGTCAGGTCGCCCATGCTCAGGTTCAGAGATGTGGAGTAGGCCTTGTTCGGGGCCCCGTCGGCGGTGGTGGCGCCGTCCGTCTCGTTCGAGTACTGGATGTTCCAGGTCAGGCCGCCGAAGCTCGGGGTCTGGTAGTGGATGCTGTTATTGAAGCGTTCGTCGAAGCGGCCGGTCTGCGCGGCGGAACGGGTCAGGTTGCGCATGTCACCGACCTGGTCGCCGAAGAAGTTGGCCGGACCGCGGGCGCGTTTAAAGGGGGTGTCGAACTTGCCGATGCGCAGCATGCCCCACTCGGAGCCCTTGATGCCGACGAAGGTATCGCGAGTCGCGAAATTCGTCCCGTTGGTGTCGAAATTGATCTGTTGTTCGATCTGGAACATCCCGACCAGTTGTTCACGGAACTCGCGCTCGCCCTTGAAGCCCAGGCGGCTGGAATTGCTCGACACATTGAATTCGTTGTAGTAGGCGCCGTCGTCGAGGACATCGGCGGACAGGTGGGCGCGGCCGTACAGCGTCCAGTCGGCGGTAGCCAGGGCCGGTACGACGAGTCCGGCGGCGATGAGGCTGGTCAGCAGGTGCTTGCGATTCATGGGATTCTCCCCTTCATAAAGTGTGCAGGTTGGCGGGCCGCGAGGGCGTCCCGACAGGGCGCAAGCATGGGGAGGGCGAGTGACGTGTCCGTTACGGGGCGGTGAAGATCGCGTTAAAACGCGACACTGTTGCGCAAATGAAACACCTGGGCCGGGAACCTGCTAGCGAGCGGCGAGTCCTCTAAAGGGTGAGCGGGTTCGAGGCCCGTCACGATGCAGTACCGAATGGGAGGGACCGTGGTGGCGCGACGGCCGGATCCGACGTTCTCTGGGCGAGTGCGCTGGCCCCTGTTCGCCAGCCTGTTGGTGGCGGTCACCGCACAGGCCGACGACGGGCCCACGGTCCTGGATCCAGTCGAAGTGACTGTCACTGCTCCGCGCCTGGCCACGCCGCTGGCGGACCTGCCGGCCGCGGTATCGCGCGTGGACGAGCGCCAGGCGACCGAGGGGCGGCAGGGCCTGCAGCTGGACGAGGCGCTCAATCGCGTGCCGGGCCTGTTCGCCCAGAACCGCTACAACTTTGCCCAGGATGTCCGGATCTCGATCCGCGGTTTCGGATCGCGCGCTCCCTTTGGCGTGCGCGGGCTGCGCATCCTGCAGGACGGCATCCCGGAGACCACCCCCGACGGCCAGTCACAGGTGGACGCGATCGACCTGCTTAACCTGCGCGACATCGAGGTGCTGCGCGGACCCAGCGCCGCGCTGTACGGCAATGCCTCCGGAGGCGTGATCTCGGCGCGCACCCGCGACGGCCGCGACCCGCGTGGCTTTGGTGGCGGGGTGCTGCTGGGCAGCTACGGTTATCGCCGCGCCGAGGCCATGGCCGAACAGGACCACGGCACCCATCGCTATTCCCTGACCGCCCACGACTTCGCGATCGACGGCTACCGCGACCAGTCCACCGCCGAGAAGCGCTACCTGCGCCTGCACACCGCCTCGGAGCTGGAGGCCGGCACGCTGAACTTCCACCTGCGCTACCTCGATGCTCCCCGCACCGACGACCCCGGCGGGCTCACCCGCGAGGAGATGCGTCAGAACCGGCGCGCGGCCGCCCCGCTGGCCACGGCCCTTGACAGTACCCAGGCGGCCGAGCAGCTCACGACGGGGTTGCAGTGGGAACAGCCCCTCGGACCCGGCGAGCTGCGCCTCGGGGGGTTCTGGACCCAGCGCGACTACGCGCAGCAACTGCCATTCCCCGGTGACTCGCGGGTGGCCTACGAACGTGACTTCTACGGCCTCAACGCCCAGTACGAACAGGACATCGGGCCGACCCGGGTGCTGACCGGGATCGACCTGGAAGAGCAGCGTGACGACCGCACCCGGCGCTGTACGTCGGGGACTTTCGCACCGGGGCTGGACTGTGACGAAGACGAAGTCGTTGGAGATCTGGCCTTGGACCAGCTAGAGCGCGCCCGCTCGCGAGGAGTGTTTATACAAACCGACACCGCGCTGGGGTCGGACTGGAACATGGTGCTCGGCGCGCGCCACGACCGCATCCGCATGTCCATCGACGACCACTTCTCTGACCGGGTCGGCGAACCGGATCGCTCGGATGCGCGGACCTTCCGCGAGACCAGCGCGATGGCGGGGCTGATCTGGCACTTCCAGCCGGACTACCGGGCCTACGTGAACGTGGCCACCAACTTCGAGACCCCGACCTTCACCGAGTTCGCGAACCCCGAGGGCGGGGGCGGCTTCAACGACGCCCTCGACCC
The DNA here is from genome assembly GCF_000377445.1 of Thioalkalivibrio sp. ALE9. Taxonomy (NCBI): domain Bacteria; kingdom Pseudomonadati; phylum Pseudomonadota; class Gammaproteobacteria; order Chromatiales; family Ectothiorhodospiraceae; genus Thioalkalivibrio; species Thioalkalivibrio sp. ALE9. The sequence goes on from NZ_KB898123.1 coordinate 261,258, forward strand.
CCAGCGGGCACGCAGCATCGAGGTCGGGATCCGCCGCGAGACCGGTCGCCTGGCCTGGGATGCCTCGGTCTACGCGACCCGCGTGCGCGACGAGATCGCCCCGTTCGAGGAGCCCAACGTGGACGGTCGCACCTTCTACACCAACGCCGGCCGAACCGCGCGCAACGGCTTCGAGCTGGCGGTCGACTGGGCCGCGACCGAGCAGTGGACGCTGTCCAGCGCGCTCAGCCTGAACGACTTCCGCTATCGGGATTTCGTGGACCAGCAGGGTGAGCGGCGCGATGGCAACCGCCTGCCCGGGCTGCCGCGCGAGCAGCTGTTCGTGGAGGCCGACTGGCGCCAGGGGCCTTACTTTTTCACCGTCGATGCGCTGTACACGGGCGGGCGCTACGTGAACGACGCCAATGACGAACGGGTGGGTGGGCAGACCACGCTGAACCTGCGCGCGGGCCGCCATTGGCAGGATGGCAACGCCCATGTCGAGGCCTTCGTGGCCGCGAACAACCTGCTCGACGCGGACCACGTCGACAATATCCGCATCAACGACGGCAACCGCCGCTACTACGAGCCGGCCCCGGGCCTGACCCTGATGGCCGGCATGCGCATGACCTTCGGGCGCTAATGCGCGCCACCACGCCGGACCCTGCACCGTCATTGCGAGGAGGCGCAGCCGACGAAGCACAAAGGCGCGAAGCGCGTTGAACGGCCGCAGGCCGGCCCGAAGGGCGAGCGCAGCGAGTAATCTCCCTCCGGAAGCACCGCGTTGCCAGCGTTCGGAGATTGCCACGTCGGCTTCGCCTCCTCGCAATGACGGTGCCATGAAGAGGGGCCGTCGCCGCAACGTCGCGGGATGCCCCGACCGACGCGAGCTGCATTAAGGACGGGTGTTCGGCTAGTCGCGACGCCCGGGCCCCTCCAGCGGTTCTTTCGGCTCGATCTCGTCCAGTCGCCCCTGCTCGATTTTGCGCAGGGTCTCCGGATCCGTCCCGTCGTCCTCCTCCCAGGAGGGCCGTCGCGCGGGCGGTAGCGGGTCGCGCCGGTACAAGAACCAGCCGCAGATCGCACCGACCACGGCGCCGAACAGGTGCGCCTCGAATGAGACCCGGGGCGCGCTGGGGAATATGCCCCAGATCATGCTGCCGTAGAGGAACAGGATGATGATGGCGAGCGCGATGGACAGCGCGTCGCGCCGACGAATGCCAATAACTACGGCAAAGAACATCAGGCCGTGCGTCAGGCCCGAGGCCCCGATGTGCAGGCCTTCGCGGGCGAAGAGCCAGACGCCGAGGCCACCCATCAGCCAGATCAACGGGACCGCCACGCGCGTGGCGCGAGGGAATCCATAGAGGGTGAGCATGCCGAGCACCCAGAGGGTGGGCACGTTGGCGAGCAGGTGGCCCCAGGAGCCGTGGATCAGCGGCGAGGTGATGATGCCCAGCGCCCCGACCGCGTCGCGCGGCAGGATGCCCAGCCGCGACCAGTCCCCGCCCAGCAGGTCGTGCAGGGCGTGGATCACGATCAGGATAGCGGCCCCCAGCATGGGCCAGAGCAGCGCACGCCGAATCCGCTCCTGCTCGGCCCGGGGGTCGGCCGGGGGTGCCGGCCGGCGAAGATTCATCATCCGCCTAGCCTGCCACGCCTGGACAAGAGGTCCAATCTCTCCCATCTCCCGGCGTCGTTACGGGCACCGTCATTGCGAGGCCCCGCAGGGGCCGCGGCAACCTCCTGAAGCTTGCGCAGTGTCGGGGTCCGAGGGTTTCGGAGGGAGATTACTCGCTGCGCTCGCCCTTCGGGCCGGCCTGCGGCCGTTCAACGCGCTTCGCGCCTTTGTGCTTCGTCGCTGCACTCCTCGCAATGACGGTGGCGGTGCTAGTGCCCGCCCGGCCCCAGGTCGGCGCCCTTGTCGTGCTGCGCGAGCTTGTCGTGCAGTTCACCACTTTCACCTCGCGGGGCCTTCACCTCGACCTCCATGCCGTTGCGGCGGAACTTGCCGACGACCTTGTCGATGGCGGCCACCGCCGAGCTGTCCCACAGCGAGGCGCGGGTCAGGTCGATCTCGATGTGATGGATGCCCTCGCGGTAGTCGAAGCTGTCGATGAACTTGTCCACGGCGACGAAGAACAGCTGGCCGCGCACGGTGTAGATCCGGGTCCGGCCGTCCTCGGAGAGCGCACTAGTGACTTCGACCGCCTTGACCATCTTGCGCGCGAAGAAGATCGCCGAGAGCAGCACGCCGGCGAACACGCCCAGCGACAGGTCGTGGGTGATCACGGTGGTGCCAACGGTCACGATCAGCACGGTGGCGTCGGTGCGCGGCAGCTTGTGCAGGGTGGTCAGCGAGCCCCAGTCGAAGGTGGCGATGGAGACCATGATCATCACCGCGACCAGCGCGGCCATTGGGATGATCGAGACCAGGTCGCCGAGGAACACGATGAACAGCAGCAGGAAGATCCCCGCCGACAAGGTCGACAGACGACCGAGACCCCCGGACTTGATGTTGATCACCGACTGGCCAATCATCGCGCAGCCCGCCATGCCGCCGAAAAAGCCGGTGACGACATTGGCGATGCCCTGGCCCTGGGCCTCGCGGTTCTTGCCAGAGGGCGTGTCGGTCAGATCGTCGAGGATGGAGGCGGTCAGCAGCGACTCCAGCAGGCCGACGATCGCCAGCGCGAACGCGGTCGGGAAGATGATCTGCAGCGTCTCCCAGTTCAGCGGGATGTCGGGGAACAGGAACACCGGCAGGCCGTCCGGAAGCTCGCCCATGTCGCCGACCTCCAGCGTCGGCAGCCCCATGAAATAGACCACGACGCTGAGCACCACGATCGCGACGAGCGGCGGCGGCAGCAGCTTCGGATAGCCCGGGATCATCGGCAGGCCATAGAGGATGATCAGGCCGGCCGTGACCAGCGCCCACATGGTGGTGTCGCCATCCACCAGGTAGGGCACCTGGGACAGGAAGATCAGGATCGCCAGCGCATTCACGAAGCCGACCAGCACCGTGCGCGGGATGAACATCATGTAGCGCGCGAGCTTGGCCCAGGCGAACAGGATCTGGATGATCCCGGTCAGGATGGTCGCGGCCAGCAGGTACTGCAGTCCGTGCTCGGCGATGAGTGTCACCATCAGCAGGGCCATGGCCCCGGTCGCGGCCGAGATCATCCCGGGGCGCCCTCCGGCGAAGGCGATCACCACCGCCATGGTGAACGAGGCGTACAGGCCCACGCTCGGGTCGACCCCGGCGATGATCGAGAACGCGATCGCCTCGGGGATCAGGGCCAGCGCGACCACGATCCCGGCGATCAGGTCCGCGCGCACATTGAACAACCAGATCTTGCGCTGGCGGGAGAGGAAGTCTTGTAGGGTCTGCTGCACGATATGGTCCCCAATACCCATGCGCGCCGAAGCCGACATGCGTCGGGATCAACGGGTGAACGAACAGGTACCAGAGACTTGTGCGAAGTAGCCGGGCCCGGTTGCCACCAGTGGATGGCGCGGTTGCAAGCGGTTCAATGCCGGTACAGACTGAAACCGCCAGGAAAGGCGACAAAGTCTAGCACTTCATAAGCCCGTCCTGAAGTTTGCCGCCCCGCTCAAGCCTTTGCCGGGGCTCTTCCATGCGTTCAATTGGGGATCTTCATGCTGCAGCGCGTCATCATCGCCGTCGACTTCTCGCCCGCCTCTGCCGCGGCCCTGGCCGTTGCACGCCAGCACTGTCCGGGGGCGAAGAAGCGGCTGCTCTATGTGATGAAGCCGTCGGACGTGGCAGGGCCCAGTTCCGCTGGTGCGTTCAGTGGTGCGGGGTCGTCGCCCCTGAATGCAAAGGAAATGCGCCATTCGGCGGAAGAAAAAATCCGGTCGCAGTTGCAGGAGTGGGCGGAGGCAGATGACGAGGTCGCCATCGCCGTGGGCAGTGCGCCGGAGGAGATCTCCCGCCATGCCGAGGAGTGGGGCGCGGATATGATCGTGATGGGGACCCGCGGGCGCAGTCAGATCGCCAACATGCTCTCCGGTTCCGCGACCGAGTGGCTGGTGCGCAACGCCCGCCTGCCGGTACTGGTCGTGCACGACGTGCCGCTGTCCGACTCCATGAAGGAAAAGCTGCCGCCGGAAGGCGCCGTCGACTGAGCCCGATCGCCGTTCGCCGACACGTAGAAGGCCCGCTTTCCAGCGGGCCTTCCTCGTTCCTGTGGAATGCTCGCGCGGTGTCGAGGCCCCAGGCATGTAGGAGGCCAGCCTTCTGGCCGATGGGACGCTTGTCACACCCCATCGGCCAGAAGGCTGGCCTCCTACGGGATCGGGGCCAGCCCCGCCGTGACGCTAGCCGCCGGTCATGGACATGAAGCGCATGACCTTTTCCGGGCGCTCGGAGAATTCGTGGCGTTCCGGTTTCAGGTTGATGGCCTGGACCACCAGATCCTCCAGTTCGGAATCGGTGCAGCCCTCGCGCAGGTAGGGGCGCAGGTTCAGGCTGTGGTCGTTGCCCAGGCAGGTGTAGATGGTGCCGTCCACCGACAGGCGCACGCGGTTGCAGGTATCGCAGAAGTGCTGCGAAATCGGCGTAATAAAGCCGATGCGCACGGGAGTGTCCGGGATCTGCATGTAGCGCGCCGGGCCGCCGCCGGGCATCACGCCGGGTACCAGGTTGTAGCGCGGCTCCAGACGGGCGCGCACGTCCTGCAGGTTCACGTAGTGGCCCTCTTTCGCCTCACGGCCGGTGTCGCCCATCGGCATGGTCTCGATGAAGCGCAGGGTGAAGCCGTGCTCGATGCAGAAGTCCACCATGTCCTCGACTTCCGGCTCGTTGATCCCGCCCATTACCACCATGTTGATCTTGATCGGGTCGAGCCCGGCGGCCTTGGAGGCCATCAGCCCGTCCAGGACCTTCTCCAGCTTGCCGCCGGTGATCTCCTTGAAGACTTCCGGCTTGAGCGAGTCGAGACTGACGTTGATGCGCGCCACGCCGGCATCCTTCAGTTCCTGGGCATGGCGCGCCATGCGCGTGGCATTGGTGGACAGCGAGATGTCGTCGATGCCAGGCAGGGCGTTCAGGCGTGCGGCCAGGTCCGGGAGGTTCTTGCGTACCAGCGGCTCGCCGCCGGTCAGGCGCACGCGGCGGGTGCCCAGACGTCCGAAGGCTCCCATGACGCGCTCGATCTCCTCGAAGCTGAGCCAGTGATCCGGCTCCTCGAAGTCGCGAAAGCCCTTGGGCATGCAGTAGAAGCAGCGCAGGTCGCAGCGGTCGGTGACCGAGAGGCGGACATATTCGATGCGGCGGCCGAAGGCATCCACCAGTGCGTTCTCGTCCTTGAGGGGCTGTTCCATGGGGTGCTCCGTCCTGCCGATGGGGGCGATATGTTTCATCACACACATCGTAGACCACTTCTCCGGGAACGCAACAACAATGCCTCAGAATCGTTGCGGCAATAAACAAAATCTCTCACAGATAATTTTGTCTTATTCCAAGATAAGAACTTTTCGTTGGCCAAAAGCCCGGCTTATGGCCAATATGGCCCATGAATAAGCAAACCGTAATCTATGGGGTCGTCTGAATGAGCGCGTTGCCCGAGTTCGAGAACCACAGCGAGCAGGAGATCAAGTACACCACCTGCTACATGTGTGCCTGCCGCTGCGGCATCAAGGTTACCGTCCAGAACAACAAGGTCCGCTATATCCAGGGCAATCGGCATCACCCGATCAACAAGGGGGTGCTGTGTGCCAAGGGTAACGCGGGGATCATGAAGCAGCAGTCCCCGGCGCGCCTGCACCAGCCGATGCGCCGCAAGCCCGGCACCGAGCGCGGCGCCGGCGAGTTCGAGCCGATCTCCTGGGACGAGGCCCTGGACATGCTGTCCACGCGGCTGCAGAAGATCCGCGAGACCGACCCGCGCAAGCTGGCGTTCTTCACCGGCCGCGACCAGATGCAGGCCCTGACCGGTCTGTGGGCGACCCAGTTCGGCACCTACAACTGGGCGGCCCACGGCGGCTTCTGCTCGGTGAACATGGCCACGGGCGGTCTGTATACCACCGGCTTCGCCTTCTGGGAATTCGGCGACCCGGACTGGGACCGCACCAAGTACCACATGCTCTGGGGCGTGGCGGAAGACCATGCCTCCAACCCGATCAAGATCGGTCTGGAGAAGCTCAAGCGCCGCGGCGGCAAGTTTGTCGCGATCAACCCGGTGCGCACCGGCTACCAGGCGATCGCCGACGAGTGGGTGGGCATCAAGCCCGGTACCGACGGCCTGTTCGCGCTGTCGATGCTGCACGTGCTGCTGAAGAACGACCAGTTCGACTGGGACTTCCTGGTGCGCTACACCAACGCCACCCAGCTGGTGGTGCAGACCCCGGGGCAGAAGGGCGATGGCCTGATCCTGCGTGACGAGGCCGGCAACCCGCTGGTCTGGGAGCTGGAACAGGAGGCGTTCGTCGACGGCACCCAGGTCGACATCAAGCCGGCGTTGTTCGGCGAGTACACCGCGCCCGACGGCCGCCCGGTCAAGACCGTGATGACGCTGCTGGCCGAGCGCTACCTGAGCGACGAGTATTCCCCGGAGAACACCGCCGAGGTCACCGGCGTCCCGGCCGACCAGACCGAGCGCCTGGCGCTGGAGATGGCGCACGTCGCGTTCAAGGAGACGATCGAACTCGATATCGAGTGGACCGACTCCTGGGGCCGCAAGCACGACAAGGTGTTCGGTCGCCCGGTGTCCATGCACGCGATGCGCGGCATCTCCGCGCACTCCAACGGCTTCCAGACCTGCCGCGCGATCCATCTGCTGCAGATCATGCTGGGCTCGGTGGACTGCCCCGGCGGTCACCTGGCCAAGCCGCCGTATCCCAAGCACGTCCCGCCGGGCATCAAGCCGGCCAAGGAATGCGCGCCGAACACCCCGCTGAAGAGCCCGCCGCTCGGTTTCCCGACCGCGCCGGAGGACCTGGTCATCGATGACGAAGGCAACCCGCTGCGCATCGACAAGGCCTTTTCCTGGGATGCGCCGATCTCCAACCATGGCCTGATGCACATGGTGGTGACCAATGCGGTCAACGGCGATCCCTATCCGATCGACACGCTGATCTTCTTCATGGCGAACATGTCCTGGAACTCCTCGATGAATACCGCCGAGGTGATGGACATGCTGCGGGCGAAGGACGACAGCGGCGAGTACAAGATCCCGTTCCTGGTGGTCGCGGATGCGTTCCACTCGGAGACGGTCAACTTTGCCGATCTGGTGCTCCCGGATACGACCTATCTGGAGCGATACGACACCATCTCCATGCTGGACCGCCCGATCTCCGAGCCGGCCGCGGCGGCGGACTCCATCCGCCACCCGATCCTCGAGGTCGACCGCGACGTGCGTCCCTGGCAGGAGGTCATGGTCGAGCTGGCCGGCCGCCTGAAGTTCCCGGCGTTCACCAACGACGATGGCAGCCGCAAGTTCGAGGACTACAAGGACTTCATCGTCAACTTCGAGAAGGAGCCCGGCATCGGTTTCCTGTCCGGCTACCGCGGCAAGGACGGCAAGACCCACCTGCGTGGCGAGCCGAACCCGAAGCAGTGGGAGGCGTACATCGAGAATCAGGGGTTCTTCGTGCATCACCTGGCACCGAGCCAGCAGTTCTACCGCTTCGCCAACAAGGACTACCTGGAGCTGGCCAAGCACGCCGGCTGGGTGGGCAAGACCGATCCGATCACCATCGAGCTCTACTCCGAGACCCAGCAGCGCTTCAAGCTGGCCGGCCAGGGCCTGTATGACGGCCCGCAGCCGACCAAGCAGGAGCACAAGGATCGCCTGACCCAGTTCTTCGATCCGCTGCCGATCTGGCACAAGCCGCTGGAGCAGACCCGGATCGACGAGGACGAGTACCCGTTCTATGCGGTCAACCAGCGCCCGATGTTCATGTACCACTCCTGGGATTCGCAGAATGCCTGGCTGCGTCAGATCTGCGCCCAGAACTATCTGTACATGAACCGTGGCAAGGCGGAGTCCATGGGCATCGCGGACATGTCCTGGGTTTGGCTGGAGTCGCACAACGGCAAGATCCGCGTGCAGGTCAAGCTGATCGAGGGCTGCGAGCCGAACACCGTCTGGACCTGGAACGCCATCGGCAAGCAGAAGGGCGCCTGGGGTCTGAAGCCGGACGCGAACGAGTCCAACAAGGGCTTCCTGATGAACCACCTGATCAGTGAGCTGCTGCCGAAGAAGGGCGACCCGGTGGACAACATCACCAACTCCGACCCGGTCACCGGCCAGGCCGCGTGGTACGACCTGAAGGTCAAGATCACCCCGGCCGACCCGGAAGAGGCCAGCACCTGGCCCGACTTCGACACGATCAAGCCGGCGCCCGGCATGTCCGAGGCCCCGGACCAGCTCCGCTACGCAGCGCACAAGCCGGTGCACCTGAACCGTTCCATCCGCGACGTGCTGACGCGCGGCTCGCTGGACGACGAACAGTAGGCATCACGGATCCGGGCCATGCCGCCGGCCGAAGCCGGCGGCCCGAGAGAATTTGAGGAGTACCTGAAATGCGACTTGGACTCGTAATCGACATGGATACCTGCGTGGGCTGTCACGCCTGCGCGGTGGCCTGCAAGCAGTGGAACACCAGCGGTACCACCGGCGCGCTGACCGACTATCGCCCCTATGGCGAGGACCCCAGCGGCGTGTGGTTCAACCGTATTCGCCACTACGAAGTCGGCGACTACCCCAACAACAAGACCGTGAACATCCCGATGTCCTGCATGCACTGCCAGCATGCTGACTGCGTGAACGTCTGCCCGACCGGCGCCTCCTACAAGCGCCCGGAAGACGGCATCGTGCTGGTCGACCAGGACAAGTGCATGGGCTGCAACTACTGCGCCTGGGCCTGCCCCTACGGTGCGCGCGAGCTGGACCGCGAAGACGGCGTGATGAAGAAGTGCACGCTGTGCGTGGACCGTATCTACGACGAGCAGCTGCCGCCGGAAGAGCGCCAGCCCGCCTGCGTGATCACCTGCCCGGCGCACGCCCGGTTCTTCGGTGACTTCGACGACCAGGACTCCGAGGTCAGCCGCCTGGTGCGCGAGCGCGGCGGCGTGAAGCAGATGCCGGAGCTGGGCTACAAGCCGGTCAACACCTATCTGCCCCCGCGTATCACCCGCCCGATCCCCACCGACGACGTGCGCGCCAACAAGCTCGTCACCTCGGTGAAGGACTGGGTCAACAAGATGGTCGCGCGCTAGGCGCGGCCCGAACGGGAGAATTCATATGCATCCGGCATTTTCCGTCATCCTGTTTACCGTCATCTCGGGTGCGGGCTACGGCCTGTTCATCCTGCTGGCGGCCTTCCATCTCGCGGGTATCGGCCCGGCCATGAGCCACGGCGAGCTGCTGGCGCACGGCCTGGTGTCGCTGGGGATGATCACCCTGGGGCTGATGCTCTCCACCGGTCACCTGGCGAACAAGAAGAACGCCTGGCGTTCCTTCATGCGCTTCAAGACCTCCTGGCTGTCGCGCGAGGCCGTGTTCGCGGTGCTGTTCTACCCCTTCGCCGGTATCTACGGTCTGGGTGTGCTGCTGCAGGGTTCGGCCATCGGGCCGCTGCCCGCCATGGCCGGCGCGATCGCTGCCGTGCTGGCCGTGATCACGCTGTTCTCCACGGGCATGATCTATGGCTGCCTGAAGACCATCCGCCAGTGGAACACGGCGCTGACCCCGGCGAATTACATCATGCTGGGCATCGCGACCGGCACCACGCTGTTCGCCGCCATCGCCGCGGTGTTCGGCAATGCCACCACGCTGCATGCGGGCGTGGCCATCGTCGCGCTGCTGGCCGCCGCGTTGCTCAAGGGGATCTACTACTTCTGGATCTCGCGCGTGAACGGTCCGACCATCAACACCGCGACCACCTTCAACCGGGCGACCGTGCGTCTGCTGGATACCGGCCACACCGCCGGCACCTTCCTGACCGACGAATTCGGCTACGACCCGCGCAAGGACACCATCGACAACATCAAGATGGGCGTCTTCCTGCTCGGCTTCATCGCCCCGGTACTGGTCTTCGGTTCGATCCTCTCCGGTGCGCCGGCCGGTATCGCCTGGCTGGCGGCGGTGTCGAGCCTGGTCGGGATCGGCATGGAGCGCTGGCTGTTCTTCGCCGAGGCCAAGCACGTCGTGCGCCTGTACCACGGTGCCCAGACCTGCACCGACTCCCTGGCCGAGCCGAGCCGCGTCGGCCCGGAAGTGGCCGCGGATGCTCGCCGTGGCGACGCACCGCGCGCCGAACTGGGCGATACGCCCGGGGGCTCCGGCTCCTGAGTCGGACGCAACCATACGGGTTACCCGGGCGCTCCGGGTAACCCGTACCAAAGGCCAGGGCGTTGGATGACCGACGCCCCGGCCTTTTCTGTTTGGAGGGGCTGCCCCGGGCAGGATCCGTCCGGGCCTATTGCCCCTTGTCGTTCTCGTGCATCCCGTGAACGATGAAGTAAATCACGTACGCGAAGAAGGCCGCGATGCCCGCCAGCGTCACGATCGTCAGGATCCCGATGGGCGACTGAAACATGATTTCCATCAGCATGATCTTTCCTCTAGTTGGGTCCATGCACCTTCGACGCTAGCCCCCGGAGCCGGCCTCCGATTTGATCCAGATCATGCCGGGAGTCGATTCGGACAGTGCGCCGCGGGCGCTGTGGCGGGTAAGGGCGGAACGGAAGGCTGGCGGAACGTTCGGGCTGTATCCGGCGGACGGGGATGTCAGCGCAGCTGCGCGGGCCTCGGCTCGAACTGGAGGTTCGCCGGGTTGGATTCGGGGGTGTTCGTGCTTCGCGCCCGAGAGGGTGGGGGGCGCGAGGCTGGCTTCGTGTCGGCGAACGTCCCGAGGCTGCCGCCGAGGGGCTGGGCTCGTTGCGCCGCCGGTCCTTCGAGCCGGCACGGGCCGTGGCTGTGGCGCGCTCAGCCCGCGCTGCGGGTCTCGGCTTGAATGGAGCTTGGGGCTACGCCCGGGGTGTTCGGGCGTCGCGCCCGAGAGGATGGCTTCGCCGCCTGTGGCGGCTCGGTCCTTCGGACCGGTGCAGCCGTTGGCTGCACCGCGATGTCGGCCCGCTTCGCGGGCCTCGATTCGAACGGAGGTTCGAATCGAGGCCCTCAGACACCCCATTACGCAAAAAGGGACCACGAGTGTCCCTTTTTGCGTAATGGCGCGCCCGAGAGGATTCGAACCTCTGACCTCTGCCTCCGGAGGGCAGCGCTCTATCCAGCTGAGCTACGGGCGCAAGGGCTGCAATGATACGGGCGGGGCCGCGGGTGCGTCCAGCCATATTTGACCGCGCCGCTGGGTTTGTGGTCGCGCCTGGCATGATGCCCTATACTCTGCGCCCGATTTGCGCGTACCGCGCGAGCGCTTTCGAAAGAGCACACCACAAGGCCATGCATGGCCAGGATCTCGGAGGGAGAGAAGTGGGAAATCAACCGATCAAGATGGACACCGGGAACAAGGTGTTGCTGTTTATCTCGTCCCTGGCCCTGCTGGCGACAGTCCTGTTTCTGGTGTCGCAGCTTGCGAGCTGGATTGGGGGCATGATGGGTTCCCAGGCGGAGGCCGTGAGCGAGGAGCGTATTGCCGAGCGCATCGCGCCGATCGGCCGGGTGGTCTCCGGTGAGGTGGATACCGCCGAGGAAGCCGCGGACCTCAGCCCGGGCGACATCTACGCCAACGTCTGCGCCGCCTGCCATGACTCGGGCGCCTCCGGTGCCCCGCTCAAGGATGACACGGACGAGTGGACTAACCGTCTGAACGACAAGGGTCTGGAGACCCTGTTCGAGAACTCGATCAACGGCATCGGCGCGATGCCGGCCCGCGGTGGCGATTCCAGCCTGACCGACGAGCAGATGAATGAAGTCGTGGCCTACATGCTCGATCAGGCAGGCGTTGATCACGGCTACGAGGGCAGTTCCAACGGAAACGGCGACACCGCCGCGGACGACGCCGCCGCTGAAGGCGAGGAGCCGGTGGCCACCACCGACACGGGCGAAGCGGCCGCCGAGGAAGAGGCCGAAGCCGTGGCCGCTATTGCGGTCGACGAGGGTGATGTTGAGCGCGGTCAGTCGCGTTACAACACCTGCGTGGCCTGCCATGGTGCGCAGGGTCAGGGCACCCCGGTCTTCCCGGCGTTGGCCGGCCGGGATGCCGAGTACATCGCCGACAAGCTGGTGCGCTACCGCGCCGGCGAGACCGTTGGTGACCAGACGGCCCTGATGGCGCCGAACGCCGCGAACCTGTCGGATCAGGATATCGCCGATCTGGCCGTCTACGTGGCGACCTTCGAAGACTGATCGTCGCGCCGTTGCCGCGTACAAAGGCCCCGCCCGGTAGACCGGGCGGGGCCTTTTCTTTGCGGGACGACGCTTTCCCGTTTACTGGGTACGCCAGTGGTCCAGGGCGCGGTAGCTCAGCGCCTCGGTGAGATGTCGGGTGGCAATCGCTTCCGCGCCCTCCAGATCGGCGATGCTGCGCGCCACGCGCAGGATGCGGTGATAGGCCCGTGCCGAGAGACGGAAGCGCTCGGCCGCCTTGTCCAGTAGCTCGCGGTCGGCGGCCGCAAGGGCGGCGTGTTGGTCGAGTCCCGCGCCATCCAGAGTGCTGTTGAGTCCCTCCTGGCGCGCCTGCTGCCGGTCGCGCGCCCGGGTCACGCGCGTCGCGACCGTAGCGGACGTCTCGGTCGGCTCGGTCGCGCCGGCCAGGTCGGCCGGCGGGATCCGGGGCACCTCGATGGCGAGGTCGATCCGGTCCAGTAGGGGGGCGGACAGGCGCTTGCGGTGCCGGGCCCGCTGCTCCGGGGTGCATTCGCAGCGTTCGGCCAGGTCGCAGTCGAAACCCTGCGGGCAGGGGTTCATCGCGCCCACCAGCTGGAAGCGGGCCGGGAACTCGGCCTGGCGCGCGGCGCGCGAGATGTGGATTACGCCGGTCTCCAGCGGCTCGCGCAGCACGTCCAGAACCGAGCGGTCGAACTCCGTCAGTTCGTCCAGGAACAGCACGCCCTGGTGCGCCAGCGAGATCTCCCCGGGGCGCGGGGTGCTCCCGCCGCCCACCAGGGCCACGCCCGATGCGGTGTGATGGGGGGAGCGGAACGGGCGGGCCCGCCAGTCACCCCGCAGGTGGGTGCTGCCGCGCAGGCTGTGGATGGCGGCCGTCTCCAGCGCCTCGGCCTCGTCCATCGGCGGCAGGATGCCGGGGATGCGCGCCGCCAGCATCGATTTGCCGCTGCCGGGTGGGCCGACCATCAGCAGGTGGTGTCCGCCGGCGGCGGCGATCTCCAGGGCGCGCCGCGCCTGGTGCTGGCCGCGTACGTCCGCGAGGTCCGGGTGGCTCGGCGGTTCCGGCTCGGGCGGCCGGGCGGGTGCCAGGGCGTCGCGCCCGGCCAGCGCCGCGCATACCGCAGTCAGGTGTGACCCGGTGAGGACTCGCGCGCGCCTCGCCAGTGCCGCCTCGGCGCCGTCCTCCGGGTTGACCACCAGGGCGCGGTCGGCATCCGCGGCGGCGAGTCCGGCCGCCAGTGTGCCGCCCACCGGCCGCAACTGGCCGTCCAGCCCCAGTTCGCCGAGGAATTCGTGTGCCGCCAGGGCTTCGGCCGGGATTTGCTGGCTGGCGGCGAGGATGCCCAGGGCGATGCCGAGGTCGAAGCGGCCGCCGTCCTTGGGCAGGTCTGCGGGGGCCAGGTTGACGGTGATGCGCCGCCGCGGGAATTCGAAGCCGCTGGTCTGGATCGCCGCGCGCACGCGATCACGGCTCTCGCGCACCGCGGCCTCCGGCAGGCCGACGATCTGGAAGGCCGGGAGGCCATTGGCCAGATGGGTCTCGATGGTCACCAGCGGGGCATGAATGCCGTCGATGGCGCGGGCGTAGGCAATGGTGACGGGCATCCGTGCCCCTCCGTTCGGCCGCCGGGGGTCCGTCCCCGGCGGGTGGTTTCAGTGGTGGCTACTGCCCCGGGGTGTCGTCCGGCCGCCCCTCCAGCGCGGCTACGCGAGCCTCCAGTTCGGCGAGGCGTTCGCGGGTGCGCTCCAGCAGGGCGACCTGGATGTCGAAGTCCTCGCGGGTGACCAGGTCCATGCGCTCGAAGCCGCTTTGCAGCGATGAGCGGACCTGGCGCTGCACGTCTTCCTGCATGTGGCGCACGGACTCCGGCAGGCTCTCGGTGATCCGGCGAGCGAGGTCGTCGAAGCGTTTGGAATCGATCATCGGGCGGTCTCCTGACGCAGGTTCTTGGTTCTGGCCAGTGTAGCGCGGCTGACCCCGGGTACGGCTACTGCGATGCGGAGCGCCCGCCATCCACCGGGATGACCTGGCCGGTAATGTACGGCGCATCCAGCAGCAGGAACCGCACGGTGCGGGCGATATCCTCCGGGCTGCCCTCGCGCTTGAGGGCAGTGCGCTCGATCATGGCCTCGTGGGTGCCGGTGTTCTCCGCATCCTCCGGCGCCAGGATCGCGCCGGGCGCAACCCCGTTGACCCGCACGCCGGGCCCCAGTTCGCGGGCAAAGGCCTGGGTCAGGGCCCAGAGCCCGGCCTTGGCCGCCGAATACACCGGATAGCCCTTCAGCGGGCGCAGCGCGTGGATATCCACGATATTGACGACCGCGCCCCGCGCCCGCTGCAGCGCCGGGTTGCAGGCCTGGGTGAGGAAGGTCGGCGCCTTCAGGTTGGAGCCGATCAGGTCGTTCCAGGCGGATTCGCGGATCTCGCCAACGGGGGTTGGATAGAACGTCGAGGCGTTGTTGACGAGAAAGTCCAGCCGCCCCCAAGCCGCCTCGGCGTCGCGGGCGAGGACTTCGATGGCCTGGGGGTCGAGCAGGTCGGCCTGCAGGGTGCGGGCGCTGTCGGGGCGCACCGCGTTCAGATCGGCGGCGAGCGCGTCGGCCTCGTCACGCGAGCCGCGGTAATGGATTAGCACCCGCAACCCGGCCGCGTGCAGGTGCCGGGCAATGGTGGCGCCGACGCGCCGTGCGGCCCCGGTGATCAGCACCACGCCCGCCGGGTCGGGTGTCCTGCTCAAATTGTCGGTGGGTGCCTGCGCCACGTCCATCCCCGGGTTGGTACCATGCGTCGCCATGTTGCCGCCGAAACCTAGCACAAACGCCGCCGACGATCCGGTCGCCCGGGAGATCGCCGCGCGTCTGCGCATTCACCTGCAACAGAGTATTGCGGCGGGCCAGGGGTTCCTTCCGTTCGTCGATTACATGCAGGCGGCCCTGTATGCGCCGGGCCTGGGCTATTACGTGAACGGGGCCCACAAGCTGGGCGAGGGCGGGGACTTCGTCACCGCGCCGGAGCTCTCGCCGCTGTTCGGCGAGACCCTGGCGACCTGGCTGGCCCCGGTGCTGCGCGATGACCTCGACGGCGCCGGCACGCTGCTGGAATTCGGTGCCGGCAGTGGCCGCCTGGCGGGGGACGTGATCACCACCCTGCGCGAGCTCGGGGTGGCCTGGGGGCGGTACTGGATCATCGAGGTGAGCCCGGACCTGCGCGCCCGGCAGCAGGCCCACCTGCAGGCCCAGCTGGAGCCGGCGGAATACGCGCGTGTGGCCTGGCTCGATGCCCTCCCCGAGGCCCCCTTGCGTGGGGTGGTGCTGGCCAACGAGGTGCTGGATGCCCTGCCGGTGGAGCTGTTCCGCTGGCGCGAGGGGCGCGTGTGGCAGGTCGGCGTCACTACCGAGGCGGACGGGGCGCTGACCCTGGCCGAACGCGAGGCCCCGCCAGCCCTGGCCGAACCCGTGACGCGGCTGGCGGCCGACTATGGCCCCTGGCCCGAGGGCTACCTGTCCGAGTGGCGGCCGGCGCAGGCGGCGTGGGTGCGTGCGCTCGCCGAGGGGCTGGAGCAGGGGGTGGCCGTGATCGTGGATTACGGCTTCCCGCGGGCCGCCTATTACGCCCCGGAACGGCACCAGGGGACCCTGGTCGGCTACTACCGCCAGCAGATGATCCAGGACCCTCTGGCCCATCCGGGGCTGATGGACCTGACCGCCAGTGTCGACTTCACCGCTGTGGCCGAGGCGGCGGATGCCGCGGGCCTCGATGTGCTGACCTACGCCGGGCAGGGCGAATTCCTCCTGGGGGCGGGGCTGCCGCAGCGTTTCGAGGCCCGCGTCGGTAGCGGCGAGGATGCCCGCCTGACCATGCAGGCGGCGCAGGCCGTGCGCATGCTGACCCTGCCGGGCGAGATGGGCGAGCGCTTCCAGGTTATGGCTCTCGGTCGCGGCTGCGCGCATCTGCCGCTGGGGGGTATCCCCGATCGCCGGGGGCGCCTGTGAACCCCGGTCCTGGCGCAATGGCGCGGTCGTTCCGGGGATGCTTGGTGGCATCGACGAAACCCGGCATGCTGGCGCCATGAAGGTACTGGGTATCGAAACCTCCTGTGACGAGACGGGCGTGGCGCTGATCGACAGCGACCGTGGCCTGCTCGCGCACCGGCTGTACAGCCAGACGGATCTGCACGCAATCTACGGCGGCGTGGTGCCGGAACTGGCCTCGCGTGACCACATCCGGCGGCTCCTGCCGCTGGTGCGCGCGGTGTTGGAGGAGGCGGGCGTGGACGGGCCGGACCTGGATGCGGTGGCCTACACCGGCGGGCCGGGACTGCTGGGGGCGCTACTGACCGGTGCCTCGGTGGCTCGCTCCCTGGCCTGGGGCTGGGGTATCCCGGCGCTGGCGGTGCATCACCTGGAGGGCCACCTGCTGGCGCCGTTCCTGGAGGATACCGGGCTCGACTTCCCGTTCCTGGTGCTGCAGGTCTCCGGGGGGCATACCCAGCTGATCCATGCCAGGGCCCTGGGCGACTACGACCTGATCGGCGAGAGCATCGACGATGCTGCCGGCGAGGCCTTCGACAAGACCGCCAAGCTGCTGGGGCTGGGGTATCCGGGTGGCCCGGCGCTGGCGCGCCTGGCGGAACAGGGCGCGCCGGATGCCCTGCGGCTGCCGCGCCCCATGCTGGATCGCCCGGGGCTGGACATGAGCTTCTCCGGCCTGAAGACCGCCGTCCTGACCGCGCTGAAGAAGCAAAGTTACCGCCCGGAGGATGTCGCCCGCGCCTTCGAGGAGGCCGTGACCGACACTCTGGTCGAAAAGACCCGGCGCGGTCTGGAGCAGACCGGGGCCCCGGCGCTGGTGGTGGCCGGTGGCGTGGCCGCCAACACCACGCTGCGCGCGGGGCTGCAGGCCATGGCGCAACGCCAGGGGGTGCCGGTGTATTTCCCGCGCCCGGAGTTCTGCACCGACAACGGGGCGATGATCGCGCTGGCCGGGCTGCGGCGGCTGCAGGCCGGTGGCGTAGGGGATGCCGGGGCCCCGGTTGTCGCCGCGCGGGCCCGCTGGCCCCTGGCCGAACTGGAGGCGCCGGTTCCGGCCGGACCGGGCTGAAGCCCTGCCCGGCCCGTGCTCGGCGGGCCGTCAGTCTCCGGGGGCCGGGGCCTTGTTCTTCTGGCCGATCCGCGATTCCTCGCCGCGCATCAGACGGCGGATATTGCTGTCGTGGCGGATGAACAGGATTACGCTCATCAGCGCGACCGCGGCGCTGATCCAGTGATCCATGCCCAGCAGGATCGTGTACACCGGGGCCATGCCGGCCGCGACCAGGGCCGCCAGCGACGAATATCGCCAGATCGCGGCGACCACGAGCCAGGTGAGCAGCACCAGTCCGCCGGCCGCCGGGCTGATCGCGAGGATCACGCCAAGTGCGGTGGCCACACCCTTGCCGCCCTGAAGGCGGTAGTACACGGGGAACACGTGACCGAGGAAGGCGGCCAGGCCGATCAGGCCGATCGCCCAGCCGGGGAAGAGCTCCAGCTGGAGCGCGACGAACACCGGCAGCCAGCCCTTGCCGACATCCCCGATGAGCGTGATGATGGCCGCCTTCTTGCCGCCCGAGCGCAGGACATTCGTGGCGCCGGGGTTCTTCGACCCGGTGGTGCGCGGGTCCGGCAGACGCAGCAGCTTGCTGACCAGAATGGCCGTGGAAAGCGATCCCAGCAGATACGCGATGATGATGCCGATTGTAATAGCCATGAGCGGTGAGCCTGTCTGCGCGGATGGGCAAGAGATTGCGAGCGCACATGATACGCAAGCCGGTGGCCGGCGTTCAGCGCGCTGAGATGGGGGGTGTGACCCGTCCGGTCCATGACCCGACGCTGGTGCTGTTGCACGGCTGGGGCTTTTCCGGCGCGGTCTGGGCGCCCCTGCGGGCCAAGCTGCCGGCCGGCACGCGGGTACTGGCGCCGGATCTGCCCGGTCATGGGGCCGCGGGCGACGGCTGGCGGCTGGCGGATGCGGAGGGCGCCGCCGCGGCCCTGATCGCCGCGCTGCCCGCGGACGTCGAGTACCCGGTCTGGGCTGGCTGGTCCCTGGGCGGCCTGGTGGCGCTCGCGGCGGCGCGCCAGTGGACGGGCCCGCAGGGGCTTGTACTGATTGGGGCAACGCCACGCTTCATCCGTAATGATGACTGGCCGGCCGCCCTGCCGCTGGACGAGCTGGAGGACTTCCGCGCCGCCCTCGGAGGCGACCGCCGCCGACTCAATCGGCGTCTGGCGATGCTCTGTGCTCGTGGCAGTCCCGATGCGGCCTCGCTCGCGCGCGCACTGGCGGACCGGATGCAGGCGGCCCCCGCCTCTCCGGATGGACTGGCGGCGGGTCTGGATCTGCTGCAGGGTGCCGACCTGCGCGCCGCCTGGGCCGGGGTGCAGGCGCCGGTGGCGTGCTGGCTGGAGCCGGAGGACGCGCTGGTGCCGGTCGCGGTGGAGGCGGGACTGACGAGCTTGCGCCCCGATGGCCGGATCGGTCGCGGGGCGGGCGGTCATGCGGACTGGTGGGCGCGGCCGCAGCGGCTGGCCGGATTTGTTTCCGAGTTCCTGGATCACTGCAGTGCAGGGGAGTCCGCATGACCCGACCCGACAGCTTCGATCTCGACAAGGCGCGGGTGCGCGAGGCCTTTGCACGGGCCGCTGCCACCTACGAGGAGCATGCGGTCCTGCAGCGCGAGGTGCAGGAGCGGATGCTGGAGCGTCTGGACTGGATCCGGATGGAGCCGGAACGCATCGTCGATCTGGGTTGCGGCATCGGCGAGGCCCTGGATCACCTGAGCCGCCGCTACCGCGGGGCGCACCTGGCCGGCGTGGACTTCGCCCCGGAGATGGTTGCGCGGGCGCGGCGGCGCGGGCGCTGGCTGCGGCGGCCGCAGGTGGTCTGCGGTGACCTTGAGGCCCTGCCGCTGGCCGAGCGGTCCTTTGATCTGGCGGTTTCCAGCTCGGCCCTGCAGTGGTGCAGCGACCTCGACCAGGCCTTCGCCGAGGTGCGGCGTATCCTGCGCCCGGGCGGGCTGTGGCTGTTTACCACCTTTGGCCCGGACACTTTGCGCGAGTTGCGCGCCGCCTTCGCGGCTGTGGATGGCGGCGCCGGGGCACATGTCAACGCCTTCATGGACATGCACGACATCGGCGATGCCCTGGTGCGATCCGGCTTTGCCGATCCGGTGATGGACCAGGAGGCTCTGACCCTGACCTACCCGGATCTGACCGGCCTGATCCGCGACCTGCGCGGGGTCGGGGTGCGCAACGCCCTGGCGGGGCGTTCGTCGGGTCTGTTTGGCCCCCGGCGTCTGGTGGCCGTCGCCGAGGCCTATGCCCGCGACTTCGGCGTGGAGGGTCGTCTGCCCGCGACCTGGGAGGTGGTCTATGGTCATGCCTGGGTGCCGGATGCGCCGCCCCCGTCGCGGCCAGACGGGCGCGTGATCCCGGTTCAGCCGGTTCGTTGATCTGGATCAACGAAAATGCCGCCCGCGTCCCTCGCGGGCGATCCACCGGAAGATGTATTCTCTTGGACAGGAAAAGTTCCGCCCGTCCCGCTCAATATCCGAGTGACACAGGCGGTATTGGTTTTTTGTGGGCCCGGAATGGGGTAGAGTTCACGCCCCCGAACCATCGGGACATCCGTGTTCCCCGCAGCAAGGTGGAAAAGTCATGTCACAAGCAGCCACTACGGCGGGTGCCGCACCCGCAGCGTCAGTCGCGACTTCCGAGCAGTACAACTACGCGATTATCAAGCGGTTTGCCATTGCCGCCGTCCTCTGGGGCGTGTTCGGGATGGCCGCCGGTGTCTGGATCGCCTCGCAGCTGGCGTTCCCGTTCCTGAACTTCGATATCGCGCAGATCACCTTCGGGCGCTTCCGTCCGGTCCACACCACGGCCGTGATCTTCGGTTTCGGGGGTAACGCGCTGTTCGCCACGTCCTACTACGTGGTGCAGCGGACCTGTCAGACCCGGCTGTGGAGTGACTCCATGGCGAGCTTCACCTTCTACGGGTGGAACCTGGCGCTGGTCCTCGGCGTGATCACCTACATGATGGGGATCACCCAGGGCCGCGAATACGCCGAGTTCAACTGGCAGATCGACATCATCATCCTAGTGGTCTGGGTCGCCTACTTCATGATCTACCTGATGACCCTGCTGCGTCGGAACCAGCCGCATATCTACGTGGCGAACTGGTTCTTCATGGCCTTTATCCTGGCCACCGCGCTGCTGCACATCTTCAACAACATCCAGGTCCCGGTCGGCCTGTTCCACCCGCATTCCTACTCCATCTTCTCCGGGGTGCAGGATGCGATGACCCAATGGTGGTACGGCCATAACGCGGTGGGCTTCTTCCTGACGGCCGCGTTCCTCGGGATGATGTACTACTTCGTGCCGAAGCAGGCCGGTCGCCCGATCTACTCGTACAAGCTGTCCATCATCCATTTCTGGGCGCTGGTCTTCCTGTACATGTGGGTGGGTGCGCACCACCTGCACTGGACCGCGCTGCCGGACTGGGTCTCCACCCTGGCGGCGACCTTCTCTATCCTGCTGCTGCTGCCCTCCTGGGGCGGCATGATCAACGGCATCATGACCCTGTCGGGCGCCTGGGATAAGCTGCGCACCGACCCGATCATGCTGTTCCTGATCACCGCGCTGGCGTTCTACGGCATGTCGACCTTCGAGGGTCCGATGATGTCCCTGAAGAGCGTGAACGCGCTGTCGCACTACACCGACTGGACCGTGGGCCACGTGCACTCCGGCGCCCTCGGCTGGGTGGCGATGATCTCCTTCGGCTCGCTGTATCACCTGATCCCGCGGCTGTGGAACGTCAACCTGTACAGCCTGAAGCTGGTGTATGTGCACTTCTTCCTGGCGACCATTGGGATCGTGCTGTACATCACCGCGATGTGGGTGGCCGGTATCGGTCAGGGCCTGATGCTGCGCGCCTTTGACCAGTACGGGAACCTGGCCTACACCTTCACCGAGTCGGTGGTGTTCCTGCACAAGCCGTACGTGGTGCGTGCCATTGGTGGCGGGTTCTTCCTGGCCGGCATGCTGATCATGGCGTTCAACATCGCGATGACCGTTCGCTCGGGCATCAAGGCCGAGGCCCGCGAGGCCCAGGCCGCGTCCGCCGAAGCCCGCACGGCCTGATTAGGGAGAGACTAGATCCATGAAGCATGAAAGCGTTGAAACCAATGCCGGCCTGCTGATCATCCTCACCCTGGCGGTGATCAGCGTCGGCGGCCTGGTCGAGATCGTGCCGCTGTTCTACATCGACGACACGATCGAGGAAGTGGACGGCGTGCGCCCGTACACCCCGCTGGAACAGCGCGGGCGTGACATCTACGTCCGCGAGGGCTGCTACACCTGCCACTCGCAGATGGTGCGTCCGTTCCGTGACGAGATGCTGCGCTACGGTCACTACTCGCTGGCGGCCGAATCGCAGTACGACCATCCGTTCCAGTGGGGCTCGAAGCGCACCGGTCCGGACCTGGCGCGCGTGGGGGGCAAGTACTCCAACGAGTGGCAGGTCCAGCACCTGATCGACCCGCAGTCGCTGGTGCCGGAGTCGATCATGCCGGGCTACCCCTGGCTGGCGACCACGCCGCTCGATTACTCCGATATCGATCGTCGCATGATCGCGCTGAAGCGCGTGGGCGTGCCGTACTCGCTCACCGACGAGGAATACCAGGCCAACGTCGAGAAGTTCGGGGAGCAACACGCCCGGATGTTCGACATCCGCGACGCCGAGGAAAATCTGGTGGCGCAGGCGCAGGCCGAGAACTTCGACGGCAACCCCGGGACGATCACCGAGATGGATGCCCTCGTGGCCTATCTCCAGGTCCTCGGGACCATGGTCGACTTCAGCGAATACGACGACGGGCACTTTGCCGAATTCCGGTAAGGGAGGACGGGCGCCACGATGACGGGACTTTGGGAATGGATCACGGATATGGGCAACAGCAAGATCGTTGCCCTCATTCTCTTCATGAGCACCTTTATCGGGGTCGTGATCTTCCTGTTTTCCAATCGTCGGCGTGCCCGGAAGTTCGAGACGTATCGCTACATTCCTCTGGACGACGATGATTCACATCGGGAGCCCGTGGCCCGGCGTGACAAAACCAAGAGTGACGAGCAATGAGCACACAGGACAACCGTGATAAGGACCCGAGCCAGGTCGAGACCACTGGGCACGTCTGGGACGGCAACCTTCAGGAATACAACAATCCGCTCCCGCGCTGGTGGCTGTGGGGCTTCTACGCCACGATCGTGTTCGCGCTGGTGTACTGGCTGATCTACCCGGCCTGGCCGATTGGCGACAGCTTCACCAAGGGCTTCAACACCATCACCTTCGAGCAGGGCGGCGAAGAGCGCACCATGCACTGGAACACCCGTGCGTTGCTCGCGAAGGACATGCAGACCGGCACCTACGCGGTGCGCCAGCGCGAGATGCTGGAACAGGTGGCCGCCCAGGATTACGACACGATCCTGCAGGACGCTGAAAGCATGAGTTTCGTCAACGCGTACGCCCAGGGCTCCTTCGGTACCTGGTGTGCGGCGTGTCACCAGGTCGGTGGCGCGGGCGTGGTCGGGCAGTACCCGAACCTGCGCAATGACCACTGGAAGTGGGGCGGAACGGTCGAACAGATCGAGGAAACCCTGCACCAGGGCCGCCTGGGCTACATGCCCGGGTACCGCGACACCCTGAGCAGCGACCAGCTGAATCAGGTCGCCGCCTACGTGCTGTCGCTGAACGACTACAGCGTGGATCAGGACGACGCCGATGCCGGTGCCCGGATCTTTACCGGGACCGACGGTGGCTGCTTCCAGTGCCACGGCATGGACGCCCAGGGGCTGACCTCGCAGGGCGCGCCCAACCTGACCAACGATCTCTGGGGTCTGGTCGACGTGCGCGGCGCGGAAAGCGATAGCGAGCGTCAGCGCCTGGTCGCCAATTTCATTCGCGATGGTATCCAGCGTGAGATGCCGGCATTCGGTGATCGACTGTCGGATGCGGAGATCAAGATGCTGACCGCCTACGTGCATTCCCTGGGCGGGGGGCAGTAGGCCGGCTCCGTCGACCTGGCGAGCCCCGGGGGTGCGGAGGCCTGCCAGGATGCACGCGTTGACAGGGGTGCCCGCCGGGTGGATAGACGCCCGAGGGTGCCCCTTTTTGTTTTGAACTGTTGCCGCGGCCCGTGTATTGCCGCCGGGCCGCACTGCCGGATACGCTCCGGGAGGATCCGATGTCCCAGTCCCAGCCGCTATACGAGGCGCGAATCCCGATCCACCCGCGATCGGTCAAGGGGCGGTTTCGCAACCTGAAGACCGGAATCCTCCTCCTGGCCTACGGGGTATTCTTCGGTCTGCCGTGGATCCGCTGGGAACGTGAATACGGGCCGGATCAGGCGGTGCTGTTCGACATCCCCGGGCGCCAGTTCCATATCTTCGACCTGGTTGTCTATCCGCAGGATATCTTCTGGCTGGCAGGCTTTCTGGTCCTCGCCGCATTGCTGCTGTTTTTTGTGACCGGTGTGGCCGGGCGCGTGTTCTGCGGCTACTTCTGCTTCCAGACCCTGTGGACCGATGTCTTCATGTGGCTGGAGCGCAAGATTCAGGGGGAGCGGCCCGCGCGCCTCCGGCTCGCCAAACAGCCCTGGAACGCCGAAAAGCTGGCGAAATATGGTCTCACCCATGCGTCCTGGCTGCTGGTGGCTTTCGCCACCGGGCTCGGGTTCGTCCTGTACTGGGGCGATGCGCCTTCCATCGTGGCGGACTTCTTTACCGGCCAGGCAGTGTACGCCGCCTATGTGACCGCGGGGATCCTGACCGCCACCACCTACACGTTTGCCGGGCTGGCCCGCGAGCAGGTCTGCACGTTCATGTGCCCCTACGCGCGTTTCCAGAGCGTGATGTTCGACCGCGACACCATGATCGTGTCGTACGACGAATCACGCGGCGAGGGCACCGCCGGCCGCGCCAAGGTCCAGGCCGGTCTGAAGACCCGCGAGCAGCGCCAGGCCGCCGGCGTCGGGGACTGCATTGACTGCGGCTACTGCGTGCAGGTGTGCCCGACCGGCATTGATATCCGCGACGGGCTGCAGTACCAGTGCATTCACTGTGCGCTGTGCATCGATGCCTGCGACACGATCATGGACAAGCAGGGCTGGCCACGCGGGCTGATCGCCTATACCTCGGAGCGCGAGCAGGAGGGCGGCAAGACTCGGTTCCTGAGGGGCAAGACGCTGGGTTATGGGGCGGCCGTGCTGGTCGTTATCGTTGCACTGGTTGCCAGCATCGTGGGTCGCCCGCCCGTGGACGCCAACGTGAACCAGGTGCGCCAGCCGCTGTATGTGCAGATGTCCGACGGGCGCATCCAGAACGGCTACGAGATTCGCCTGAACAATACCGCGGACCGGGAGCTGGACTTCCAGATCGGACTCGCCGGGCTCGACGGCGCGGAGCTCGACCTCGGGCAGGTGGAGCGGATCCGCCTGGAGCCCGGGGAGCGACTCACCGTGGTCGCGCGCGTGCGCCACGACGTGCCCGAGGGCGCCCCCTCGCCGCAGCCGTTCCGTTTTGTGATTACGGATCGCGAGGGTCATATTGAACCGCTCGAAGTGACGTCCCAGTTCAGTCATCGCTAACGGTGTTCCGTTGCGCACTGCGCCCGGGCGAGAAACAGTATTCGTGCTGCCGGAAATCGCGCGG
Organism: Thioalkalivibrio sp. ALE9; assembly: GCF_000377445.1. NCBI lineage: Bacteria > Pseudomonadati > Pseudomonadota > Gammaproteobacteria > Chromatiales > Ectothiorhodospiraceae > Thioalkalivibrio > Thioalkalivibrio sp. ALE9. The sequence continues at coordinate 286,292 of NZ_KB898123.1, forward strand.
CACCCCGCGAGCCCCTAGCTTGCGATCACGCAGGAAACGAAGAAGACATCATGAGCAATCTCGTCATTACCCTCGGCGTCGGTACCGCGGCCCTGGCCATCCTGTTCGCGCTGATCTACCGCTTCACGCGGCTCAAGGCCTACAGCACATCGGCGGTGGTCGTCGCCCTCATGCTGTTTGTGTTCATTCCCTACTCGATCCTGACCTGGCAGGGCGCGGATGTCTTCGCCATCCATCTCGCGCTGTACATCATCGTGCCCTACGGGCTGGGGATCGTCTTCACGCAGAAAGAGGCGGAGGCCGAGAGTGGCGGCAAGGCCAAGATTGGCCGGCTGCACTGGGCTCCGCTGGTTCTCGTGGGATTTTTCACGATCGTCGCGTCCGTCCAGGCCGTCCTGATCACGCTGGCCCATAACGGGATGCCGCAGCAGTTTATCGGCTCCATCCTGCCGGAGCCCGAGAACCGGGCGGAGCAGGTGACCTCGGCATTCCCGGGCACCGTGGCCGGCATGGAGAGCCGCAAGCAGGCGCTCGCCGTCCATCGCGTCTCGGAGCTGCAGGCCCAGCGCGAGAAGGGCTGGCAGGTTCGTCAGGGGTGGGTCGAGCGTCCCACCGAGGGCCAGGCCGCCACGCTCCAGGTAGAGGTCCGGGATGCCGATGGCGTCCCGATCAACGACGCCAGCATCCGCGGCATCTTCATGTGGCTCGCCGACGAGCGCCGCGACCAGGGCTTCGAGATGCAGCACATGGGCGAAGGCCTGTACCAGGTCGAGGTCGCACTGCCGGCCCCGGGGCGCTGGGATCTGCGCTTCCAGGTCCAGCGCGATGACCAGCTCCTGGAACAGCAGGCCCGGACCCGCGTGCGCAGCGCCCAGTCCGGCTGATCCCCCGCGCTCCCGCCGTGGCGCTCGCGTCCGACTCGCAGGCCCCGGCAGCGTCCGCGGCCCCGACCCGGTGTTTCCACTGCGGGCTCGCTGTGCCCGCGGGCGCGTACTATCCCGTCACCTTCGAGGGGCGGGAAGAGCCTACCTGCTGCCCCGGCTGCCAGGCCGTGGCCGGGGCGATTATCGAGCGCGGCCTGGGGGCCTATTACCATCACCGCGATGCCCCGCCGGCGGAAAGCGGCAGTCCCCTGATCCCGGACGAGCTGCGCGAGCTGGAACTGTTCGATCATCCCGGCGTGCAGCAGCAGTTCGTCACGCCGGCGGGTGCGGCCGGCGAGCGCCGCGAAGCGGCCCTGATGCTGGAAGGCATCACCTGCGCGGCCTGTGTCTGGCTCAACGAGCGCCATGTCCAGACCCTCCCGGGTGTGGAGAGCTTTCGCGTCAACTATTCCACCCATCGCGCCCAGGTCGTCTGGGACCCCGAACGGATCGCCCTGTCGGATATCCTCAAGGCGATCCGCGACATCGGCTATCACGCCCACCCCTACGACCCCGGCACCCGCGAGCAGGCCGTCGCCCGCGAACGCGGGCTGGCCCTGCGCCGAATCGCGGTGGCCGCCCTTGGCATGATGCAGGTGATGATGCTGGCCGTGGCCCTCTGGCTGGGCGCCGAGGACACCGAGCACGAGGACCTGCTGCAGTTCATGCGCTGGGTCGCCGCCGCGCTCACCACGCCAGTGGTGCTCTACTCCGCGATCCCGTTCTACCAGAGCGCCTGGCGCGACCTGCGCCATCGCCAGCTCGGCATGGACGTACCGGTGAGCCTGGCGATCATCGTCACCTACCTCGCCAGCCTCTACGCGGTGATCCTCGGCACCGGTGAACACGTCTACTTCGAATCCGTGGTCATGTTCGTGTTCTTCCTGCTGACCAGTCGCTACCTGGAGCTGATCGCGCGCCAGCGCGCCAGCCATGCCATCGACCGCCTCGACCGACTGGTGCCGGCGATTGCCAACCGCGAGGGCCCCGACGGGCAGATCGAGGCGGTCCCGGTCGGCGAACTGGCCCCCGGCGACCGGGTGCGGGTCCGCCCCGGCGAGACCATCCCGACCGACGGTGTCGTGCGCGCGGGCGAATCCACGGTCAACCGCGCCCTGCTGACCGGCGAGCCGGAGCCCCACCCGGCGCGCCCCGGCGATGCCGTGACCGGGGGCACCGTCAACGTCGACGGCCCTCTGTCCGTCGAGGTCCAGCGCGTCGGCGCGGAGACCACCCTGGCCGCGATCCAGCGCCTGCTCGACCGCGCGCAGACCGAGAAGCCCCGTATGGCTCGGATCGCCGAGGCCGGTACCGGCTGGTTCGTGGGCGCGGTACTGGTGCTTACGGCACTGGCCGGCCTGGTCTGGTACGCCTGGATCGACCCGGCCCGCGCCCTCTGGGTGATGGTCGCGATGCTGGTCGCGACCTGTCCCTGCGCCCTGGCGCTGGCGACCCCGGTCGCGCTGACGGCCACCACCGGCGCACTCTCGCGCATGGGTCTGCTGGTGACCCGCGGCAGTGCCCTGGAGGCCTTGCCGCGGGTCGACATGGTCTGCCTCGACAAGACCGGTACCCTGACCGCCGGCATGCCGCGCCTGGTCGCCCGCGAGGACCTGCAGCCCGCCCCCGAGGGCGACGACTGGCTGGCGTGGGCGGCGGCGCTGGAGTCCCATTCCGAACACCCCCTGGCCCGGGCCCTGGCCGGGTCGGCGGGGGCCTCCCGCATCCACGCCACCGGGGTCCGGAACCTGCCGGGCCGGGGCCTCGAGGGCAGCATCGAGGGGCGCCGGGTGTCGATTGGCGGGGCCTCCATGCTGCCCTCCGGCGTCGACGCACCGAGTCCGGCCGCACCCGCGGACTATCCGCTGGCCACGCCGGTCTGGCTGGTCGTCGACGATCAGCCCGTCGCGTTGTTCTGGCTGGCCGACACCCCGCGTCCGGAGGTGCGGGATGTGCTCGGTGACCTGCGGGCGCGCGGCCTGCGGGTGGTCCTGCTGACCGGAGACCGCCCCGAGGCCGCCAAGGCGTTTGCCGCGCAGATGGACATCGCCGAGGCCGAGGGGGGACTGACGCCGGAGGACAAGCTCGCGTACGTGCGGGCGCGCCAGGCCGAGGGCCGGGTGGTGCTGATGGCCGGCGAGGGCATCAACGATGCCCCGGTGCTGGCCGGCGCCGACGTGTCGATGGCGATGGGCGGCGGCACCCAGCTGGCCCAGACCCAGGCCGACCTGGTCCTGCTGTCGGATCGCCTGGACCACTTGCCGCAGGCCCTGGATCAGGCGCGCCACACCCGGCGCGTGATCCGTCAGAACATTGCCTGGGCAATCGGCTACAACGTGGTGGCGCTGCCAGTGGCGGCCGCCGGCCTGCTGACCCCCTGGCTGGCGGCACTGGGCATGTCCCTCAGTTCGCTGCTGGTGGTGGGCAACGCCCTGCGGCTGCGACCGGCGCGGGAGACCGCGGAGCGCAGCCCCGTTCGCCCTGCCGAGCCCGTGGCGCCGCCGCGGCCGCCGGTGTAGGTGCTGGTTTAAGCGGCTGGTCTGGCTGGGTACACTGGGGTCATGACCATCCTGTACCTCCTGATTCCGCTGGCGATGCTGTTTGCCCTGGTCGTGGGGCTGGTGCTCTTCTGGGCGATCCGTTCCGGCCAGTACGACGATCTCCAGGGACCGGCGCACCGCATCCTGATGGATGACGACGACCCGCGGATCCCCACCCGTTCGGGAGACGACCCGCCCGGGCGGGACCGCGAGGGCCGTCCGGGCCAAAAGTCCGAGCGCTGACGTCGGTCGAACTTGCGCCGCGTCGCGGTGCCGCTTACCCTTCGCCTATTCTGGTTGGAAAATTCCGAGGATTGCGAGATGCGCGACTGGTTTACCTTTGAGAACTTCCCGCTGACCTTTACGGCAGCCCTGATCATCTGGTCCTGGATCAGCTTCTTCTCGGTGATCCTGTTCGGCTGATCCGGCGCGGAACGGGCCGGCGGGGCCATCTCGCCCCGTTCGGTAACCCAAAAGGCCCCGGCTTGTGCCGGGGCCTTTTTGCGTTCGGGGCCGGGATCGCCGGGCCGCAGGCCCGGGTCAGTCGTCGAAGGCGGCGCGGATGCGCTTGATTGCGTTGTTCTCGATCTGGCGGATGCGCTCCGCCGAGACGCCATATTCCGCAGCCAGTTCGTGCAGCGTCGCCTTCTGGTCCGCCATGTAGCGGCGCATCAGGATGTCGCGGGCGCGCTCGTCGAGTTCGCCCAGGGTCTGGCTCAGTCGCTCCTGGTAGTGACGGTCCCAGTCTTCGTCTTCGGTGACGTGCGCCGGGTCGTCGCTCAGGTCCTCCAGGCTCAGGCGTTCGGACGGGGCCTGGTAGCCCTGTTCGTCGTCCGCCTCGGGGCCCGGGTCGAAGCTCGCGTCCTGGCTCGACAGGCGGCGCTCCATCTCCCAGACGTCCTTCTCCGACACGCCCAGATCCTGCGCCACGGCGGAGACCTCGTTGTTCGACAGCCAGCCGAGGCGCTGCTTGGCGCTGCGCAGGTTGAAGAACAGCTTGCGCTGCGCCTTGGTCGTCGCCACCTTCACGATGCGCCAGTTGCGCAGGATGAACTCGTGGATCTCGGCGCGGATCCAGTGCACGGCGAAGGACACCAGGCGCACGCCCTGGTTGGGGTCGAAGCGGCGCACGGCCTTCATCAGGCCCACGTTGCCTTCCTGGATCAGGTCACCCAGCGGCAGGCCGTAGCCCTGGTAGCCGCGCGCGACGTGGATCACGAAGCGCAGGTTGTGCAGGATCAGCTGGCGCGCGGCATCGAGATCCTGGCGCTCGTGCAGCGCCACGGCCAGTTCGCGTTCCTGTTCGGCGTCCAGCACCTCGATGCGGCCGACGGCCTGCATGTAGTGATCGAGGTCGCCCACCGGTACGGGCATGTCGACGCGCGGGGTGGTCAGGGCCTGGGTCATGCGTGGTGATTCCTCCCGGTTCTATGGCTCTAGATTAGCAGTCTGAGGGTGAGAGTGCTAAACCCTGTAAAAGTTCCGGCTGTGTTCTGCCAACGCGAGCGTGTACATTAATCGCGTTTCATTAGGGCGCATCCCGCAGCGCATGACCGCTGCCCAGTCGGGCCCCCAGCCAGCCCAGGAGCAGCCCGGCCAGCAGCAGGGTGAGCAGATGGCTGCCTCCGGGGAGCGCGAGCTGGAACGGAAGGTCGAATGCCGCGGCCGCCTGTTCCAGGGGTGCCCGGCTGAGGCCGATCCCGACCAGCAGCAGGAGGCCGGCGAAGATCCCGCCCCCCAGCCCGGTGATCAGACCACCGTACAGCGACGGCCGCCGCAGGAAGCGGTGGGTGGCCCCGCTGATGCGCGAGATGGCGATCTCCTCGCGGCGTTCGCGCAGTTCGGAGGCGGTGGCCAGGGCCAGGATCAGCAGGGCCCCCAGACCCAGCAGTGCCCCGACGACCGCCAGGATGCGCAGCCCCAGCTGATGCAGGCTGTTGAGTTGCCGGACCCACTCGTCGTCGCTGACCACGGTGGCGCCCGGTGCCGTGTCGGCGAGCGCCTGGCGCAGGGCCGCGACGGTTTCCGGCTCGGCGGTGGCCGGGAGCACGTCCACGACATCCGGCAGGGGGTTGTCATCCAGCCAGTCCAGCAGGCCCGGGTCGCTCAGGCCCTCGCGGTAGCGTGCCAGGGCCTCGTCGGCGTCGATCCAGGTCCAGCGCTCGATCCGCGCATCCGTCTCCAGGTGGCGCTCGAGCGCCGCCACCGTGTCCGGCTCCACGGCATCGAGATAGAGGGCGATGCGCGGCTCGTGGTTGACGTGGGCGGACAATGCGCGCGCATTGTCCAGCAGGACCCAGAGGTAGGCGGGCAGGGCGAGGATGAACCCCAGCACGGCGATACTGATCAGGCTCAGGACGGGTGCCTGCAGGCGGCGCTGGAGGCTGCGCCGGGCGGCATCCCGGTGCGCCTCCAGCCAGGCCGGGACGGTGTCCAGGAGGCGGCGTCCGGGTTTCACGTCGCGGACTCCGCGGCGCCGCGCGCCTCGATGCGGCCGTCCTCCAGGTGCAGGACCGGCTTGCCCATGCGCTCCACCAGCCCCAGGTCGTGGCTGGCGATCAACGCGGTCATGCCGACCCGGTTGAAGTCGTCGAACAGCTGCAGGATCTCGCGCGACAGCGCCGGGTCAAGGTTCCCGGTGGGCTCGTCCGCCAGCAGCAGGACCGGGCGGTGGACGATGGCCCGGGCAATCCCGACCCGCTGCTGTTCCCCCGCGGACAGGGTGCGTGGGTTCACCGCCTCCTTGTGCAGCAGACCGACCTTGTCGAGGGCCGCGCGTACGCGCTTGCGCATCTCCGGGCGGCGATAGGCGAGGATCTCCAGCGGCAGGGCGACGTTGTCGAACACCGGACGGTCGAATAGCAGGCGGTGATCCTGGAACACCAGTCCGATACTGCGGCGAAAGCCGGGGATGGCGCGGCTGGAGAGGCGGTCGAGGTCGTGGCCGTTGACGCGGATGCGGCCGCGGGTGGGCCGCTCGAGCCCGGCGATCAGTCGCAGCAGCGTGCTCTTGCCGGCACCGGAGGGCCCGGTGATGAAGGCCATCGCGCCCGCATCCACGCGCAGGCTGACATTGCTGAGCGCCTCTGCCGCGCTGCCGAACCGCTTGGTGACGCGTTGCAGCTGGATCATCCGGAGCGGGTCAGTCGCTGTCGCGGCCGAGCAGGGCGCGGACGAAGGCGCGTGCATCGAAGACCTGCAGGTCCTCGGCCTTCTCTCCGACCCCGATGAAGCGCACCGGCACCCCCAGCTGTTCGGCCAGCGCGAACAGCACGCCGCCCTTGGCGGTCCCGTCCAGCTTGGTCACCACGATCCCGGTCAGGCCCAGCGCCTCGTGGAACTGGCGCGCCTGATTCAGCGCGTTCTGCCCGGTGCCGCCATCCACCACCAGCAGGACCTCGTCCGGGGCGTGTTCGTCCAGCCGCCCCATCACGCGTTTTACCTTGCGCACCTCGTCCATCAGGTTGGTCTGGGTATGCAGGCGCCCGGCGGTGTCCGCGATCATCACGTCGATGCCGCGCGCCTGCGCCGCCTGCAGCCCGTCGTAGACCACCGATGCGGAATCGGCTCCGGTGCCCTGGGCGATCACCGGGGCGTTGTTGCGCTCGCCCCAGGTCTGCAGCTGTTCCACCGCCGCGGCGCGGAAGGTGTCGCCGGCCGCCAGCAGCACCGAGCGGCCGTTGGCCTGGAGGTGGTGCGCCAGCTTGCCGATGGTGGTGGTCTTGCCGGCGCCGTTGATGCCGACCACGAGGATCGAGAACGGGCGTTCGGCCTCCGGGATCTCCAGCGGCTGCGAGACCGGCTCGAGGATCTCGATCATGGCCGCCTCGAGGGCGTCCATCAGGGCCTCGGCATCATCCAGCTGGCCGCGTTTTACCTCGCGGGTGATACGATCCATGATCCGCTGGGTCGCATCCAGGCCCACGTCCGCGAGGAGCAGGCGTTCTTCCAGCTCCTCGAACAGTTCGTCGTCGATCTTGCGCCGGAACAGCGACCCCAGATCGCCGCCCAGGGCCTGCCCGGTCTTGGCCAGGCCCTGGCGCAGGCGCTGGAACCAGCCCCCGCGGGCGGGCTTTTCCGGCTCGGCGTTCGCCGTCTCCGGCGGGGCGGCCGTGGAGTCTTCGGACTTCTTCTTGCGGAAACCGAACATGCTCGATGTGGTCAAGTAGAGAGTTCGCCAATGCTAGCACGAGGATTCATGAATCATGCGCGGTAAAAAACTGGTCACAGTGCTCATCACAGCGCTGGTGTGCGCCTGGCCGGCGGTCGGGTCGGCCGCGCCGCCGGAGATCGAATCGGACGTGGTCGAGGCCACGCTGGACAACGGGCTGACGGTGCTGGTGCTGGAGGACCGGCGGGCCCCGGTCGTGGCCAATATGGTCTGGTACCGGGTCGGCTCGGCCGACGAGCACAGCGGTGTGACGGGGATCTCGCACATGCTGGAGCACATGATGTTCCGCGGCTCCGAACGCTACGAGCCGGGCGAATTCTCGCGCATCATCTCGCGCCTGGGCGGACGCGAGAACGCCTTTACCGGTCGTGACTACACCAGCTACTTCCAGGTGATCGGGCGCGATCACTGGGAGACGGTGATGGCGATGGAGGCGGAACGCATGCAGAACCTTAAGCTGCAGGAAGACGAGTTCCGCCCGGAACTGAGCGTGGTCCAGGAGGAGCGCCGCCTGCGGGTGGAGGATCAGCCGAACGCCCTGCTGCGCGAGCAGCTGATGGCCACCGCCTTCTTCAACCACCCCTACGGCAACCCGGTGATCGGCTGGATGAGCGACATCGAGGCCTACACCCTGGAGGATAACCAGGCGTGGTACGACCGCTACTACCACCCCAACAATGCGGTCGTCGTGGTGGTGGGCGATGTCGACGCCGAGCGGGTGATCGACGCCGCCCGCGAGCACTTCGGCGACATCCCCGCCGGGGAGCTGCCGGAGGCGAAGCCGCGCAGCGAGACCCCGCAGAAGGGCGAGCGCCGTATCACGGTGGAGGCCCCGGCCGAACTCCCCTACCTGATGATGGGCTGGAAGACTCCGGTGCTGAACACCGTCGAGGATCCGGTGGATGCCTATGCGCTGATGGTGGCGGCCGGGATCCTCGATTCCGGCGAGGCCTCGCGCTTTGCCCGCGAGATCGTGCGCGGCGAGGAGCTGGCCGGCGCGACGTCGGCCCGCTACAGCCCCTTCAGCCGGCTGGATGACCTGTTCCTGATCGCGGCCGTGCCCACGGCGGATACCGACGTCGACACGCTGGAGGCCGCCCTGCTGGAACAGGTGGAGCGCCTGAAGGACGAGCCGGTCAGCGACAGCGAGCTCGAGCGGGTGCAGGCGCGGGTGATCGCCTCCGAGGTGTACCAGCGCGATTCGGTGCGCTCGCAGGCCTTCCAGCTGGGCATGCTGCAGACCATCGGGGTCGGCTGGCAGGAAGGCGATCGCTTCGTCGAGCGCGTGCGGGCGGTCACCGCCGAGGACGTGCAGCGCGTGGCCCGCGAGTATCTGGTGCCGCAGCGCCGCACGGTCGGGATCCTCGACCCGCAGCCCCTGGATGGCGAAGACCCGCCCGATCCGGGGGCGGCGCAACCCTATGGCGAAACCGCGGGGGGCATGTGATGACGGGAGGCAAGATGATGCGTGCAGGATGGCTGACGGCCTGCGTGTGGCTGCTGGCGCTGTCGCTGGCGCTGCCGGCCCAGGCGGTGGAGATCGAGCAGTGGGAGACCGACGAGGGCCTGCGTGTGCTCTATGTGGCCGCGCCGGACCTGCCGATGGTCGACCTGCGTCTTACGTTCGACGGCGGCGCCTCGCGCGACGGTGGCCAGCACGGCCTGGCCTCGCTGACCAGCAGCGCCCTGCGCCACGGCACGGAGGAGATGGATTCGGACGAACTGGCCGAGCGCTTCGAGTCGGTGGGCGCGCAATTCAGCACCAACTCGCTGCGCGACATGGCCATCGTCAGCCTGCGCAGCCTGACCGAGCCGGACTGGATGAATACCGCGGTGGAGACCCTGACCGCCGTGCTGGCCGCGCCGGCCTTCCCCGAGGCCGACTTCGAGCGGGCACGGCGCCAGGCCCTGCAGGGGCTGCAGCGCGAGCGCCAGGACCCGGGCAGCGTCGCCAGCCGGCGCTTCTACGAACTGATGTATGGCGACCACCCCTACGCCAACTGGCCGGGCGGCGAGCGCGAGAGCCTGGAGGCCCTGGCGCCGGCGGATGCCCGTGCGTTCTATGAGCGCTTCTACACCACCGGAAACGGTGCCCTGGCGATCACCGGCGGGTTGAGCCGCGAGGAGGCCGAGACGGTGGCCGACCGGATCTCCGCGGCGCTGCCGCAGGGGGCGGCGGCGGAGCCGCTGCCGGCCGTGGAGCCGCGTGACGAGCCGGTGGAGGAACGCATCGAGTTTCCCTCCGAGCAGGCCCATATCCTGATGGGCGCCCCGGCGCTGCGACGTGGCGACGAGGATCATTACGCCCTGACGCTTGCCAATCACGCCTTCGGGGGCGGCGGCTTTACCTCGCGGCTGTTTCGGGAGATCCGCAGCCAGCGTGGTCTGGCCTATTCCGTGAGCAGTCGCCTGCAGCCGATGGCGGCCGAGGGCCCCTTCCGGATCGGGATGCAGACCGGCGTGGACCAGGCGGACGAGGCGGTGACCGCCCTGCGCGAGGCGCTCGTGCGCTGGCACGCCGACGGGGTCGATGCCGAAGAACTCGAGGCCTCGCGCGAGAATGTGGTCAACAGCTTCCCGCTGTCGCTGGCCTCGAACAGCGATATCGTCGGATTGCTGGGGATGATGGCCTTCTACGACCTGCCGCTGGACTACCTGGAGCGCTACATCGAGCGCATGGAGGCGGTGGAGCTGGATGAACTGAATGCCCGGCTGCGCGAGCGCATCAACCCGGATGCGATGGTCACGGTGATCGTGGGTGGGCAGGAGTAGGCGGGCCCCCGCCGGGCGCCCGGCGCGCATCCGCATCATCGGCGGCGCCTGGCGGCGACGCTGGCTGCCGGTCCCTGCGGTGGGCGGCCTGCGGCCGACTGCCGATGCCCTGCGCGAGACGGTGTTCAACTGGCTGCAGCCCCGGTTGCCGGGCGCAAGGGTGCTGGACCTGTTCGCCGGAACCGGGGCGCTGGGGCTGGAGGCGGCCTCGCGCGGGGCCGATGCGGTGCTGCTGGTCGAGCGCGATGCGCGCGCCGCGGCCCAGCTCCAGGCCAACTGCGAGACCCTGGGCGCCGGGCAGGTCAGCGTGCGTCGGGATGACGCCCGGCGCCTGCTGGCCGGCCCACCCCCCGAGGGCCTTGCCTACGATCTCGTGCTGGTGGACCCGCCGTTCGGGCAGGGGCATGTCCCACCGGTGCTGGAGGCCCTGCTCGCGCAGGGCTGGCTGCACGCCGACAGCCGGGTTTATGTGGAGCTCGAGTCCGAGGCGGATCTCGCCTTTCTCGCCGCGGGGGGCTGGCAGATCGAGCGCGAGCGCCAGGGCGGGCAGGCTCGGGCCCTGCTGCTGGCCCGGAATTCGACCCGCGCCGAGGCGTGAGGCCGCGCGGGCCGTGACGCCTGTCGCGGTTTTGCAGTGCGGCGAGTCTTTCGCTACGGTGATGCTGTCCCACCTACCGCGACAACGCCCATCGGGCGCCTCCCCGCGCGGCTTCCGGAAAACTCCGGAACCGGACCGCTCGGTCTTGCGCTTGCCACAGGAACAAAAGGGGAAACCGAATGGATGAGCAGTCCACCCCGGGTCTGACGCAAACCCGCCTCGGCGGCTTTGGCGTGATCTGCAGCCCGGTCTTCTATACCGCCAGCCTGATAATCGCAGCCTTCGTGGCTTTCGGGGCCATCTTCCCGGATCGCGCCGAGGCGATCTTCGAGCAGCTCCAAAGTGGCATCGGGGAGTATCTCGGCTGGTATTACATGCTGGTCGTGACGGTGTTCCTGGTCTTTTCCCTGTATCTGATGTTCAGCCGCTACGGCGGCGTGCGCCTGGGCGACCAGTTCGAGACCCCGCGTTTCAGCTACGCCGCGTGGTTCGCGATGCTGTTCTCCGCGGGCATGGGGATCGGGCTGCTGTTCTGGAGCATCGCCGAGCCGATGTTCCACTACCTCAGCCCGCCGCATGCGGAGGGCGAGAGTGCCGAGGCGGCCACCGAGGCCATGCGCTACACCTTCTTCCACTGGGGCCTGCACGCCTGGGCGATCTACATCGTCGTTGGCCTGTCGCTGGCGTACTACGCCTACCGCCACAACCTCCCGCTGCTGATCCGCTCGTCGCTGTACCCGTTCATCGGTGATCGGATCTATGGTCCGTGGGGACATCTCGTCGACGTGGTAGCGCTGTTCGGCACCATGTTCGGGGTGGCCACCTCGCTGGGCCTTGGCGTCATGCAGATCAACTCGGGCCTGAACTTCGTGTTCGGGATCGAGGAATCCACCTTCATGCAGATCGTCCTGGTCGCGATCATCACCCTGATTGCCGTCGTCTCGGTGGCGCTGGGTGTGGACAAGGGCATCAAGCGCCTGTCCAACTTCAATATTGGCCTGGCGGCGATCCTGATCGCCCTGCTGCTGGTGATGGGGCCGACCCTGTTCATCCTGCGTCTGCTGGTGGAAAGCACCGGCGTCTATGTGCAGTCCCTGCCTGAAATGAGCCTGTGGGCCGACACCATCGAGGACTCCGGCTGGGCCACCTCCTGGACCATCTTCTACTGGGGCTGGTGGATCTCCTGGGCCCCGTACGTCGGTATGTTCATCGCGCGGGTCTCGCGCGGGCGCACCATTCGCGAGTTCGTCGCCGGGGTGCTGCTGGCCCCGACCGCCGCGGCCTTCGTCTGGCTGGCCGTGTTCGGGGGTACCGCGATGAGCTACGAGCTCGACGGCGTTGCGGACCTGGCCGGCGCCGTTTCGGAAAACGTGTCCACCGCGCTGTTTGTCACCCTCCAGGCCCTGCCGCTCTTCGACTGGCTGGCCGTGGCGGTGATGGCGGCGGCGACGCTGCTGATCGTGACGTTCTTCGTGACCTCCTCGGACTCCGGTTCGCTGGTCATCGACACCCTGGCCTCCGGCGACGTGCGTAACCCGACCGTCACCCAGCGCGTGTACTGGGCCATCCTCGAAGGGGTGGTCGCCTCCATCCTGCTGCTGGCGGGCGGACTGGCCGCGCTGCAGGCGGCCGCGATCAGTGTCGGTCTGCCGTTCTCGGTCATCATGCTGATCATGGTGATCGGCCTGTGGCGAAGCTTGCACCAGACCGAGGCGGTCACGCCGAGCAAGTACCAGAAGGAGGCCCCGCCGCCGCATACCCTGCTCGGGTACACGGATGATCTGGACGACAAGATCAAGTAGGGGGTCAGCATGACTGCGTCCCGAGTGGCGCTGCTGGGATGCGGGCTCATGGGGCAACCCATGGGCCTGCGTCTTTTGCAGGCCGGATTTCCCGTGGTGGCCTACAACCGCACGGTCGCTCGCGCGAGCGATCTGGCGGCCGAGGGGGTCACCGTCCACAACGCCCCCGCCGCGGCCGTCGCGGAGGCCGATGTGCTGGTGCTGATGCTCAGCGATGCCGGCGCCATTGGCGCGGTGCTCGACGAGCTGCCGGACGGGGCGCTGGACGGGCGCTGCGTGATCCAGATGGCGACCATCCTGCCGGCCGAGAGCCGGGCCCTGGCACAGCGGGTCCGCGCCGCCGGGGCTGACTACCTGGAGGCGCCAGTGCTGGGCTCCATCCCGGAGGCGCGCGATGGACGGCTGTTGATCATGGCGGGTGCCGACCGCGAGGCGGACTTTGTCCGGGCGCGGCCGGTGCTGGCGGCCCTGGGCGAGACGCCCCGGCACGTCGGCGCCGTGGGGCAGGGGGCGGCTCTGAAGCTCGCCTTCAACCAGCTGATTGCGAGCCTGACCGCTGCGTTTTCCCTCAGCCTGGGGCTGGTGCGGCGCGAGGGCGTGGAGGTGGATACCTTCATGGACATCCTGCGTGACAGCGCCCTGTACGCCCCGACCTTCGACAAGAAGCTGGGCAAGATGGTCTCCGGCGACTTCGGCACGGCCAATTTTCCGGTCAAGCACTTGCTGAAGGATGTGCGCCTGACCGAGCAGGCGGTCGAGGATGCCCATCTGGTGGGCCCATGGTTGCCGTTGCTGGCGGATCTGCTGGATCGGGCGCAGGCCCAGGGCCTGGCGGACGCGGATTACTCTGCCATCTACACGGCGATTGTCCCGGACTCGCCAGGGCGATGAGGGCGGACCGCGGCTTTATGCACAGCCGTCTCCGCAGTCCGAGCGGGTACGCCTGTGTCCGTCAGGGACGCCGGGTCGTGGTGGTTTTCGGAGAGTAAAACAATTGAGATCAAGGTGTTGCGTGGGTTTTTTGTCTCATCGGTGGCGGCGCCCCTTGACGTCCCGCGAGCGTCTCGTTCCGGGGGCGACAATTCGTCCACAAAGTTATCCACAGGTTGTTCGGTGGGCAAAACCACGTGGCCATTCAGGGGTTTGCCGCCTGGATTTCAAATGCCCTGCCCAAATGGCACCGTAAACCGGTCTTGCGCTGAAGGCCCGGAGCCGGCTATCCTATTGGACTTTTCGCCAGAACCTGCGTGAGCCGACCATGAAAGCCGACATCCATCCGAACTACCACAACGTCAAGGTTATCTGCAGCTGCGGTACGCAGTTCGAGACCCGCTCCACTCTCGCCTCCGGCGACGAGATGCATGTGGACGTGTGCTCGCAGTGCCACCCGTTCTACACCGGCAAGCAGAAGATCGTTGATACCGCCGGCCAGGTCGACAAGTTCAACCGCCGCTTCGCATTCTGAAGCCGCGGCGCGCCGTCAGGCGCGCAACGCGACCGGGTGCGTGACCGCGATGGCGGGCCGTGTCCGAACCGACGAGGGCGTCCTGCGGGGCGCCCTCGTCTGCGTTGTGGGGGCCGTGCTCCTGCTGCTGGCCGGAATGGCTGCGGCGGAGTGCCGGCTGGCGGATCAGGACCCGCGCGGGTTGCAGAAGGTCGAGGTCGAGCGTGTCGTGGGGTTCGACCGGTTGCACCTGGCCGATGGGCGGACGATCCGCCTGATCGGTCTGGCCCCGGCCGCCCCGTTGCCGGAGGCCTTGACTCCGCTGCGCGATCTGCGCCTGCATGAGGGAATACGTGAAGCCCTTGAAACCCGCCTGGCTGCGGCGGGGCAGCGCCTGACGCTGCGCCCCGCGGACCCCGCGCGGGACCCGGGAGGTACCCCGCGCATGCATGCCTGGAGTGAAGATGGCGTCTTGCTGGCGGCGGATCTGATCGCGGCGGGCGCGGCGATGCCGCGGCCCGGGCCGCGACCGGTGCCGCTGGATGCCTGCCTGTACGCGGCCGAGGCCGAGGCGCGAGCCGCAGAACGGGGGCTGTGGCTGGAGCGCCCGGCGGCCATGCCCGCCCGGGTACTGGATCCGCTGGATGGCGCGCTGCGTCAGGGCCGGCTGCGGGTGATGGCCGAGGTGACCGCGGTACGCGCGACCGGGCGCCACTGGGTGCTGGTGCTGGAGGGCCCCCTGGATTTGCTGATCCGCGGGGATGACCGCGATCATTGGCCCGAGCTGGATCCCGAATCCTTGATTGGTGAGGCGGTGGTCGCGCGCGGTCAGGTGTATCCTTGGAGAGACCGACTCCGGATGCGCATTCGGCATCCGCTCGATCTCGAGGTAGAGGACTAGCGAGGTGCTGGAATAATGCGTGCGTTTCCCAAGTCGTGGCGGCCGGTCCGCGGTCGCCTGGGCTCTCTGCTCCTGGCGGTGCTGGTTGCCGGTGGCCTTGCGGTGGCGATCCCCGGGTGCACCACCAACCCGGTGACCGGTCGCTCGCAGCTGATGCTGGTCTCCGAGAGCCAGGCCATCAGTGCCTCGCGTACCGCCTACGTGGAGATGCTGGCACCGGCACGGGAGGAAGGCCGGATCAATGCCGACCCCGAGATGACCGCGCGAGTGCATGGCATTACCGAAAAGGTCGTCGCCCAGGCCGTGAAGTACCGCTCCGAGACCGCGGACTGGGACTGGGAGATCGTGGTCATCGAGGCCCCGGACACCATCAACGCGTTCGCCATGGCGGGCGGCAAGATGGCGATCTACTCGGGCATCATCGAGCAGCTGGAGCTGACCGACGACGAACTGGCCCAGATCATCGGGCACGAGATCGCCCATGCGCTGTCGGCCCACACCGCGGAGAAGATGTCGGTGGCGCTGGCCAGCAACATGGCGGTTGCCGGCTACGCCATGACGGGGGATCGTTCGCAGATTGCCCTGACCGGGGCGGCGCTGGGCGCGGCACTGGCGGTCCAGCTGCCGCACAGTCGCGCGATGGAGGCCGAGGCCGACGAGATCGGTATGGAGCTTGCGGCCCGCGCGGGTTATAACCCCGACGCCGCGGCGAGCCTGTGGCGCAAGATGGCGGCCCAGTCCAACGGGCGCCACCCGGTCTTCCTCAGTACCCACCCGGCGCCGGAGTCGCGCCAGCGTGACCTCACCCGGATGGCCGATCGCTTCCGGCCACTGTACGAAGAGGCGCGCAACAGCCGCGTCCCCACGCACCCGGTCAACTGAAGGATCTCTTCCGTCGCCCGGACTCGCGCCGGGCGGCACGCCGTTTATTTGTTCCCGATCGAAAAAAGGCCCCGCTACACCATGTCCAAGGATTTCAATCAGCGCGCGCTGGAGTACCACGAACAGCAGCCAGCCGGAAAACTGGCCATCCAGGTCACCAAGCCCACGGCGACCCAGGACGACCTCTCCCTGGCCTACTCGCCGGGTGTCGCCGCGCCGGTGCGCGCGATCGCCGAGGATCCGGAGCTGGCCTATCGCTATACCGGCAAGGGCAATCTGGTCGCGGTGATCACCGACGGGACCGCCGTGCTGGGGCTGGGTAACGTCGGTGCCCTGGCCTCCAAGCCGGTGATGGAGGGCAAGGGCGTGCTGTTCAAGACCTTCGCCAATATCGACGTCTTCGATATCGAGGTGGACGCCCCGCAGCCGGAGGACTTCATCAACACCGTCGCGCGCATCGCCGGCGGGTTCGGCGGCATCAACCTCGAGGATATCGCGGCGCCGCACTGCTTCGAGATCGAGCGTCGCCTGTCCGAGCGCCTGGACATCCCGGTCTTCCACGATGATCAGCACGGCACTGCGATCATCACCGCGGCCGGCCTGGTCAACGCGCTGGAGATCCAGGGCAAGAAGCTCAGTGAGGCGAAGATCGTCTGCGTCGGCGCGGGCGCCGCCGGGATCGCCTCCATGCAGTTGCTGGTCCGCCTGGGCGCGGCCAAGAAGAACCTGTACATGGTGGATCGCAAGGGCGTGATCCACAGCCAGCGCGACGACCTGAACGAGTACAAGCAGATCTTCGCGGTGGACACCGAGGCGCGCAGTCTGGCGGATGCCTGCCGTGACGCCGATGTCTTCATCGGCCTGTCCGGTCCGGACCTGCTGACCCCGGAGATGCTGCGGTCCATGGCGCCGAAGCCGGTGGTCTTCGCGCTGTCCAACCCGGACCCGGAGATCCGCCCGGAGCTTGCGCACGAGACCCGCGATGACCTGATCATGGCCACCGGGCGCTCGGACTACCCGAATCAGGTGAACAACGTGCTCGGCTTCCCGTTCATCTTCCGCGGCGCGCTGGATGTGCGCGCGCGGACCATCAACGACGAGATGCTGGTCGCGGCGGTCCACGCGCTCGCCGGGCTGGCCCGCGAGCCGGTACCGCAGTCCGTGCTGGATGCCTACGGGCGGGATGCGCTCGAGTTCGGCCCGCACTACATCCTGCCGACCCCGTTCGATCCGCGCCTGATCGACACCGTGCCGCAGGCGATCAGTCAGGCCGCCCGCGACAGCGGGGTCGCCCGCCTGTAGTTCGCCCCAACCGCAGAGGAGGAGCAGCGCATGCAGAAGATCGCCATCGTCGGCGCCGGACGCGTCGGTGAAGCCACCGCCCAGTTCCTCGCGCGGCGTGACGTCGCCCGCGAGATCGCGTTGCTGGATGTGCGCGAGGGCGCGGCGGCCGGTGCCGCCCTGGATATCCAGGAGACCGCGCCGCTGCTGCGCTTCGACACCCGCCTGAGCGGCAGCCACGAGCCCTCGGTGATCGCCGGTGCCGAACTGGTGATCATCACGGCCGGGTTGCCGCGCAAGCCCGGCATGTCGCGCTCCGACGTGCTGGACAAGAACGTCGAGATCCTCGACCTGATCCTGCAGGACATCCTGGTCCATGCCCCGCAGAGCCGCATCCTGGTGGTCTCCAACCCGGTGGACGTGCTGACCTACCGCGCCTGGCAGAAGACCGGCTGGAGCCGCGACCGGATATTCGGCCAGGCCGGGGTGCTGGATACCTCGCGCATGGCCGCCTTCATTGCGCTGGAGACCGGGTTGTCCACCCACGACATCCAGGCGCTGGTACTGGGCGGCCATGGCGATGCGATGGTCCCGATGCTGCGCTATTCCTCGGTCAACGGGGTGCCGCTGCATCACTTCATGGACCAGGCCGCGCTGGACAACATCGTCGAGCGCACCCGCCACGGCGGGGCCGAGATCCTCGCCCTGAAACAGACCTCCAGCGCCTACGGCGCCCCGGCCGCGGCCATCGCCGAGATGGTCGAAGCGATCGCCCTGGATCGGCGCCGGGTGCTGCCCACGGTTGCGCTGCTGGACGGCGAATACGGCGAGCGCGATGTCGCCATGGGCGTACCCTGTATCCTCGGTCAGGGCGGCATGGAACGCGCCATCGAGCTGGATCTGAACGCCGAGGAGCGCGCCGCCTTCGACCAGTCGATCGCCGGGGTGCGGAAGGACCTTGAACGCCTCGCCTGAATCCGCGCCGCTCCCGGATGCGCCACGGCCGACCCTGACGCTGATCGACAGCAGCATCTTCGTCTTCCGTGCCTGGTTCGCGCGCGGCCTGGATCCCGACCCGCAGGGCCGCCCGGGCGGCGCGCTGCACGGCCTGGTCCATTCGCTCTGTCAGTGGTTGCCGGCCTGCGCGCCGGGGCCCGTGGCGTTCTGCCTCGACACCGGGCTGCGCCGGGGCTTTCGTCACCGCATCGATCCGGCCTACAAGGCCCATCGCCCGCCGGCACCGCCGGAGCTGCGTGAGCAGTTCGAACGGATCCGCGAGCTTCTGGGAAGGCTCGGCTTCACGACTCTGGCCGACCCGGAATACGAGGCCGATGACCTGATCGCCAGTCTGGCCCGCTCCGGCCGCGCGGCCGGGTATCGCATCGACGTGAAGAGTGCGGACAAGGATCTGACCCAGGTCATCCTGGGGGGTGCGGACCGGTTGCACGACCCGGAACGCGGGGCCGACCTCGATCGCCGCGCGATCGAGAAGCGCTTCCGCATCCGCCCGGAGCAGGTCGCCGACATGCTGGCGCTGGCCGGCGATGCCAGCGACAACATCCCCGGCATCGACGGCGTGGGCCCGAAGACTGCCGCGCGCATCCTGCGCCGGCTGCATGACCTGGACACCGTGCTGGCGGACCCGGCGGCGGTGGCCCGCTGCAATATCCGTCGCGCGCCCGCAGTGGCGGCCGCAGTCGCCGCGAATGCCGAAAGCCTGCGCCGGGCGCGTCGCCTGACCGGACTCGCGGACCGTATCCCGGGCCTGCCGGCGGTCCGACACTTGCGGCCCCGGGGCCCGGACCCGGATACGCCCGCCTGGCTGCGGGAGCTGGGGGTGGCCCCGGCCTATCACGCGTCGCTGCTGGCCGCCGCCAATGCCTGGCTCCGGGCCGATACGAGACAGAGCGCATGAACCGAAACCGGATATTCCCCGCGATCCTGATCCTGATGGCGCTGGTACTACTGCCGGTCGCCGTACAGGCCCACCCGCACGCCTGGATCGACCTGCGCATTAGTTTCGAGCGCGATGCCGACGGGCAGATCACCCACATGCTCCACCACTGGCGCTTCGACCCGACCTACGGGCAATACCTCTATGACGACGCCCAGGAACACCAGTCCGGTGACACCCCGGAGGCGCGCCTGCAGGGGCTGGCGACCGAAATCCTCGACAACCTCGACGAGTACCGCTGGTACAGCCACCTGAAGGTGGAAGGCGAGGCGATCGCAATCGCCGCCGCCGGGGCGCCGCGCATGGCGATGGAGGACGGCTTGTTGCAGTTCCGTTTCCGGCTGGAGCTGGAGACCCCCGTGGATCCCGCCCTCGCACCGCTGGAGTACAAGGTCTACGACCCGACGTATTTCATCGAGATCCTGCACGAGGAGCCCCACGGCACGCGTATTGTCGATGCCTCCGGCCTGGTGGATGCGACCTGCCAGGCGCAGCTCGAGCGTCCGCGCCCGGATCCGGCCATGGTGGCGCGCGCGATGGCGCTGGACTACGGCGCCAGCGTCGATTACGACCTCGGTCGCTACTTCGCCGAGCGCGTCACCCTGCGCTGCGACTGACGCGCCGTTCATGGCCCGGATTGTCCTGTTCCACAAGCCCTGGGGTGTGCTGCCGCAGTTCACCGACCCCGAGGGGCGACCGACGCTGGCCAACTACATCAAGATCCCCGGCGTTTATCCGGCCGGACGCCTCGACCGCGACAGCGAGGGCCTGTTGGTCCTGACTGACGACGGCCGCCTGAACGCGCGCCTGACCCAGCCGCAGCACAAGACCAGCAAGACCTACTGGGTCCAGGTCGAGGGCGAGCCCGACGATGCCGCGCTCGCTGCCCTGCGCGAGGGCGTCGAGCTGAAGGATGGCCTCACGCGCCCGGCGAAGGTGGAGCGCATGGATCCACCGGATCTTCCGGAGCGGGATCCGCCGGTGCGTTTCCGCCGCCATATCCCGACCCGCTGGCTGGCCATCACCCTGCGCGAGGGGCGCAATCGCCAGGTGCGCCGGATGACCGCAGCAGTGGGTCACCCGACCCTGCGGCTGGTGCGCTACCGGGTCGGCTCCTGGACCCTTGACGGCCTGGCGCGCGGCGAGTCACGCGTGCTGGAGTCCTGATCCGGCCGCCTTCCTGCCGGAACTGCCGGCATGCCCCCGCGAAACCGGCCGGAACCCGTTGCAAGCGCCCCGGGGCTGGCCGATCATGAAGAACCATTGATGCGAGGGCAGGGCATGCGCCTTTCCAGGAACGTAATCGTCGGGCTGGCCGGCCTGTTGCTGGCCCTGGCCGCGTCGCTGCCGGCGGCGGCCGCGGAGGACGACCGCTACGTCTTCGAGCGCAGTCTGTTCCTGCTGGCGGAGCGGGCGCTGAACCGAGGCGACATGACCGCCTACCGCGCCGCGCGCAGCACCCTGACCGGCTATCCGCTGACCCCCTATCTGGATTACCGCGAACTCGCGCGCAATCTCGGTCGCGCCGAACCGGACGCCGTGCGCGACTTCGTGCGCGAACATGACGACACCCCGCTGGCCGCGCGGCTGCGCAGTAGTTACCTGACGCACCTCGCGCGCGAGGAACAGTGGGAGGACTACCTTGAGTTTGTCGCGGCCACCGGGGCGAAGCCGTCGCTGTCGGTCGAGCAGGACTGCTATCGGCGCCAGGCGCTCTTGAAGGCCGGCGACCGCGATGCCGCGCTGGAAGACATGGAGTCCATCTGGTTGCACGGACAATCCCGCCCGTCCGCCTGCGACCCCGTGCTGGCCGCCTGGCGCGACGCCGACGGTCTGACCGGCGAGCTTGCCTGGGAGCGTTTCGAGCTTGCCGTAAAGGCTGGCCAGACCGGTCTTGCCCGTTATCTGCGGCGCTATCTGGCGGATGCCGATCGCCGCTGGGCGGAACGCTGGCTGGACCTGGCCAGCCGCCCCGCGCGGGTGGTGGAGGTCGACTTCCAGGCCGACGATCACCGCTCGGCCGAGGCGCTGCTGGAGCGGGCCTTTACCCGCTGGGTCCGACAGGATCTGGACGCCGCGCTGGAAGGTTGGGAGGCGTCCGGGGACGCGCTCGGGCTGTCGACCGAGGCCGCCGGGCGCGTGCAGCACGCACTTGCCCTGCGTCTGGCCCTGCGCTATCGCCCCGAGGCCCTGGACTTCATGGCCCGCCTGGAACCCGAGGTGTTCGATACTCAGTTGCGCCAGTGGCAGGTGCGGGCGGCCCTGTACGAGCGCGACTGGGCGACGGTGATGGATGCGATCCGCGCCATGGATCGCGACGTGCGTGACGAGGCGGCGTGGCAGTACTGGTACGCCCGGGCGCTGGAGCAGACCGAGTCGCTGGAGGCTGCCCGGCGCTTCTACGAGCGCGCCGCCCGCGAGCGCAACTTCCACGGCTTCCTGGCCGCTGACCGGCTGGGCCAGCCCTACCGTATCGGGCATGAGCCCCTGGTGCTGGACGACGGGCGCCGGGCGGCCATGCGTGAGCATGCCGGCATGCAGCGCATGCGCGAGCTGGTTCGCCTGGATCGCTACGCCGAGGCCCGCCGCGAGTGGACCCATGCGATCGCGGGCTGGGATACGCCGGAACTGGAGTCGGCGGCGCGCACCTTCGCCGACTGGGGCTGGCATGACCGCGCGATCTTCACCGCCGCGCGGGCGCGCAACTGGGACGACATCGAACTGCGCTTCCCGCTGGCCTTTGACGACCTCATCGTGACCGGGGCCCGCGAACAGGCCATCGACCCGGCCTGGGCCATGGCCATCGCGCGCCAGGAGAGCGCGTTCCTGCATGACGTGCGTTCCGGGGCCGGCGCGCTGGGGATCATGCAGGTGATGCCGGCGACCGGCCGCTCGATCGCCTCGGCGGCCGGGGTACGGGTGAACTCCGACTGGGACATCCTCGACCCGGCGACCAACGCCCGGCTCGGGACCTACTACCTGCGGCGCAACCTCGACCGCTTTGGCGGTCACAGCCTGCTGTCCACCGCGGCCTACAACGCCGGGGCCCACCGCGTGCGTTCCTGGCTGCCGGAGGATCGGGCGATGGACCCGGATATCTGGGCCGAACTGATCCCGTTCTCCGAGACTCGCGATTACATTCGCCGGGTGTTTGCCTACCGTATCCTGTACGCGGTGCGCCTGGGGCAGGAGCCGCCGTCGCTGTCCACGCTGCTGTATCCAGTCACGCCGCAGGACCGCCTGGCCGCCAGCCGCGAACGCCACCTGGCCGCCCTGCCGGGCGATGCGGGCATCACCCTCAGCCGCGCCTTCTGCGACGCCCCGGGCTACACCGAAAACGCCTGCTAGGGCGTCTGTTCACCACGAAGCTCACGAAGACACGAAGAAGGGCCAGTTCAAAAGCGATTCACAGGAAGGTTGGAAGATCGGAAGGAGGAAAATGGGTTGAGGGGCTGGGGCCGCCGCTGGGTGCTGGCGTCAGCCGCGACCGCAAAGGCAACAGCGCGGGGCCGCCCCCGCAGCCGCCCCACAAGACCTCTTCCTGACTTCCCTTCTTCCTGTAAAACTGCCCTTGACCTTCTTCGTGCGCTTCGTGGTGAAGAACAGGGTGCTGGAACTAGCCGCGGATGATGTCCTCGCGCATGCGGCTGGCGATGCCGTCGGCCAGTTGCTGCCATTCGGCCGCCAGCGGGGCCTCCAGGTGTTCTTCGGTGGTGGCCTTGAAGTGGCGCATCCAGATGGCCAGGTCGGCCTCGGTCAGGTTCAGCGGCGCGTGCTTGCCGACCATGTCGATGGTCGGCGGCTGTTCCAGGCGCCCGCCCAGGTTCTGGTACCAGAAATCGGCGATCCGGTTCACGTGATCCGGGAAGTCCTGAATGCGCTCGAAGTGATGACCGATCTCGGGGTCGGCCGAGAGGCGGCGGTAGAAGTCGTCGATCACCGCGCGGATGCGCTCGGCGCCGATCTTGTCGCACAGGGGTTCGAGCTTGCGAAAGGCCATGGGGGTCTCCTGACGAATCCTGCGTCAGCCGGTACCCTGCATGTTGCAGAGCAACCCGGATGCCGAGGATGAACCGATTCGATTCAGCGGGCCCCGATGCCGTGACGGCGGCGGTGGCCCAGTGCATTGCCGACCATACCGGAACGCCGTTCGAGCCGACAGGAAGCCAGGCCTGTTCCGGGGGCTCCATCAACCAGGCGCAGCGCCTGACCGGGACCGACGGGCGTCGCTTCTTCGTCAAGCTGAGCGGGGGCGATGGCGCCGCGATGTTCGCCGCCGAGGCGCGCGGCCTGGAAGAACTCGCGCGCTGCGAACGGCTGAAGATCCCCGAGGTGGTGGGGACTGGCTCCGCCGGCAGTACCCACTTCCTGGTGATGGAGGATCTCGCGCTGGGCGGGCGTCGCGACGGTGTGGCCCTGGGGCACGGGATCGCCGACATGCACCAGAAGACCCGGACGCGCTTCGGGCTGGATCACGACAACTTCATCGGCAGCACCCCGCAGTCGAATACCGAGCACGACGACTGGGTCTCGTTCTATCGCGACGAGCGCCTGGGCTTCCAGCGCCGGCTGGCGCGCGAGCGCGGGGCCTCGCGCTCGTTGCTGGGGGTGCTGGAGGAGCTGGAGGCCTCCCTGGACGGCTTCTTTGTCGACTACCGCCCCGAGCCATCGCTGCTGCACGGCGACCTGTGGAGCGGCAACTGGGGATTCCTGGCGGACGGGCGCGCGACGATCTTTGATCCGGCGGTGTACTACGGCGACCGCGAGGCCGATCTGGCAATGATGGAGCTGTTCGGCCACCCCGGGCAGGACTTCGTGGCCGCGTACGAGGAGATCCTGCCCATCGACCCGGGCTATGGCGTGCGCCGTACGCTCTACAACCTTTACCACATCCTCAACCACGACCACCTGTTCGGCGGCGGCTACGGCGCCCAGGCCGAGCGCATGATCCGCCAGCTCCTCGCCGAACTGCGCTGACGGCCCACGTCGAGACTTTGAAAGGCAAGGGCGGTTTTACCACGAAGCTCACGAAGTCACGAAGAAGGTCAAGGGCGGGTTTACAGGAAGAAGGGAAGTCAGGAAGAGGTCTTGTGGGGCGGCTGTGGGGCGCGGCCCCGCGCTTTTGCCTTTGCGGTCGCGGCTGGCGCCGGCCTCAGCCCCCAACCCATTTTCCTCCTTCCGAACTTCCTGTGAATCGCTCTTGACCTGGCCCTTCTTCGTGCCTTCGTGCGCTTCGTGGTGAACTAGGGAGACGCTGACTTAATCGCACGTCCGCGTTGGTGCCCCCCCAGTTGTTCGAGACAATCGTTCCGAGACAAGGCGCGTCGTGCAGCGGGTAGTGGTTCTACCCGCAAGCGGCGCAACGCAGGATCGGGCCATATTCATTCAGAATCGGGGGGCACCAACCCCACAAGCTATTGAAAGCAGGGGCTCGGCCGCCCGTTGTTGATCAAAAACGGGCGCGGGAACGGCGTTGCGGTTCCCTTGTGCAGAATGACTGCACGGCAGTCACCGCGCCTTGTTCGCACGCAAAAGCGACTCGAGCGCGGACGTGCGATTAAATCAGCGTCTCCCTGGGGTTTCAGCGGCCGAGTTCGCGCGAGCGGTCGGCGGCCGCGGTCATTGCGCGGCGCATCAGGTCGCGCAGGTCGCCGTCCTCCAGTACCTGCAGGGCGCGTTCAGTGGTGCCCCCGGGGGAGGTCACGCGGTGGCGCAGTTCGGCGGGGCTCTCGTCGCTCTCGGTGGCCAGGCGGGTGGCGCCGGCGAGGGTGCCCAGGGTCAGCTCCAGTGCGGTATCGGCCGGCAGGCCCAGCGACTGCGCCGCCTCCTGCATGGCCTCGATCATCAGGAACACGTAGGCAGGCCCGCTGCCGGAGGTGGCGGTCACCGCGTGCATCTGCTCCTCGTCCTCGACCCAGATCGCGCGTCCGACCGCTTCCAGTAGCCGGGTCGCGGTGGTGTGGTCCGCGGGGCCGGCGGTGGGGGCGGCGTACAGCCCGGTGACCCCGGCGCCCACCAGGGCCGGGGTGTTCGGCATCGCCCGGACCAGGCGCGTGGCGTCGCCCAGCCAGCCGGCCAGCTGGGCTGTGGTGATGCCCGCGGCCACGGAGATCACCAGGGGCTCGCCGCGGGACACCGCCTCGCGCAGGGTCGGGGCCAGATCCGGGAGGGTCTGCGGCTTGACGGCGAGGACCAGGGTGGCGGCTTCGGCGGCCAGTTCCGTGGCCTCGGCACTGGCCAGACCCGGGTAGCGGGCCTGCAGGTCGCGCACGCGCTCGGCGCTCTTGTCGGCGATCGCGATGCGTTCGGCGGCGTGGCCGGACTGGACCAGCCCCTGGATCAGGGCCTCGCCCATGTTGCCGGCCCCGATGAAGCCGACCTCGAAGCGGTGTTCCGTCATGCAGACTCCTTATTTGGGTGGACGCGGGCCGAACAGGGCGGTGCCGACCCGCACCAGGGTGGCGCCTTCGAGGATCGCGGCCTCGAGATCGCCGGACATGCCCATGGACAGGGTGTCGAGTGTATGCCCCTGGCTGTTCAGGGTATCGCGCAGTGCGCGCAGGCGCGCAAAGGGTTCCCGCTGGCGCCGCGGGTCGTCCTCGGCGGCGGGGATGGCCATCAGGCCGCGCAGTTCCAGTCCCGGCAGGTCACGCACGGCATTGGCCAGGGTGGCGGCCTCGGCGGGCGCCACGCCGGCCTTCTGCGGTTCTTCGCTGATGTTGACCTGCAGGCAGATCTGCAGCGGCGGCAGGCCCGCCGGGCGCTGGTCCGACAGGCGCCGCGCGATGCGTTCGCGATCGACGGTATGCACCCAGGCCGCCCGCTCGGCCACCGCGCGGGTCTTGTTGCCCTGCAGTGCGCCGATGAAGTGCCATTCGAGTCCGAGCGGCGCCGGGGGTGCCTCCAGGGCGTCGTACTTGTCCACCAGCTCGGGCACGTAGTTCTCGCCGAACGCAGACTGGCCGCAGGCATGCAGGGCGCGGATCTCGTCCGCGTCGCGCGTCTTGCTGACGGCCAGCAGCCGGACCGTATCCGGGTCGCGTCCGGCCTCGCGGCAGGCGGCGTCGATACGGGTCCGAACGGTGCTCAGGGCATGGTCTGGTGTGGTCATTTCCCTATGATATAGTCCGGAAGAACACAAGGTCACCGCGGATTTTTACGCGGCCCTTCATCAAGCGACAGGGCGTGGTGGTTGCGGCTGCCACCCGGGTGCTGGCGCGCCTTGGCGTGGCGCCCGACAACAGGGGGATGCATGGATATCACGCAGTTGCTGGCCTTCGCGGTCAAGAACGGGGCCTCGGACCTGCACATCTCCGCCGGCATGCCGCCGATGGTGCGCATCGACGGCGACATGCGCCGGGTGAATGTGCCGGTCATGGACCACAAAGAGGTCCAGGGCCTGATCTACGACATCATGAACGACCGTCAGCGCAAGGACTACGAGGAGTTCCTGGAGACGGACTTCTCGTTCGAGGTCTCCGGGCTGGCGCGCTTCCGTGTCAATGCCTTCAACCAGGACCGCGGCGCGGCTGCGGTGTTCCGGACCATCCCCTCCAAGGTCCTGACCCTCGAAGAGCTGGGCGCCCCGCGCATCTTCGAGGAGATCTCGAACTACCCGCGCGGCATCGTGCTGGTCACCGGCCCCACCGGCTCGGGCAAGTCCACCACGCTGGCGGGCATGGTCAACCACCGCAACGAGAACGACTACGGGCATATCCTCACCATCGAGGACCCGATCGAGTTCGTGCACGAATCGAAGAAGTCGCTGGTCAACCAGCGCGAGGTGCACCGCGATACCCACGGTTTCAGCGAGGCCCTGCGTTCGGCGCTGCGCGAGGACCCGGACACGATTCTGGTGGGCGAGCTGCGCGACCTCGAGACGATCCGCCTGGCGCTGACCGCGGCCGAGACCGGGCACCTGGTGTTCGGCACCCTGCATACAAGCTCCGCGGCCAAGACCATCGACCGTATCGTCGACGTGTTCCCGGCGGCGGAGAAGGACATGGTCCGCGCGATGCTGTCGGAGTCGCTGCGCGCGGTCATCGCGCAGACCCTGATGAAGAAGATCGGTGGCGGCCGGATCGCGGCGCACGAGATCATGCTCGGCACGCCGGCGATCCGGAACCTGATCCGCGAGAACAAGATCGCCCAGATGTACTCGACCATCCAGACCAGTGCCGGCACCGGCATGCAGACGCTCGACCAGTGCCTGAAGGACATGCTGGCGCAGGGCGTGATCAGTCGCGAGGATGCTCGCCGCAAGGCGGCCAACCCGGATTCCATTTGATCGAGACGGCCCGCTTGGCGTGAACGCCGCACCGGGTATCAGGGGAGAACGCCATGGATCGTGACAAGGCGATCAAGTACATGCATGACCTGCTGCGGGCCCTGGTGGACCGGGGCGGGTCGGACCTGTTCATTACTGTGGGGATGCCGCCGGCGGCCAAGATCGACGGCCGCGTGGTGCCGATGACCGAGCAGAAGCTGACGCCCTCGCACACCCAGGCGCTGGTGCGCTCGCTGATGAACGACAAGCAGTCGGCCGAGTTCGAGCGCCACCAGGAGTGCAACTTCGCGATCGGCCTGCAGGGTGTGTCGCGTTTCCGCGTGAATGTCTTCACCCAGCGCGGCAGCCCGGGCATGGTGCTGCGCACCATCAATTCGGTGATCCCGAAATTCGAGGACATCCAGATGCCGCCGCAGCTGGAGAAGATCACCCAGGAGCGTCGCGGGCTGGTGATCTTCGTGGGCGGTACCGGGTCGGGCAAGTCCACCTCGCTGGCGGCGATGATCGGCTACCGCAATCGCACCACGGCCGACCACATCGTCACCATCGAGGATCCGATCGAGTTCGTGCACGAGCACGACAAAAGCATCATCACCCAGCGCGAGGTCGGGGTGGACACCGAGAACTACGAGATCGCGCTGAAGAACACCCTGCGCCAGGCCCCGGACGTGATCCTGATCGGCGAGATCCGCGACCGCGAGACCATGGACTACGGCATCGCCTTCGCCGAGACCGGTCACCTGTGCCTGTCCACGCTGCATGCCAACAGCACCAACCAGGCGCTGGACCGGATCATCAACTTCTTCCCCGAGGACCGGCGCGAGCAGCTGCTGATGGACCTGTCGCTGAACCTGAAGGCGGTGATCTCGCAGCGCCTGGTGCGCAAGGAGAGTGGCGAGGGTCGGGTGCCGGCGGTGGAGATCATGATCAACACCCCGTTGATGTCGGACCTGATCCTGAAGGGCGAGGTACACGAGATGAAGGAGCTCATGTCGCGCTCGCGCGAGCAGGGCATGCAGACCTTCGACCAGGCCCTGTTCGATCTCTACGAAAATCGCCAGATCAGTTACGACGAGGCTCTGCGCAACGCCGACTCGGTGAACGATCTGCGCCTGCGCATCAAGCTCGACAGCCAGCGTGCCCAGGATGACGGCGCGCCCGCGGTGAAGGATGAAGGCGAGGGTCTGGCGGTCGACGAGCGCGCCGAGGACTTCAACCTGCGCTAGCGCGTCGGGTCAGGGAAACAGACTATGAGCCAGTTGCAGATCGAGCCCTACCTGAAACTGATGGCGCAGAAGGCCGCGTCGGACCTGTTCTTCCTGACCGGCGCGCCGGCCAGCATCAAGGTCGACGGCCAGCTCCAGCCCATCTCGCGCAAGGCGCTGGCCCCGGGCCAGGCCGAGAGTATCGCCCGCGAGATGATGAACGAGCACCAGGCGGAGATCTTCGAGCGCGAGACCGCGGTCAACTTTGGCCTGTCGCGCGAGGGACTGGGACGCTTTCGCGTGAACGTCTATCGCCAGCGCGGCGAGGTCGCGATGGTCATCCGTTTCATCCGCGTAGCGATCCCGACCATCGAGCAACTGGGCCTGCCCCCCGTGCTGAAGGAGTTTGTCTCGCACAACGACGGGCTGGTGCTGATCGTGGGGGCAACGGGCACCGGGAAATCGACCACCCTGGCATCGATGATCGACTACCGCAGCACGAACAAGAGCGGGCATATCCTCACGGTCGAGGACCCGATCGAGTTCCTGTTCAGCCACAAGCGTTCGATCGTGGGCCAGCGCGAGGTGGGGATTGATACCCCCAGCTACGACCATGCCCTGCAGGAGGGCATGCGCGAGGCGCCGGACGTGATCATGGTCGGCGAGGTGCGTTCACGCGAGACCATGCGCGCGGCCCTGACCTACGCCGATACCGGCCACCTGGTGCTGACCACCCTGCACGCGACCAACGCCACCCAGGCGCTGGACCGGGTGATCAACCTGTTCCCCGAGGACAACCGCCCGCAGATCCTGTCGGACCTGTCACTGAACCTGCGTGCGATCGTGGCCCAGCGCCTGCTGCAGACCAAGGATGGGCGGCGTGTCGCCGCGCTGGAAATTCTGATCAATACGTCCTACATCGCGGAGCTGATCCGGGACGAGAAGATCAGCGAGATCAAGGAGGTGATGGCGAAGGGCGCGTCCGTGGGCATGCAGACCTTCGATCAGGCCATCGTGAAGTTGTTCAAGACCGGGGATGTGATGCTGGACGAGGCCCTGAACAAGGCCGACTCGCGCGCCGATCTCGAATGGCGCCTGAACTTCGGCGGTGGTGTGTCCTCCGCCGACGAAACCGAGGAGGAGCTCAAGCTCCCTGACAAGTAGGAGCCGGCTCGCCGGCGAAGCCCCTGCCAAAGTCAGGCCAGGGTCTTTCCCTCAGGCCCGCTCCGGCTCCGGAAAGACATCCGCCGCCGCGAACACCGGGCCATCCACGCAGACCCGCTTCATCGCCACCCCCTCCGGGGTACGCACCGGGACCGTGCAGCCGGCGCAGCCGCCCACCGCGCAGGCCATGAACTCCTCCAGCGAGACCTGGCAGGGCAGGTCGAACTCCGCCGCCAGTTCTGCGCAGGCCTCGAGCATGGGGTGCGGGCCGCAGGCGAAGATCTCCACCTGGTCGCGTTCCGCCGGCGACAGCCCGGCCAGCCAGGCGCGCCCGAGATCGGTCACGAAGCCGTCAAAGGCGCCCGGCAGCCCGGCCTTCGAGGTCAGGCGACAGGCCACGCCCCAGTCCTCCAGCAGCGGCAGGGTCGCGATCGCGCCGTCCGGGAGCCCCGGCCACAGGATCTCGGAGGGGCGCGCGTGAAACGGGAACGGGACCTCGGAGCCCAGCACCGCGTGGGTCTGCCCGGCCTCGCCCTGCAGGTGCAGGCGATGGGCCAGGAAGATCATTGGCGGGATGCCGACCCCGCCACCCAGCAGCAGCCGCTTCGGTCGCTCCGGGTGCAGGCGGAAGGGCTGGCCGATCGGGCCCAGCACGCTGAGGGTGTCGCCCTTGACCTGTTGCGACAGCGCACGGGTACCGTCTCCCACGACCTTGTAGAGAAACTCCACCCAGCCGGCCTCGCGGTCCACGCGCTGGATCGACAGCGGCCGGCGCATCAGCAGTCGCGGCGCGCACTGCAGGTGGGCGAACTGCCCCGGCTGGGCCGCGCGGGCACATTCGGGGGCGAAGACCCGCAGGATCCACTGGTCCGCCCCGGCATCGTGGTGGTCCAGGATGCGCCCCTCTTCCTGGAAGATCGTGCCCCGGTGGGGGCGGGCGGCGGTCTCGCGCGCAGTCATGCGGTGTCCTCGGGGTTTCCCTCGGTGGGCAGGGTCCAGACCGGGCGTCCGGCGACCCAGGTCTCGCGGACCTGACCGGAGAAGGTCCAGTTGAAGAAGGGGGTGTTGTGGCCGGCGCTCAGCCAGTCCTCGCGCCGCACCTCCTGCATCGCGGTCGGGTCCCACAGCACGAAGTCGGCGCGTGCCCCTGGTGTCAGGCGGCCCTGGGCAAAGTCGAGGATCTCCGCCGGCCCGTTGGTCACCCGGGCCAGCGCCTCGTGCAGGCTCATCAGCCCGTCCTCGACCAGGCGCAGCGTCAGCGGCAGCAGGGTCTCCAGCGCCGAGATGCCGGGCTCGGTGCCGGCGAAGGGCCCCAGTTTGCTGTCGGGCTCGTGCGGCTGGTGGTCGGAGCAGATGGCGCTGATGTCGCCGCGCGCGACCGCCGCGCGCAGCCCGTCGCGGTCGCGCTGGCCCCGCAGGGGCGGGATCACATGACAGTTCGGGTCGTATTCCGCGACGTCCACCTCGGTCAGGAACAGCTGGTGGGCGGCCACGTCCGCGCTGACCGGCAGGCCCTCGGCGCGCGCCTTGGTGATCATCTCCGCACCGCGCCGGGTCGACAGGCGGGCCACATGGACCCGCGCCCCGGTCTGTTCGACCAGGGCCAGGATGGCGCCCAGCGCGGCGGTTTCCGCCGCCTCGGGGATGCTGGCCAGACCGAGGCGGGTGGAGACCGCGCCCTCGTGCATGCAGCCGGAGCCGGTCAGGGCCGGGTCCTGGGCGGACAGCACGATGGTCAGGCCGAAGGTGGTCGCGTATTCCAGTGCGCGGCGCAGCACCAGCAGGCTGGCCAGCGGTTTGCTGGCGTTGCTGACCCCGCGGGCGCCGGCCTGCATCAGGGCCGCCATCTCGGCGAGCTGCTGGCCCTCCAGTTGATGGGTCAGCGCGCCCAGCACGTACACCCGCACGCCGCAGGCCTGGCGGGCGCGGCGGTTGATCAGCTCCACCTCGGCGGGCGAGTCGATCGGAGGTTCGGTGTCCGGCGGCACCACCAGGCTGGTGATTCCGCCGCGGGCCGCCGCCAGGGTCTCGCTGGCGACGGTGGCCTTGTGTTCCTGCCCCGGCTCGCGCAGGCGCGCCGCGAGGTCGATCAGGCCGGGGATGAGCCACAGCCCGCTGGCGTCGATCCGCCGGCGCGGCTCGAAACCGTCCGGGGCCTGGCCGCGGGCGAGGATCTCGCTGCCCTGCACGCACAGCGAGCCGACGGCGTCGAAGCCGTCCACCGGGTCGAGGATACGGGCGTTCTCGATCAGCACGCTCATGCCTGGTGGGCCCCCATCACCATGGACATCACCGCCATGCGCACGGAGATGCCGTAGGTGACCTGTTCCAGGATCACCGAGTGCGGGCCGTCGGCCACTGCGGACTCGATCTCCACCCCGCGGTTGGCGGGCCCGGGGTGCATGACCAGGCAGGTCGGATGGGCCAGCTGCAGGCGCCGAGAGGTCAGGCCGAACAGCTGGTAGTACTCGTGTTCGGAGGGCAGGTGGGCGTGTTCCATGCGCTCGCGCTGCAGGCGCAGCATGATGATCACGTCGACATCCTGCAGCCCGGCGTCGAGGTCGTTGTAGACGTGCACGCCGAGCTGGTCGACATCCGCCGGCAGCAGCGAGCAGGGTGCGACCACGCGCACCTCGCCGGTCTGCAGGATGTTCAGCGCGTGGATCTGCGAGCGCGCCACGCGCGAGTGCAGGATGTCGCCGACGATCGCGACCTTCAGCTTGGTGAAGTCGCCCTTGTGGCGGCGGATGGTGAACATGTCCAGCAGCGCCTGGGTCGGATGCGCGTGGCGGCCGTCGCCGGCATTCAGCACGCTGATGCCCGGGGCCACGTGGCGGGCGATGAAGTGCGCGGTGCCGCTCTCCTCGTGGCGCACGACGAACATGTCGACGTTCATCGCCTCGATGTTGCGCAGGGTGTCCAGCAGGCTCTCGCCCTTCACCGCCGAGGACGTGTTGATGTTCACGTTCAGCACATCCGCGGACAGGCGCTTGGCGGCCAGCTCGAAGGTGGTGCGGGTGCGCGTGCTGGCCTCGAAGAACAGGTTGACGATGGTCTTGCCGCGCAGCAGCGGGACCTTCTTCACCGCCTTCTCGTTCATGTTGGCGAACGACTCGGCGGTGTCCAGGATCTCGGTGAGGAGCTCCCGGTTCAGGCCTTCGATGGTCAGCATGTGGCGCAGCTGACCGTCGTCGGTCAGCTGCAGGCGGTTGGGCAGCGGGCCCGGTTCGGGTAGGCGCGCGCCGGGGTGGGCGATCAGGGTCTCGGTCATCCGTCGTGCTTCCGCTGGCTCAGGCCTTCAGGTCCTCGGGGTCGATGGCGACCCGCTCCAGGCGCAGCGGCTCGGGCCCGCGCAGCTTGATCTGTTCGGTCTTGCCGAGCTCCATGTGGGCCCCGACGATCGCGGCCTCCATGGGCAGTTCGCGTCCGTCGCGCTCGACCAGCACCGCCAGGGTTACCGAGGCGGGGCGGCCGTAGTCGAACAGCTCGTTCAGCGCCGCGCGGATCGTGCGCCCGGTGAACAGGACGTCGTCGACCAGCAGCACGTGCTCTCCGTCCAGATCCTCCGGCAACTCGGAGGGGCGTACCTGCGGGTGCATGCCGATGCGCGAGAAGTCGTCGCGGTAGAAGCTGATGTCGAGCTTGCCCAGGGGGCGCTCCACCCCCAGGCGTTCGCGCAGGTGCTCCGCGATCCAGACGCCACCGGAATGGATGCCGACGACGATCGGCTGGTCGATCCCGTGGGTCTTGAGATGGTGGCGGGCCTGTTCGGCCATGTCGTCGAGCAGGGTCGGGACGTCCGGCGTCATGATGCGTTCTCCAGAAACCAGCCTTCGAGGATGACCGCGGCGGCATGGGCGTCCAGCCCCGGGTCGTGGCGTCCCGGCCGGCGGCGCTCGCGGGCCAGGTGGGATGTCAGGTGCTCGTCGCTCCAGTATACCGGTTGCCCGTAGCGTTCTTCGAGGGTGCGGGCGAAGCCCCGGATGCGCCGCGCCAGTGGCGTGGGCTTGCCGTCCGCCTGGGTCGGCCAGCCGACCACGAAACCCTCCGGGGCCCATTCCGCCACCAGCGTGTCGATGCCGGACCACAGGTCGGGCGCGTCGCTGGCGAACGTGCGCAGGCCGCGGGCCGAGCCGGTCAGCTCTTCGCCGACCGCGACCCCGATTCGGCGTCGCCCGTAGTCGAACGCCAGCAGCCCCACGATCAGGCGTGGCCGGAGGCCGAGCTGATCAGATTGACGTCGATGCCGATCAGTTCGGCGGCGGCGCGCCAGCGCTCGGCGCTGGGGCGGTCAAAGAGGATGTCGGCGTCGGCGCGGGCGGTGAGCCAGGCATTCTCGGCCAGCTCGCTCTCCAGCTGGCCAGGGCCCCAACCGGCGTGGCCCAGCGCGATCAGGACTCGGCGCGGGCCCTGCCCGGCGTTGATTGCCTCGAGGATGTCGCGCGAGGTGGTCAACATGATGGAGTCGGTGATGGGCTGGCTGCCGCGCCAGGTCTGCTCGGCGGAATGCAGCACGAAGCCGTGTTCCGGCTGCACCGGGCCGCCGCGGTAGACCGGCATCTCCGGCAGGTCCTCGCCGGGCTCCAGTTCCACGTGCTCCAGCAGTTCGCGCAGCGAGAACTCGGTAGGCTGATTGATGACCAGCCCCAGCGCGCCCTCTTCGTCGTGGTCACAGATATAGGTGACCGCATGGCTGAAGTAGCCATCGTTCAGGCTCGGCATCGCGATCAGGAAGTGATCGCGCAGGCTGTCGGGCTCGTGGCGGGCGGTCGTCGGATTCATGGCTCCAGTATCGATGCTGACCCGGCCGGTCGCAAGGCAGCCGGCGGGGCCGGGCCGATCCGTCAGCGGATCTGCTGCATCTGGTCGCGGCGGAAGGCCCAGGTGCGGGTGATCACCAGTTCGTCGTATTCCTCGCGCATGGCGTCCGTGAACGGGGCATAGGGGGCCGCCAGCTCCACGATGCGGATCGCCGCCTGGTCCAGGACCGGTTCCCCGGAGCTGCGGGCGACCTGGATATCGAGCAGTTCGCCCGCCGGGTTGATGCGCACCGACAGGACCAGGGTCCCGGACAGGCCGCGCCGCCGCGCCTCGTCCGGATAGTTCAGGTTGCCCAGGCGTTCGACCTTGTTGATCCAGGCCTGCAGGTAGGCGGCCTCGGGGGCGCTGCGCGCGGCGAGGCTGTCGAGGTAGCGGGTGCGGCTGGCCCGGGTCGAGAATGCCTGGCGCTCCTCCGCGGGCGCCGCGCGGGCGCTCTCCAGGCCACGGTTCATCAGGGTCGCTGCAGAGGGCCGGTCTTCGGCGTCGGGGGACTCCAGTGGCTCGGGGTCGGCGACCTCGGGAGCCGCGGCGTGTGCGTCCGGCGTGTCGGCGGCGACCGCGTCGGGTTCCGGTTCGGGTTCCGGCTGTGCCGGGTCCATGACCAGCGGGCCGGCCTCCGGCAATGGTGCATCGAGGCCCTCCGGCTCGGGCTCGCCGATCCCGGCATCCTCTGCCTCCGGCGCCTGTGCCTCCTGGATCTCCTCGCCCTCGCCGCTGGCGGCCTGGTCCCGGGTGGCGATGTGCTCGACCGCTTCGTCCGGCTCCGGCGGCGGGGCGTCGGGGTCGGTGACCCAGGTGATGTCCAGCGGTTCGCGGGTCGGGCTTTCGATGGGATCGACCGCGAAGCCGATCCCCAGGATGATCAGCGCGTGGGCGACCACCGCGAGGAAGATCATGGTCCCCAGGTGGTCCTGCACGCGCGGCGTCTCCGGCGGGGGCGTGCCCGGACTGGCGTGGGGCGTCATGCCGCCTCCGGCCCGGCGGGGCGGCCACGCACGGCCCCGACGCCCACTAGCGCGCGGGTTCGACGGGGGCTACTGGCTGGGCTGGGGAGTGTGGACATGACGCTGGATTCGCGGATCGGCGAGGACCTGGGCGGTCAGTATACCGGTCAGGCTGCCGGTGATCAGGGCGGCGAGCAACAGCGGGGGCAGCACCAGGGGCAGATTGGGATGCGGGATGATCACCGCCCAGGCGAGCAGGAACTGGCCCGCGACGTGCGCCATCGCCGCCGCGATGCCCAGACCGACCGGTCCGACATGGCGGGGGGCGAAGGGGCGCAGGACCGCCAGCAGGGCGAGGCTCGCGACGGCCCCGGCCAGCGACAGCCAGAAGGCGGGACTCAGTAGTGTCCCCAGCAGCAGGCTGCTGCCGACCACGCGGAGCAGCGTCACCGCCACAGCCGCGCGCCAGCCCAGGGCCAGCAGCGTGATCAGGGTGACGATATTGGCCAGCCCCGGCTTGATGCCCGGGATCGGGCTGGGGATCGCGGCCTCGAGGATCTGGATGCCGATCGCGATGGCGGCCAGCGCGGCGATGGCCCGGTCACGGGCGTCGCTGCCGGCCTGCGGATGCCCGGGCGCCACGGGATTCAATAATGCATGCTGTCGAAGCCGGGGTCGGTGCCGAGCACCTGCAGCGTCAGCCGGTTGGGCAGGCTGACGGCGACGTCGCCGTGGGCCTGCAGCCAGCCGCTGGATTCGCAGATGTCCTGGCGCCCGGGGGAGTCGGCACAGCGTGCCCGGCCCGGTTCGATCTCGATGCGGGTGATGCCGGCCGGGCCCCGGACCTCGAGGACCCGGGCGCGATCCAGGGGTTCCTGCTGCGGCGCGGCCCCGGCCTGGTTGATGACCAGCACTCGGGCATCGCCCGCAGGGGTGTAGGCCAGCACGAAGGCCGCCACCACGATCCCGGCGGCCAGGCTGCCGATCAGTGCGTCACCCCAGCGCAGCCGGCCGGCGTTCACGGCAGTTCGCGCACCACGAATGGCTCGCGGTCGCGTCCGGGTTGTACCCGGTCGGCCAGTGCCGGCGTGGCCTCGATGCGGTCTTCCAGTACCACCAGTGCGTGGTCGATGCCCATCTTGCGGGCGTATTCCGGCCAGGCCTCCGGGCCGGCGATCATCAGCGTGGTGGCGGCGGCGTCGGCCAGGGCGGGGTCGTGGTGGAGCACGGTGGCGCTGTCGATGCCTTGGCTCGGGCGGCCGGTGCGCGGGTCGATCACGTGGTGGATGCGCGTGCCGTCCCAGTCATAGCCGCGTTCGTAGTCGCCGGAGGTGAACAGGGCTTCGCCGCCGTCCAGTTCGATGCTGCCGAGCACGCCGCCGTGCGGGTGGCGGATGCCCACGCGCCACGGGCGTGTCTCGGGGCGGCCCAGGGTCATCAGGTCGCCGCCGGCGTTGAAGATCGCGGCCTCCACCCCGAGTTCCGCGAGCAGGTCCAGCACCCGCTCTACCGCCAGCCCCTTGGCCAGCCCGCCGAAGTCGAGCTGCAGGTCCGGGTGGGTGCCCCGCAGGCGCACGCCATTGCGTTCGATATCCTGCATGCTCGGGGGGTCGTCCAGCAGTTTCGCCAGGGTTGCGTCGTCCGGCGGCGGGCCCTGGGGCTCGTCCTGATGGAAGCCCCAGGCCGCCACCAGTCTGCCCAGGGCGGGGTTGAACAGCCCCTCGCTGAGGGCCTCCATCTCGCGGCCGCGCTCGATCAGCGGCAGGACCGAGGGCGGGGCGCTGAATTCGCCCTGCAGGGCCAGCAGTTCGTTGGTCCGGCCAAGGGATCCGGGTTCCCAGGCATGCCAGGAGGTATGCAGGATCTCCAGTTCCTCCTGAACCGCGGTCCCGATGGCCTCCACGTCGTACTGGCCCGCGGGGTACAGGCTGAGGTCCACCAGAGTCCCGAAGGCGTAGAAGCCCAGCTGTTCGGTATCCGGTTCCTCGCGGCCGCAGGCGGCCAGCAGGAGGGTGGCGAGCAGCAGGAGCAGGGTGAGGGTCGTCGCGCGGCGCATGCCGGTCATCCTTCGATCGGGCGGGTGAGATAGTCGATGTACTGGCCGGCGAGGTCGTGACCGGTGGCGTCCAGCTCGCGCACGCCGGTGGGGCTGGTGACGTTGATCTCGGTCAGGTAGTCGCCGATGACGTCGATGCCGACAAAATCCAGGCCGCGGGCCTTGAGTTCCGGGGCGATCTCGCGGCAGATCCAGCGGTCGCGCTCGGTCAGCGGGCGGGCCTCGCCGCGGCCGCCCGCGGCGAGATTGGCACGGCTCTCGCCCGCGGCGGGGATGCGCGCCAGGGCATCGGGGCAGGGCTCGCCGCCGATCAGGATGATGCGCTTGTCACCCTCGGTGAACTCCGGCAGGAAGCGCTGGGCGACCACGCTGCGCTGGTCGAATTCGGTGATGGTCTCGAGGATGACCGAGGTGTTCGGGTCGCCCTGGCGGATGCGGAACACCGACGCCCCGCCCATCCCGTCCAGCGGCTTGACCACGATATCGCCCTGCACCTCGAGGAAGGCGCGGATGCGGCTTCGGTCGCGGGTGATCAGCGTGGGCGGGCAGCACTGCGGGAAGTGCGCGGTAAAGGCCTTCTCGTTGACGTCGCGCAGGGCCTGCGGCCGGTTCGACACCCGCACGCCCTCGCGTTCGGCGAGGTCGAGGGCGTAGGTCGCATAGATGTATTCGAGATCGAACGGTGGATCCTTGCGCATTAGCAGCACATCGAAACGGGCCGCCGGGCCCGTCTCCGGATCGCCCAGGCGGAAGAAGTCGTCGCGCTGGTCACGCACCTCGATGGGGCGGCTGCGCGCGCTCGCGCGGCCCTCCTCGATCCACAGATCGGCCGGCTCGAGATAGTGCAGGCGGTGCCCGCGGGCCTGCGCGGCCAGCATCATCGCGAAGCTGGTGTCCTTCCAGGGTTTGATGTCCGTCACCGGGTCCATCAGGATGGCAATGTTCGTGGTCACGTTGCCTCGATCGTGCGGGGTGTCCGGGCAGTATGCCACGCTGATCGAATCTCGCGCGGCACCCGGGGGGGTGGTGGCGGCGTTCGATGCATTGCGCTGCGCGCGATGCAATATCATGGTGTGCTGTTTGTCACACGGCCCCGCTTCCGCTAGATTCGGGGCGAAATGGCCAGGGGGGGAGAAGGTGTCTAACGCGCTTGCCGAAGCGGACTCGGCCACCGAGTTTCAGGGACTCAAGGTCATGGTGATCGACGACAGCAAGACCATTCGGCGCACCGCCGAATCCTTGCTGCAAAAGCACGGGGCCGAGGTCATTACCGCCGTGGACGGCTTCGAGGCGCTGTCCAAGGTCGCCGAGTCGCGTCCGGACATTATCTTCATCGACGTCATGATGCCGCGCCTGGATGGCTACCAGACCTGCGCGCTGATCAAGAACAACAAGCAGTTCCGCGCCACGCCGATCATCATGCTGTCCAGCAAGGACAGTGTGTTCGACAAGGCGAAAGGCCGCGTCGTGGGGTCGGAGGATTACCTCACCAAGCCATTCACCAGGGACGACCTCCTGGGTGCCATGCGTCAGTACGCCAGCCCCTCGGCATGACGCGTTCCGCCACACCAACCAAGGAAAGACGAACCCCATGGCCCGTATTCTGATCGTTGACGATTCCCCGACCGAGATCCACGTGCTGCGTACCATGCTCGAGAAGCACGGGCATTCGGTGACCACCGCCGAGAGCGGCGAGGACGGGGTCGCGGCCGCGAAGTCGCAGGTCCCGGATCTGGTGCTGATGGATGTCGTGATGCCCGGGCTGAACGGCTTCCAGGCGACCCGCCAGCTGTCCCAGGCCGAGGAGACGGCGCATGTGCCGGTCGTCGTGGTCAGCACCAAGGATCAGGCGACCGACCGGGTCTGGGCGATGCGCCAGGGGGCCCGGGACTACATCACCAAGCCGGTGGTCGAGAAGAACCTGCTGGAAACCATCGGGAAGTACCTTTCGGCATGAAGACCGACCTGTCCTCGCCGTTTGCGCTGATCGCGAGCCTTGATCGCGAAGGGCGCCGCGTCAATCGCGAGTTGCGGCGGGACATTGGTACGGGCTGGCGCGGGGTCTTGCTGCGCGTTGGCGATTTCCGCTTTCTGGTCGACATGGACGCGATCGCCGAAGTGGCCGATCCGATGACGCTCACCCGCGTACCGCTGGCGGATGCCGCCGTGCTGGGGGTGGGCAACCTGCGCGGGCTGGTGCTGCCGGTGTTCGATATGGGCAAGCTGTTGCTGGACCGGCCATTGCCGGACGACGCGACCGGGCAGCGGATCGTGGTGGCGCCGCAGGGCCAGGGTATGGCCGGGCTGCTGGTCAGCCAGGTCGAGGGGATGCGCCGCTGCATCCCGTCCCAACGCCGTCTGGAGGTCTCGGTCCCCGAGGCTGTCCGACCCTTTATTACCGGCGGATTCGATCTCGGGCACCGGCTGCATCCGGTGCTGGATCTGGATCTGCTGCTGAATGACAACAATCGCTTTACCGGCACGGGCTTGGCCGGTACATCCAGTAGCGAACAGTCCGCAGCCGCAGTCGGATGACGCGGGGCGCGGGGCTGCGACAGGGGGTATGAACTGATGGGATCGAGTCGTCGCGCACGTAATTTTGTCCTCGGGGGGCTGCTGGTGCTGGCCCTGATCGCGACCGGCGGGGCCTTTACCTACCACGAGTACGAGCAGAGCCAGTATCGTGACCGGATCGCGCTGGCCAACGACCTGCGCCTGCTGTCGCAGCGGCTGGCCACCAGCTCGCTGGAGGCCGCCGCGGGTTCCGAGCAGGCATTCTCCGACCTGCAGTCGCTGCGGGATGACTTCGAGGCACGTCTGGAACGGATCCGCACCGGGGGCGAAGGGCTGCAGCCGCTGCCGGAACCCCTGCAGGAGGACATCGCCACCGTGGACCGCGAGTGGTCCGCCTATCGGGACCATATCAACACGGTCATCCTCGGGCGTTCGGATATCCAGTTGATCACCGAGTTCTCCGACGCGGTGGCGGCCTTCTCTCCGGAACTGTCGCGGCTGTCCGAT
Organism: Thioalkalivibrio sp. ALE9; assembly: GCF_000377445.1. Classification (NCBI taxonomy): domain Bacteria; kingdom Pseudomonadati; phylum Pseudomonadota; class Gammaproteobacteria; order Chromatiales; family Ectothiorhodospiraceae; genus Thioalkalivibrio; species Thioalkalivibrio sp. ALE9. The sequence continues at coordinate 327,058 of NZ_KB898123.1, forward strand.
GATGTCGTGCGGCGCATGACCCAGATCGGCGAGCCGCCCGAGCAGGTCTATGTGGCGGCACGCCAGACCATGCTGATCCAGCGGATCGCCAACAACCTCGGCCGGGTGCTGCAGGGTGGCGCCGAGGCCGCCGCCGCCATCGAACGCTTCGAGCGTGACGCGACGCTGTACGGGCGGGTGCTGGACGGGCTGATCGAGGGCTTCGCCCCGCTGGGTGTGGAGCCGGTTGACGACCCGCAGGCACGGGCCCTGCTGCAGGAAATCGCCACGTTGTTCGTGGCCTTCAGCGAGGCGGTGGAAGGGGTTCTGGATACCTCCACCCAGGTGTTCGAGGTCAATGCCGCGGCCTCCAGTGTCGAGGCCAGCAGTGGCGCGATGCTCGAGACGACCGGCGCGTTCGAGACCGCCATCACGCGGGAGGCCGAACGGGCGGGCGTGATCGCCCTGATCGGCTTCGGCTTTGGTGGCCTGGCGCTGCTGCTGCTGATCGCGATGGGGCTGTTCCTCTACCGCGACACCAAGCGCGAACTGGCCGAGACCGAGGCCCAGAACGAGCGCAACCAGCAGGCGATCCTGCGCCTGCTTGACGAGATGATGAACCTCGCCGATGGCGATCTCACCGTGAACGCGACGGTGACCGAGGACTTCACCGGCGCCATCGCGGACTCGATGAACTACGCGATCGAGAACCTGCGTACCCTGGTTGCGACCATCAACACGGTGGCGGCCGACATCAGCGAGTCCTCGGCGTCCACCCGTTCGCAGGTGCTGGGGCTGGCCGAGAAGTCGGAAGAACAGGCCCGCGAGATCCAGCGCGCGGATGACGCGATCGACGAGGTCTCGCGTTCGGTGGACAAGGTGGCCCAGGATGCCGAGCAGTCGGCCTCCGTGGCACGTAACTCGGTGGAGATCGCGTCCCGCGGGGCCGGCACCGTGCGCCGCTCCATTGAGGGCATGGACAGTATCCGCGAGCAGATCCAGGAGACCGCGAAGCGGATCAAGCGACTGGGCGAATCCTCGCAGGAGATCGGCGACATCATCGGGCTGATCAACGACATCGCCGAACAGACCAACGTGCTGGCACTGAACGCGGCGATCCAGGCCTCCGCGGCGGGCGAGGCCGGCCGCGGCTTCGCGGTGGTGGCCGACGAAGTCCAGCGCCTCGCGGAACGTTCGTCCTCCGCGACCCGTCAGGTCGAAGGTCTGGTCAAGGCCATCCAGGCGGATACCAGCGAGGCCGTGAGCTCCATGGAGCAAAGTACCGCCAACGTGGTCCAGGGGGCCGAACTGGCCCAGGCCGCGGGCGAGGCGCTGTCCGAGATCGAACAGGTCTCCGCCGATCTCGCGGACCTGATCGACGGTATCTCCTCCTCGGCCCGCAAGCAGTCCGAGATGGCGCAGGACGTGACCTCCATCATGGCGCAGATCCGCGAGATCACCTCCGAGACCACGCAGGGGACGCAGTCCACCGCGGCGGCGATCGGGGATCTGGCCCAGCTCTCGGCCCAGCTGCAGTCCTCGGTATCGGACTTCAAGCTGCCGGAGCCGGGCAGCGCTACTGAGGCGGTTGGCGAGGACCCCGATGCGATGGATCCCGATCCCGACGCCGATACGACGTCCTCCGACGAACAACGGGCCTGACGGCGGACCCGGCCGATGGCATCCAGCGCACTGAACTGGGTCCGCGACGAACTCGACAAGCTGTTTGTCGAGGTCCAGGACGCATTGCGGCGGTATTCCGACGACCCGACCTGCGGTGACTGCCTGGCCGAGGCGCGCAGTCGAGTCGAGCAGATCCGCAATACCCTGGTCATGGTCCAGGTCGAGAGCGTCGTCCTGATCCTCGACGAGATGCTCCAGGTCCTGGACGAACTGCAGCAGGCTGACGAGCCCAACGTGGCGGCCACCGAGCCCTTGCTGCGGGCGTCCCTGCAGCTTCCGGACTATCTCGAGAACGAGGGCGATGGCGAACTGCCCTCGCCGATGATCCTGGTCCCCCTGCTGAACGAGCTGCGCAGCAGCCGGGGGGCATCGCTGTTGCTGGACGTCGCGGCGCTGATGCCGGACCCGCAGGCCGTCGACGATGACCGCGTGGGTTCCGGTGGCGAGGTGCTGGACCCGGCGGCCCGGCTCCCGGTCCTGCAGCAGGCGCGCCGCCGTTTTCAGCGCGATCTCCTGGAACTGGTGCGCGGCGAGGATGCGACGGCACCGGCCGCACGCCTGCAGGCGACTGTCCGCACAGTCGAGGAGGTCGTCCCGGCGGGCGAGGCCCGCCGCCTGTTCTGGGTCGCCGGTGCGGTGCTGGAGGCGGTCGCCGCCGGGGGGGTCGAGGCCGATACCGACGTGCGGCGCCTGGTCGGGCGGGTCGATCGTGAACTCGGGCGCTACCTGAACGCGCTAACGGCCCACCTGGAAGCCGGCGATGCGGGTTCGGAGCCCGAATACGCGGCGCCTTCGGACCTGATCAAGACCCTGCTGTTTCACGTGGCCTGTGCCACTTCGGAAGGGGAGCAGACCCTAGCGGTGCGCGAGGTGTTCGGCCTCGACGGCCTCGGCCTCGAGGACGACGCCAGCAGGGTCGGTCGTTCGGTCTACGACAACCTGCGCCAGGCGCTGGAAGACGACCTCGCCGAGGTACGCGAGCGGCTGGACGTACTCATGCGCTCCCCGGTGCGCGGGGCCGAGGATCTGGCTCACCTGCGCGAACAGGTCGAGCGGATCGGTTCCACGCTCAGCCTGCTGGGTCTGGAGTCCGGGCAGGACCATACCGATGCCCTGGCGGCGTCGCTGACCCCCGAGCGTGCGGGCGAGGCCGACGAACAGGTCGACATGGTGCTGGCGGAACACCTGCTGGCTCTCGAATCCCTGCTCGAGTCCGGTCTGCGGCGGAAGAGCCACAGCCCCACGCCGCAGGCGGAGTTCGATCGCGCGCTGGCGGCCGCGGTCTACAAGGAGGCCCTGGTCGATGTTCGCCGGGTGCGTGACATCTTCCTTGGTTTCCTCGACGCCGGGGCGGAGGCCGGCGAGGGTGGCCTCGACGAGGCCCGCGAGGGCCTGCGGCGCATCGAGGGGGCCATGTCGATGTCGGGCTTCGAGGCACTGCATGCCCTCCTCGGTCCGCTGATCCGGCATCTGGATGCCCGCGCCGGCAGGGCGGCCACGGAGCTGGAGGAGGGCGAGGTCGAGGCCCTGGCCGAGGTCCTCAGCAGCATCGAGGTGGCCCTCGAGTCGTCCGGTCAGCCCTGGCGCGAACTGGACAGCGTGCACGAGCGCGGCATCGCGGCCTTGCAGCGCATCGGCGCGATCTCCGGTGGTGATGGCGCGGATGCGCCGCTGGCCGCGGTTCCCGAGGCCGGGGACGCCCCGGAGGCGGCGCCGGAGCACGACTCGGCCGAACCGGTGACTGACAACGAGGTGGCGTTCGACTCCGGCACGCTCGAGGATCTGCCGGCGGAGAACGCCCCGGAGCCGGGGGCCGAGGCCGGGATCCCCGCGACCGACGTCGCGGCCGCTGCACCCCCGACGAGCTCGGTGCCCGCCGGGGGACGTGATTCCCTGCCCTTTGACGATGCGGTGCTGGCGGACCAGGTGCGTGGCCCCGACGTCGATCCGGAGATCCTCGAGATCTTCCTCGAGGAGGCGGACGAGGAGGTGGCCAGCCTGACCCAGCATTTCCCGCTGTGGCAGTCCAACCCGGCGGACCTCGACACCCTCTCGGTGATCCGCCGCTCCTTCCATACCCTGAAGGGTTCGGGGCGGCTGGCCGGGGCCCTGCGTCTGGGCGAGTTCGCCTGGGCGGTGGAGTCCTTCCTCAATCGCCTGCTGGATTCCGGGCATGAGGCGGACCACGCCACCCTGCAGGTTATCGAGGACGCCATCGGGGTCCTGCCGGGCCTGGTGAGCGAGGTCCGGGATGACACCGGACCGGATACCCCCGTCCTCGATATCGCCCTGCGCCTGCGGGCCCTGGCCGGTGGCGAGCCGGAAACCGAGGCCGAGGCGGACGAAGAGCCCATGGCCCCCGCCGCTCCGTCGGGTGCGGAAGCCGAATTCGAGGCACTGGCGCGCACCCTGGATGATCTGGACGCCCCGGCCGCTGTGGCATCCAGCGAGACCCTGGAGCCTGTGGAGCCAGACCAGGATGAGGCTGCCGACGAACTCCTCCAGGAATCCGGTGCGTTCGTGCCGGACCTCCCGCCGGATGCGCTGGAGCCATCCGTCCCCGAGTCGGACGCGTCTGTTCCCGACGCAGAGCCGGAAGGGGAGTCAGCCCCGGTGGCGGGCAGCGACGACTTGCGGGCTTCCGCGCCGGATGTCGAACCGCTGGATCTGGACGATCTCGAGCTCCCGGCCGATGCCTTCGAGGTGACGGAAGAGATCCTGGAGGGGGGCGACTCGCTGCCCGTGGAGGGCGCGCTCGAGCCGGAGGCCGATACCCCGGAACTGGAGGGGGTCGCGCCCGGAGAGCCGGGGATCGACGAACCGGCACCGGACGAGGGGGACCTCGCGGAGGCCTCGGCGGGAGACTCGGCCGCGCGCATGGAGACCGACCCGCAGCTATGGCAGGTCTTTGCCGCCGAGGCCCAGGTGCACCTGCTCACCCTGCGGGGCTGGCTGGATGAATCGCAATGGCGCCCGGACCGGATCCCGAATCATGATCTGGAGCGCGCGCTGCACACCCTGAACGGCAGCGCGCGCACGGCCGACATCCGCGGTATCTACTCGGTCTGCGGCCCGTTCGAGCGCCTGATTCGCATCCACCGGGATATGGAATGGGCCCTGTCGGGCGAGGCCGTCGAGCTGCTGCGCCGGCTGGAGACCTACGTCGCCGAGGCGGTGGCCGACGAGGAACCCGATCCGGCCAAGGTGCTGGATCCGCCGTCCTGGGCCCCCGAGGTCTACGCCCTGCTGGATCATGCGACCGCCGAGCAACTGCTGCGTGCCGAGGAGCAGTCCAGCGAGGAGGAATCGCCGGAATTCGACGAACCCGAAGCCGCCGAAGCGGTGCCCGAGGTGTCCCCGGAGCCGGAAGCGGGCGCCGAGCCCGAGCTGGAGATCGACTGGGAGTTTGCCGAGGTCTTCATCGAGGAGGCCCGGGATATCCTGGAGGCCGCGTTCGCCGCCCTCCATGGCTGGCGCGAGGCCGGGGGGCGGCCCGGTCCGGACCAGAACGCCTTCCAGCGCGAGGTGCATACCCTGAAGGGCAGTGCCCGCATGGCCGGTTTCACTGTGGTCGGCGCCATCGCGCACGCGCTCGAGAGCGCGCTGAGCGTGGAGACCGAGACCGGTCTCGAGCCGCGCGATGGCTTCTTCCAGCTCACCGAGCGCGCCCTGACGGATGTCCAGCATCTGGTGGAGCGCGGGGTCGGGGCCTGGCAGATGGACGAGTCGGCCAGCGAATCGCTGCCGGCGCTGCGGAGCTGGGCCGCCGGCGAGGCCGGCGAATCGCCCGAGCCTGAGGCGGGCGCACCAGCGGAGACCGAGGCCGATGCGGGCGACGCGGAGACCGACGCACCGGCTGCCGAGGCGGCAATGCCGGCCGCAGCGGGGGACCAGCGCAGCCACGAGCCGCCGGAATCCGAGGGGCGCCGTATTCAGGACCAGGTCCGCATGGACGCCGAGGTCCTCGACAGCCTGGTGAACAACGCCGGCGAGTTGGCAACCTTCCATCGTCGATTCGAGCAGACGGTCGGGCGGGTCGAGGGCCAGGTCGACGAACTCGAGCGCACCATCGCGCGTCTGCGCGACCAGCTGCGCAAGCTCGAGATCGAGACCGAGGCGCAGATCCTGTTCCGGGTGGAGGAGGAGAGTGGCGAGGAGGCCCTGGACTTCGATCCGCTGGAGATGGACCGCTACTCCGGGATCCAGCAGCTGTCGCGGGCCCTGGCCGAAAGTGTCAGTGACCTCGAGGCCCTCAAGCAGGAAGTCGGCGACGAACTCCAGAATGCCGGCGGCATCCTGCTGCAGCAGCGCCGCGTCGGCACGGACCTGCAGGATCAGCTGATGCGCCAGCGTATGGTGCGTTTCGCCCGCATGGCGCCCCGTCTGCGCCGCGTGGTGCGCCAGGCGGGCGAGGATCTCGGCAAGCCGGTGCGGGTGGAGTTCACCGGCCAGGGGGCCGAACTCGACCGCGCCCTGCTGGAACGACTGGTGTCGCCCCTGGAACACCTGCTGCGCAATGCCATCGCCCATGGTATCGAGGCACCGGCCGAGCGCGAGCAGGCGCGCAAGGCGGTCCAGGGTCAGATCGATGTCAGCCTGGAGCAGTCGGGCAGCGAGATCCGTCTGCAGGTGACCGACGATGGTCGCGGCATCGACGCCGAGGCCATCCGCGCCCGCGCGCTCGAGCGCGGGTTGATCGCCCCCGATGCCGAAGTCTCGGACGCCCAGGCCCTGCAGCTGATCCTGCAGTCCGGCTTCTCCACCGCTGCCGAGGTCTCTCAGGTGGCCGGTCGCGGGGTCGGCCTGGACGTGGTGAACAGCGATGTGAAGCAGCTCGGCGGCACGCTGGAGATCCAGTCGACGCCCGGCAAGGGCTCACGCTTCACCATGCGCCTGCCGTTCACGCTGGCCATCTCCCAGGCCCTGTTGGTCCAGGTGGGCGAGGAGACCTTCGCGGTCCCGATGGCCTCGGTCGAGGGCGTGGTCCGCGCCCGCGCCGAAGAGATCGACTCGCAGGACGCCAAGGCGACCTACAACTACATCGGGCAGGACTACGAGGTGCGTGGCCTGGGCGACCTGATGGGCGTGGAGAGCCAGGCCGGGGTCGAGCACTTCCCGGATCATCCCTTCCCGCTGTTGCTGGTGCGGGCGGATGACCGGCGCGTGGCCCTGCGCATCGACGGCCTGCTGGGCAGTCAGGAGGTCGTGGTGAAGTCGGTGGGCCCGGTGCTGAGTCGCATCCCGGGGGTGGCGGGTGCCACCCTGCAGGGCGATGGCTCGGTGATGCTGATTCTGGACCTCAGTATGCTGGTGCGCTTTGCCGAGGCCACCGCGTCGCTGCCGGAAGCCCCGCAGGCGGTGTCCGAGGCCTCGGCTTCGAAGCGAATTATGGTGGTCGACGACTCGATCACCATCCGCAAGGTCACGGCCCGTCTGCTGACCCGCCACGGCTACGACGTGGTGACCGCGCGCGACGGTCTGGACGCCGTGGGTCTGCTCGACGAGCGCCGGCCGCACCTGATCCTGCTGGATGTCGAGATGCCGCGCATGGATGGCTTCGAGTTTGCCGCCCATGTGCGGGACCACCCGGACTTCGGGCAGGTGCCGATCATCATGATCACCTCGCGCAGCGGCACCAAGCACCGGGAGCGGGCCGACCGCCTCGGGGTGAATGGTTATCTGGGCAAGCCGTATCTGGAGAATGATCTGCTGAATGCCATCCGCGAGCAGCTGCAGGAGGTGCCGGCATGAGCGACGACGCACAGACCCAGGCGGTCGAGGCCGTGATCGTGCAGCTGGACACAGGCTCCATCCTGCTGCCGCGCAGCGCCTTTCTCGAGGTCACCACCCGCGCGGGTGCCGTGGAGCAGGACGCCGAACACCCGGGGATCCCCTGGCTGGAGCCCAGCCTGGTCTGGCAGGACGTGCAGGTGCCGGTGATCAACGTGAATCAGCTGCTGGACCCTGGCCGCGACAGCGGCGAGGACCGTCGCCGCTTTACCCGCCTGCTGGTGATGCAGGCGGTCATGCAGCCGGAGCACCTGCCGTTCTACGCGCTCGAGGTGCGCGGGACGCCGCACCCTGTGCAGATCACCCCGCAGAACATCTACGCGCTGGAAGATTCCGACGCCACCCCCTGGTCCTGGCGGGTGAAGGCCTCCGGTGTGACCACGCACCTGCTGCGCCTCGACACCCTCGAACAGCGCCTGCTGGAGATTGCCGAGGCCCAGCCGGCCTGAGGCCGCATTGGTCTCCGGGCGGGACGGGCGCTATCCCTGCAGGTCGCCCAGGCGGGCCTGGACCAGGGTCAGCAGGGCCATCGCGGCGGTTTCGGTGCGCAGGGTGCGCGGGCCCATCCCGACCCCCAGGAATCCCCGGTCCTGTGCCAGCGCGATCTCCGCGGGCGTGAGGCCGCCTTCCGGCCCGACGAACAGCGCGACCGCCGCTGGTCGGCTGCGGCCGTCCAGGCGCGCATCCAGTCCCGGCGCCCCTTCCTCGGCAAGCAAGGCCAGGGTGTCATGCCAGCCCGAGAGGACCGTGTCCGGTGGAGCGGGTTCCTGCAACTGGGGGAGCTCGTTGCGCCCGCACTGTTCCGCCGCGGCGCGCAGGATCCCGTGCCAGTGACGCTGGCGCTTGTCCAGGCCCTTGTGGGCGGCGGCCGAACGTGAGCGTTCGCAGAGCACTGGACGGATGGACTGCACCCCAAGTTCCACGGCCTTCTGGATCGCCAGGTCCATGTGATCGCCGCGGGCAATGCCCTGGAGCAGGTGGATCGGAAAGGCAGGGTGGGTCGGCGGCGCGGCACGCTCGCCCAGGTGGAAGGTGCCGTCGCGGCGACCGTTCAGTTCGAGAGTGGCCTCGAATTCGTTGCCAAGGCCGTCAAAGACGCGGCAGGGGGCGCCGCTCTTCAGGCGCAGGACCGTGGTGGCGTAGTGCAGGCGGTCCTGCGGGGCGGGAAGCGACCGCCCCGCGGCCAGTGCCTCGGATTCGAGCAGCAGCCGGGGGCAGCGCACGGGGGCTACTTCCGGTTGTCGAGGTCCAGGGCCTTCCAGATCTGTTCGGTCGGCCCGGCCTGGTTCATCGAATAGAAGTGGATCCCGGGGGCACCCTTGTTCAGCACGTCATCGGTCAGGCGCGTGGCGACCTCGATACCAAACTTGCGGATCGACTCCTTGTCGTCGCCGTAGGCCTCCATCCGCTTGCGGATGTAGCGCGGGATCTCGGCACCGCACATCTCGGAGAAGCGCACGATCTGGGTGTAGTTGGTGATCGGCATAATCCCGACAATGATCGGGATGGTGATGCCCATCTTCTCCACCCGTTCCATGAAGGCCTCGTAGGCATCCACGTTGTAGAAGTACTGGGTGATCGCGGCGTCCGCGCCGGCGTCCACCTTGGTCTTGAAGTTCTCCAGGTCCTTCTCGGCGTTCGGGGCCTGCGGATGGAACTCCGGATAGGCCGCGACCTCGATCTTGAACTGGTCATCGAACTCGGAGCGCACAAACTCCACCAGCTCGGAGGCATAGCGGAAGTCGCCGCCGGAGTTCTTGGTGCCGGACGGCAGGTCGCCGCGCAGCGCGACGATGCGGTTCACCCCGATGTCGCGGTAGCTCGACAGCAGCTCGTGCAGCTCGCCCCTGGTCGAGGAGATGCAGGAGACGTGCGGGGCGGCGGGGATGCCGTCGTTGGTGATGATGTCCTTGACCGTCTCCAGGGTGCGGTCGCGGGTGGAACCCCCGGCGCCGAAGGTGACGGAATAGAACTCGGGATTCAGGGCGCCCAGACGCTTGCGGGCCTTGGCCAGTCGCTCGGCTCCGGCCTCGTCCTTGGGCGGAAAAAACTCAACGCTGTAGACGCGTTCTTGTGCAGACATGTTTGTCCTCCAGACAAAAAGAAGGCGGACCGCACGAACATGCGGCCCGCCCCGGCGTTCACATTAACAACGAATTGAAATGTGAGGCTGGCCGATCAGTAGCGGTAGTGTTCCGGCTTGAACGGGCCATCCACCGGCAGACCCAGGTACTTGGCCTGTTCGTCGGTCAGACGGGTCAGGTTGGCACCCAGCTTCTTCAGGTGCAGCTGCGCGACCTTCTCGTCCAGGTGCTTCGGCAGCACGTAGACGTTCTTGTCGTACTGGTCGCCCTTGGTCCACAGCTCGATCTGAGCCAGGGTCTGGTTGGTGAAGGAGTTGGACATCACGAAGCTCGGATGACCGGTGCCGCAGCCCAGGTTCACCAGGCGGCCTTCGGCCAGCATGATGATCCGGTTGCCGTTCGGCAGGATGATGTGGTCAACCTGCGGCTTGATGTTCTCCCACTCGTACTTGCGCATCGCAGCCACGGCGATCTCGGAGTCGAAGTGACCGATGTTGCAGACGATGGCCTGATCCTTCATGCGGGTCATGTGATCTTCGGTGATCACGTCCTTGTTACCTGTGGCGGTAACGAAGATCTCGGCCTTGTCGGCCGCTTCTTCCATCGTGACCACGCGGAAGCCTTCCATCGAGGCCTGCAGGGCGCAGATCGGGTCGATCTCGGTGATCCACACGGTGGCACCGAGGCCGGCCAGCGACTGGGCGGCACCCTTGCCGACGTCACCGTAACCGGCAACCACGGCGATCTTGCCCGCGATCATCACGTCGGTGGCGCGCTTGATGGAGTCCACGGTGGACTCGCGGCAGCCGTACAGGTTGTCGAACTTGGACTTGGTGACCGAGTCGTTGACGTTGATCGCCGGGAAGGCCAGCTCGCCGTCCTTCGCCATCTGGTACAGGCGATGGACACCGGTGGTGGTCTCTTCGGTCACGCCCTGGATCTTGGCGAGCATGTCGGAGTACCAGGTCGGCTGTTCGGCCAGGCGTTCCTTGATCTTGGCGAACAGGGCTTCTTCTTCCTCGTTCTCCGGCTTGGCGATGACCGACTGGTCCTTCTCGGCCTTGGCGCCCAGGTGCAGCAACAGCGTGGCGTCACCACCGTCGTCCAGGATCATGTTGGCGCCGCCGTCGAATTCGAAGATGCGGTGGCAGTAGTCCCAGTACTCTTCCAGGGTTTCGCCCTTCACGGCGAAGACCGGGGTGCCGTTGTCGGCGATCGCGGCCGCGGCGTGGTCCTGGGTGGAGTAGATGTTGCAGGAGGCCCAGCGCACGTCGGCACCCAGGGCTTCCAGGGTCTGGATCAGCACCGCGGTCTGGATGGTCATGTGCAGGGAGCCGGCGATCTTCGCGCCCTTCAGCGGCTTGGAGGCCGCGAACTCTTCGCGCGTCTGGATCAGACCGGGCATCTCGGTTTCGGCGATCGCGATTTCCTTGCGGCCGAATTCGGCAAGGTTGATGTCCTTGACGACGTAATCGGTCGTTTTCTTGTCGTTCATCACAGCATTCATGGATTAACTTCTCCGTCTATCTGGATGAGCGCCGTGTTCACGTTTCAGGGGAGCATCCGGCTGAGCCTGACGGTTAAACCGCTGCAGCGCTCCTCAGCCGGATGGGTATTTCGCTTACAAAATGTCGGGTGCTATTAGAGGCCCGCCATCTTCTTAAGTTCCTCGGCCTTGTCGGTGCGCTCCCAGGGGAGGTCGACGTCTTCGCGGCCGAAGTGACCGTAGGCGGCAGTCGGCTTGTAGATCGGGCGCAGCAGATCCATCATCTGGACCAGGCCCCACGGACGCAGGTCAAACGCTTCGCGGACGAAGCCTTCGATCTTGCGGTCATCCAGCTTGCCGGTGCCGAAGGTGTCGACGGTGATCGAGGTCGGTTCGGCCACGCCGATGGCGTAGGAGACCTGGATCTCGCACTTGTCGGCCAGGCCGGCGGCGACGATGTTCTTGGCCACGTAGCGGCCCGCGTAGGCAGCGGAACGGTCCACCTTGGACGGGTCCTTGCCGGAGAACGCGCCACCACCGTGACGGGCCATGCCGCCGTAGGTGTCGACGATGATCTTGCGGCCGGTCAGACCGGCATCGCCCACGGGACCACCGATCTCGAACTTGCCGGTCGGATTGATGTGGATCTGGTCGTCGGAGACCTGGCTCAGCCACTCGGCCGGCAGGACCTTCTTGAAGATCTCTTCGTAGACCGCTTCCTTCAGGTCCTTCTGCGAGATGTCCGGGCTGTGCTGGGTGGACAGGACCACCGCGTCCAGGCCGGCCGGCTTGCCGTCTTCATAGCGCAGGGAGACCTGGCTCTTGGCGTCCGGGCGCAGCCACGGCAGCTTGCCGCTCTTCATCAGTTCGGACTGGATGCGCACCATCTTGTGGGCGTAGAAGATCGGGGCGGGCATCAGGGTGTCGGTCTCGCGCGCGGCGTAGCCGAACATCAGGCCCTGGTCGCCGGCGCCCTGGGTGGCGCGGTCGGAGACGTCGCGGTCCACACCCATGGCGATGTCCTGGGACTGTTCGCCCAGCACGTTCAGCACGGCGCAGGTCTTGCCGTCGAAGCCCTTGTCGGAGTCGTCGTAGCCGATCTCGCAGACCGTTTCGCGCACCAGCTTCTCGTAGTCGATCTGCGCGCCGGTGGTGATCTCGCCCAGCAGCATGACCATGCCGGTCTTGGTGGCGGTTTCGCAGGCGATACGGGCGTGCGGATCCTGCTCGATGATGGCGTCGACGATGGTGTCGGAGACCAGGTCGGCCATCTTGTCGGGGTGACCCGCAGAGACCGACTCGGAAGTGAAGATGTAATCGTTGGACATTAGGCGTTCCTTTATGGTCGTTTCCATTTAGTTTTGCGCAAAACGACCGCTAGTGTAACGCGACTCGCGGGATTTTTCTAAGCCCCTCCCCGGCGAGGGTAGGGGCATGTGCCCCCCTGGTCGGTGGCGAGGGCGCAGCGTGGCGCGCCCTGGGGGCGACTTGCCCCGGTGCGCGAAAGTGGCCAAAATGCACCGCGTTTGATGGGGAGAGCTGCCCGCCGCGCTGGCTGCGCCGTCGGGTGGTACCTGCTCCCGCAGGCTGCTCGGGCCGCCGCGCGCCGGAGCGCCGGCCGATAACCGTGAGCCCCTCGTTCGGCCGACTCGTCCGGGTCGGTCGCCGCTGTCGCCTCGCGCCGCCGCCCGCCATCAGCCAAACCCAACACTACTTTAGAGCAGGAGATCAGCATGCCGACCCGTAGAGAGCTTGCCAACGCCATCCGCGCCCTGTCGATGGACGCGGTTCAGAAGGCCAATTCCGGTCACCCGGGTGCGCCGATGGGGATGGCAGACATCGCCGAGGTGCTGTGGAACGATTACATGCAGCATAACCCGGCGAACCCGAGCTGGCCGGATCGCGACCGCTTCGTGATGTCCAACGGCCACGGCTCCATGCTGGTCTACTCCCTGCTGCACCTGACCGGCTACGACCTGCCGATGGACGAGATCAAGCAGTTCCGTCAGCTGCACTCCAAGACCCCGGGTCACCCCGAATACGGCTACACCGCCGGCGTCGAGACCACCACCGGGCCGCTGGGCCAGGGGATCTCCAACGCGGTGGGCATGGCGCTGGCCGAGAAGATGATGGCCGCCCACTTTAACCAGCCCGGGCACAACATCGTCGACCACAACACCTACGCCTTCCTCGGCGACGGCTGCATGATGGAAGGGATCTCCCACGAGACCTGCGCGCTGGCCGGCACCCTGGGCCTGGGCAAGCTGATCGCCTTCTGGGATGACAACGGCATCTCCATCGACGGCGAAGTCGAGGGCTGGTTCACCGACGACACCCCGGGCCGCTTCGAGGCCTACGGCTGGCACGTGGTGCGCGGCGTGGACGGCCACGACGCCGATGCGGTCAAGGCCGCGATCGAAGAGGCCCGCAAGCACAGCGACAAGCCGAGCCTGATCTGCTGCCGCACCGTGATCGGCTTCGGTTCGCCGAACAAGTCCGGCAAGGAAGAGTGCCACGGCGCCGCCCTCGGCGACGACGAAGTGGCCCTGACCCGCAAGGAGCTGGGCTGGAACCACGGCCCGTTCGAGATTCCGGACGATATCTACGCCGGCTGGAGCGCGAAGGACAAGGGTGCCAAGGCCGAGTCCGAGTGGAAGGAGCGCTTTGCCGCGTACAAGCAGGCGCACCCGGAACTGGCCGCCGAGTTCGAACGCCGCATCGCCGGTGATCTGCCCGCCGACTGGAGCGAGAAGGCCAGTGCCTTCATCAAGGAGACCGTCGAGAAGGCCGAGAAGGTTGCCTCGCGCAAGGCCTCGCAGAACACCATCGGCGGTTACGCCCCGGCGCTGCCGGAACTGCTGGGCGGCTCCGCCGACCTGGCCGGGTCCAACCTGACCATGTACAGCGGTTCCAAGGGCGTCAGTAAGGACGACGCCGCCGGCAACTACGTGTTCTACGGCGTGCGCGAGTTCGGCATGGCCGCGATCATGAACGGCATCGCCCTGCACGGCGGCTTCATCCCGTACGGCGGCACCTTCCTGATCTTCTCCGACTACGCCCGCAACGGCATCCGCATGTCCGCGCTGATGAAGCAGCGCGTGATGTACGTGCTGACCCATGACTCCATCGGTCTCGGCGAAGACGGCCCGACCCACCAGCCGGTCGAGCAGACCCCGAGCCTGCGCCTGATCCCGAACCTCAATGTGTGGCGTCCCTGCGACGCGGTCGAGACCGCGGTGGCCTGGAAGGCCGGGATCGAGCGCACCGATGGCCCGTCCGCGTTCATCCTGTCGCGTCAGGGCCTGCCGCACATGGAACGTGATGGCGAGCAGCTCGCCAACATCGCCCGCGGCGGCTACGTGCTGAAGGACTGCGACGGCACCCCCGACCTGATCTTCATCGCCACCGGTTCCGAGGTCGAGCTGGCCGTCCAGGCCGCCGACGAACTGGCCGGCGAGGGCAAGAAGGTGCGCGTGGTCTCCATGCCCTGCGTCGAGTTGTTCGAACAGCAGGACCCGGCCTACCGCGAGGCCGTGCTGCCGAACGCGGTGCGCGCGCGGGTCGCCATCGAGGCCGGCGCAACGACCACCTGGTACAAGTTCACCGGCCTCGACGGCGCGGTGTTCGGGCTGGACCGCTTCGGCGAGTCCGCTCCGGGGGGCGCCCTGTTCGACTACTTCGGCTTCAAGCCGGCGAACGTCGCCCAGGTCGCGCGTGACGTGCTGAACGGCTGAGTCCGCAACGATTTCGCATAAGCAATAGAGAGGAGACTCCCATGTCTATCAAGGTTGGTATCAACGGCTTCGGTCGTATCGGTCGCATGGCCTTCCGCGCCATCGCCAAGGACTTCCCGAACCTGCAGGTGGTCGGCATCAACGACCTGCTGGACCCGGAATACCTGGCCTACATGCTGCGCTACGACTCCGTGCACGGCCGCTTCGACGGCGACATCAGCGTCGACGGCGACCACCTGGTGGTGAACGGCAACCGCATTCGCCTGACCGCCGAGAAGGATCCGGCCGCGCTGAAGTGGGGCGACATCAACGCCGACATCGTGATCGAGTCCACCGGCCTGTTCCTGACCGCCGAGACCGCCCAGAAGCACCTGGACGCCGGCGCCAAGAAGGTGGTGATGTCCGCGCCGTCCAAGGACGACACTCCGATGTTCGTCTACGGCGTGAACCACGGTGACTACGCGGGCCAGAACATGGTCTCTGCCGCCTCCTGCACCACCAACGCCCTGGCCCCGGTGGCCAAGGTGCTGAACGACACCTGGGGCATCAAGCGTGGCCTGATGACCACCGTGCACGCCGCCACCGCGACCCAGAAGACCGTCGACGGCCCGTCCATGAAGGACTGGCGCGGCGGCCGCGGCATCCTGGAGAACATCATTCCGTCCTCCACCGGTGCGGCCAAGGCTGTGGGCAAGGTGCTGCCGGAACTGAACGGCAAGCTGACCGGCATGGCCTTCCGTGTGCCGACCTCCGACGTCTCCGTGGTCGACCTGACCGTGGAACTGAACGGCGACGCCAAGTACGACGACGTCTGCGCGGCCATGAAGAAGGCGGCCGAAGGCGAGCTGAAGGGCGTGCTGGGATACACCGACGAGCTGGTGGTCTCCACGGACTTCCGTGGCTACACCGCCCCGTCCGTATTCGATGCCGGCGCCGGCATCCAGCTGGACCCGACCTTCGTGAAGGTCGTCGCCTGGTACGACAACGAGTACGGCTACACCTGCAACATGCTGCGCATGGTGGAGCACGTCGCCAAGTAATGGCGGATGGCCGGGCCCTCTCCGGGGTCCGGCCGTTTCTCTTCCCGGGTCCAGAGGCCTGGGGCCAGTCCCTTCGGGGACTAGCCCGAAGCCTTTTTCCTTTTCTTTCTTTTCAACCGTATTTCGAGAGGTACTCCCATGTCTGTCATCAAGATGACCGATCTCGACCTGCAGGGTCGCCGCGTACTGGTGCGTCAGGATCTGAACGTCCCGGTGAAGGACGGCAAGGTCACCTCCGACGCCCGCATCCGTGCGAGCCTCGAGACCGTGCAGAAGGCGCTGGACGGCGGCGCCGCCGTGATGCTGATGTCGCACCTGGGCCGCCCCACCGAGGGTGAGTTCTCCGAGGAGGATTCCCTGGCCCCGGTCGCCGAGCACATGGCCGGTCTGCTGGGCCGAGAGGTGCGTCTGGTGCGCGATTACCTCGACGGTGTGGACGCCCAGCCGGGCGAGGTGATCCTGCTTGAGAACGTGCGTTTCAACGCCGGCGAGAAAAAGGACGACGAGGCCCTGGCGAAGAAGTACGCGGCCCTGTGCGACGTGTTCGTGATGGACGCCTTCGGCACCGCCCACCGCGCCCAGGCCTCGACCCACGGCGTGGCGAAGTTCGCCCCGCAGGCCTGTGCCGGCCCGCTGCTGGCCAAGGAGCTGGAGGCCCTCGGCCATGCCCTGGAGACCCCGAAGCGCCCGCTGGTGGCCATCGTCGGCGGCTCCAAGGTCTCGACCAAGCTGACCGTGCTGGAGTCGCTGTCCAACGTGGTGGATCAGCTGATCGTCGGTGGCGGGATCGCCAACACCTTCATCGCCGCCCAGGGCCACAGCGTGGGCAAGTCGCTGTTTGAAGCCGACCTGGTGGACGAGTCCAAGCGCCTGATGGAGGCGGCCCGCGCCAAGGGCGGCGAGATCCCGGTCCCCACCGACGTGACCGTGGGCAAGGAATTCTCCGAATCGACCCCGGCCGAGACCAAGTCGGTCGACGCGGTGGCCGATGACGACATGATCTTCGACGTCGGCCCCGAGACCGCGGCGACCTACGCCGAGGCCCTGCGCAACGCCGGCACCATCGTCTGGAACGGCCCGGTGGGCGTGTTCGAGTTCGACCAGTTCGCCGGTGGCACCAAGGCCCTGGGCGAGGCCATCGCCGAGAGCAACGCGTTCTCCATCGCTGGTGGGGGCGACACCCTGGCCGCGATCGACAAGTACAACCTGGCCGATCGCATCAGCTATATCTCCACCGGCGGTGGCGCCTTCCTCGAGTTCCTGGAAGGCAAGACCTTGCCAGCCGTCGCCATCCTGGAAGAACGCGCCAAGGGCTGACGCCCGGGCGCGTCCACCGCTGACGGAGATCGACGCGGATGAGACGTACCAAGATCGTGGCCACCCTCGGGCCGGCCACGGACAGCGACGATGCCATGGAGGCCATCATCCGGGCGGGTGTGGATGTGGTCCGGCTGAACTTTTCGCATGGCGACCCGGACGACCATCGTCAGCGCCTGGCTCGGTTGCGCGCGGCCTCCGAGCGCGCCGGACGCTGTGTCGGGGTCCTCGGTGACCTGCAGGGGCCGAAGATCCGGATCGACCGGTTCCAGCAGGGCAAGGTGCATCTGGAAGAGGGCGCGCCCTTCGCGCTGGATGCCGAGCTGGATCGGGATGCCGGGGATGCCACCCAGGTGGGGCTGACCTACAAGGACCTGCCGGCCGATGTGGTGCCGGAGGATATCCTGCTGCTGGACGACGGCCGCATCGTGCTGAAGGTCAAGGCGGTGAAGGGCAGCCGGATCGAGACCACGGTGCAGGTCGGCGGGGAGCTGTCCAACAACAAGGGTATCAATCGCCAGGGCGGCGGACTCTCCGCTCCGGCGATCACGGACAAGGACCGCGAGGACATCCGCCTGGCCGCCGAGCTGCAGGTGGACTACCTCGCCGTGTCCTTCCCGCGTTCCGCGCAGGACCTGCACCTGGCGCGCAGCCTGCTGAAGGATGCCGGCTGGGAGGCCGGGATCTGCGCCAAGATCGAGCGCTCCGAGGCCCTGGAGGTGATCGACGAGATCATCGCCGCCTCCGAGGTGATCATGATCGCGCGCGGCGATCTGGGTGTGGAGATTGGTGACGCCGAGCTGCCGGGCGTGCAGAAGACCCTGATCACCCGGGCACGGACCCTCAATCGTCTGGTCATCACCGCGACCCAGATGATGGAGACCATGATCCAGAACCCGATCCCGACCCGCGCCGAGGTGTTCGACGTGGCGAATGCGGTGCTCGACGGCACCGACGCGGTGATGCTCTCCGGCGAGACCGCCACCGGGCGCTACCCGGCGCGCGTGGTCACCAGCATGGACCGGATCTGCGAGGCCGCGGAGCGTCAGCGCGCCGCGCGTCAGTCCGACCACCGCATGGATTCGACCTTCGGCCGGGTCGACGAGGCCATCGCGATGGCCACCATGTACACGGCGAACCATCTGGATGTCGCCGCGATCGCCGCGCTGACCGAGTCCGGCTCCACCGCACTGTGGATGTCGCGCATCAGTTCGGGCATCCCGATCTACGCGCTCACCCAGCACGAGTCCACCAGCCGCCGCATGACGCTATATCGCGGCGTCTACCCGGTGACCCTGAACCCGATCCCCGAGAGCCACGAAAGTGTGAACCGTGAAGCGGTGAACTTGCTCAAGGCCGAGGGCGTCGTGCAGGATGGCGGGCTGGTTATCATTACGAAGGGCGACCTGCAGGGCGAGCATGGCGGTACCAACGCCATGAAGATCGTGCGCGTCGGCGAACTGGCCTGACCCGCGCACCGCCCGTGGTCGAGCAGTCAAGAATCGGTTTATCTACTACCTCAGTCCGAATCCCGTAAGGAGGAATCCATGGCACTGATCTCACTTCGCCAGCTTCTGGACCATGCCGCCGAGCATGGCTATGGCATGCCGGCGTATAACGCCAACAACATGGAACAGGTCCACTCGATCATGGAAGCGGCCGCTGCGGTCGACTCCCCGGTGATCATTCAGGCCTCCGCCGGAGCCCGCAAGTACGCCGGCGAGCCCTTCCTGCGTCACAACATCATCGCCGCGATCGAGCAGTACCCGGACATCCCGGTCGTGCTGCACCAGGACCACGGCTCCGAGCCGGCGGTCTGCCTGCGTTCCATCCAGTCCGGTTTCAGCTCGGTGATGATGGACGGCTCCCTGATGCCCGACATGAAGACCCCGGCCACCTACGAGTACAACCGTGACGTAACCGCCAAGGTCTCCGAGATGGCGCACTCCTGCGGTGTCTCCGTGGAAGGCGAGCTGGGTTGCCTGGGCTCTCTGGAAACCGGCCAGGCCGGCGAGGAAGACGGCTCCGGGGCCGAGGGCACCCTGTCCCACGACCAGCTGCTGACCGACCCGGACGAGGCGGCCGACTTCGTGAAGAACACCAAGTGCGACGCCCTGGCGATCGCCATCGGTACCTCCCACGGCGCCTACAAGTTCACCCGTCCGCCGACCGGTGACATCCTCGCCATCGAGCGCATCAAGGAGATCCACAAGCGCATCCCGGATACCCATCTGGTCATGCACGGGTCCTCCTCCGTTCCGCAGGAGTGGCTGGACATCATCAACAAGTACGGCGGCGACATGGGCGAGACCTATGGCGTGCCGGTTGAAGAGATCCAGGAAGGCATCAAGCACGGCGTGCGCAAGGTCAACATCGACACCGACCTGCGTATGGCCTCCACCGGTGCGGTGCGCAAGTTCCTGGCCGAGAATCCGAAGGAATTCGACCCGCGCAAATTCCTGAAGGCCTCCACCGCGGCCATGAAGGACATCTGCCAGGCCCGTTACGAGGCCTTCGGTTGCGCCGGCATGGCGTCCAAGATCAAGCCGATCTCCCTGGACGACATGGTCAAGCGCTACCTGTCCGGCGAGCTGGATCCCAAGGTCAACTGATCCTGCGGATTGCAGCACGAAAAAGGGGGCTTCGGCCCCCTTTTTTTGTGCCATGATGCCGCCATCGGAACACCGTTATGGAGGATTCCTCGATGCACCGAAGGATGCCCCAGATTCTTGCTCTTCTGCTGTTCGTGGCGTTCGCCGGAGCGGCTCAGGCCAACCCGTTCAGCCGCGAGATCGATCCGCAGGACATCATCGACCGCGCCCAGGCGACGGTGGAGAACATGGCCACCCATCCCGAGTACGAGTCCCTGAAGGAGGACCTGCGCGACGCGCGCGGCGTGGTTATTTTCCCGCGCGTGGCACGCGGTGCCTTCCTGATCGGGGGGTCTGGCGGAATCGGGGTGTTCCTCGCGTGGGACGACGAGCGCGGCGACTATTCCCCGGTGGCCTTCTACTCGCTCGGCTCGGTCAGCTTCGGCATGCAGTTCGGCGGCGATGCCGCCGAGGTGGTGATGGTCGCGCGCACCCAGGATGCGGTCGACTCCATGTTCGGCTCCGCGATCCGGCTCGGGGCCGATGCGTCGGTCGCCGCGGGCCCGGTAGGGGCCGGCCGCAGCGCCACCCCCACGGCCGACTTCCTTTCCTATTCCCGCGCACGCGGCGCCTACCTGGGGATGAGTCTCTCCGGTTCGCGTATGACCGTGCGTGACGACTTCAACGAGGCCTACTACGGCGAATCGCAGCGCCCGGTGCATATCATCGAGACCCGCCGGGTCGACCGCGAAGGGACCCGCGCCCTGCGCGAGACGCTGGCCGGTTTCCGTGCCGATGCCGCCGACGAGGAGCCGGCCCCGGCCGACTCCGAAGCCCGTGGTCAGGAGCGCGAGTCCTCCGGCGGGGTGCGCCCGGACAACTTCGAGGTCGAGAGCTTCTGAACCAGCGCCGCGCGGGTGATGCCTTCCGGTGACGTGATGACCGGGGCGCGGGTCCGGGCGCGCAGGGCCGTGGCGTTGTCGAGCCGCGGGTCGCAGTCCGCTCGGCGGCGGTTGAGCACAATCCCGGCCAGACTCAGGCCGCGCCGTTCGAGCGCCTCCAGGGTCAGCAGGCAGGTATTCAGCGTGCCCAGCCGGTCCTCCGCGACCAGCAGCACCGGCAACCCGAGGTGCTCGGCGAGGTCCGCGTTCAGGCCGTCGGCACAAAGCGGCGAGTAGAAGCCCCCCGCGCCCTCCACCAGCCGTGGCCCCGTGCCTTCGCCGGCGCAGGCCGCCGCCAGTTCCGCGAGCGTCAGGTGCACGCCCTGGTTCGCGGCGGCCTGGTCGGGGGCGATGGCATCGGGGAAGCGCCAGGGGGTGACCTGTGCGATCGCGGTGTCCGGCAGGCCGGCCGCGCGGGTCAGGTTCAGCCCGTCCTCGGGCAGCAGGCCGTCGGGGCCCGGCGGGCAGCCCGACTCCACCGGTTTGCGCGGTTGCGGCGCCAGGCCCTGCTGCCGCCAGCACTCCAGCAGCGCGCAGCCGACGAAGGTCTTGCCGACGCCGGTATCGGTGCCGGTGACGAACAGGCCCTGCAGGGTCTCGCTCATGCGGCGCGGGTCAGGCGCTCCAGGGCCTCGCGGTAGCGCGCGGCGGTCTGTTCCACCACCGCCGCGGGCAGTTCGGGGCCCGGCGGCTGCTTGTCCCAGTCCAGGGTCTCGAGGTAGTCGCGCACGTACTGCTTGTCGAAGGACTCGGGGCTGCGCCCCGGCGCGTACTGGTCGGCCGGCCAGAAGCGCGAGGAGTCCGGGGTCAGCACTTCGTCGATCAGGTGCAGCGTGCCGTTGGCGTCGACGCCGAACTCGAACTTGGTGTCGGCGATGATGATCCCGCGCCCGGCCGCGTAGTCGCGTGCCATCGCGTAGATCGCCAGCGCCGCATCGCGGACCTGGCGGGCCCGCTCCGCGCCGATGGTGGCGACCACCGCATCGAAGTCGATATTGGCGTCGTGGTCACCGACGTCCGCCTTGGTGCTGGGCGTGAAGATCGCCTCCGGGAGCTGCGAGGCGAGTTCCAGCCCGTCCGGCAGCGGAATGCCGCAGACCGCGCCGCTCGCCTGGTAGTCCTTCCAGCCGGAGCCGATCAGGTACCCGCGCACCACGGCCTCCACCGGCAGGGCCTCCAGCCGGCGGATCACCAGGCTGCGTCCTTCCAGTGGGGCACGAATCGCCGGGTCCGGGATGACCTGCTCCAGCGGGATATCGGTCAGCTGGTTGGGGATGCCCAGCTCGCGCTGGATCTTGTCCATCCAGAACCGGGTGATCTCGGTCAGCACCCGGCCCTTGCCGGGCACGCCGGTCGGCAGGATCACGTCGAACGCGGACAGGCGGTCGGTGGTGACCATCAGCCAGTGATCGGCATCCACCGTGTAGAGATCGCGCACCTTGCCGCGATGGACGAGTTCCAGGTCGGGGATATGGCTTTCGAGCAGGGTATCGGTCATGCGGCGATTCTACCGGGCGCGGGCTTGATGCACCACGAAGCTCACGAAGACACGAAGAAGGTCAACGGCGGTTGCTCTACGGAGGACACAGAGAGCACAGAGAAGGCCGTAATGGTATCGGGGTCGGCAGGATGTGCAGAGATGTGCAGAGCAAAGCGAATCGCATCATGTCTCTGTAGCTCCGACCGGGGTTTTCTTCGTGCCTTCGTGTGCTTCGTGGTGAACACGGCTTGTCGGGTGGGGCCGGGGTCGCTATCGTTCGGGCCATGACTGAGACGGCTGGCAATAGGGCGCCGCGCGTGGGCGTGGTAATGGGGAGCACCTCCGACTGGGCCACGATGGAGCGGGCGGTGGATGTACTGGATGAACTCGGTATTCCGTTCGAGGCCCGGGTGGTCTCCGCCCATCGCACGCCGGATCTGCTGTTCGAGTACGCCGAACAGGCGCGCGGGCGAGGGCTGCAGGCGATCATCGCCGGGGCGGGCGGGGCCGCGCACCTGCCGGGGATGCTCGCCTCCAAGACCCCGGTACCGGTGCTGGGCGTACCGGTGGCCTCGCGTCACCTGAAGGGCCAGGACTCGCTGCTCTCCATCGTCCAGATGCCGCGCGGGATCCCGGTGGCGACCTTCGCGATCGGCGAGGCGGGGGCCGCCAACGCGGCGCTCTTTGCCGCCGCGATGCTGGCCAATACCGATCCCGAACTGCGCGAGCGTCTGGATGACTTCCGCCAGTCCCAGAGCCAGGCCGTGCTCGGGCAGACCCTGCCGCCGGACCCGTCATGATCCAGCCACCTGCGACTCTCGGGCTGCTCGGTGGGGGGCAGCTCGGCCGCTATTTCGTGGAGGCCGCACAGGGCATGGGTTATGCCGTCTGGGTGCTCGACCCGGACCCGGCCAGCCCGGCCGGGCGGGTGGCAGCGCGCCACTTGTGCCAGGCCTTTGACGACCCCGATGCCCTGCAGGCGCTGGCCGGGGCCTGCGAGGTGATTACCACCGAGTTTGAGAACATCCCGCGCGCCGCGGTGGAGTGGCTGGATGCCCACGCCTGTCTGCGCCCCGGGCCACGCGCCCTGACGGTTGCCCAGGACCGCCTCGAGGAGAAGGCCTTTCTCGGCGAGATCGGCGTGGCGGTGGCCCCGTGGCAGGCGGTGCCGGCGGGCCTGACGCCCGAGGTGCAAACCGATGCCGGAGCCCCGGATTTCCCGGCGATCCTGAAGACCGCGCGCCTGGGTTATGACGGCAAGGGGCAGGTGCGGCTGGCCGCGGCCGGCGAACTGCCGGAAGCGCATGCCGAGCTGGGCCAGGTGGACTGCGTGCTGGAGTCCCGGGTGGAGCTGGAGCGCGAGCTGTCGGTGCTGGTTGCGCGTACCGCCGATGGCGCCACCGAGGCCTTTCCGGTCGCGGAGAACACCCATCGCGACGGCATCCTGCACCTGACGCGTGTCCCGGCACGGGCCGGGGACGAGGTGCGCGAGCGCGCCACGGCTATCGCCCGGCACGTCGCCGAGCGGCTCGATTATCAGGGGGTGCTGGCGGTCGAGTTCTTCCTCACGGCGGACGGCGAACTGCTGGTCAACGAGATCGCGCCGCGTCCCCACAATTCCGGGCATTACAGCCTGGATGCCTGCACCGTCAGCCAGTTCGAGCAGCAGGTGCGCGCGGTCTGCGCCCTGGGGCTGGCGCCGGCCCTGCTGACCGCGCCGGTGGCGATGGTGAATCTGCTGGGCGACCTATGGCCCGCGGGCGGCACGCCCGACTGGCGGGGCGTGCTGGCGGCCGGCCGGGCGCGACTGCACCTGTACGGCAAGGCTGAGGCGCGCCCGGGGCGCAAGATGGGGCATGTGAACGTACTCGGCCTGCCGGGCGAGGATGATGCCACCGCGGTGGCCTCCACTGCCGAGACCCTGTGGCAGGGCCTGGCCAGTGCCGGCGGGGAGGGCGAGGCATGACCGCGGCATTCCCCAACACCCAGGCGCGGCGCGCCCGACAGGCGGAGCTCAAGCGCGACCTTGAGTTCGAGGACACCCTTGCGGGCGAGCATCTGCGGTTTCGCACCACCTGGGGGCTGTTCTCCCCGCGGCGAATCGACGACGGCACCCGCATGCTGCTGGAACGCATCGAGGTGCATCCGGCGGACGCCTGCCTGGACCTCGGCTGCGGCTACGGCCCGATCGGCCTGACGCTCGCGCGCAAGGCCCCGCAGGGGCTGACGACCCTGGTCGATACCAACTATCTGGCGGTGGAGTACAGCCAGCGCAACGCCGAGCTCAACGGCATCGCCAATGTGGAGTGTCTGACCAGCAACGGCTTCTCGCGCATCCGCGATCGGCGGTTCGATCTGGTGACCTCCAATCTGCCGGCCAAGGTCGGGCGCGAGATGCTGCAGACCTATCTGCTGGACGCCCACGAGCAGATGAACCCCGGCGGACGCATCTATGTCGTAACCATTACCGGACTGCGGCGGTTCATCGAGAAGGGGTTCAAGGACGTGTTCGGCAACTACGACAAGGTCAAGCAGGGCCGCGAGTACACTGTCGCGGCCGCCGTGCGCGAGCCCGACTGACCATGGTCGAGGGGGCGGGCGAACTCCCGGTCGCGCTCCGCGTGCTGTCCGCCGTGCTGCTGGGCCTCGGCATGCTGGTGATGCTCCGGCGCATGCCCTGGGAGGCCTTCTTCGTGCCCGGTCGCGCGCAGCTGTTCGTGATCGCCACGCTGTGCCTGCTGCTGATCTGGAGCCTGCGGGCGCAGACGCTCGATGGCCTCGCCCTGCACTTCCTTGGCATGACCACCGTGACCCTGATGTTCGGCTGGCAGCTGGCGATCCTGATGGTGTTTCTGGTGGTGGCGACCCTGGGCCTGTTCGGCGCCCTGCCGCTGGCGGCCTTCCCGCTGACGGTCCTGCTGGCCGGCATCCTGCCGGTCGCGGTCACCTGGGGGTTGCTGCGGCTGTCCCAGAACTACCTGCCCGCGCACATGTTCATCTATCTCTATGCGGTGGGCTTCCTCGGCGGCGCGCTTTCGGTGGTAGCGACCGTGCTGGCCTCGGCGGCGATCTACGGCCTGTTCACCGATCTGGCCTGGGTCGACATCTATCGCGATTATCTGCGCTACCTGGCATTGCTGGTGCTGCCCGAGGCGGTGGTCAACGGGATCGTGATTACCGGGCTGGTGATGGTGCGCCCCGAGTGGCTGGCGACCTGGTCGGACGAGCGCTACATCCACGGCCGCTAAGGCCGAGAATGGCCTGGTGCCGCGCTGCAGGGATGCCCCTGTTTGATTCTGTGTTAATGCAGCATTCAGGAAGCGCCTGCTAATGTTCGCAACAAGGCGGGGCGTGAACTCCGTCCAGGATCGAGAACGAGGAGACCACAACAATGAAAACCAAGCTGTTCGTGCTGGCCGGTATCGCCGGCAGTGTCCTGATGCTGTCCACCATGGCGCAGGCCGCCGACATCCAGGCCGGCCAGACCAAGTACCAGAACACCTGCGCCAGCTGCCACGGCGCGCAGGGTCAGGGCCAGGCGATCTTCCCGGCGCTGGCCGGCAAGGACGCGGACTACCTGACCGACAAGCTGGAGCGCTATCGCGCCGGCGAGGAGGTGGGTGATCACACGGCCCTGATGCGTCCTCAGGCCCAGGGGCTGAGCGATGACGACATCGCCAATCTGTCCAGCTACATGGCGGCCGAGTTCAACTGATCCGGGCGCACTGCCGCTGGCAGGCGAGACCGCGACGGGCCGGGGGTTTTCCCCCGGCCCGTTTGCGTTGGAGGGCGCGTCACATGCGTCGCCTTTTGCCTGGCATGGCGGCATCCGGTAAAGTTTCGCGGTTCCGAGAGCGTGGCCGATGGTCGGCCCCGCTATCCCAGAGATTCCTGCGAGGCTTTCCATGGCACAACCCGATTTTATCGCCCCGTCCATCCTGTCCGCCGATTTCGCCCGTCTGGGCGAGGAAGTCGACAACGTCCTGGCCGCCGGTGCCGACACCGTCCACTTCGACGTGATGGACAACCACTACGTGCCGAACCTGACCATTGGCCCGCTGGTCTGCGATGCCCTGCGCAAGCACGGCGTGACCGCGCCGATCGACGTGCACCTGATGGTCAAGCCGGTGGATCGCATCATCCCGGACTTCGCCCAGGCCGGTGCCAGCTACATCACCTTCCACCCGGAGGCCTCCGACCACATCGACCGCACCCTGCAGCTGATCCACTCCGAGGGCTGCAAGGCCGGACTGGTGTTCAACCCGGCCACGCCGCTGTCCTATCTCGAGTACGTGATGGACAAGGTCGACATGATCCTGCTGATGTCGGTGAACCCGGGCTTTGGTGGCCAGAAGTTCATCCCGAACACCCTCGACAAGCTGCGCGCCGCGCGCAAGATGATCGACGACTCCGGGCGTGACATCCGCCTCGAGATCGACGGCGGCGTGAAGGCCGACAACATCCGCGAGATCAAGGCCGCCGGGGCCGACACCTTCGTCGCCGGGTCCGCGATCTTCGGTGCCGGCAGCGACTCCGATCCGAACCGCTACGACAGCATCATCCAGCAGATGCGCGACGAGCTGGCCAAGGCCTGAATCGACGGCCACTGGAGACCGGGATGTCCCTGAAACGCCCCCGCATGATCCTGATTGACCTGGACGGCACGCTGATCGACAGCGTGCCGGACCTGGCCTACAGCGTGGACGCGATGATGCGCGAGCTGGGGCTGCCCGAACGCGGCGAGCCGGCCGTGCGCAACTGGGTCGGCAATGGCGTGGAGCGGCTGGTCAAGCGGGCGCTGGTGAACGACCTCGAGGGCGAGCCGGACCCGGAGGCCTTCGAGCGGGCATTGCCCGTCTTCATGCGCATCTACCAGGAGAACACCGCCGGGCGCTCGCCGCTGTACCCGGGGGTGCGCGAGGGGCTGGACCAGCTGAAGGCCGCCGGTTACCGCCTGGGCTGCGTGACCAACAAGGCCGAGCGCTTCACGGTGCCGCTGCTGCGCGAGAAGGGCATCCTCGACGACTTCGAGATCGTGGTCGCCGGCGACGCCCTGCCGCAGAAGAAGCCGGACCCGGCGCCGCTGCTGCATGCGGCGAAGGAGTTGGGTGTAGACCCCTCCGAGGCGCTGATGGTCGGGGACTCGAAGAGCGACGTGAAGGCGGCACGCGCGGCCGGCTTCCAGATCGTCTGCATGACCTACGGCTACAATCACGGCGACGACATCCGCGACGAGAACCCGGACGCGGTTCTCGACCGGCTGGACGAACTGCCCGGACTGCTGCCCGCTCGGGCGGCCTAGGGAAACACGGACCCATGATTGCAACGGACCGGACAACGGAGCGATGGCGAGACGGCGAATGATCCGCCGCGCCGTCCATCCCCCTTGTCAGGAACCGTTGTGATGATCCCCGAACAGTTCGATCAGCTGGCCCGCGAGGGCTATAACCGCATCCCGCTGGTGCGCGAGGTCCTGGCGGATCTCGAAACCCCGCTGTCCATCTTCCTGAAGCTGGCCAACCGGCCGTACTCCTACCTGTTCGAGTCGGTGCAGGGCGGGGAGCGCTGGGGTCGGTATTCCTTTATCGGGCTGCCGGCACGCACCCGGGTGCGGGTGCACGGCCATGACATCACGGTGGAGACCGATGGCGAGGTGGTCGAACAGACCACGGAGACCGACCCGCTGGCCTGGGTCGAGGCCTACCAGGCGCGCTTCAAGGTGGCCGAACTGCCGGGCCTGCCGCGCTTCACCGGTGGTCTGGTCGGCTATTTCGGGTTCGAGACCGTGCGCCTGATCGAGCCGCGCCTGGAAGGCCCGGAAAAGCCCGATGCCCTGGGGCTGCCGGACATCCTGCTGATGGTCTCGGAGGAGGTCGTGGTCTACGACAACCTCTCCGGCCGGCTGTACCTGGTGGTGCACGCCGATGCGACCCAGGCCGATGGCCAGGCCGTGGCGGCCACGCGTTTGGATGAGCTGGAGACCCGTCTGGGCGAGCCCCTGGTGCCCCCGGAGGATCCGCCGCATCCGCATGCGGTGCCGGAGTACGTGCCGGGCTGGTCGGCCGAGGGCTTCCAGACCGCGGTCGCGCGGGCACAGGAATACATCATGGACGGCGACGTGATGCAGGTGGTGCTGGCGCAGCGCATGAGCGTGCCGTTCTCCGCGCCGCCGCTGGACCTGTACCGCGCCCTGCGCGCGCTGAACCCCTCGCCGTACATGTACTACCTGGACCTGGACGACCACCACGTGGTCGGGGCCTCGCCGGAGATTCTGGTGCGCCTGGAGGACGACCGCGTGACCGTGCGCCCGATCGCCGGCACCCGCCCGCGCGGGCGCACCGAAGAGGAGGACCGCGCGCTGGAGGCCGAACTGCTGGCCGACCCGAAGGAGCGCGCCGAGCACCTGATGCTGATCGACCTCGGACGCAACGACGTTGGCCGGGTCTGCGAGATCGGCTCGGTGGAGGTGACTGACACCATGAGCATCGAGCGCTATTCGCACGTGATGCACATCGTCTCCAACGTGGAGGGCCGACTGGCCCCGGGGCACTCGCCGATGGATGTGCTGCGCGCGACCTTCCCCGCCGGGACGGTCTCCGGTGCGCCGAAGATCCGTGCACTGGAGATCATCGACGAGCTGGAACCGGTCAAGCGCGGCCCGTACTCCGGCGCGGTCGGCTACCTCTCCTGGTCCGGCAACATGGACACCGCGATCGCCATCCGCACGGCCGTGCTGCACGACGGCGAGCTGCATATCCAGGCCGGGGCCGGCGTGGTGCACGACTCGGTACCCGAGAGCGAGTGGCAGGAGACCCTGAACAAGGGACGTGCGGTGGTGCGCGCGGCCGAGACCGCCCTGGGTGGCCTGGGGCCCCGGCGCCACCGCGACTGAGAGGACCAACTATGCGCGGCCGCCTTTGCATCCTGTTGCTGGCGCTGCTGGTATGGCTGCTACCGGGGCTGGCGGCGGCGCAGATCGTGGTGCTGGTGCCCGGTGGCTGGGATCGCGGCGACGGCTTTCGCCATGCCGGCGTCACCGCGGCCCTGAACGCCGCCGGGTATGCCGATGGCGGCCGGGCCCGGGCTCGGCCGGAGGCCCCCTGGTTCGATCGTGCTCCCGACCCGGCCCCGCGCCAGTTCTATACCGTGGACCTGCCGGCGGGCGGAGTGCCGCCCGAGCGCGTGCGGGCGCTGGGTCAGGTCGTCGAGGCCCTGGCGCGGCGCCATCCGGGGCAGGAACTGGTGCTGGTCGGGCATTCCAGTGGCGGCGTCGTGGCGCGCGAGCTGCTGGTGCGCCAGCCGCACCCGGCCATCTCCACCCTGGTGACGTTTTCCGCTCCGCATGCGGGGGGCGGCTGGTCCGCCCTGGCGCGTTCGGTGACGGATGCGCTGGCCGACTCGGCCCTGGGCTTGTACGCCCCGTTTATCGGGCTCGAGGGCATGCATCGGCGCGAGGGCCTCTGGGGACCGGAGGGCACCTCGCCGGATGCGGCCCACCTCGAGTGGCTGAATACGCGGGAACACCCGCCCATCCGCTACGTGTCGGTGGTGCGCCTGGCCGACCCGTGGGTGGATGCGGCCAGTCAGGACATGAATCGTCTCCCGGCCCTGCGCGGCCGGGCGCATACCCTGCCGAGCCCCGGCGGGCACCGGCTGGAGGCCGCCGACGGCACCCTGCTGGCCGCGCTGCTGTTGCCGCGATGAGGGTGCCGGGTTTCGCCAGCGCCCATGCGGTTGCGGGCCTGCGGACCCGGGGCCGGGTTATGCTGGGCCCTGTCCGCTCCACGCGCGTGAACATCGATTCGCGCGGCGGTCCTGTTTCCTCCGTTCTGCAGGGACGTTCGACATGATCCTGATGCTCGACAACTACGATTCGTTCACCTTCAACCTGGTCCAGTATCTGGGCGAGCTGGGGGCCGAGGTGGTGGTCCACCGCAACGACTGCATCACCCCGGACGGGATCGCGGAACTCGCCCCCGAGGGGATCGTGATCTCGCCGGGACCCTGCACGCCGAACGAGGCCGGGGTATCGCTGGAGGTGATCCGGCGCTTCGCCGGCGAGATCCCGATCCTCGGGGTCTGTCTCGGGCACCAGGCGATCGGCCAGGTCTTCGGCGGGCGCGTGGTGCGCGCCCGCGAGATCATGCACGGCAAGACCTCGCCGGTATATCACACCGGGGTGGGGGTGTTCGCCGGGCTCGAGAATCCGCTGGAGGCCACGCGCTACCACTCGCTGGTGGTCGAGTCGCCCTCGCTGCCGGAGTGCCTGGAGGTCACCGCCTGGACCCAGCGCGAGGACGGCGCGCGCGACGAGATCATGGGCCTGCGCCACCGCGAACTGGACGTCGAGGGCGTGCAGTTCCACCCGGAATCCATTCTGACCCGCCAGGGCCACGAACTGCTCGACAACTTCCTCCGTCGCCTGCCCCAGCCGGCGTGACCCAGACCCGCCGCACCCGGTGGCGCTTCGCGTTGCTGGTGGCGCCGCTGTCGATGCTGGCGCCGTTCTCGCTGGACACCTATCTGCCCTCGTTCCCGGCGATGGCGGAGGCCCTGCGGGTCGACTCCGGCGCGATGCAGGCGACCCTGTCGGCCTACCTGGTCGCCTTTGCGCTGGCCACCTTGGTGGCCGGCCCGCTGTCGGATACCTTTGGTCGGCGCCCAGTGGTTCTGTGGGCGCTCGCCGGCTACGTGCTCAGCTCGTTGCTGCTGGTGCTGGCGGTGGAATACTGGCAGGTGATCGGGTTGCGGGTGGCCCAGGGGCTGTCCGCGGCGGCCGGGATTGTGGTCGGGCGTGCAGTGGTGCGCGATCGCTTCGAGGCCACCGATGCGCGCCGTGTCCTGGCGCTGATCACCATGATGTTCGCGATTGGCCCGGCGGCCGCCCCGATTGTCGGCGGCTATCTGCAGGCGGGGTTCGGCTGGCGCTCGGTATTCCTGTTCCTGACCCTGTACGGCGTGATCCTGTTGCTGGCGATCCGGGCCTGGCTGCCGGAGACCCTGCCACCGGTCGGCCGTGCCTCGGGCAAGCCGGCTCTGATCCTGCGGGGGTATCTCGGGACCCTGCGCAACCCGCCGTTCCTGCGCCCGGCCCTGGTACATGCCGGGCTGTTCGGGGCGATGTTCCTGTTCGTCGCCGCCTCGCCAACGGTGATCTATGTCCACCTGGGCGGACAGGAACAGGACTTCTGGTGGCTCTTCCTGCCGCTGGTGGGCGGCCTGGTGGTGGGCGGTTTTGTGGCCGGGCGCACCGCCAGTCTGTTGAGTCCGCCGCTGGCGATCAGTATCGGCGTGGGGCTGGCCGGGATCTCGCTGGCGCTGGTGGCGCTGGGGATCCTCACCGAGGGTTCGGTGGTCGCGGTGACGCTCCCGTTCGCGCTGTACAGCTTTTCCCTGGCCACGGCCGTTCCGTCGCTGAACCTGCTGGCGCTGGACTGCTATCCGGGCGCCCGTGGCATGGCCTCGGCCATGCAGGCCTTCCTGCAACTGGGGTTCAGTGCCCTGCTGGCGCTGTTCCTGGTGGACCGACTGGACGACCACCTGCCGTGGCTGATCGGCGGGTCGCTGGTAATCTGGGCCGCCGCGGCGCTGCTGTGGTGGAGCGGCCCGGAGGCGCGTGGTCGTCGCGCCCCGGCGCGGACGTTAAACTAACGGCTTCGATTTTCCGCAGGAGCAACCCGTGACGGTGCAACAAGCGATAGCGGCTCTCATCGAGCGCCAGGACCTGGACGCGGCAACCATGACCGCGGTGATGCAGGCGGTGATGACCGGCGAGGCCACCGATGCCCAGATCGGGGGGTTCCTGGTGGCCCTGCGCATGAAGGGCGAGACGATCGAGGAGATCCGCGCGGCGGCCGGCGTGATGCGCTCGCTGGCCACCCGGGTGGATGTGCCGCGAACCGGGCTGGTGGATACCTGCGGGACCGGCGGCGACGCCTCCGGCACCTTCAACATCTCCACGGCCTCGGCGCTGGTGGCGGCGGCCGGTGGCGTGCGGGTGGCCAAGCACGGCAACCGTTCGGTGTCGTCGAAGTCGGGCTCCGCGGACGTGCTGGAGCACCTGGGGATCCATCTCGGGCTGTCGCCGGAGGCGGTCGGGTCCTGCATCGAGGAGGTCGGCGTCGGCTTCCTGTTTGCCCCGGCCCATCATGGCGCGATGAAACACGCGATCCGGCCGCGCAAGGAACTCGGCGTGCGCACGCTGTTCAATGTGCTGGGGCCTCTGACCAACCCGGCCGGGGCGCCGAACCAGGTGCTCGGCGTGTTCTCGGATGCCTGGGTGCGGCCGCTGGCCGAGGCCCTGAAGGGCCTGGGCAGCGAGCATGTGCTGGTGGTGCATGCCGAGGACGGCCTGGACGAGATCAGCATCGCGTCGCCCACCCGGGTGGCCGAGCTCAGGGACGGCGAGATCCGCGAATACACCATCCGTCCGGAGGACTTCGGGCTGGCGACCACCGCGCTGGACGCCGTGCGCGTCGACAGCGTGGAGGCCTCGGCCGACATGCTGCGCGGTGTGCTGGACGGTCAGGTGGGCGCGGCGCGTGACATCGTGCTGCTGAACGCCGGGGCGGCGATCTACGCCGGCGGTGGCGCGGACACGCTGGCCGCGGGCGTCGATGCCGCCGCCCGGGCCATCGACTCCGGCGCGGCCCGCGAACGGCTGGAGCGCCTGCAGGCGACCAGCGCACGACTGGCAAACAAGGAAACACAATGACCGAAGCCAACGCAGTACCCGATATCCTGCAGCGCATCCTGGAGCGCAAGCGCGAGGAGCTGAAGGAGCGCGAGGCGTTCTGGCCGCTGCGCGAGCTGCGCGGCTGGATGGGCTCGGCGCCTGCGCCGCGGGGGTTCCGCGCGGCATTGCAGCGCGACATCGACGCCGGCCGCGCCGCGGTGATCGCGGAGATCAAGAAGGCCAGCCCGAGTCAGGGCCAGATCAGCCCGAACTTCAACCCGGAGGCCTTCGCCCGCAGCTACGAGGAACACGGGGCCACCTGCCTGTCGGTGCTGACCGACGTGGATTTCTTCAAGGGGCGCGATGGCGACCTGCGCGATGCGCGCGTGGCCTGCCAGCTGCCGATCCTGCGCAAGGACTTCGTGATCGACCTCTATCAGGTCTACGAGGCGCGGGTGCTGGGGGCGGACTGCGTGCTGCTGATCGCCGCGGCGCTGGACGATACGGCCCTGCACGAGCTGTACTTCCTGACCCGCGAGCTGGGCATGGATGCCCTGGTGGAGGTCCACGACGCCGAGGAGCTGGAGCGGGCGAAGAAGATTGGCGCGGACCTGATCGGCATCAACAACCGCGACCTGCACAGCTTCGAGACCCGGCTGGAAACCACGCTGGATCTGAAGGATCAGGCGCCGGAGGGCGCGCTGCTGGTAACCGAGAGCGGCATCCACACCCGCGAGGACGTCGCGCGCATGCAGGCCGCCGGGATCCATGCCTTCCTGGTGGGCGAGGCCTTTATGCGGACCGAGGATCCGGGCAAGGCCCTGGGGCAGTTGTTCCGCGGCGAATCGTAGCCGCCTCCAGCGGGGCGTCGTGCCTTCAGGCTGGAGACGGTGACCGGGTGTCGCGCCCTTTCCGGCCGCAGGGCCCGGCGCGGCGGCACGGGCGTCAGCGCGTGCCGAACACCACGATGGTCTTGCCGTGCGCGGTGATCAGGCCGCGCTCTTCCAGATCCTTCAGCACGCGACCGGCCATCTCGCGCGAGCAGCCGACGATGCGCGCGATCTCCTGGCGGGTGATGCGCAGCTGCATGCCGTCCGGGTGGGTCATCGCGTCGGGCTGGCGGGCGAGATCCAGCAGGGTGTGGGCGATACGGCCGGTGACGTCGACGAACGCGAGGTCCATCACCTTGCGCGAGGTCTGACGCAGGCGGGTGGCGATCTGGCTGGTCAGCAGCATCAGGATCTCGGGGTCGCGCTGGACGATCTCGCGGAACTGGGTGTAGGGGATCTCCGCGGTCTCGGTGTCCTCGCGGGTGGTGACGGTCGCGCTGCGCGGGTCGTCCTCGAACATGCCCAGCTCACCGAAGAACTCGCCCTTGTTCAGATAGGCCAGCACCAGCTCGTGCCCGTTGTTCTCGCCCAGTACCGAGACCGAGCCGCTGACGACGTAGTACAGCGTGTCGGGAACCGTGCCCGAATGGATGATGGTGGTGCGCTTGCGGTACTGGCGGCGGTGGCAGTAGCCGAGAAAACGCTCCAGCGCGGGCGACGGCTGGGCCGGGCGGTAGACGAACGGGTTGTTCAAGGCTTCCATGGTCACGTCCGATAGCAGCTTCCTGTGGATGTGCGCCAGTGTAATGCAGCATCTGGCCCCCGCACGCCGGGGTGGCTGGAACCGTTCACAAAATCCGCCGACAGGCCACTGATTTTGTGCAGCAGGTCCGCCCTGAGTAGAGTCCCCCTGAAGTATAGGCATGGATCCCTTCATCCAACAGCAGGAAGGGACCACTGATTCATTGATCGGCACCTCTTTAAAGGACGAGCGCGATGCAGGTGAAAGTGAAATGGCTGGACCAGGTGGCCTTTGTCGGCGAGACCGACAGCGGTCATGCGGTGGTGATGGACGGCGCGCCGGACGCGGGCGGCCGCAACCTGGGCGCGCGGCCGATGGAGATGCTGCTGCTGGGGATGGGCGGTTGTACCAGCTTTGACGTGATTGCGATGCTGAAGAAGGCGCGCCAGCAGGTGCTGGACTGCGAGGTGACGGTCGCAGGCACCCGGGCGGAGACCGTGCCCAAGGTCTTTACCGATATCCACGTGCATTTCCGGGTGTACGGCCATGACCTGTCGGAGAAGCAGGTGGGGCGCGCGGTCGGGCTCTCGGCCGAGAAGTACTGCTCGGCTTCGCTGATGCTGGGGGCCTCGGCGAAGGTGACCCACGACTTCGAGATCGTCGAGGGGCCGGCCCCGCGCTGAACGGGAACCCGGGTTCTTTCCTTGGACTCGGAGGCCGAGGCGTCTACAATTCGCCGCTCGCTGCGGCCCGGGCAAGAGGACACGCCATGCCTCGTCACAAGAAGCAGATCAAGCTCCACGGTTTCAACAACCTGACCAAGAGCCTGAGCTTCAACATCTACGATATCTGCTATGCCTCGGGTGACCGGCATCGCGACGAATACATCGCGTACATCGACGAGGCGTACAACGCCCAGCGGCTGACGCAGATCCTCTCCGATGTGGCCCATCTGATCGGGGCCAATATCCTCGATATCTCGCGCCAGGACTACGATCCGCAGGGCGCGTCGGTGACCATGCTGATCTCGGAGGAGCCGGTGGCCACCGAGAAGATCGGCTACACCGAGGGCCCCGGCCCGCTGCCGGAGACGGTGGTCGGTCACCTCGACAAGAGCCACATCACCGTGCACACCTATCCGGAGGCGCACCCGGAGGGCGGGATTGCAACCTTCCGTGCCGATATCGATGTGTCCACCTGTGGGCGCATCTCGCCGCTGCGCGCCCTGAACTACCTGATCCACAGCTTCGAGTCGGACATCGTGATCATGGACTACCGCGTGCGCGGTTTTACCCGCGACGTGCGCGGCAAGAAGCACTTCATCGATCACAAGATCAATTCCATCCAGGACTTCCTCTCGCGCGATACCAAGGAGAAGTACCAGATGGTGGACGTGAACGTGTACCAGGAGTACCTGTTCCACACCAAGATGGTGCTGAAGGACTTTGACCTGGACAGCTACCTGTTCGGGCTGGGCAAGGATGACTACTCGGCCAAGGAGGCCAAGCGCATCTCCAAGCTGCTCAAGCACGAGATGATGGAGATCTTCTACGGCAAGAACATGAGCCGCCCGAGCTGAGCGGCATGCGCCGCGCGTTGCGCGCGGCACCTGACGCCCGTCCTCTCGCCTGGCGAGTCAGATCCAGTAGGCGGTGCGCGTCATCACGCTGGAGGTCAGGGGCATCAGCAGATTGCGCACCGGCCACGGTGGCGCCTTGCCGCCCAGCGCCATGGCATGCGCGCCGTGTTCCACCTCGTCCTGCTTCATCTGCGCCAGGATGCGCGCCGAGACCTCGTCCTGGGCCGGCAGCCGCTCCAGGTGGCGGTCCAGATGGCGTTCCACCTGGCGCTCGGTCTCGTCGATAAAGCCCAGGCTGTAGGCGTCGCCGGTCAGGCCGGCCAGGGCACCCATCCCGAACGAGCCGACATACCAGAACGGCCCCAGCAGGCTGGTGCGCCCGCCCAGGTCGTGCACCCGACGCGCGCACCAGTGCAGGTGGTCGCCCTCCTCGCGCGAGGCCTGGTCGAGGTGGTCGCGGATCGCGGGGGTGCGGGCGGTCAGCATCTGGCCCTGGTAAAGCCCCTGCGCCGCGACTTCCCCGGCGTGGTTCACGCGCATCAGACGGGTGGACAGGTCGCGCTCATGATCCTCCAGATGCGGGCCGATATCGTCCCCGCCCGGCGACGGGCGGCCGGTGGAACGGGCCTGGCCGGAGATGACCTTGACGAAGGCATCGGCCTGGTTGATCAGGTGATCCAGCGGGGAGAGTCGGCGCATGGTTCCGGTCCGGTTGGGGCATCAAGGCGTACCCCTCAAGAGTACCGCAAGCGGGGCCCGGGATCAGCGCCCAGCGGGGTCGTGGGCAGGGTTTTTCAGCCGCCGCGCCAGGAATCGCGCGGGTGACAGGATGGCCGGCATATCCGCCTGGTCGCCGGCCAGGGCGCGCAGGTGCACGCTGCACCCGACATTTGGACTGATGATCACGTCCGGCGTGCCATCGCAGAGCGCCTGCAGCGTCTCGGTGCCCAGGCCGTCCGCCATGGCCGGCTGGGTCAGCATCGCAGTGCCACCCGCGCCGCAGCAATTCGGTGCGCCGGCCACAGGCGTCAGGGAGACCCCGGGCAGGCGCTCCAGCAAAGCGGGCAGTTCGCGCGCCTCGCGGGTGACGTTGCGCTGGGTGCAGGGCAGATGCAGCGCGATCCGGACGGGGGTGTCATCCCAGAGGTCCGCGGTGGTGCCCGCTTCCAGGTGCTGCGCCAGGAAGCGCGTGAGGCTCAGGCTGCGCCGGCCCAGGGTGCCTTCGGGGTGTTCGCGCAGCGTGGCCTCGCAGCCACTGTCGAGGGCGATGACTGGCTGATCCCCGTCGCCAAAGGCCTCGAGGTTTCGTGTCTGCAGGGCCTGCGCGGCCGCGCGATGGCCGGTGTGCTGATCCAGCGCGCCGCAGCAGACCTGCCGCTGCGGGATCGCCACGCGCAGACCGAGGGCCTCGAGGACGTGCAGCGCCGCGTCCAGGTCGGGCCCGGTAAAGAAGCGGTCCATACAGCCGGTGAACAGCAGGACGTCGGCGTCGTCCGGCGTCGCGGTTGGGCGCAGCCGGGGGGCGGGGGCCAGGGAGTCCCGAGTATGGGCGAGGCTGCGTTCCCAGCCGCCGCGCGGGAGCAGGCGCTCCGCCCCCAGGCGTGCACCGGTCCGCGCGACCAGTCCCCCAAGGCTGCGCAGGGTTGGATGCAGCAGCGCCCGATGCTGGACGCTGTGCCGCCAGCGGTCCGCCCGCGACGGGGCGGCCGGGTGCTCGTCGAGGATCTCGCGGGCGCGATCGATCAACGCCCCGAAGGGTACCCGTGCCGGGCACACCGCCTCGCAGGAACGACAGCCCAGGCACCCCTCGAGGTGCCCGCGCAGGCGCTCGGATTCGGGCGCAAGCCGGCCCTGCGCCAGACCCTGCATCAGGGTCAGCCGTCCACGCGGAGAGTCGCCCTCGACGCCGTGCCAGCCATAGGTCGGGCAGTGCGGCAGGCACAGCCCGCAGTGCACGCACTGGTCGGCGGCGGAAAGCCCCGAGAATCTCAGGGGCTGGTCCGATGCCCCCAGCGGCTTTGCTAGGGTTTCGCCTTCATTTGATTCCGGGAGG
Organism: Thioalkalivibrio sp. ALE9; assembly: GCF_000377445.1. Lineage (NCBI taxonomy): Bacteria > Pseudomonadati > Pseudomonadota > Gammaproteobacteria > Chromatiales > Ectothiorhodospiraceae > Thioalkalivibrio > Thioalkalivibrio sp. ALE9. Next base: position 365,062 of record NZ_KB898123.1, read on the forward strand.
TTTCCCATGCTCGTGCGTTCGTTTCGGCCCGTCGGGTCTGCGTTTGCCTCGCTCATCCTGCTGAGCATACCAGTCTCGCAGGGCCTGGCCTGGGAGGCCGAAGGCTGGCAGTCGACCATCGAGCTGGGGGCTTCCAAAACCACGGGGAACACCGAATCCACCACGGCCACGGGCCGCTTCCGCGCCGAGCACACCACCATCGACTGGCGGAATCGCATCCGGCTGGATGCCTACTTCCTCGAGGAGGATGACGAGACTACCGGCGAGCGTTACGTCGCCGGCTACCAGGCGGACCGCAAGCTGGGCGAGCACGACTATCTGTTCGGGGCGCTGCGCTACGAGCGGGATCGCTTCAGCAACTACGACTACCAGGGCTCGGCCACGGCCGGTTACGGTCGTCGCCTGATCGACGGCGAACGCGTGCGGCTGGACGGCGAGATTGGTGCCGGTATGCGCCAGGTGCGCATCCGCACCACTGGCGAGACCGAGAGCGAGCCGGTCGGTCGCCTGGCCGGCAATTTCCGCTGGGAGATCAGCGAGAACGCCCGTCTTACCGACGAGCTGCTGGTCCTGACCGGCAGCGACAACACCGAGATCGAGAACATCCTCGCCCTGACCGCGGATGTCACCAGTCGGATGTCCCTGCGCACCAGCTTTACCGTCAAGCACAACACCGACGTCGAGCCCGGCGTGGAAAATACCGACACCATCACGGACGTGAGTCTGGTTTATCGCTTTCGCTGAAGTGTCGGCGCGCTGAAGGCACCGACGCGAACGTTGCCATCCGTCGTGTTGCGGGCGGCAGGGTTATCATAAGCCGCAGGGATCACTGGAGACTTCCATGGGCTACTACCAGCGCCATATCTTCTTCTGCACCAATTGCCGCGAGGACGGCAACTGCTGCGAGGACCACGGGGCGACCGAGATGCGCGCCTACGCCAAGACCCAGGCCAAGGCCATGGGCATCCACGGCAAGGGCCAGGTGCGCGTGAACACCGCCGGTTGCCTGGATCGCTGCAACGAGGGTCCGGTCGCGGTGGTCTACCCGGAGGGCGTCTGGTACACCTACCAGGACGAGCGCGACATCGACGAGATCCTGGAAGAGCACCTCAAGAACGGGCGCGTGGTCGAGCGCCTGCAGATCTGAACCCCGCCCGGCGCCGCGCTGGCTTGACTTTATGCGCCGGCCTCCGGAGAATTCGCAGCCCGCGTGGCTACGTAGCTCAGCTGGTTAGAGCACATCACTCATAATGATGGGGTCCCCTGTTCGAATCAGGGCGTAGCCACCACCGAATCCCGGACAGGGGCTGTCAGCGACATGACAGCCCCTGTTTTGTTTGGGGACCCGGCGCGGCGGTGTTGTATTGCCGGTATGCAGGGGCTCGGATAGACTGCGCGCCGGGTCGCGTGCCTGCGCGCGGGCGGCCCCTCAAGGGAGCAACCTCGGACGAATCCATGAAACGCTACGGAATCCGCATCCGCCTGCCGGAAGGCAGCACCATGGCCATGCCGCACCTGCTGGGGCCGGACTGGGAATCCTATCGCTGGTACGACAGCGAACAGGCGCGCGAGAAGGCGCTGGCCGACATGCAGCGCGACCTCCCCAACTACCGCAAGGGTGATCACGTCGCCCAGGTCCTCGAGCGCGTCGAACGCGACACCTGATCGCGCATCGCGTCCACCCGGCTGCGCCGGCCCATGGGTCAGCATGCGTCAGGGAAGGGACAGCGGCTCCATCAGGTAGCACAGGCAGTCCTGGGCGATGACCCGGGTGTCCAGTGTGAGCATGGACGGCATGGCCGGGCGCTTGAGCCGGATCTCCTGGCCGGCGCGCTCCAGATAATCCCCGGTGACCTCCGAGCCGTCCTCGGCGATCGCGACCAGCGGCTCGTCGGCATCTTCGTGCACCTGTACCAGACGGGAACCGGCGGGCAGCAGCTGGAAGTTCAGGCCGTCGAGATCGGGTTCCAGGCGCACGTCGTGCTGTGCCTCCAGCCCGGCCTGCAAGCCGGGGCGCACCCGGACCTGAGCCACCGTGTGGAAGAGCTCGATGGCGCCCTCGCGTGGCGGCTCGGGCACGAAGTGGTCCAGGTGCAGCACCGCGTCGATCATCTCCCGGGCGTGGTCCACGCCGGCGGCGTCACCGGGGTGGCCGCACTCCAGAGTGACGGCCGGCGCGATGCGTGCCAGGGCCATGGAGGCAACCCCGCGCGGCCGGGTGAAGTAGACCACGGTGCGCCCGAACAGCGCGGCCAGGTTCAGAAACGGGGACTCCAGGCGATTGATGCAGGCGTAATGGGGGTTGCGCCCGGTGTTGTTGTGCAGGTCGATCGCGGCGAACAGGCCGCGTCCCTCCAGGCGGCGGCAGAGCTCGGCAAAGACATCGGCCTCGCGCGAACCGGCCTGTTCGGTGCCCGGCCAGATGCGATTGAAGTCCGGCTGGTCGTCCAGGTGGCGCTGATTGACGGCCGCCGCCTGCGGGTTGCCCACGATCAGCGTCAGGGCGCGTGGCAGCGGCCGCCCGGTGTAATGACGCAGGAGCTGCTGTACCGCGTGCAGGCCCACCGGTTCGTTGCCGTGCAGCAACAGGACCACGGCCACCGCGGGTTCGCGCTGGCCTTCCAGGTGGATCAGGGCCGGGCCGGGCACGCACTGGTGCAACGTCTCGGGCGTGGCTTCGAGGAAGCCGTCGGGGAGTTCGAAGTGTTCGATGATGGATTGCGTCACGGGTTTCCTCAGAGTCCCCAGGTGTGGACCGGCGCGCCGGTGTTCTGCCAGCCACGATAGGCGCGAACCAGCCCGGGCCAGTCGCGCCCGTGGCGTGCGACCCAGTCCCGCTGCCAGCGTGCGCCGGTCTGGCGGCTGGCCACGCGCGCGGCGATGATCCCGAGCAGGGCGTCGCGTTCGCTGCGCTCGATGCCCAGGCGCTCCAGGCCTTCGGCTGCTCGGGGCAGCAGGTCGCGGGTGATCAGGCGGGGCGCCGGGGCCGGTTCGCGGTGGCCCCAGCGCAGGCGAGCGTCCAGTCCGTGCCGGGCTGCATTGTAGAAGTTGTCGCGGGCCTCGGAAAACGGGGTCTCCAGCGTGCCGTCCGGCGATTCGGCGACCAGGTGCTCGATCAGGCCCAGGGCGAAGGCCGTGTTGGCCAGCATGTCGATCAGTGAGGGGCCTGCGGGCAGGCAGCGGAACTCCAGGCGCAGACTGCGGTGGCCATCGGCGTCGCAGCCGACGATGGGGCGGTTCCAGCGCCAGATGGTCCCGTTGTGGAAGGCGAGGTGAGCCAGCTGGTCGGCCGGTTCGTCCAGTGCCACCGGCAACAGGACCGGAAAGTGCTCCAGGTTCTCGGTGAACAGCTCGCCGATCGAGTCATGCAGATAGCCGGTGCCGAAGGTCACGCGCCGGATCGGGCCGCGTGCCGAGTTGGCGAATCCGCCTACCTCCACGGACTGCTCGAACAGCGGGATGCGGCTCTCGGCCCACAGGTCGTGGCCGAAGATGTAGGGCGTGTTCCCGGCGGCGGCGAGGACCGGAGCGGCCGCCACCAGCGAGGCGTTGTAGGCCCGATGGGCGCGATCGGGCCGGGTCTCGATATGCACCTGGAAGGAGGTCGCCGCCGCCTCCAGCATCACATCCGCGTGGCGGTGCTGCAGGTGTTCGTGGCCGACGATATCCACCTCCAGCGGGCGCTGGGCGCGCTGTTCCAGGATGGCGCTGTTCAGCGCCCGGTAGCGGGCCTGCCGGGACATGTGGTGGAGCCCGAGATCGGCTGGCTCCAGGGTCGGCAGGCTCCCGGCCATCAGCAGGTCGGCTCCGGCATGACGGGCGGCTCGCCGCGCCTGGCGCAGGGTCTCGCGCAGCTCCTCAAGGATCGCGCCGAAGCAGCCGGGGCCGGCGCGGAAGACGCTACTGTTCAGTTCGACATTGAACTGGGCCAGCTCCCGGGTGGCCAGCGGGCTGTCCATCGCCGCGAGAAAGGCCTCGTTGACCGGCAGCGGGCGCCCTTGCGCGTCGCACAGCCAGGCCTCGATCTCGAAGCCGAGCCGCGGCGGCGGCGCGGAGTCGGTCGCCGGCTGTGTGCGCAGCCAGTCCAGCAGCCGGGCCGTCTCGTCGGCCAGGGCCTCGTGGAAACGGTCGAAATCCGCCGCGCCGAAGTGCTCTTCGCGGATTTCCCGGCCCAAGATCTAGTCCTCGTCCCGGTCGTCGGTGTCCGGGGCCTCGTCGTAGAGGCTCTCCAGGAGGTCGCCCCAGATCTGTTCGTGGTGCTCGATGAAGGCCAGCAGGTGCTTGCGGAAGGCGAGGTAGTCGGCCTCGAAGGTCTCGAAATCGGCACCACCGTTCAGCAGCTTGGCGGCGCGGTCGGTCTGCTGCAGGCTGTCGCGCAGGTTGAGGCTGGCGGCCATCGCGCCCTTCACGCGTTCGCGTTCGTGCGGGATCCAGGCGCGGTCCGACAGCATGGAGCGCAGGTTCTCGCCCAGCTCCAGCAGGCGCTTGCGCAGGCGCGGGACGGCCCCGATGGTGCCGGTCTTGAGTTCGCCCCAGACCGCGTCGGTGATCAGCCGTGACCAGCGCTCGCGCAGGTCCTGCACGGTGTCGGGGTCGAACGCGAACGCGCGCTCCAGTTGTTGCGGATCGAATGGCATTGGGTATCCTGATCGACGGAATCGGGGATGCGCGATTTGTGCGGTCGCAAGGCCGGAGTATCGGAATAGCCCCGCGCCCGGTAGCGTCCTACAGGGTACAAGAACAAGCAAGGCCGCATGTACGGCCTGCGGATGGAGGAAACACAACATGGCAACCTGGTTCGCGCAGCGCAGGCTGCGCCAGAAGGTATGCGACCTGCGGCCCCAGATGTACCGCATGGCCTTTGCGTGGTGTCACGATGCCGCGCTGGCGGATGATCTGGTGCAGGAGGCGATGATGAAGGCCCTGACCCGGCTGAAGTCGCTGCAGGACGAGAGCGCCCTGAAGGCGTGGGTGTTCCGGATCATGACCAACTGCTACCGCGACTGGGGACGGCGGCAGAAGGACACGGTGGACGTGGACAGCATGGAGCTGCCCTGCGAGGACTGCCCGGAGCAGCAGACCGAACGCAACCGCATGGTGGCGGACGTTCACCGGGCGATGGCTGAACTGAGCACCGATCACCGGCAGGTGGTCGCGCTGGTGGACCTCGAAGGCTTTGCCTACTCCGAGGTCTCGGAGGTGCTGGATGTACCCATCGGCACCGTGATGAGTCGCCTGAGCCGGGCTCGGGCACAGTTGAAGAAGGTGCTGCTGGAGCAGCAGGCCGACACGGGGAAAGCGGCCGATACACCCTATCTCAAGGTAGTGAGGAATCGGCATGTCGAATGAACGACTGAGTGCAAGGAACCGCCCCAGCGAGGAGATCCTCAACGCCTTCGTGGATGGCGAGTTTTCTCCCGAGGATCGTCTCCACACCCTGAAGACGATTGCCTCCAGCGAGCACCTGAGCCGCGAAGTCTGCGACATGCACCAGCTCAAGGAGCTGGTGAACATGGCGTACGAGGATGTGCCGGCTGGTCGCACCGGGGCCCCCGGCGGGCGCTGCCGGTTGTCGCGCGGCGGTCGTTCGGCCTGGTTCCCTTCGGTCGCCGCCGGAGTGCTCGCGCTGGTCGTGGGTTCGCTGGGCGGCTACGAGATCACCCGGGATGCTGGTTTCTTCGGCGGCGAGCCGTCGGCCGCGATCGATCAGGACGCCGGGGCCATGGCGCAGATGGCCGCCAGCGATGACGTCGCGGGCGGCGCGGCGGCGCCACAGCAGGTGTTTTCCGCCACCGAGACCGACCAGATCCTGCTGCATATCAATGAAGCCGATCGCCGCGCGATGGCGGAGCTCCTGGATGACATCGAGAGCATGTACCGCGAGGCGGCCACCGTCGGGCGCGATCTGAACGTGCAGGTCGTGGTGCACAACAATGCGATGGACCTGCTGCGTACCGACAGCGCCCCGTATCCGGAGCGGGTTGCCAGCATGGCGCAGGATTACCCCACGCTGCGCTTCACCGCCTGTGCCCAGACCCTGAACCGCCTGGCGCGCGAGGAGGGCAAGACGGTCGACATCCTGCCGCAGGCCGAGCTGATCGATTCTGGCGTCGCCGAGGCGGCCCGCCGTCAGGCCGAGGGCTGGATCTACATCAAGGTCTGATCCGGCCTTGCCGGCACCCCGCATGTCGCCCGCGAACCGCACAAGACGCCCCGGCTGGTTTCTGGCCGGGGCGTTTCTGTTGATGCTGATCGCGGGCGGCGCGACGGCATTGTTGTTTGGCACGGTCGCCGACGCCCCGGCCGCCGACGAGCCGCTCCGGGTGGTTTATCACATCAATTCCGATGACCCGGAGCTCCACCTGAATGCCCTGCGTAATCTGCAGAATCACATCGATGGCAGCCCTGATGGCTCACCGCTGGAGATCAAGGTGCTGATGCATGGCAGTGGCATCACCCTGCTGCAGCACGCGCGCAGCGATCCGGATCTGCGCAGTACGGTGAATACCCTGAAACTGCAGGATGTCCGTTTTCTGGTGTGCGGCAACACGATGGCCTCGCGCGGGCTGGAGCGCGAGGATCTGCACGAGGTGGCGGAGCAGGATGTGGTGCCCAGCGGCATCGTGGAACTGACCCGGTTGCAGCGCGCCGGGTATACCTACATCAAGCCCTGATCGGGGCGATGGCGCGGGTGCCGTTCACTTCGTGACGGCGGGCGCTCAGCGTTTCCCCAGCTCGGCGTCCAGAGCCGCCAGGCGCTCCGGGGTACCGATGTCGCGCCAGTCTCCAGTGTGGTACTCCCCGGTGACACGGCCGGCGGCGATGGCCGGGCGCAGCAGGGGGGCGAGCGCATGGCGGCCGGGCGGCAGATCGCGGAACAGGGTCGGGTCGTACCAGCCGATGCCGCTGAAGGTCAGGGCCTCGCCGTCGTCGAGTCCGATCTGTGCGTCCTTCAGGGTGAAGTCGCCCTGCGGGTGATGCTCCGGGTTGTCCACCAGCACAAGGTGCGCGAGGGGCCGGTTGGTGGACCGGCGCAGGGTCTCCGGCGGGGTCAGCGGATGGTCGCACCAGACATCGCCGTTGACGACCAGGAACGGCGCGTCGCCCAGCAGCGGCAGCGCCTTGCGGATGCCGCCCGCGGTCTCCAGGGCCCCCTCGGGCTCTGGTGAGTAGTGGATCGCCAGACCGGCGTGCTGCGCGCCCAGCGTCGTGCGGATCTGCTCGCCCAGGTGCGCCAGGTTGATCACCACCTCGCGGTAGCCCGCGGCCGCCAGGCGGTCCAGGGTGTAGGTGATCAGTGGGCGCCCGCCGACTGGCAGCAGGGGTTTCGGGCAGTGGTCGGTCAGCGGGCGCATGCGTTCGCCGCGGCCGGCGGCCAGGATCATCGCGCGCATGGATCCGTGTGTCCCCATGGTCTAGTTGTCCTGCAAGCGTTCGGGCATGTCGGTACGGAACCAGGCAGCGACCGGCCCCAGCTCCGGATGCATCAGCCCCTGCGCCAGCAAGCGGTGCAGGCGGGGCAGGTGCTCCAGGTAGCGGGGCTTGGCATCGCGCCGCGCGAGGCGCACGAAGATCCCGAGGATCTTGGTGGTGCGCTGGACGCCGAGGACCCGGTAGTGGTGCATGAATGCCGCGCGGTCCCAGGATGCAGCCGCGAGGTAGCGCTCCAGGCCCTGCGCCACGGTGTCCGGGGACACCTCGCGGCGGGCATCCTCCAGCAGCGAGACGACATCGTAGGCCGGGCTGCCGATGACTGCGTCCTGAAAATCCAGCACGGCGCAGGCCCGGTCCTCGCCGGGGGGCAGCATCAGGTTGTCAACGTGGAAATCGCGCAGGACCAGGGTCCCGTCCAGGCTCGGGCGCCCGTCCAGCGCCGATCGCCAGGCCTGCAGGAAGGCGTCGCGCCGGGCCGTCGCCAGCGGCGCTCCCCGCTGTTCCGGCCAGTACCAGTCGACAAACAGGGCGACCTCGTCGAGCAGACGCGGCATGTCGTAGGCGGGCAGGGCCGGGGCCGTCGCGGCCTTGGCCGGCCAGGCGCTGTGGAGCTGGAGCAGGGTGTCGATGGCGCGGTCGTACAGCGGGCCTTCTGTGGACCCCTCGGCCAGTGCCCGGGTAAAGGTCCGGTCACCCAGATCCTCGAGCAGGACGAATCCGGCTGCCGGGTCGTGCGTCAGCACGCGCGGCGGGCGCAGACCCAGCGACTCCAGCAGCCCCGCGATCTGCACGAACGGTTCGGTGGCCTCGCGCTCCGGCGGGGCGTCCATCAGCACCACCGGCTCGCCATCGCGGCGCAGGCGGAAATAACGGCGGAAACTGGCATCCGCACGCAACAGGGCAAGGTCCGTGAAATCGCCTGGCTGGCGCGCGAGCCAGGACTGGAGCTGATGGCTGCGGGTATCGTCCGGGATCATGTGCGAGCCTCCCCGGATACGCGCTGTATGTGGGTGTCGAGCTGTCCGTCCGGGTGCAGGTCCAGCACGCGATAGCCGGCGGCCTCGGTATCCAGCGCGAAGCGTTCGGATTCGGGGGCGAACTGGATACAGGTGGAGGGGCAGCCGAGCAGCTCGATGCCCTGGCGTTTGCTGCGGAAGTCCTGGTGGATGTGGCCGAACAGGCAGGCGCGCACACGCGGGTGGCGATCCAGCACCGCGAACAGGTCGTCCGGATTGGTCAGGCCGATCCGGTCCATCCACGCGCTGCCAATCGGGACGACCGGGTGATGAATCGCGATCAGGCCCCAGTGGTCCGGATGGGTGGTCAGCACCTGATCCAGTCGATCCAGCTCGGCGGGTTCGATACGGCCGGCCGCCTGGCCCGCGACCGCCGAATTGACGCCGATCAGGAGCCAGCCGCCCAGTGTGCGATGGCCGTCCAGGGGATACCCGGCCGCGTCGAACGCGCGGTGCAGGGTGTGCCAGTCGTCGTGATTGCCGGCCAGCCCGGCGACGGGCCAGCCCTTTACGTACTGGTCGAGCAGGCCCAGCAGACGCGCATAGGCGGCCGGCGCGGGATCTTCGGCCAGGTCGCCGGTCAGCCAGAGCAGGCCCGGGCGATCCTCGTTCCGGGCCAGTGCCTCGAGGACCCGTGCGAGCTGGCGGTCGCTGTCGGGGTAGCCGGCCCGGATCGGGCCTGGCTCCCGGCCCAGGTGGGTGTCGCTGATCTGGAGGATGCGCTGCATGCGGGCTGTGTCGGTGTCCGTGGTTCCAGGGATGTGCATCGGGGCGGGTTTTTCTGTTTGCCGCCCGACGGGGGGATTGCCCTATACTCGATCGGGTGTACCGCGTATCGCGCCGGGGCCTTTCCGCATGGGGCGGCAAGGGGCCTGGCGAGGGGCCCGAGATGAGCCAAGATGCCAAGACCCGCCCGGATTCCGGGTACCGCCCGTCCGAGGACGAACCCTACATGAATCCGCGTCAGCTGGACTACTTTCGCGCCAAGCTCGAGGCCTGGCGTGCCGAGCTGATCGAGGAATCGGAACAGACCCTGGAGCACCTGCGCAGCGAGAGCTGGCAGGAGCCCGACCCCAACGACCGGGCCAGTCACGAAACGGATGCCGGCTTGGAGCTGCGCACGCGGGATCGCTACCGCAAGCTGCTGAACAAGATCGACGCGGCGCTGGCGCGCATCGACCGCGGCGAATACGGCTACTGCGAGGAGACCGGCGAGCCGATCGGGATTGCCCGACTGGAGGCGCGGCCCATCGCCACCCTGAGCGTTGCCGCCCAGGAGGCCCACGAGCGCGACGAGGCCCGCTACGCGCAGTAGTCCCTGGCTATGCTTCGGTCAGGTTGCGGGTGAAGACCCGCGAGTTGCGCGCCTGGTTGTACCGGGTCTGGCGGCTCGCGGGGAGGTCATCCACCTGGCCCGGGGTGTAGCCACGCTCCTGGAACCACTGCGCGGTGCGCGTAGTCAGCACGAACACCCGCCGGATCCCTTGCTCCCGCGCCAGCTGTTCCATCGCCTGCAGTAGTCGGTCGCCGCGGCCGCTGCCGCGGTAGTCGCCGTGAAGGGCCAGGCAGGCGATCTCCGCCGCATCCGCCTCGAACGGATACAGCGCGGCCGTGCCAATGATCAGGCCGTCCGCCTCCAGCACCTGAAAGCGGTCGATCTCCAGCTCCAGGTGTTCACGCGCGCGATGCACCAGGATGCCTTCGGCCTCCAGCGGTTCCAGCAGCGCGTGGATGCCACCCACGTCGTCGAGCGTCGCCGGGCGCAGGCGTTCCAGCGGCTCGCGCGAGACCAGGGTCCCGATCCCCTGACGGGTAAAGAGTTCGGTCAGCAGCCCGCCGTCGTCGTGCCGATCCACCAGGTGCACCCGCATCGCGCGCTGGTGGCAGGCATCGATTGCGCTTCTCAGGTGGTTCGCCAGTTCCTCCGGCAGGTCGGGGCTGGTCTCCAGCAACTCCTGCGCGGCCGGTACGGTGAGCTGGTCGAGCACGCCGTGTTCCGGGTCACGCAGCACGCCGGCCTCGGTCAGGAAGATCAGCTTGTCGGCATTCAGCGCGATCGCCACCTGGGTGGCGACGTCTTCCCCGGAGAGATTGAAGACCTCGCCGGTGGGGGAGTAGCCCAGCGGTGACACCAGGGCGACCTGCTCGCGCTCCAGCAAGGCCGCAAGCGCGTTGGTGTCCACCCCGCGGACCTCGCCGGTGTAATGGAAGTCCACCCCGTCGCGCACGCCCAGCGGGCGGGCGGTGACGAAGTTGCCGCTGGCCACACGCAGCCGCGCGTTGCCGGTACCCGGCTGGCCCAGGCTGCGGGACAGCAGCCCCTCGATCTGCAGGCGCAGTCGGCCGACCGCATCCAGCACGGCTTCCAGCGCCGGGGCGTCGGTCACGCGCAGGCCATTGGCATAGGCCGGGGTCAGCCCGCGCTCGCCCATGCGGGCCTCGATCTGCGGCCGGGCGCCGTAGACCAGCACCACCCGGATGCCCAGGGCATTGAGCTTGGCGATGTCGCGCATCAGCGCCGGGAATTCCGGCGCCTGGGCGGCCTCGCCCGCCAGCGCGATCACCATGGTGCGTCCGCGGTGGGCCGCGATATAGGGCACGGCATCACGGAACCACGCGAGTTCCCCGGGCTGCGGGGCTCGCCGCGACGGTGTGTGCTGGCCTGCGGGTGTTGGGGGGGCGGTAGCCACGGCGCGTTCCGTTTCCTTCGGATGTCCTGAGCCGACAGTCTAGGGAAACACGGATCAATTTGCGCGTCGGCAGCCCGGGCCGCGTTGTGCTGGAAAGGTGTCAGTCGTTCCCGCCGACGATTCGCTCCAGGTCGGGTACGCGATCGCCGGCCGCGACGCCGTGCCGCTCGAACCAGCCGGCATTGACCTCCAGCGCGTAGCGCACGGGGCGTTTCGCCTCGTGGATGCGGGTGGAGTGGGGTGTCATGGATGCGATGTTGGTGATGGTGTGATCGGCATCGATAAAGGCCACATCCAGTGGGATGCGGGTGTTCTGCATCCACATGCCGTACTGCGCCGGACGCGGCCATATGAACAGCATGCCGTGGTCGTCCGGCAGGTGGTCGCGGTGCATCAGGCCGATCCGGCGGGCGCGGTCCGTCGCGGCGATCTCGATGGTAAGGGTCTGTTCACCGATGTCCAGGTCGGCCGTCGGGAGCCCGTTTTCGGCCTGCGCGCACCCCGCGCCAAGGCCGACGAACAGGATCAGCCAGGCCAGCCCGGCCCAGGCCCGGCCCGGCGATCGGAGTGGCACGGCCTAATCGCCGCTCATGCGCCCCACAGCGCAGCTGGCGAAGGACTTGGCCTTGGCACTGGTGGAACGCCAGCCGGAGACCGATCCCACCTCGGGGTAGCCCATGCTGGCGAGCTTGGCGGCGACCGCCTCGCGGGCGCTGTCCGGGGCCTGGACCTCGACGGCGCCGCCTTCCACGTCGACCTCGGCCTCAGTGACGCCTTCGACCTGCAGCAGGCCCTTGCGGATGGAGCTGGCGCAGCCGCCGCACTTGATGTTCTCGACCTCGATTTTCATTGCCGGGACCTCGGGATACTGGGGTTTGTACGACTCATTATGTACGATTCCGCTTCTGCGTAAACGTTCACGAGACCCGACCATGCCCGCCTATCGCTCCCGCACCACCACCCACGGCCGCAACATGGCCGGCGCCCGCGCCCTGTGGCGCGCCACCGGCATGAAGGATGGTGACTTCGGCAAGCCGATCATCGCCATTGCCAACTCCTTCACCCAGTTCGTGCCCGGGCACGTGCACCTGAAGGATCTGGGGCAGCTGGTCGCCGGCGAGGTGGAGAAGGCCGGTGGTGTGGCCAAGGAGTTCAACACCATTGCGGTGGATGACGGCATCGCGATGGGTCACGGCGGGATGCTCTATTCGCTGCCCTCGCGCGAGATCATCGCCGACTCGGTCGAGTACATGGTCAATGCCCACTGCGCCGACGCGCTGGTGTGCATCTCCAACTGCGACAAGATCACCCCCGGGATGCTGATGGCCGCGATGCGCCTGAACATCCCGGTGGTGTTCGTCTCCGGCGGCCCGATGGAGGCCGGCAAGGTGCAGGCGCCGGGTAGCGACAAGGTCATCCATCTGGACCTGGTGGACGCGATGGTCAAGGCCGCCGACTCCAGCGCCAGCGACGAGGAGGTGGAGTCCATCGAGCGCTCCGCCTGCCCGACCTGCGGCTCCTGCTCCGGCATGTTCACCGCCAACTCGATGAACTGCCTGACCGAGGCCCTGGGCCTGTCGCTGCCGGGCAACGGCTCGTTGCTGGCCACCCACGCCGGGCGCAAGTCGCTGTTCGAACAGGCCGGCCGGCGCGTGGTCGAGCTTGCGAAGCGCTATTACGAGCAGGACGACGCATCCGTGCTGCCGCGTTCGATCGCCACCTTCGAGGCCTTCGAGAACGCGATGAGCCTGGACATCGCGATGGGCGGCTCCACCAACACCGTGCTGCACCTGCTGGCGGCCGCGCGCGAGGGCGAGGTCGACTTCACCATGGCCGACATCGACCGCCTTTCGCGCAAGGTCCCGAACCTGTGCAAGGTGGCCCCGGCCACCCAGCTCTACCACATGGAGGACGTGCATCGCGCCGGTGGCGTGGTCGGCATCCTCGCCGAGCTGGATCGTGGCGGGCTGATCCACCGCGACATCCCGACGGTCCACGCCGACACCATGGGCCAGGCCCTGGAACAGTGGGACGTGATGCGCCACGCCGCCGAATCCGAGACCCTGTACAAGGCGGCGCCGGGCGGCGTGCCCACCCAGGTCGCGTTCAGCCAGGACAAGACCTGGGACAGCCTGGATATCGACCGCGAGAACGGCTGTATCCGCGACATCGAACACGCCTACTCGCAGGACGGCGGCCTGGCCGTGCTCTACGGCAACATGGCCCCGGACGGCTGCATCGTGAAGACCGCGGGGGTCGACGAGAGCATCCTGAAATTCTCGGGTCCCGCGCGGGTGTTCGAGAGCCAGGACGCGGCCGTCGAGGCGATTCTCGGCGACCGCATCCAGGCGGGTGACGTCGTGATCATCCGCTACGAGGGCCCGAAGGGCGGCCCCGGCATGCAGGAGATGCTCTACCCGACCTCGTATCTGAAGTCCAAGGGGCTGGGCAAGGAATGCGCGCTGATCACCGACGGGCGCTTCTCCGGCGGCACCTCCGGGCTGTCCATCGGCCACGTCTCCCCGGAGGCCGCGCAGGGCGGCGCGATCGGCCTGATCGAGGAAGGCGACACCATCGAGATCGACATCCCCGGGCGCGAGATCCGCATCGACGTCGACGACGCCACCCTGGCGGCCCGGCGCGAGGCGATGGAGGCCCGCGGCGCGAAGGCCTGGAAGCCCGAGTCGCGGACCCGTCCGGTCACCCAGGCCCTGCGCGCCTACGCCCTGATGACGACCTCCGCCGCCTTCGGCGCGGTGCGCGACATCTCCCGCTTCGAGGACTGACCGAGGGCAACAGGCGGGCTTGCAGGATGTCTTGAGCGGCGCCCTGGACCGAAAAACCAAACGACCGAACCACAGGGAGGTGGGGATGGCGATTACCGACTGGCCCGCGGCCGAACGCCCGCGGGAGAAGCTGATCGAGCGCGGCGCGGCCGCGCTTTCCGATGCGGAGCTGCTGGCGATCTTTCTGCGCACCGGCGTGGCCGGCAAGAGCGCGGTCGATGTCGCCCGCGATTTGCTTAACCGTTTCGGCGGGCTGCGGCCGCTGCTGCAGGCCGATCAGGCGGGGTTCTGCGCGGCGCCGGGGCTGGGCGATGCCAAGTACGCCCAGCTCCAGGCGGTACTCGAGATGGGGCGGCGGCACCTGGCCGCCGACCTGGAGCGTGGCGATGCACTGACCTCGCCAACCGCGACCCGCCAGTTCCTCGCGGCGCGCCTGCGCGACTATCCCTTCGAGGTCTTTGCGGTCCTGTTCCTGGACAACCGCCATCGGGTGATCGCCTTCGAGGAGCTCTTTCGCGGCACCATCGACGGCGCCTCCGTACACCCGCGCGAGGTGGTGCGGCGTGCCCTGCGGCACAACGCGGCGGCGGTGATCCTGGCGCACAACCACCCCTCGGGCGTGGCCGAGCCGTCGCGCTCGGATGTCGCCATCACCCGCCGCCTGGCCGATGCCCTTGGGCTCGTGGACGTCCGGGTCCTCGATCATCTGATCGTCGCCGACGAGAGCGTGTCCCTGGCCGAGCGCGGCGAGTTGTAGCGCCTTGTCCCTGGCGGGCCCCGCCGGTCAGCCGCGGATCTCCCAGTGCCCGGGCTCCGACGGACAGGCGGTGCCGGTGTGACGCTGGCCGTCAATGGTCATCTCGAAGTCGCGGCAGCCACTGTCGCGGTTGCGGCGCGGGGTCAGCTGTACCGGCTGGTCATGGGCATTGCGCCAGTGCACGGTCTGGCCGGTCTCGGCCAGTTCCAGGGCGTGTCCCATGCAGGCCTGGTCGTTGCGATCCATCTGGCGGCCGATCATGCCGCCCAGCACCGCGCCCCCGGCCGCGCCGATCAGGATCGCGACCGGGTCGCCATCGCCGACCCGATGGCCGATCACGGCCCCCGCGCCGCCACCGATGGCGGCCCCGATCGCGTCGCGGTTGCAGCGCCCGTCCATCACGCCGTAATCCCGCTCCCAGCGTTCATAACTGTGACCGTGGTAGCCGTGATAGCCCGAGTCGTTCTGCGCGCGCCAGCCGTGGGCCGGTGCCCAGGGCGGTGGCGAGGCCAGGGTATCGGCGGCAAATCCGAACAGCAGTGCGGCGGCCAGTACCTTCAGGTGCGCGGGCAGGCCGCGACGGGATTGGGTGCGTTTCCGTGCCATGGTCCGTCTCCTTTTGATCGGATACGGGCCCAGCTTGGCGTTGTTTCGCTGAACGGTTGTTTAACGTGGCGGGGTGTTTTGCGGAAGCGTGAACGGCTGCGTGTCGGGACTGTGCGCGGTTTCACGTGGTGGTGGCGGCGAGCGCGTGCTCCAGCGCCCGTAGCAGCGTATCCACTTGAGACTCGGTGTGGCTGGCGGACAGCGTGATGCGCAGCCGCGCCTGGCCCTCGGGGACCGTCGGTGGACGGATAGCCGGCACCAGGAAGCCGGCGGCCAGCAGCCTCTCGGCCACGGCACTGGCGCGGCGGGCGTCGCCGATGTGGACCGGCTGGATCGGGGTCAGGGGTGGAGGGTGCTGCAGGCCGAGCCGGTCCAGGCCCGCTCCCAGTCGCTGCAGCAGGTCCTGCAGGTGCGCACGGCGATCCTCGGCGGCCTCGGCGATGCGCACGGAGGTCAGCGTGGCGGCGGCCAGGGCGGCAGGCATCGCGGTGGTGTAGATGTAGGGGCGCGCGGTCTGGATCAAGGCCTCGATCAGGGCCTCGGAGCCGGCGACGAAGGCCCCGGCGGTGCCGAAGCCCTTGCCCAGCGTGCCCATCAGGATCGGGACGTCGTCCGCGCCGAGGCCGTGGTGCTGGCAGCTGCCGCCGCCGGTCGTGCCCAGCACCGACAGGCCGTGGGCATCATCCACCATCAGCCAGGCATCGAACTCGCGTGCCAGCGAGGCCAGTTCCGGCAGCGGGGCGATGTCGCCGTCCATGGAGAACACCCCGTCGGTCACGATCAGACGGTGACCACGATCGGGGGCCTGCTCCAGACGTTCGCGCAGATGCCCGGGATCGGCATGGCGATAGCGCTGGCTGCGCGCGCCGGCCAGGCGCACGGCGTCGATTAGCGAGGCATGGTTCCAGCGGTCCTCGAACACCGTGTCTCGGCGGCCGGCCAGCGTCTGTACCAGCGCCAGGTTAGCCATGTAGCCGGTGGAGAACAGCAGCGCGCGCTCACGGCTGGTAAAGCGCGCCAGCGCCTGCTCCAGTTCCACATGGGCGCGGGTGTGGCCGTTGATCAGATGGGCCGCGCCGGCCCCGACCCCGTAGCGGTCGAGGGCCTCGCGGGCGGCGGCGGTGACGGCCGGATCGGCCGCCAGGCCCAGGTAGTCGTTGGAGCAGAAGGCGACGACTGGCTGGCCGTCGATGACCTGTTCCGGCTGCTGCGGACCGTCCAGCGTGCGCAGCCGGCGCCAGCGACCGTCCGTGCGCACGCGGTCGAGACGGGCCTGCAGGAAGGCCTGCAGCGACTCGCTCATGGTGAATGGCTCATGGTGAGTCGCTCACTCACGGCCGCAGCCCGGCACGCAGGAAGATCGGCCAGTGCACGCGGGCGGTGATGTCCGCGTTCGGCCACAGTGCGTGCAGGGCTGGCTCCAGTGCGGCCAGCGGATCCTGGCCGGCGGCCTGTGCGCGGCGGATGGCGGACCAGGTGCCGAGATAGCCGAGCAGGGTGTCGCGGTCCCACTCGCGGTCGATACGGAACTCGGGCGTCTCGATCTCCGGCCAGGGGAAGGGCAGGTCGCGGTAGTGGCTGCGGATGTGGCTGCGCTCCTCCGGCCACCAGGGCGCCAGGGTGGTGTCGTGGAAGTCGGTCAGCAGGCGATCCAGCGCCGGGTCCTCGGCGCGCAGGATGCCGTAGCCCCAGATCGCCAGCAGGCCGCCCGGGCGCAGGACGCGCGCGACCTCGTCATGGAACTCGGTGTGGCGGAACCAGTGCGCGGCCTGGGCGACACAGGCGAGATCTATCGAGGCGTCGGCCAGCGCGCAGGCCTCGGCGGCGCAGGCGATGCGGTCGATGCCGGTGGTCGCCGGCAGGGCGGCCAGCAGGGCCGGGGCGGCATCCGTCGCCACGACCTGCGGGAAGTGCGGCTGCAGGCCCTGCGCGGCCTGGCCGTTGCCGCTGGCGCAGTCCCAGGCCCGTTCGTGGCGCGGGGTGTGCGCGGCCAGCCAGTCAAACAGCTCGGCGGGGTAGTCCGGGCGGTGGCGGGCATACGCCGCCGCCACCGCCGAGAAATGATCGGGAAAGTCGCCCGCCACCGGCCGCTTGGCTCAGGCCGATGCGGAGGCGGGCCGGTCCGATTCCGCAGGGGCCTCTGGTCCGGTCTCCGGGCGCAGGCCCAGGCGTTCGAACAGCGCGAGGTCGTGGTTCTCGCCGGGGTTCGGCGTGGTCAGCAGGGTGTCGCCGTAGAACAGCGAGTTGGCGCCGGCCAGGAAGCACAGGGCCTGCATCTCGTCGGACATCTCGGTGCGCCCGGCGGAGAGGCGCACGTAGGAGGCCGGCATCAGGATGCGGGTCGCGGCGATGGTGCGCACGAACTCCAGCGGGTCGAGGTCCTCGATCCCGTGCAGCGGCGTGCCCTCGACCTGGATCAGCTGGTTGATCGGGACCGATTCCGGGTGCTTCGGCAGGTTGGCCATCTGCTGCAGCAGGCGCGCGCGGTCGCGCCGCGACTCGCCCATGCCGAGGATGCCGCCGCAGCAGACGTTCATGCCGGCCTCGCGCACGTGCTCCAGGGTCTCCAGGCGGTCCTCGTAGGTGCGCGTGGAGATGATGTGGCCGTAGAACTCCGGCGAGGTGTCGAGGTTGTGGTTGTAGTAGTCCAGCCCCGCCTCGGACAGGCGCTTCGCCTGTTCGGCCTTCAGCATGCCGAGGGTCATGCAGGTCTCCAGCCCCTCGTCCTTGACGGCGCGTACCATCTCGATCACGCGCTCCAGGTTCTTGTCGGTGGGGTTGCGCCAGGCCGCGCCCATGCAGAAGCGGGTCGCGCCCTGGGCGCGGGCGTTGCGCGCGGCCTCGAGCACTTCCTCCAGCGGCAGCAGGCGCTCGCGCTCCAGTTCCACGTCATGGTGCGCGCTCTGCGGGCAGTAGGCGCAGTCCTCCGGGCAGGCCCCGGTCTTGATCGACAGCAGCGTGCTCACCTGCACCGCGTTCGGGTCGAAGTGCTCGCGGTGCACCGTCTGTGCACGGAAGATCAGGTCGTTCAGCGGCAGGTCGAGCAGGGCCTCGACCTCGTTGGTATTCCAGTCGTGGCGGGGCGTGCTCATAGGTGGTGGTCCTCGTCGGATTCGGCGGGGATCTCGACATCCGCCCAGGGCTCGCGGTAGATGGTGAACAGCGCGTAGATCGTCCAGGGCAGCAGGATGGCCGCGGCGATCGCCCAGTAGGCGCGGTAGTAGTCGAGATCCGGCGGGAAGAAGGTGGCGACCACGATCAGCGCGCCCATCAGGGCGTAGTAGCGGTACGCGGCCCACTGGGTGTGATGGCCGACGCGCGGATCGGGGTGGTGCTTGTTCAGGGCGTAGACCAGCATGGAGCCGCCGAACCACAGGACCAGCGGGACGATCCCCATGATCGCGGCGATGATGAAACCGACCCCGACGCCCTCGCTGCTGACCACGAACAGCGGGATGCCGGCGATCGACACGCTGATCAGGTTGCCGATGTCGAACATCGACGCGGCGCGCCGAGAGCTGCGCCCGGAGACGGTCCTGGTGGCCATGGTCTACCCTGCATGCAAAACGCAGAGCATACCATCATGCCCCTGACCCCTTCATCGCAACCGGGCCCTGTGCATGCCGTGGCCGCGCGCTGGACGGCCTGGTCCGCTGTCTGCGCCGAGTGGCTAGCGGACGCCCTGTACCCGTCCCATTGCGGCCTGTGCCTAACGCCCGGACCGGCGGTTTGCACGGGCTGCCGGGGCGATCTGCCACCACTGGAGCGCCCGTGTCCCACCTGTGCGCTCCCCTTGCCGACGGCCGGGGTGTGCCCGGCCTGCGTGCGCCAGCCCCCGGCGCTGGACGCGCTGCACGCCGGATGGGCCTATGCCTGGCCGCTGGACCAGTTGATCCTCGTCTACAAGCATGGCGGCAACGTTCGCGCCGAGCGGGCCCTGGCGGCGCTGGCGGGCCATGTCGCCCGGGTGGCCTTTGACGGTGAGGGCCAGGGGGGGCGGTCCTCGCCCGATACGGTGCTGCCGGTGCCGCTGCACGGGCGGCGGCTGCGCGAGCGCGGTTTCAATCAGTCGGATGTCCTGGCCCGGCGCGTGGCGGCGGAATTGGGGGCGGCGCTGGAGACCCGGGCGTTGCGGCGCATTCGGGCCACCGCGTCGCAACAGGCGCTGGGCCGCAAGGCCCGCCGGAGCAATGTGAAGGGGGCCTTTGCCTGGCGCGGCGAGGATCTCGCGGGGCGGCATGTGCTGCTGGTGGATGATGTGGCCACCACCGGGGCGACGCTGTCGGCGCTGGCCGACGTGCTGCGGCGGGCGGGTGCCGAGCGGGTGGAGGGGCTGGTACTGGCGCGTGCCTGAGTCGCCCCGGGGGCGCGTGGGGGCGGGTCAGGCGCCGAGGTGATGGTCGGCGATCATCGCCAGCAGGACCACGGCGCCCAGGTAGTGGTTGTTCTTGAAGGCGCGCAGGCAGTCGGCGGGCTCGCGCTCGAAGATCAGGAACTGCTGGTAGAACATCAGCATCGCGACGATCACCAGGCCGGCCGTGTAGTAGCCCCCGAACCCGGCGTGCTGGCCGACCAGGTAGAGCCCGTACCAGACCAGGACCTGCAGCCCGGCGGTGATCAGGCGGTCCAGCTCGCCGAAGGCGATCGCGGTGGACTTCAAGCCGATCTTCAGATCGTCCTCGCGATCCACCATGCCGTAGAAGGTGTCGTACACCACGGTCCAGGCCAGAACCGTCACGAACAGCAGCCAGGCGACGGGCGGTGGATGCTCGCCGGTGACCGCGGTGAAGGCCATTGGCACGGCCCAGGCAAAGGCCGCGCCCAGATGGACCTGCGGGAAGTGGTGGAAGCGCTTGGAGAACGGATAGGTGCCGGCCAGCGCAACGGCCACCAGGGAATACAGGATGGTCAGCACATTGGTGAACAGCACCAGCACGAAGGCGACCACGCTGAGCGCCACGAAGGTGCCCAGGGCCTCGCGCGGGGTGATCGTGCCGATCGCCAGCGGACGGTCGCGGGTACGGGCCACGTGGGCGTCGAAGTCACGGTCGGCGTAGTCGTTGATCGCGCAGCCGGCCGAGCGCATCAGGACCACGCCGGCGGTGAAGATGAAGATCAGATAGGCGGGCGGCCAGCCGTCGGCCGCTACCCACAGGGCCCAGAAGGTGGGCCACAGTAGCAGATAGATGCCCACCGGGCGATCCAGTCGGATCAGGCGGGCGAGTTCCCACAGGCGTTCGCGCTCGGTCATGGCGGCTTAGGGAGACACTGATTGGATTGCACGCTCGCGCTCGAGTCGCTTTTGCGTGCGAACAAGGCACGGTGACTGCCGTGCAGTCATTCTGCACAAGGGAACCGTAACGCCGTTCCCACGCAAAAGCGGCCGAGCCCCTTCGTGAAATAAATTGTGGGGGTGGCACCCCCTGTTCCCCGATCCTGCGTTGCGGCCCTTGCCGGTAGAACCACTACCGGCTGCGCACCGCGCCTTGTCTCGAGAAACAGGGGGTACCAACGCGAGCGTGCAATCCAATCAGTGTCTCCCTAACTTACCAGCCTTGTGGCGCAAGGGCGCCGGGCGCGCCACTCCGGCACTTGGGGATGCTACAGGTGCGCCTCCAGCCACCCGTCCAGGTCTTCCGGTTCCACCTCGCCGCGATGGGTGTCGAGGATGGTGCCATCGCGGGCGATCAGCACGGTGTAGGGCAGGGCGCCAATGCGGTTGCCGTATTCGCGGCCCACGGCGACCGCCTCGTCCTGACCGATCAGGACCGGGAATTCGATCCCGAAGTCGTCCACGAAGTGCTGGGTGGCTGTCTGTTCGTCCACCGCCACCGCGACGATGGTGAAGCCGTCGTCCCGGTGCGCCTCGTAGGTGTCCTGGAACAGCGGCATTTCCTTCTTGCAGGGCGGACACCAGGTGGCCCAGAAGTTCAGCACGATCAGGTCGCCGTCCCATTCGCTGAGCTGGCGTTCGTCCCCCGCGAGATCGGGCAGGGTGAAGTCGATGCGCTGGTTACCCGAGGCCTCCTCGGCTGCGACCTCGGGGGCCGCGTCGGTGGTGGCGCCAGCGGTATCCATCTCCGGTTCCGGATCGCCGCAGGCGGCCAGCATGAAGGCGCCGGCCGTAGCGACTGCCAGCCCGGCGAGCGCGTGCGTGTGATGCCTCATGGTGTCACCCCGATGGCGCTTTCCACATGCGCCAGGAAACGGTCGGCATTCAGGTACCCGACGTTGCGGTAGTTGCGCAGTTCATTGCCGTCAGCGTCCCAGAAGATCATGGCCGGGGGCCCGAACAGGTTGAACTCGCGCATCAGGTTGCGGTGCTCCGAGGTGTTGTCGGTGACATCGGCCTTGAGCAGGTGCACGTCCGCCATCGCGTTGATGACGCGCTGGTCCTGGAAGGTGGTGCGGTCCAGGCGCACGCAGTCCACGCACCAGTCGGCGTAGAAGTCCAGGAACACCGGCTGGTTATTGCCCTGTGCCTGCTCCAGCTCGCGTTCGAGGTCTTCGAGGCTGTCGATGTAGGTGAACTGCATCTCGGTCGGCCCGGCCTGTTCGCCGCTGGCGGTCACCGCAGGCTGGTTGAGCGTGGCCAGTGGGCGGAAGACGTCCTTGCCGCCGGTGGCCGCGCCCAGCATCAGCAGCACGCCGTAGATCAGGAGCACCACGCCCAGGCCCTTCCACAGGGTGTGCCAGCCGGAGGTGCCCTCCGGCAGGGTCTTGAGTGCACCCATGTAGACCGCGGTCACGATCAGCAGGATGGCCCACAGGAACATCGCGATCTCGCCCGGGATGACCCGTTCGAGCAGCCAGATGCCAATGGCCAGCAGACCGATCCCGAAGGCCGCTTTGATGGTGTCCATCCACGGGCCGGCCTTCGGCAACAGGCGTCCGGCGGAGGTGCCGATGGCCAGCAGCGGGGCCCCCATGCCCATGCTCAGCGCGAACAGGGCGATACCGCCCAGCACCGCGTCGCCGGTGTGGCTGATGTAGAGCAGAGCACCGATCAGCGGCGCGGTCACGCAGGGGCCGACGATCAGGGCGGAGAGGAAGCCCATGATGCCGGCGCCGACGTAGGTGCCGCCTTCCTGTTTGTTGCTGATCTGCGACAGCTTGCTCTGCACCCCGGCCGGCATCTGCAGGTCGTAGAAGCCGAACATCGACATCGCCAGCGCGATGAAGATGGCAACAAAGGTGCCGATGATCCACGGGTTCTGGAACGCGGCCTGCAGGTTGGCACCTGCCAGACCCGCGAACACCCCGGCCACGGTGTAGGTCACCGCCATGGCCAGCACGAACACCAGCGAGATCAGGAACGCCTTGCGGGTGGTCAGGTTCTTCTGCCCGATGATGATGTTCGACAGGATCGGGATCATCGGGAACACGCAGGGGGTGAACGTCAGCAGCAGCCCGAAGCCGAAGAACGCCAGCGCCACCAGCCAGATCTGGCCGTCGGCCAGCTGGGCCGCGATGCGGTCCTGCTGGGTGACGGGCGCGGCGGCCTCGTCGTCCTCACGCGGCTCGTCGCCGGTCTCCGGCAGGGCATCGGTGTCGGCCTCGGCGGCCAGGTCGGAGGCGAAGGTGACCGACACCTCCTGGGTCAGCGGCGGGTAGCACACGCCGGCGTCGGCGCAGCCCTGGTAATCGATCGCCAGGGTGATGTCGGCGACGTCGTCCGCGTCACGCAGCACCGGGACGAGGATCTCGACCTGGTCGCGAAACACCTGGCTCTCGCCGAAGAATTCGTCTTCCTGCAGCTCGCCGTCCGGCGGGTTGACCGGGCCCAGTTCGATGCCGTCGCCCTCGGCGATGCGCACATCCAGCTGTTCGCGGTAGAGGTAGTAGCCCTCGGCGATATCGAAGCGCAGGATCACCGCGTTCTGGCTGATGGCCTCCAGCGATGCGGCGAAGGCCTTTTCCGGTTCCAGCAGGTCATCGGCGGCGCCCAGATCACCGGACAGTTCGCCAAGGTCGCCCAGCGCGCTGCGTTCCTCCGCGGGCTCGTCGCGGGGTTCTTCGTCCGCGTCGGCCTCGCCGTTCCCGCCCGGCAGGCCGGGCAGCTCGATGGAGACGGTCTGGAAATGCGGCGGATAGCACACGCCGAGATCCGCGCAGCCCTGCGAGCGCGCGGTCAGTTCGATGGTTGTGCTCTCGGCCGCCACGATCGGCAGCTCGACCTGCACCTGGCCACGATAGGTCTCGACCCGGCCGAAGAACTCGTCTTCCTTGACCTCGCCGTCCGGGATCCGGGCTTCGCCCAGTTCGAGTCCGTCGCTCTCCGGCGTGAACTCGAATTGCTCGCGGTACATGTAGTACTCGTCCGCGATGTCCCAGGTGAGGCGCACAGTGTCGGCTTCGATCGCCTCGGCACTGAGGGCAAAGGCGTCGTCCGGGTCCAGCAGGTCGTCCTCGAAGACGGCCTGGGCCAGGGCGGGCAGCAGCGTCAGGGCGAGGAGCAGGCTCGCCAGCCAGGTGCGCGGGTTCAGGAGGTGCATTGTGTAATCCAGTCCAGGTAATCGGGCAGCCCGTGTTCGATCGGCAGGGCGATGATCTCGGGTGTCTCGTAGGGGTGTTGGTCCGCCAGGCGCGTCTGGAGTTCGTCCAGACGTGCGGGCGAGGTCTTGATCAGTAGAGTGACTTCCGCGTCGCTCTCGATATTCCCTTTCCACAGGTAGACCGAGCGTCCGGGCGGCAGGATGTGCACGCAGGCCGCCAGGCCCTGTTCCACCAGGGTGCCGGCCAGGGTCTCGGCCGCGGCCGTGTCATCCAGGGTGGTGATCACCAGCCAGGCGCGGGCTTCGGTGGCTTGCCGGGTGGTACTCATGGTTCAGGAATCCCGTTCGATGCGCGCCGTCTGGCCCGGCCGCAGCGGCACACCGTCCGCCGGGGAGAACTCGACCTCGACGCGGTAGCCGCGTTCGGGCTCCTCGCCGGTCGGCTCCCAGCCCACACGCGCGATGGTGCCGGGCAGGCGCTGGTCGCCGACTACGACCGTAACCTCGGTCCCGGGTTCCAGGGTCGTGGCCGTGTCGGCCGGGACGGTCGCCGTGGCACGCATCGGGTCGGTGGTGCCGAGGATCGCGAGCACCGGCGGCAGCAGGGCCGGGTTCACGTACTGGCCGGGGTTGGCCTCGACGCGCACCAGGCGCCCGCTGGCCGGGGCGCGGATGGTGGCGTCGTCAAGATCGGCGCGGATGCGGTCACGCTGGGCGCGGGCCTCGGCCAGGCGCGCGGCGACCGTCGCGTAGTCGATGCGGGCCAGTTCCAGCTCGCGCGCGGCGATCAGGGTCTGGTCGTAGAGGTCCTCGGCCTTGTCGCGTTCGCGTTCGGCCTCGTCCAGTTCCATCTGCAGGCGCTCCAGCGTGGCCCGGGCGGCCCGCAGGTCGGCATCGGTGCGTCGAGTGTCCAGGCGGAACAGCACGGCATCGGCTTCGACCTGATCGCCGGCGCGGGCCTCGATCGACTCGATGCGGCCGGCAACCGGGGCGGTGATGCGGTAGCGCTCGCCCCAGTCGAGCTGGGCCGCGAAGCCGTCCTCGGCCAGCAAGGGCGCAGGGGTGACGGCGAGCAGGGCCAGCAGGCTGGCCGTGGTCAGCAGGGATGGGCTCGTGAATACGCGGGACATGGGCAGTTCTCCCGTCCGGTCGCCAGTGGGCCGGCGGCTCAAGGGGTTTCCTGGGTGGCGCGGAACGGGCTCAACTCGTCACGGCCGCTTAGCAGGGCCAGGCGCTCGTAGGCCAGGGCCAGTTGGTATTCGGTGCTGGCATTGAAATGCGCCGCGGCGCTTTGCTGCACCATCGAGTCGCCCAGATCGGCCTGGTCTTCGATGTCGTAGAGGTAGCGCGCGCGGTCGATGTAGAGCTCGCGGTAGTCCATGCGCCAGGCGGCCTCGTCGCGCTGGGTGCGCAGGGCGCGGATCTCGTCGTGCAGTTCGCGCAGGCGGTTGCGGGCCTCGATGCGTGCCTGGCCCAGTTCGGCCTCGGCGCGGTGACGGGCGGCGACGGCCTGGCCGACGCGGCTGTCGTGGCGACGGCCTTCGTACAGCGGGATCTCCAGCACCAGGCCGGCGGCGAACGGGTTGCGGTCTCCGCCGCCGAGGTCGCGGTTCCACCAGCCGGATTCGGCCTCCGCATATAGGCGCGGACGGCGCTGGGCGCGCGAGGCGGCCACCTCGCGGCTGGCGGCCTCGACCTGGCGGCGTTCGGCCAGCAGGCGCGGGCTGGTGTTGTCGAGCTCGGCCAGCAGGGTGTCCAGATCCGGCAGTTCCGGCAGGTCCAGCGGCAGCATGGGAGCGAGCACGGTGCGCACACGCCGGTCCGGGCGGTTCAGGGCCTCGGCCAGGGCGGCGCGGGTGCGGGCCTGGTTCTGCAGGGCGCGGGTGCGCTGAACGCGCAGGGTCTGATATTCGGATTCAAGGCGAAAGACCTCGATATCCGACACCTGACCGCGCTGGTTGCGCTCCTCGGCGCGTTCCTTGGAGACGTAGGCCGCGGCCATTGCCTCGGTGTCGCGGGCAAAGGCCAGATCGGCCAGCAGCACATCGAAGTAGCGCTCGAGGACGTGGATGCGGTGGCGGGCGTGGGCCAGTTCCTCGTGCTGGCGGGCGGCAACCAGACGCTGCTCGCTGGCCGATTCGCGCGCGTGGGACTGGCCGAAGTCGCTCAGCAGCTTGCGCGCCACGATGGCGGCGCGTGAGTCGTTGCGGCTGCGGTCCTCGATCTGGTCGTTGGGTTCGATCCAGCGGGCCTCGAGCCGGGCGTTTACGCTGACGTCGCGTTCGGCACGGGTCGCTTCCAGCTCCGCGCGGGCCTGCTCGCGTTCGGCGCGTGCTGCGCGCACCCGTGGGTGCAGGGCGTCGACGCGTTCCAGTGCGTCACCGACCCGCATGGGGTTGGGCAAGGGCCCGGCATCGGCCGCGCCGACGCTGTCCTGTGCCATTACCGCTCCGGCCAGCGGCCACAGGAGCAGGCCGGCCAGCAGCAGGCGGGCCAGTCGGCGCCGGTGGTGGGGGCCGGACGAGCGGGGGTGCATCGGCGACATCAGGCGTCGATCCTCGCGGGTTGAGCGGATGGGGCTCAGCGGCCGTCTTGTTCGCGCTTGAAGCGCGTGAAGTTCTGGTCCTTGTAATGCCCCTCGGCTACGAACTCGCCCAGCTGGAGGAACTCGCGGACGTCGCGCGTGGCCCCGGTGAACCGGGCGATGGGTTCGCCCTCGAGGTTGAAGAACTGGAACACGGGCGTGGCGCGCACCCGGTAGTCACGGGTGGCCCAGTCCATTTGGGTCTTGGTCTCGCCCTCGAAGGTGACGATCTCGATGGCGCCCTCGACGTCGACGCTGAATACGAGAAAGTGCTCGCTGAAGTATTCCTGAACCTCGGGCTGGTTCAGCACCTGGTTCTTCATGCGGTGGCAGAACGGGCAGTCGGCCATCTCGAAGAAGATCAGGATGCCCTTCTTGCCGGCCGCGCGCGCCTCCTCCAGCTCCTCGGGGAACTCGCCGAAGGTCGGGTCGAAGAAGTGGTGTTCCGGATCGCGCGGGTCTTCCACGGCGGCGGTCGTCAGGGCCGGGACGAGGAAGGCCAGCAGGGCCAGCATCAGGATCGGTGTGCGCAGCATGGTTCGTTTGCTCTCCGGAATATCTCGTCAGGCGTATGCACCAAAGACGTGCGGAAGACTGGCTTAATTCCCTTCCCCTTGCAAGGACAAAACGGGTCGCGGCCAGCGCGTCCCGGTGTCAATGGTTTTTGGAGTATCCGCGTCGCACCGGGGTTCCAATCGACAGCACCCGGGGGGCATGTTCCAATAATCGGGCCTGATCTGCGGAACCCCCTCGATGCGCAACCCCCTCTTTCCCCTGTTCGTCTTTCTCGGTCTGGTACTGCTCGAGATCTTCGGCTTTGCCTGGGTGGGCGACGCCGTGGGCGCCCTGATGACGGTGGCGCTGGTGATTATCACGGCCGCGGCCGGGCTGCTGCTGTTCCGGTTGCAGGGTTTCTACCACTGGCGCCGTCTGCAGCAGAGCCTGGCGCGCGGGGAGGTGCCGGCGCGGGGTCTGGTCGAAGGCTGGCTGCTGATGAGCGCCGCCGTGTTGCTGTTGCTGCCGGGTTTTTTCACCGATGCCGCCGGCTTCGTGCTGTTGATCCCGCCGCTGCGGCGCTGGGCGGCGGACGGCATCCTGCGTCGCGGCATGGTCCGCGCACGTGGGGCTGGCCCTGGCGGCGCACAGGGCAGCGACACCATCGAGGGCGAGTTCCGCCGTCACGAGGACGGTGGCGAGCCGCCTGACGACCGGCTCGATCACGACGACCGTCGCTGATCTCCCCGCGGTCTCCGGATTTGTAACGCGCGCCCTTGACTCGCCTTTGTGTGCCCCTATTATTAGCACTCGTCAGGGGCGGGTGCTAACAGGGTGCCCGTCCGACACCCCAACTTTCCTGTTGCAGACACTTTATAAGGAGTTCGCACCATGAACCTGCGGCCTTTGCACGATCGAGTCATCGTGAAGCGTATGGAAGAAGAGCGCACCACCCCCGGCGGCATCGTGATCCCGGATTCCGCGGCCGAAAAGCCGATCCGCGGCGAGGTCCTGGCGGTGGGCAACGGCAAGATCCTGGATAACGGCGAGTCCCGTCCGCTGGACGTGAAGGCCGGTGACAAGGTCCTGTTCGGCAAGTACTCCGGCACCGAGGTCAAGGTCGAGGGCGAAGACGTCCTGGTGATGCGCGAAGACGACATCATGGCCGTCATCGAGGGCTGAGGCCCCGTCCCGCGTCCGTCTAACACGAATTTTCAGGAGTAGAACGAATCATGAGCGCTAAAGAAGTACGCTTTGGTACCGACGCCCGTACCCGCATGGCCAAGGGCGTGAACACCCTGGCCAACGCCGTGAAGGTCACCCTCGGTCCCAAGGGCCGCAACGTGGTACTGGACAAGGCCTTCGGCGCCCCGACCGTGACCAAGGACGGTGTGTCCGTGGCCAAGGAGATCGAACTGGAAGACAAGTTCGAGAACATGGGCGCGCAGCTGGTCAAGGAAGTCTCCTCGCAGACCTCCGACGCCGCCGGTGACGGCACCACCACCGCGACCGTGCTGGCCCAGTCCATCGTCCGCGAAGGCATGAAGGCGGTCACCGCCGGCATGAACCCGATGGACCTCAAGCGCGGTATCGACAAGGCCGTCAAGTCCGCGACCGAAGAGCTGAAGAAGCTGTCCAAGCCGTGCACCGAGCACAAGGCGATCGCGCAGGTCGGTTCGATCTCCGCGAACTCCGATACCGCCATCGGCGAGATCATTGCCGATGCGATGGACAAGGTCGGCAAGGAAGGCGTGATCACCGTCGAGGAAGGTTCCTCGCTGGAAAACGAGCTGGATGTCGTGGAAGGCATGCAGTTCGATCGCGGCTACCTGTCGCCCTACTTCATCAACAACCAGCAGAACATGAGCGCCGAGCTGGAGGATGCCTACATCCTGCTGTTCGACAAGAAGATCTCGAACATCCGTGATCTGCTGCCGATCCTGGAAGGCGTCGCCAAGGCCAACAAGCCGCTGCTGATCATCGCCGAGGACATCGAGGGCGAGGCCCTGGCCACGCTGGTGGTGAACTCCATGCGCGGCATCGTGAAGGTCGCCGCCGTGAAGGCCCCGGGCTTCGGCGATCGCCGCAAGGCCATGCTGCAGGACATCGCCGTGCTGACCGGTGGCCAGGTGATCTCGGAAGAGGTCGGCCTGTCGCTGGAGAAGACCACGGTGGAAGACCTGGGCCGCGCCAAGAAGGTGCAGGTGACCAAGGAAAACACCACGATCATCGACGGCATGGGCACCAACAAGGACATCAAGGGCCGTGTTGACCAGATCCGTGCGCAGATCGAGGAAGCGACCTCCGACTACGACAAGGAGAAGCTGCAGGAACGCGTGGCCAAGCTGGCCGGCGGTGTTGCGGTGATCAAGGTCGGTGCCGCCACCGAGGTCGAGATGAAAGAGAAGAAGGCCCGCGTCGAGGACGCCCTGCACGCCACGCGTGCGGCGGTGGAAGAAGGCGTGGTCCCCGGCGGTGGCGTGGCCCTGCTGCGTGCCTGCGCCGCGATCACCAAGCTCAAGGGCGACAACGAAGAGCAGACCGCGGGTATCAATATCTGCCGCCGTGCGATGGAAGAGCCGCTGCGCCAGATCGTCTACAACTCCGGTGACGAGCCGTCCGTGGTCCTGAACCAGGTCCTGGAAGGCAAGGGCAACTACGGCTACAACGCCGCCACTGGCGAGTTCGGCGACATGATCGACATGGGCATCCTGGATCCGACCAAGGTGACCCGTTCCGCACTGCAGAACGCCGCGTCCGTGGCAGCCCTGCTGATCACCACCGAGGCCATGATCGCCGACATCCCGAAGAAGGATGACGGTGGCGGCGCCGGTGGCGACGACATGGGCGGTATGGGTGGCATGGGCGGTATGGGAGGCATGGGCGGCATGATGTAAGCCGCGCCTTCTCCGTACATCGCCGATGTACCCGGGACCCCGCTTCGGCGGGGTCTTTTTGTCTGGCGCGACGATCGGCCCCAGTGTGGTCTCGTGGGTCGGCGCCGCGTCAGGGAACCCTTAATGCGACTGTGTGTCCCTTGAGATACGCGGGATCCCCGCAGGGGCTGTTGCAATGACGTGACAGTCCCGCCGAAAGTGGCTGGATCCCGGCCAGTTTGCGGAATGTGACGGCGTTGTGATGCCGATACAAAAATTGCGTCTCGTTGCGTGCAAAACCCGAACTTGTGTGCCAGTATCAGGGTACTGTAGAGGGCTTGGCGCAAGGAGCTCGCTGCTTTGGATTACGTATGCGCGTGCGACACTGGTTTCCGCACGACCGCAAACGGGGTCCGACGTCGATTGTTTTTACATGGAGGCTATGCAATGAATCATAAGCTCGTTAAGAATCTTCTGGCCGCGTCCGTGGCTTCGCTGGTGCTGGGCGCCGCCGGGCAGGTCGTTGCGCAGGAACCGCCGGCCGCGAACGTCACCGACCGCAGCGGCAAGGTCGTGGTCGATCGCTCTGGTGAGTGCGTGCGCACGCGTTCCTGGGCCCCGGAAAACGTGAAGTTCGAACAGTGCGCGGGCTACATCCAGGAAACCGCCGAAGCCCCCGAGCCCGAGCCCGCTGCTGCCCCGCAGCCGGAGCCGGAGCCGGAATTCACCACTACCACGCTGAGCGCCCAGGCGCTGTTCGACTTCGACAGCGCCGAGCTGCGCTCCGAAGGCCGTTCCGCCCTGCGTGACCTGGCCCGCAGCCTGACCGCCGACGACGCCGAGTACAGCTCGGTGCTGGTCGAAGGTCACACCTGCACCATCGGCCCGGCCGACTACAACCAGGGTCTGTCCGAGCGTCGTGCCCAGGCCGTCGCCGACTTCCTGGCCAGCGAAGGCGTGCGTGAAAGCGACATCCGCACCGTCGGCTACGGCGAAGACCGCCCGACCGCCGACAACTCCACCCAGGCCGGCCGCGAGGCCAACCGCCGCGTGGAAGTGACCTCCGACGTGCGCCAGCGCGCAAACTAAGGTCGCTCGCAATACCCCGGCCGCCGGTTCGCCGGCGAGCCGGTGCAAGGCCCCGCTTCGGCGGGGCTTTTTTGTGCGTGTTCCCCCGCCAGGTCGCCGATGAATCCCTCTCCGCTCCCGGGTTGACCGGGTTGGCGCGAAACGCCCTTCAGTCTGCGTTAATCTTGTGCCCCTAGACTGGGTCCAGATATCTGGAGAGGCCGATCATCATGACGATCCATCGAATCCCGAGACGCAATCCGTTCGCGGCCCTGCTGGGGGCCGTTACCCTGATGGCGGGCTTGGTGCTGACGCCCCCGGCGGCGGCCGGTGGCGTGGAGCGTGCGACCGATCTGCGGGCCCTGGCCGGTAACGGTGATGGACGACCGACCGTGATCATGTTCGCCTCCAGTAGCTGCCCCTACTGTGACCGGGCGGAACAACAGCACTTGGGCCCGATGGCCGAGGATCCGGCCTTTGCCGAAGTGCATATCCGTAAGGTGATGCTGGACCGGGACGAGGTCCGCGACTTTGATGGCGAGACGCTGCCCGGGAATCGCCTCGGCCGGAATTACGGGGTGCGTGTCGTGCCGACCATCATGGCCTTCGATGCCGAGGGTCGTCCGGCCGGCACGCCGCTGGTGGGCATCCCCAACGAGCAGCTCTACCGTAGCCAGATCCGCACCCGCATCGAGGCGGCGCGCAACGGGGCCCGCGACGCCTCGGGCTAGACCGGGCGCGGGACGAAACCGTCGGACTCAATGTGAGCGTTTGCTTTAGTCAGTCTGCCAGCCGGGCGGAGCAATATCCGGTAGACCGGTCGGCGGCATTCCACACATGGAGAGTGGCCCGGAGTGCGTGACACCCCAGTGTGAGTGCGTAGCGGTATCGGATTCATTTACCGATGCGGGCAAATACCTGATCAAGCGCGTCGGGCCAGGCTTCGCCTGGGTCGCCCAAAATACTGCGCAGCGACGATTTGTCCAGCCGCGAATCGGGTGGCCGAGGGGCGCGCGTAGGGTACTCGCTGGAAGCAATGGGCCGGATTCGGCACGGGCGCGAGAGGAGACCGCCCAACCAGGCGCGTGCATGGATCGCGACTGCGAAATCGAACCAGCTCGCCACGCCCGCATCGGTCCAGTGGTGGATGCCGTGAACCTCCGACTGGATCGCCGCAAAAATCACTCTAGCCAGTCCCTTGGTGCTGGTGGGCGTGCCGATCTGGTCTTCGACAACAGTCAGGGATTCTCGCTCTGCCATAAGCCTGAGCATCGAATTCAGGAAGTTCTGGCCGGTCGCTGAATATACCCATGCGGT
Organism: Thioalkalivibrio sp. ALE9; assembly: GCF_000377445.1. Taxonomy (NCBI): domain Bacteria; kingdom Pseudomonadati; phylum Pseudomonadota; class Gammaproteobacteria; order Chromatiales; family Ectothiorhodospiraceae; genus Thioalkalivibrio; species Thioalkalivibrio sp. ALE9. The sequence goes on from NZ_KB898123.1 coordinate 397,186, forward strand.
ACGCAGTACAAGTGCGCGGTCGCCCAGGATCTCAAGCACGGATTCCTCCCCTCCGCGTTTGCTGGCGCCATACACGTTGATTGGGCGTGTTGGGTCATCCGGACGGGCGGGTCGCCCGAGCGTTCCGTCGAACACGTAGTCGGTGGAGATCTGGATGAGCCTTGCGCCGGCGCGTTCGGCAGCCTGGGCGAGATATGTCGCCCCGGTCTGGTTTGCCGCAAATGCTTGTTCGCGGGCCTGCTCTGCCTGATCGACAGCCGTGTATGCAGCGGTGTTCACGATCCAGTCGGGTCGCAGGGCGCCAACGGCCTCGGTTACCGAGGTTTCCGATGTGATGTCCAGTGAAGCGCGATCCAGCGCGCGGAGCTCCATTCCCGCAGGGGGGGTGGCCGCCAGTTCTTGTCCCAACTGCCCGTTTCTTCCCGTGATGAGGACGCGTGTCATTCGGGCGTCTCGAGGTATTCGGGAAGTCTGGAATCCGGGATATCCGCGAGCGCTGGAGCTGCGGAGTCTTTGTCGGATAGCGAGATATTGACCAAAGGCCAGTCAATCCCGATGTCCGGGTCGTTCCAGCGGATGCTCAGTTCGCATTCCGGACAATAGGTGTCGGTGCATTTGTAACTGAACAGCGCCGTGTCGGATGCAACGCAGAACCCGTGGGCAAACCCTTCCGGTATCCAGAACTGTCGGTGGTTCTCGGCCGACAGCCAGACTCCGGCCCATACGCCGAAGGTCGGAGACCCTCTGCGTACGTCTACCGCCACGTCAAACACTTCGCCCTGCAGGACTTGAACGAGTTTGCCCTGCGCGCGCGGGTGCTGCAGGTGGAGCCCGCGCAGAATTCCAGCGCGCGAAAACGACAGGTTGTCCTGGACGAACTGGTCGGGAATCCCGGCTTCCGCATATCGGTCGCGTTGGTACGTCTCGAGGAAGTAGCCGCGACTATCTCCGAATATTTTGGGCTCGACAACCAAGACGCCGGGCAGGGAAGTCTCGGTGATCTTCACGGGTTCACCGCCGGGATTTCATCAAGAAGCTCCAGAAGGTACTGACCGTACTGGTTCTTGCTCAGGGGGCGGGCGAGCGTCTCGAGTTGTGTACGATCAATGTACCCGCAGCGAAAAGCGATTTCTTCCGGGCAGGCCACCTTGAGGCCTTGCCGTTTTTCGACTGCCTCGATGAAGCTGGAAGCCTCGAGCAGTGATTCATGCGTTCCTGTGTCCAGCCAGGTCATGCCGCGGCCCAGCATCTCCACATCCAGCAGTCCTCTTTCGAGGTAAAGGCGGTTGATGTCCGTGATTTCGCGCTCGCCCCGATTGGATGGTGCAACCTGGGACGCCAGATCACATACCTGTTCGTCATAGAAGTATAAGCCGGTGACTGCGTGTCGGGAACGCGGCTTTGCGGGTTTTTCCTCTAGTGCGACAGCGATTCCCTGGTCATCGAATGTGACGACTCCGTAGCGCTCAGGATCCTGGACAGGGTAGGTGAAAATGGTTCCTCCTCGAGATCGTTTGCAAGAATTTCTCAACAGGCTGGAAAGGTCGTTTCCATAGAAGATGTTGTCCCCCAGGATCAGTGCGCTTGGGTGCCCCTTGATGAAATTCCGGCCGATCACCAGCGCTTCGGCTACGCCGCCGGGCTGTGGCTGCACTGCATATTGGATGGTCAGCCCCCACTGCTGACCATCCCCCAGAAGTTGCTGGAACCTTGGCGTGTCCTGAGGGGTGGAGATGAGCAGAATCTCGCGGATACCAGCCAGCATCAGCGTGCTCAGCGGGTAGTAAACCATCGGCTTGTCGTAAACAGGCAGGAGCTGTTTGGAGACCGCCTGGGTGACCGGGTAGAGGCGCGTTCCCGCGCCACCAGCAAGGATAATGCCGCGGCGTCGGCTGTTGTTCGTTGGGGGTTCTGTCATGCTGATCGGCTGCGTTGTAGGGGGGTGGCCCTGTATGGTTCAGGCCCGGGTGATCGGGGTGTTTGGTGAGAGGCCGGCACGTTCCAGACGGTATTCGCCGGAAAGGACACGGCGCCACCACCACTCGTTCTCTAGATACCAGTGGACGGTTTTGCGAAGCCCACTGTCGAAATCTTCCTGAGGCTTCCAGCCGAGTTCCGAGCGAATCTTGTCATCGTTGATGGCGTAGCGGTAGTCATGTCCGGGGCGGTCCGCCACAAGCTCGATCAATTCCCGATGTCGGGACGTTTTGCGACGGTTCGCAGGTATGGCCTCGTCCATCAGGCTGCAGAGGGTTTCTACTACCTCGAGGTTGCGTCGTTCCGTGCGCCCGCCAATGGTATAGGTCTCGCCGGGTTCGCCACGCTCCAGTATGTGGATCAAGGCGCGAGCATGGTCTTCGACGAATAGCCAGTCTCGGATGTTGTCGCCACGCCCGTACACTGGCAGGGGTCGCCCTTGCAGTGCATTCAGAACCATGTGGGGGATCAGCTTTTCCGGGAACTGAAACGGACCATAGTTGTTCGAGCAGTTCGAGATCATCACGGGTAGCCCATAGGTGTGAAACCAGGCGCGTGCGAGATGGTCCGAGGCCGCTTTGCTGGCGGAATAGGGAGAGTTGGGGCGATACGGCGAATCCTCGTTGAATGCTCCTGAGTCGCCCAGCGTCCCGTACACTTCGTCCGTCGAGACATGCAGGAAGCGAAGGCGCTTCTGTTGCGTCGGTGCAAGTCCCATCCAGTACTGCCGGGTGGCTTCAAGCAGGTTGTGGGTTCCCGTGATGTTCGTCTCGATAAACGCACCCGGGTTGGTGATCGAACGGTCCACGTGAGACTCGGCCGCCAGATGGAGTATCGCGTCCGGTTCGTGACGCGCGATGGCCTGAACAACCGCCTGAAAATCGCGAATGTCGACACGATCGAACGTGTAGGATGAGGACGCCTCGACCGAACGGAGCGAATCGAGGTTTCCCGCGTAGGTCAGGCAGTCCAGGTTCACCACATGTGTGTCAGGGGCGTTCGCGAGCAGACGAACGGCTGCGGAGCCGATGAAGCCGGCTCCTCCGGTTACGAGTATGGTTCGGGGCATGATGCTGTCACACGATGTCGTAGTGAGAGGCGACCGTTCCGGCCGCCGACAAAACGCTGAACTATACCAGCCGACGACCAACGAAGGCGTGATCGAGTGCGGCAACCAGATGACCGGGCGCCCATGGGTGCATGTTTCCGGGGAGCATCTAGCGGTATGATTGATGGCTTACGTGCGGAAAGTCGCGCTTATATAGTCGAAGTTGCCTCTCGGGCAACGGTTCTCCCAAGCCAGTGAGCCGCGAATGAGCGTTCAAGTATCCCCTCTCGAACCCGAGCAGCAAGCCGTTGCTGACGAGGCGCTTGCTGCATGGCTGGCTTCGGAGGGCAGGCTTCGCGACGCCGACCTCGCGCGCGGGCGGCGCCTGGCGCGCAGTGAGGGGCTCGACTTGATGGCCGTTCTGCTCCGGCTTGGTGTAATCACGGAGCGTGATCGCGCCGAAGCGCTGGCCGCGACAGGACCCTGGCGCCTCTGGACGCAGGACGACTTCCCCGATGTGATCGAACACCCGGACGGCATTTCTCGGCGCTTTCTTGCCGAAGCGAGGGTCGTGCCGGTGAAGCGCGAAGAGGCCGTTATCGATCTGGTGATGTCCGACCCCCGAGATGACTACGTGATTGAGGCGGTGCGATTGGCCACCGGTAGCAAGGTGGTACCGGCCATTGGTGTGCCTGCCGAGATCGCGGCGGCCCTGGAGCGTATCGTCCGCCCTGACCAGGAGGGGGCGGAAACGGTGGCGGATCTCGAGGGCGAGGATGACATCCGCGAGGAGGATGTCGAGCATCTGCGCGACATGGCCAGCGAGGCGCCCATAATCCGCCTGGTGAACCAGATCCTCCAGCGAGCGGTCGAGTCTCGAGCATCGGATATCCACATCGAGCCCTTCGAGGGCAAGCTCAAGGTGCGCCTCCGAATCGACGGTATCCTGCATGACATTGACGCCCCATCGTCGCGCTCCGCTGCGGCTGTCATTTCGCGGGTCAAGATCATGGCGCGGCTGAACATCGCCGAACGCCGCCTGCCGCAGGACGGTCGTATCAAGGTTCGGGCGCTGGGGAAGGAGTTGGATCTGCGGGTGTCCAGTGTTCCAACGATGCACGGCGAGAGCGTGGTGATGCGTCTTCTGGACAAGGAGAGCATTGTCTTCGATTTCGCAAGGCTGGGCTTCGAGGGGGAGGTTCTGGATCGATTTCTCGAAGTGCTCTCATTACCGCATGGCATCCTTCTTGTGACGGGGCCAACCGGTAGTGGCAAGAGCACGACGCTCTACACTGCACTGTCTCGATTGAACACGCCCGAGGCCAAGATCCTGACCGTGGAAGATCCGGTCGAATACGAACTTGAGGGTGTAAACCAGATTCAGGTCAAACCCCAGATCGGCCTCGATTTTGCTGCGGCGCTCCGCAGCATCGTTCGTCAGGACCCCGACATCATCATGATTGGTGAGATGCGCGACCTGGAAACGGCGCAGATTGCCATGCAGTCGGCCCTCACGGGGCACCTTGTATTGAGTACGCTGCACACGAACGATGCCGCGGGCACGGTGAATCGGCTGCTCGACATGGGGGTGGATGACTACATGCTGACGTCCACCGTCAATGGCATTCTGGCGCAGCGTCTTGTGCGGCGACTGTGTCCCGACTGCTGCGAAGAGCAGCCAGTGCCCGATTCCCTTCGCGATGAGCTGGAAAAGGCTCCCGGGGCGCTCGAGCATGGAATGCGGATGCGCAGACCGGTTGGGTGCGAGGCGTGTTCTCACACGGGCTATCGGGGTCGCCTGGCCATCGTCGAGTTCCTCGTCCTGACCGAAGAAATCCGCAGCTTGGTCATGCGCCACGCTACCTCTCACGAGATTGATCGCGCCGCGCGGGCCGAGGGTATGCGCACCATGTACGAAGACGGTCTTGACAAGGTCGTGCGAGGCCAGACCACGCTGGAAGAGGTGCTTCGGGTAACCTCCGACTGAATATGCCAACGTTCTACTACAAGGTGGCAACCTCCAGTGGCGAGACGGCTGAGGGAGAACTCGAAGCCGTCGACGAAGCGGCGGCCGTGGCTCAGCTTCAGGCGGCCGGTCACATCCCTATCCGGGTGGCATCCGGGGGCGGCTTCAAGTGGGCCGCTTTCCCGACAGCGGGGCGCCTGCGGTCTCAGGAGTTGCAAATCTTTACGCAGGAGCTAGCCACGCTCCTGGCCGCGGGTCTTCCGCTCGACCGCTCCCTCCAGATCCTCATTGACCTTGCCGATCGTCCGCGGACACGTCAATTAACGGAGCGTATCCTCGAGTTTGTCCGCGGCGGGGGCACGTTGTCGGATGCCTTGGAAGCGCAAACCGGAACCTTTTCCAGGTTCTACGTGAATATGGTGCGCGCCGGCGAGATGAGCGGGAGTCTCGAGCAAGTGCTTCATCGGTTGTCCGACTACCTCGTTCGCTCGCGAGAGTTGCGCGACAGCGTGGTTTCAGCGTTGGTGTATCCGGCAATCCTGCTGACGGTATCCGTGCTTTCGGTGCTGATCTTGATGGTCTTCGTCGTGCCGCAGTTTACGCAGCTGTTCGAGGATGCAGGCGAAGCGCTGCCATTGCTGACCCAGATGGTGGTTGGAGCGGCGGAATGGCTCGGTAGTTACTGGTGGAGTATCCCGCTGTTCGTCATTCTTGCGGGTTTCTACATGCACCGTCAGTTGGGCCACCCGGATTCGCGCGAGCGCTGGGACCGGGTAACCCTTCGGCTGCCCCTGGTCGGCGAGCTGGTCCGGCGGCTCGAGGCGGCGCGTTTCAGTCGCACGCTGGGTACTCTGCTGGGCAATGGCGTACCACTTCTGGCAGCGCTGACAATCGTGCGCGAGACTCTGTCGAACCGCTTGATGGTGCGTGGTGTCGATTCCGCAATCGAAGGCCTGCGCGGTGGCCAAGGGATGAGCGAGCCGCTGAAGGAAAGCGCCCTGCTTCCCAAGCTGGGCATGCAGATGATCCAGGTCGGTGAAGAGACAGGGCAGCTTGAGGGAATGCTGATTCAGGTGGCAGACCTCTATGATCGCGAAGTTCGCACCGCTGTGCAGAGGATGCTGTCGCTCTTGGAGCCGTTGCTCATCGTGACGCTCGGAGTGGTGATCGCGCTGATCATCATCTCGATTCTGGTCGCCATTGTGAGCGTGAACGAGCTGGCGTTCTGAGTCTTGCCGCGCCACATTGATTATCGGGGCACGGATTGAATATCTGCCCATTCCGCCTACAATCGGCGGTCCTGTTTTCTATCTGTTACGTCCGGATCACCCCCGGCAGGAAAGAGAGACGCATGAGTCATCCGCGAGTATGCAGTTCCCGGCGCGCAGTCGGTTTCACCCTGATCGAGCTTCTGGTGGTGCTCGTCATTCTCGGGTTGCTGGCCGGTCTGGTGGGGCCGCAGGTTATGCGGTATCTGAGTGACTCCAAGACCCAGACGGCCGAACTGCAGATCCAGGAGATCGAAGCGGCGCTCGACCTCTATCGAATCGACGTAGGGTCCTACCCCACCACCGATCAGGGCCTCCAGGCACTGGTCCGGGAACCGGAAGGCGTCCGAAACTGGAACGGCTCGTACCTGCGGCGCAACCAGGTGCCACTCGACCCTTGGGGAAACGCGTTTAACTACCGTAGCCCCGGTGAACACGGCGCGGTAGACATCTGGACCAATGGAGCCGATGGCCAACCGGGTGGTGAGGGCGAGAATCAGCCTGTCAATAATTGGGACTGACGCGGCGGGTCCGGCGGAGCAATTCAGACTGCCAGGGATACGGATGAGCAGCCCAGCCGTCCCTTCGCGGACTACCCGTTCGTGTTCTCCCAAGCCCCCCCGGTGCCCTGGCTTGTCCCGCGGTGATCACTCGATATCGATGGGCGGTGCGGATTGGTGATGGCCCGGCGTCCGCATGGCTTCACCCTCATCGAGCTGCTGGTAGTGCTTGCCATCCTGGCAGGTGTTGCGGGTCTGATTGTCGTCCAGTTCGAGGGCGCCCTTTCCGGCATGGAGACGCGTGCTGCCGCGCGGGATGTCGCGTCGGCATTACGGGCGGCGCGAGGGCGCGCCATCGCGACTCAGCAGGAAACCGCTGTGGCGGTGGATGTGGAGCGACGCCAGTACCGTCTCGTAGGCTTTTCCGGAGAGGGTGTCCATGCGTTTTCGCGAGCGATTGACGTCGATTTGCTTACCGACCGCACTTCGCTGTTGTCGGAGACCGAAGGCCTGATTCGGTTCTTCCCTGATGGCTCCTCGACCGGCGGGCATGTGACACTGACCTCCGATGCCGGCCAGTACACCATCGAGGTGGCCTGGCTGACGGGGCGGGTACACCTGCGCCCCGGGCCCGCGCCGGAGGGTGGCTGATGTCCGGATTGCGCCGACAGCAAGGATTCTCGTTGCTGGAGGTCCTGGTGGCATTTGTGATCATGGCGCTCGTGCTCGGCGTTCTGTTCCAGGTGTTCGGGACTGGGCTGCGAACGACCGCGGCGGCCGATGAATACGCGCAGGCGGCGACGCTGGCGCAGGGTCGCCTGGCGCTTGCGGCCGACACGCCGCCGCTCGAGGCGGGCACTCGGGATGGACATTTCGCAGGGACACCGTTTCGCTGGGAGCAACGGATTCAACCACTGCAGGTGGACGCGCCGCGGCCGGACGATTTGGCGGCCTTTCAAGTGTCCATTCGCGTCTGGTGGCCGTCGGGTCGCGGTGAACGCGAACTGGTCCTCGACACCATTCGTTTGCAGCAGGCCCCATGAAATCCGGGATTCGCGCGTCCCGAACGGGTGGTCTGCGTCGTTGTGCTGGCGCCAGGGGCTTCACGCTCATGGAAACGCTTGTGGCGCTGGTCGTGTTGAGCCTGATGCTGGTGATCCTGTTTTCCGGGCTCAGGATGGGTGCGGGGAGCTGGGACGCTGCTCAGAACCGTGTCGAAACGTCGACCGAATGGGCCATTGCCGCGCGGTTTCTGCAGCAGCGCCTGTCGTATGCGCTGCAGGTGGACTGGCATGAGCCAGCGGAGGGTCAGCCTTCCCTTGCTTTTGTTGGAGAGCCAGACCGAATCGGGTTTGTGTCAACGCTTCCCGCGCACCTTGGGGGCGGGGGGCTTCGCTGGGTGGAGTTCGAAGTGGGGCGCACTGATCGGGGGCACGGGCTGCTCTTGCGCCATGGGCTTTTTCATCCCGATACGTTCGATGCGGGTGGGCCCCACCGACGAGACTCCGAGCTCCTTCTGGAGGGCGTCCAGGATCTAGCCGTACGCTATTACGGCCGTTCCGCAGAGGACGAGGTTTATCGCTGGCATGACCGATGGGCTGACGACAACATGCCGCATCTTGTTGCCTTGCTGCTCACTCGCGACGACGGCCGTGAGCTGGTGCTCGCCGCACGCTCCGGGCACCGCCCAGCCGATACGGCCCCGCTATTCCCCTGGGAGGTTCGATGAGGCTGGTTCATCGTAGCCTTTCGGGACAGAGATCCCGGTCCGGCATGGCACTGGTCCTGGTCTTGTGGATTATCACGCTGCTGTCCGTTGTGGCGGCCAGTTTCTCGCTGGGGGTCAGAAGGGATGCCGGCGCGGCTCATCACCTGGTGGAAGAGGCGCAGGCCCGGGCGGCGGCTGAGGCGGGCGTGCGGTTGGCGATGCTTGGGCTTGTGCACCCGGATCGCGAAAGACGATGGGTCCCGGGCGAAGGTGTCCGGCGGATCACATGGCAGGGCGTGGACCTCGAGATCGAGCTTGCGCTCGAATCCGGTCGAATCGATATCAATGAAGCGCCGCGGGAGCTGCTTGAGGCGGCCCTGGCTGAGGCCGGCGTCGAATCCGAATCGATGCGCAATACCCTCGCGGGCCGGATTATCGCGTGGCGTGGTGGCCGGGATTCTGATGCTGAACCGGATGGGCAGGCGGAGTACGCCCGAATAGGGCTCGAATACGGGCCTGCCGGGGAGCCGTTTCGCGCGGTCGAGGAGCTGCTCCTGATTCCCGGAATCGGGGCGGCCGAGTTCAGGGCCCTGCGGCCGATGGTGACTACGTTCTCGGGGGCCCGGGGGGTTGATCCCTCGCAGGCGCCGCCCGAAGTCATTCGGGCGCTCCCCGATCTTGACCAGGAGACCGTGGATCGATGGCAGGCGGACCGGGCGCGGGCCTTGCGGGAGGAGCGTCAGCCGCCGGCGCTGGCGGCGCGGCATGTGGTCTCGGGCGGAACGGATGTGCATACTGTGCGGTCGACGGCACAGCTGCCTTCTGGTGCCCGGCACACGGTGCGGGCTGTCATTCAGGAAGCAGATTCCACGGATCCCGAGCCGTTCCGGATTCTTCACTTTCGTCAGACCCGATAGGGGGCGCAATTCAGGATGTGCGTTCGTACTGCTGCCTCGGTGTTCCCCGGTCTGACCTGGTTTCCGGAGTGGGAGCACGCAGTGCCCTCCTCGGGGACGGAATCCCGCGAGCAAGGGGCTTCGGCCTGCCGTGAAGGCGCGTTCGGTATTGGTATCGCCGTTCGGAGTGGCCGATGCTGAACCTTTCGGTGCTCCGCCCGCGGCTTCTCCGGTGGCAGCATCAGGGGGCGTCTTTCCTGCGCTGGTGGCTGCGCGAGCTGGTTGGCCTGCTGCCGGCCGGCTGGCAGGAGAATGTGCGCCTGGGGCGCGAAGAGCTGGTCCTGCAGTGCAATGGTGCAGCGGCGGTCCTGGAAAGGCGGGGGATCGCCAAGTCTGAGGTGCTCGCTCGATTCGAAGTTCAGGATGCTGCGGACACTCCGCCCGCCGGCCTGCCGGATTCGAATGATTCGGCCTTCCATGCCGCGAAGACCCGGTGCCGTCGGGTTCTGGAGCTGGCCCAGGGTTCGGGCGTTCTGGTCCGGGATATCACTTTGCCGCAGGCGGCGAGCTCCAACCTGCAGCGCGTGCTTGAGTACGAGATGGACCGGCATACGCCGTTTCCGGCCAGTCAGGTCCATTTCGGCTACCGGCTGGTCGAGCGGCTTCCCGCGACCGGGCAGATTCGGGTGCGTCTCGTCGTGATGCCGCGCGAAATACTGGACACCTGGCTGTTGCGCCTGGGTGACTGGGATCTCTATCCCGAGGCCGTTCGTGCCGCAGGCGAGGCGGGTATCGACCTGCTTCCGGTCGACCGCCGGCGCCGACGAGGGGGCATGCCGGGGCCGAATGTCTGGCTCGCGGGCATGGTGGTCCTGCTCCTGGTTGCGCTGGTCGTGGCGCCATGGTGGCTTATGCGCGAACAATATTTGGATCTTCGCGCGGAGCTGCAGCAACTGCAGCCCCAGGCCCTGCAGTCGCAGGAGCTGCGCGACCGACAGCAGGAGCTCCGGCAGGAATTGACCCGTCTTCCCGAGCTCAAGGCCGAGCACCCGCCTCTGGCGGATGCGGTCGTCGAATTGGCCCGGATCCTGCCCGACCATACCTGGCTGACAACGCTTCAGTGGCGCGGAGACCGGTTCACCTTGCACGGCGAGTCCGATGCCGCATCGGGGCTGATCGCCCTGATCGAGGCTTCGCCCTATTTCGAGCGCACGAACTTCACGGCGCCCATCAGTCGTGACGACCGGGGACGCGAGAGCTTCCAGTTGGCGACCCGGCTACGCCCCATGGCCGACATCGGGGGGGGGCTGGACCGAGTGGCGCCCGGAGACGGGGACACGCCCCCGGCTGGAGCCGGCGGCACCGAGACGCCGGTGCCGCTGGAGGTGGACCCATGAATCGGCTGGAACAACTGCAGCCGCGGGAGCGGCGGATCCTGGCGGTCGGAATCCTGGCAAGCCTGATCCTGATCGCACTGCTTGGCGTGGTCGTCCCGGTTGTGCAGAAACTGGCGTCCAGTGCCGAATCGGTGGCCGACGCGGGCTTCCGACTGGAGCGTGTGCAGGACGCCGCAGCGCAGCTCCCGGCGGTCGAGGCCGAGGTATCGGCGCTCGAGAGGGCGCTCGATCAGCAGGGGCTGACCCAGCGGGAATCGAGCGAATCCCTCGCCACGGCCGCGCTGCAGGAGCGGGTTGCGGCCATCATTGCGGACCATGACGGGAACGTGCAATCCACGCGGGTGCAGGCGGCTTCGGACGAGGATGGTCTGCAGCGGATTGGCGTGCGTGTCCAGTTCGAGGCGGGCAGCGAGTCGCTGGCTGGCATCCTCCAGGCGATCGACCGTGCCCGGCCTTTGTTGTTTGTTGAACAACTGAGTGTGCGCGCCAGCCGTGAATTCGATCGCCAGCGCCGTGCCGATTACCGCGGCAAGACCGACGTCACCCTCGAGCTGTCCGCCTACTGGAGGCCGGAACAATCGTGACGTGGCGCACATTTTTGATCATTGTCGTCGTGACGCTCCTGCTGGCGCTTGCCGTGCAGCTCGCGGGCCTTCGTGTGTGGATGGATCAATACACGCCGGATCGTGTGGTTCAGGAGAGTGGTGTTCAGGATGTCGAGGTGGCGCCCCTGCCGCTCCCGGATGCCACCGAATGGCCGGAGCCTGGCAGTATGGCTGCTTTTCTGGAGCGCCCGCTGTTCAGTGCTTCGCGGCGTCCGTACGTCGCTGAACAGGAGCCAGAGGCCGAAGACGAGGCGGACGCAGAGCACGAGGTGGAGCCTCTTGCGATCCAATTGCGGAGCGTGGTTCTGACCCCGCATGACAAGCACGTCTGGGTGCAGCGTGAAGAGGAAGAACGTATGCATCGCCTGCGCCCCGGCGATGAACTGGATGGCTGGGTCCTCGAGTCCCTGGATGCGGGGGGCGCCGACTTTTCCAGCGAAGGCGCAACCCAGCGTGTACCATTGCGCCCGCAGGACTCCCGCTCGCTGGACATAGACCGCGTGCCGTTGGGTCAGCCGGCGCCGCCGCTGCCCTGACCCCCCCCGCGTGCTGCCCGCGCGCAAGCGCCCAGCCCGCGGATGCCCCGATTCACATGGTGTGCAGTACGCCCCAGAGATTGGCTATGAAACGAACGCGTAACAGCATTGAACGGATTACCCCAGGCCTTGGCAAGGCGCTGGGGATGACTCTGGTCGCGGTGGGGCTGGCCGGTTGTGCCACCATGCAGCCCTCGGATACACCGGAAACGGAGGGGGCGGTCTCGCAGGAGGTGATGGAGGTTCTCGAGCGGGGTGACGTGGCACGTACGGATCCCGCAACCGAGATCGAACCCCTCGAGCCGGCTGCGGAAGAGCCGGCCCGCGACCTGGTGCAGATCTACCCCGGTACCGGCGAGCTGTTCGATCGCGAAGTCGCCGCCGGCGCCATCACGCCGAGCGACGAGCCCGGCGAATACACGCTGAATTTCGAAGGGGCCAGCCTGCGCGAGGTCGCCAACTTGATTCTCGGGGACATGCTGGACCGCAACGTGCTGATCGACCCCGGGGTTGAAGGGCGAGTCACCCTGCAGACCACCCGCCCGCTGCCGGAGTCCGCGTTGCTGTCGGTGCTGGAGGAGCTGCTCCGGATCAACGGCGCCGCGCTGATCGAGGGCGAGGGCATGGTCCGGGTCACCCCGCGCGCGGGCGCCTTGCGCGGCCAGGCCACCCCACGGCTGGGGAGTGATCAGGCGGGCTTGAACGTCCGTATCGTGCCCCTTGAGTTTGTCGGTGCCGCCGAGATGGCCACGATCCTGGAGCCGTTTCTGAGCGAAGGCGGGCTTGTCCGGGTCGATGGTGCCCGCAACCTGCTCATTCTCGCGGGCACCCGGCGCGAACTGGCGAACTGGCAGGAAACGATCGATATCTTCGATGTCGACTGGCTTGCGGGGATGTCGGTTGGCCTGTTCACGCTCCAGAATGCGGACGCAGTCGAACTGGCCGAGGAGGTCGACCAGCTCATGAATGCCGAGGGCGAGTCGCCAATGGCCGGCATGTTTCGCGTCATTCCGATTCAGCGCCTGAATGCGGTGATGGTGGTGACCCCGCAGCCCCGCTATCTTGAGGAAGCTGAAACCTGGGTGCAGCGGCTGGATCGCACGCGAGACATGCAGGCGGCCCGCCTCCATGTCTATCGCATGCAGCATCGCCGGGCGACCGATGTGGCAGATGTCCTGGGTGATGTCTTCGGTGCTGAAACCAGCTCCACGGAACGCACGCGCAGTGAGCGGGACACTCGGTCCGGGCTCGCCCAGGGTGCCGAGCCGGCCTTGATCGGCAGCGGCGGGGAACGCCAGGGGCAGGGGTTCTCCAACCTTTCCGGTCAGGACCGTGGCGAGCGCGGCAACCCGGGCTCTACCAGTAGCGGCATGGGCGGCAATGCGGCCAGTTCATCCGACAACGGGGACCCTGACAACGGCCTGCTCTCCGGCCGCACCCGTATCGTGGCGGATGACGGCAACAACAGCCTGCTGATCTACGCCAACACACCGGATTACGAGATCCTGGAACGGGCCCTGCGCCAGCTGGATGTGGCTGCTCGGCAAGTGCTGGTGGATGCCAGCATCATCGAGGTGACGCTCGAGGACGAACTGCGCTATGGCGTGCAGTGGTTCCTCGAGAACAGCGTTCGCGGCTACCAGGGCGAGGGTGTCTTCGGTCGTAGTGACTCGCTGTCACGCCAGTTCCCCGGATTCAACTATTCCCTGGTCGACAGTGCGGGTCAGGTCCGCGCCGTCTTGAGTGCCCTCGCCGAAGATTCCATGGTCAACATCCTGTCGACCCCGTCCGTCATGGTGTTGGACAACCACAGCGCCACCATACGCGTGGGCGATCAGGTGCCGGTGCGGACCTCCGAAGCGACCAGCGTGGTGACCGACAATCCGGTGGCCATCAGCAACATCCAGTTTCGCGATACCGGTGTGAACCTGCAGGTCACGCCGCGCGTGAATGCCGGCGGCATGGTCTCCCTGGATGTGCTGCAGGAAGTGAACGATGTCTCGGAAACCACAACCTCCGGGATTGATTCGCCCACCATCCAGCAGCGCTTGATCGAAAGCTCCGTCGCGGTGCAAAGCGGCGAGACAATTGTGCTGGGGGGGCTGATGCGTGACCAGACGTCCTCCGGTCAGATCGGCGTGCCCGGCCTGCGCCGTCTTCCGCTGCTGGGGAACCTGTTCTCCACCACCACGGAGATCTCTCGCCGCACGGAACTCCTCGTGCTGTTGACCCCTCGGGTCGCCGAAAGCTCGGCCGACACGCGCGCGATCACGCAGGAATTCAAAGAGCGAATGCGCGGCCTTGGTGGCCTGCGCGACCAGTGGGAGCGGCAGCAGACGGGGGATGCTCTATCGTCAGAGACCCGGGAGCCATCGGATGAGCCTGCCCCGGTGCCGGAACCATGATGCCTCGCGAACGGCCCGGCTTGCACCACACGGCCGCTTCAGCCGCACCGAACTGGTGCGTTGTGGCGTGCGTTTCGGGGTGTTGCATTGTGCGCACGCAGGGTGTCGCGAAAATGTCATCAATCCCGCGCAGAATCCCTCGAAACCGCTTGTAACGGGTGTTGTTTTTTATGGGCGGCTCGTGTAGCTTCCCTGAGAACCCGTCGGGATTTCCTCCCGGGGTTGACGGTGGTCCCGAACCCGCGCGGTTGGCGGGGCCGGAAATGGAGAATGGTCTGGCAAGGGCGCCTGCGCCCCTTGGTCCCGAAAGGGCCCGCCGTTGACCAGGCAACACAGGGGGTTTTGCAACCAAGTCGGCGCGACCGGCGAGCACTGTGGTCGGGGCCAGGTTTTTTGAGCCAATCCCGATTCCCACTGGGGGATTGCATAATCCGTAGGGTGTGGTTTAAATACCGTCCTGAGGTCGCAGCGCGATCCGGTAGGGGTGGCAAACCCGTGAAGTAGAAATTTCATGTTCACGAAGAAGAGGGAAACTCGAATGATGTTTAAAACTCGTAAGCTTACGACGGCCCTGCTGGCCGCGGGGCTCATGTCCACCTCGATGCTGGCGTCCAATGCCAGCGCGGTGACTGTGTCCGACAACGGCGCCGGCAGTGCTGCGGTTGTGCCGTACTACACCATCAACGAAGGCTGGCGCACCCTGCTGAACGTTACCAACACCACCGACAACTCGATGGTGATCAAGGTTCGTCTGCACGAAGCCCGCAACTCCCGCGATGTGCTCGACTTCAACGTGGCCCTCAGCCCGCGTGACGTCTGGACCGCCTGGATCAGCGCCGACGAGAACGGCCGTCCGGTCCTGCGCACCGAGGACACCTCCTGCACCATCCCGCTGAGCGTTCGTGACAGCGGCGCCACGGCCAACGAGCTGGCCTACTCCGGTACCTTCAGCGATCACACGGATACCGACGGCGACATCAGCCGCATGTCCGAAGGCTACATCGAAATCCTGACGATGGGCGAAGCCCCTGCGGGCGCCGAAGATACCGTGGACAGCCTCCCGTGGGCGGCCAAGCATGTTGACGGCGTGCCGAACGACTGCGGCATGGTCGACAGTGCCTTTACCGCCGACGCCGGCACCTGGGCCCCGGCCGACTTTGGTGACGCTATTCCGGGCGAAGATGGCTCCGGCGATCCGGCCGCCCGCGGTGAGGGTGCCTATGGCCCGATCATGAGCAGCACCCCGCTGAAGGTCAACGCCTCGCTGGTGAACCAGAGCCGCGGTATCGCCGCTGGCGTCGAGTCGCTGCACCTGGCGGATTACGGTATGGGTCAGAACTTCGTCACCGCCCAGCAGTTCCCGTACTTCCTGGAGCCGACCCTGGTCTCCGGTACCCAGCTCTGGTCCATGAGCGGCCTCGGCGACTTCACGGATGCAATTGGCCGTAGCACCGTGGCCAATGAGTGGGCCTCCAACCCGCAGACCGGCGCGGCCACCGACTGGGTGCTGACTTTCCCGACCAAGCGCTTCCATACCGACGTGGACGGCGACAACATGCAGGCCGCCTGTAACGCCTACCGTAACGAAGGTACTGGCGGTGGTTCGTTCCTCAGCACCTGGGAAACGGATCTCCAGTGCCCGGGTAACATCTTCGGCAGCGAGACCTTCCAGGCCGAAGACAATGGTCGTGCTCCGATCGTCGTGGGTTACGATATCTACGACCGCGAAGAGGGCAGCTTCCGTGTCGAGACCGATGGCACCACCGTGTCCCCGGCCCCGCCGCCCGAGGTGACCATCGACACCCTGATCTACGAGGCCAACGTGGTGAAGATCGCTCGCAACGCGAGCGAGATGGAATCCGCGCTGAACTCCGCGATCGCCCGCTCGGTGGATACCAACCAGCTGGTGTCCAACGCCAACACCGGTTGGGCCGAGATCTCCTTCGGTGCTGACGGTGATTCCTCGCTGCCGGTTACCGGCTTCATCTTCAAGCAGCGTGACTTCGGGGATCCGAGCCGCAACTACGGTCAGGCGACCGAGCACGCCTACGACACCAACGTCACCATCGACTAAGCGCTGGAGCCGTAATTGGCGATGTTGTAGGCAATCCCAAGTCCCTGACTTGGAGTGTCGCGGCCCACGGGTCGCGACACAAAGAAGAGGCCGTCACCTTCGGGGGGCGGCCTTTTTGTTTTTGGGTGCTGCTCGGCGCATACCCCGGGCATGTCCCGACGCCGGGTGAACGATCGCCCGGAAAAACTTGACGTCGGAAACTTTTTCTCCGCTCGGGCGTCCCGTACACTTCACCTTTTTTAATGACGAGGATTTCATGAAAAGCACCGCATTGTTCACCGCCCTGTCGCTCTTCGTGTTCCCGCTTGGGCTGGCTGTCGCGGACACCGACGAAACCCAGCCCGTGGCCGCCGGCCATGGCGTCGTGATCGAACGCTCCGACCTGGCCAACGAGCTCCGGATCCTCCCCGAGGATCAGCGCCGGGAGCTCCTGGAGAACCCGGAAGCCGGGCGCGACCTGATCCACCAGATGTATTTCCGCGGGCGTATGGCGGTGCTCGCCGAAGAACTTGGCTATGCGGACGAGGCCATCGTGCAGGCCCAGCTCAAGCGCCTGCAGGAGCGTCTGTACCGCGAGATCGTTCCTCGTCGGTTCGTGGATCAGATGGAGTTGCCGGACTTCTCCGATGCGGCTCGCGAATACTATGACGCCCATCTCGACGAATTCATGGTCGAGGAGGAGCGCCGTGCTTCCCACATCCTTCTGCGCGCCCCGGACGAGGACCGCAAGGAGCAGCGGCGCGACGAAGCCCAGGCCCTGCTAGCCGAGCTGCGCGATGGGGCCGACTTCGGCGACTACGCCCGCGAGCACGGCGAGGATGGCACCCGGCAAATCGGGGGCGATCTTGGGTTTTTCAAGCGCGGGCGCATGGTCGAGGAGTTCGACGAGGTGGTGTTCGCAATGGAGCCAGGCGATATCGAACTGGTCGAGACCCGTTTTGGCTACCACCTGGTTCACCTGCGTGATATCGAGGGTGGGGAGCCCCGGCCCTTCGAGGCCGTCGAGGATCGGATCAAGGAACGCCTGCTCGCCGAGTATGTAGAGGAAGAGCTGACCAGTTATCTGACTTCCGTTGCTTCGCCCCGGGATGCCGAGATCGATGAGGACGCCATCGTGGCGGTGATCGAATCCATGCGCGACGAGCTCGAGGCCGAGGACGACGACCCGGTCGAGGACCTGATCGCTCCGCAGCAGCCCTGACGGACCACCCCGTTCGAGCCGGGTGCCTCGACCGCGTGGCTTGGGGCACTCCGGCCGAAAAGGGTGTCCCGTGCGTGGCCCTCTCGATCTGGGGCGCCGCGTCAGGGGGCTCTGGCCCGTCGAATTGGCGGCCGGCGGCAAAATACAATTCCCCGCTTGGTTCGTTACACCCGGACCGGCTGCGTGACCTCGGGTTGCCCATTCTTGATATCGGAAATTCGTAATGGACCTTCGCTTTCGACAACGCGACCACAACCTGTTCTCCTTTCCTGCGGACGGGGCGGCCACGGTCACGGCCGCCGTCACGCACTGGCATCGACTCGATGATGTGGCGACGTATCCCTTGCCGGGGGGGCGAGCGTTGCTCGTCAATCGAACGACGGGGCAACGGGGCGAGCTGCCCGCATCGTTCCTGCCGTTGCTGAACGACCTACTGGTGTTTCGCACGCTCGACGAGCATGCGCGCGCCATTCAGGCCCGACTCGATTCGAGCCAGATCCCCCTTGAGCAGGTGGCTTCTGTCGTTCGCGAGCTGG
The DNA here is from genome assembly GCF_000377445.1 of Thioalkalivibrio sp. ALE9. Taxonomy (NCBI): domain Bacteria; kingdom Pseudomonadati; phylum Pseudomonadota; class Gammaproteobacteria; order Chromatiales; family Ectothiorhodospiraceae; genus Thioalkalivibrio; species Thioalkalivibrio sp. ALE9. The sequence continues at coordinate 415,303 of NZ_KB898123.1, forward strand.
CCCATGCGGGGATGCTCGTCTCGGCGAGTGTCTGGCTGGAGCGGATGGATCCCGGCCCCTCGGACCCCTCTCCATGGGCCATGGTGCTGACCACCTGCGACCGTCCGGAGTGGTTTGCCCGGGCGGTGGAGGGCGCGGCCCGCCATCTGCCGACCGCGCAGCCCCCTGAGCGAATCATCATCATCGATGACTCGCGTCTGGACGCGTCCGTCAGTCGCAATCGTGCCCAGGTCGCGGAGCGGCTCGAGCCGCTCGGGTTGCCGGTGGATTACTGGGAACGCAGTCGCCGGGAAGGATTCGCCCGCCAGCTAGCGGATGCGTTCCCTGCGGATACGGCCAGTATTCGCTGGTTGCTCGCGCCTTCGGCCTTCGCGGAGTCCGCTCAGACCTTCGGTCAGGTGCGCAACCTGATGACCTTGCTCACGCCGGGGCTGCGGCTCGTCGCCATGGACGATGACTGCGAGCTTGCGCCGCGCGCCCGCCCGGATACGGGTGAGGCCGTGCAGCTCCGTCGGCTTCCCCGGAGTCATGATGCGCTGGGTTCGGCAGAGGCACTCATTGAGGGTTCGCAACCGCTGGATGTCAATCCGCTCCAGCAGCATCTGGATGTCCTGGGGGCGCATCCGTTCGATGCCCTGGAGCGTCTGGGGCAGACCAGGGGCGACCTCGACTGGCTGCAGCATGCCGATGCCACCACTCTGGATCACCTGTCGCGGGCCACTCGCATTGCCGCCAGCCGGAACGGGATCGCGGGAGACCCCGGAACGCCGGATGAGCTTTCCTTCTATGCACGTTCTGGCGATGCAGCGTTGCGCAACGCCGAGTATTTCAATCGCTGCATGGAGGCGGGTGAACCGAAGCGTGTTTTCTGGCGCACGGTTACCCAACCGGCGATCTATTTCGATCCTTCGCTCATGAGCATCCTCCTGGGGCTGGACAATCGGACGCTGCTCCCCTGTGTGCCCCCTGTGGGGCGCGGCTCCAACGACGATGTGCTCGGCGCCCTGATGGCCGGAATCCATCCGGATCAGGCTCGCTTCGAGTTTCCCTGGGCGCTGCCTCACCGGTTGGACGAACCTGGACCCTGGCAGCATCCTGGTGAGCGGGACGGGCAGGAGCTTGCCCCACCCGTGGAGCAGCTTGGTGAGATGGTTCAGCAGTTTGTCGCTGGCCTTCAGGGGGCGTCGGCGGATAGTCGTCTGAACGAGGTCGTCGAGCATTTGCTGCGCATTGCCCGGATGAACGATGCCGATCTGCGCAAGGTGGTCGACGAGTCGCGCGTCTCCTCGGCTGCATTCCGTCTACGCCTGCTGGGCCCGAACCTGGAGGATGGGCGTATCCAGGGCGCAATGCGTGACGAAATCGAGCGCTATGCCCGCAATCTGGAGAATGTGCTGGCGGTGAGTTGTTCCCCAAGCCCGGCATGGCTGGATGAAATGCGCTCGAGTTGCGCCGTCCTGGGCCACGGCCTGCGTCTGTGGCCGCGTCTCAGGGAGTATGTGGCGTCGGAGCAGGGGCTTTGATGCGAACGTCCAGGGTCGTGGCGCCTCCGGCTGGCTCGGTTTCAATGCAATCCAACGTGCAACGCCGTTGCCTGGTCCGCGGGTACGAGAGCCTGACTGTATGTTGCGGCTGATTGGCATAGGCGCTCAGAAAGCCGGTACGACGTGGCTGCACCGCCAGCTTGCGCGGCATCCCGCAGTCGAGTTTCCGGCCGGAAAGGAGGTCCACTTCTGGGACCGACACTTCCCGGAGCGCGGGGAAGAGGCATACCAGGCGTTGTTCTCCACCGCCCCGGATCGCTGCGAATGCGACATTACCCCGGCCTATTCCACCCTTGGTGAGGAAGCGGTGCGGGCCTGTTACCGTGCCGCGCCGCAGGCCGGTGTGGTGTTAGTGCTGCGCAACCCGGTCGAGCGTGCCTGGTCGTCCGCGCTGATGGCGCTGGGGCGTGCCGAGATGACGATCGACGAGGCCTCTGACCAGTGGTTCATTGATCACTTTCGCTCGCGTGGTTCCCGGCTGCGTGGGGACTATGCCCGCGCCCTGCGCTTGTGGCGAGGCGCCTATGGAACGGGTCGGGTCTGCGTACTTCGCTTCGAGCAGATTCGGGAGGACCCGCAAGGTCTGCTGCGCCAGGTCGCTGATCTCGCGGGTCTTGGCTGGCACTCGGGCTGGACGCCCGAGGCCCTGGGCCAGCGGGTGTTCGCGGGCCAGGCGCATCCACTCCCCCGGCACCTGAGGGACGTGTTGTGCGAACTCTATGCCGATCCGGTTGAGGCTCTGGCGGGCGAGATCGACTGGGACCCTCGACCGTGGCTCGAGTGACCGGGCCGCAACGGTACGGTCGCGTACCGCTCGCGGTGGTTACCCCGGTACACTGACGGGCCGCAATCGACCGGGCCGACCAAGGGTCGGGAACCTCGCGCATTGTGCGCGAAGGAGCGCCCGCGCATGGCCTCCGCATGCGGCGCGTGGTCCGGCATCACCAGGGCGACACCGGTTCACGAGCCCGCCTGCGGCGGGGGGGCCGAAAGCGAATTTCTCAGGGAGTACCCGTTGAAGCTGTTTGTGCATATCCCCAAAACGGCCGGCACCAGCCTCCGGCATCGACTGGAGGCCAATCTCGGGTCCCGGCTGGCGTGCGACTACGGTCCCGATCATCCGCTGACTCATCCGGAGCTGAAGGCTTCGGCCGGACGTGCGCAGGGGGAACTGCGCGATGCCCTCGAGCGCGCGGGGGTGTCTGTACTTTACGGGCACACCCGGTACCCGCTCTGGAATGAAGCCTTCTCTACCGGAGAGGTTATGTCGATCCTGCGCCACCCGGTCGACCGCTGCATTTCCCATTACCAGCACTTTCTTTCCCATGGTGGCGCGCCCGAAGATCCTCTGGCGACCGGAGTGGCAACGGGCCAGCTGACGCTGCAGGAGTTCGCCGCCGCCGTTCAGCAGCGAAACCTTCAGGCCCATCAGCTGGGGATCACGGAGGCCTCGCTGGGCTCTTTGGGTGATTTTGGGTTACTTATGACCAGCGAGGATTTGTCCTTTCGTCTTGAACTGGGCGAGCGCCGTAACCGGGGCCGGCGCAGTTTTTCGGTGACCAGCGGCGATATCGACGCCATCCTGGAAAACAACGCGCTGGACATGAAGCTCTACGAACTGGTGCGCCAGGCCTGGCGCGAGGGGTACTGGGCCTGGGCGGTGCCGGAAATGCTGCGGCCATCCGGTCGCTGGTTCCGCTGGCGCCATTTTCGCCGGAGGGGTGGGTGAACGACCCCGTCACGCAGCCGAGAAGTAGCGGCTGGCAGCAGCGCGTTCGGGCGGCCTATTCTCGCTTGCCATTCCCTTCGGCTCGTATTCGCCGCCGCCTTGCAGGCCGGGCTCGACCGGTGTGGGCGGCCATCCGGCGGCGGTTGCCCTGGTGCCGCCTCGACCTCAAGGCTGAATACCGGCGCTGGTGGCGTCGATTCGGCCGGATTTCGCGGGCCCAGCGCCGCTGGGTACAACGCCAGCTTCAAGGGGATCAGGCATCGCCGGTCCTCGATGTTGTGATCCAGCTGGCGGCGCACCAGTCCGAGTTCCTGGGTGATACGGTCGATTCGGTGTGTCAGCAACTGGGCGGCGGATGGCGCCTCTGGATCGTGGTGCAGGACGCGGGGGCACTCCCGGCGTGTTCCGGTTTGTGCCGGGTTCAACACCCTGGAGAGATCGTGTTGGTCCGGTCCCTCGCCGAATACTCCGAGCGGCGGGAATGGGCCTCGATCGTGCCTCAGCAGTCGGAACCGGCGGTCATGTTGTTGGAGCCGGGTGTCCGGCTGCATCCGCTCGCGCTCTGGCTCATCCGCGACACCCTTGCACAGCGCCCCGACGCCCGGTTGTTGTATTCGGACGAAGATCGGCTCGACAGACAAGGTCGGCACAATGACCCGCTGTTCAAGCCGGAATGGAATACCGATCTCGCCCTGGGTCGCAACCTGGCAGGCGGTTTCTGTGTGGTACCCGGGGGAATGTTCCAGGCGGCCGTTCACGCCGACCAGTGTGGGGGTGTCCATGCCCTCAGTCTCTTCGTGGCCGCGGAGGGAGAGGATGGGCTGGTGCATCTCCCGCGTGTTCTCCAGCATCACCTGACCTGTGGGCTCGGACCCGCCGACGCCGATGCGGTACAGCGATATCTGTTACGGCGTCACTGCGCTGCGACGGTGGAGAGATCCCCTCTGGATCCGCAACGCATTCGGGTCCGCTATCCCGTCCCCGACCCCGCGCCGCGTGTGACGCTGATCATCCCCACGCGCAACGGTCTGGACGTCCTGCGCCCCTGTGTGACGAGTATCCTCGAGCGCACGGCGTACCCGTCCTACGAGATTCATATCATCGACAACGGCAGCGATGATCCCGAGACGTTGTCCTACCTCGACTCACTGGCGCGGGGCCCCTACGCGGACCGCGTACGGGTGTTCCGCGATGATATCCCCTTCAACTACAGCCGCCTGAACAACCGAGCGGTCGCCCGGTGCGATTCTCCGTTGATCGCGCTGGTCAATAACGACATTGAGGTGATCGACCGCCACTGGTTAAACGACATGGTGGGCCATGCTCTGCGTCCGGACACGGGCGCGGTCGGGGCGCGCCTGCTGTTTCCCGATGGAACGATCCAGCATGCCGGGGTTACGGTGGGGTTTGGTGGCGTGGCGGGCCATTTCATGCGTTATACCCATCCAGGCGAAGGCCGCAACGCGTCGCGGGTGCTGGATACACAGGAATTCACTGCCGTGACCGCGGCGTGTATGGTAATGCGCCGCGAGGTGTTTCTGGAGGTCGGAGGGCTGGAGGAAGAGGGCCTGCCGGTCGCCTTTAACGACGTGGATCTGTGCCTGAAACTGCGCGCACAGGGGTATCGCAACCGGTACACCCCTTACGCATTGCTGTTCCATCACGAGTCCGCCACTCGGGGGCCGGAAACGGCGAACCCCGAAAAGCGCGAACGCGCGGCTCGGGAGGTGGCCTTTCTGCAGTCGAGATGGGGAACACAGGGCTACGAAGATCCCTTTGGCAGCCCGAACCTGTCCACTACCGACGAGCGGGGACGATGCAGTTTTCCTCCCCGCACCGGGAGATTCGCGGGCCGCCGGGAACTGAACGCCCCGGAACTCGTGGCTGGTGGCCACGCCAGGGGGGAGTGATGTCGCAAGGAGAATGCGTGAACGACCGAACCGCCGTCATTATCCTGGGAATGCACCGTAGCGGGACGTCGGCATTGTCCCGTGTGCTGAACCTTCAGGGCGCGGACATTGCCCGAAACCTGCTGCCACCCTCCGAGAACAACCGCACCGGTTTCTGGGAGTCCCGCGACCTGGTGGAGTTGCAGGACGAGGTGCTGGGACTTCTCGGGCAGCGCTGGCAGAGCCTGCATCCGCTGCCCGACAAGTGGTGGGAGCGCGACGACATTCGCGAGCTGCGCGCCAGGTTGCGGGACTACCTCGAACAGGATTTCGCGGACTCGAACCTGTTCGTGATGAAAGACCCGCGCATGTGTCGCCTGATGCCCTTGTGGGAGGCTGTGCTGTCGGACTTTGGCGCCCGCGCGGGCGTGGTAATCATGCTGCGACATCCCGCCGAGGTTGCCCGCTCGCTGGAGGCACGGCGCGATATGGAGGTCCCGTATGGGGTCGGTCTGCGCCTCTGGGAGCGCTACATGCTGGAGGCCGAGCGGTCTACCCAGCACCTTTCCCGTTGCTTCGTAAGCTACGACGATCTGCTGGCGGACTGGCAGCAAACGGTGTCGGGTATTGGTGAGCGACTCGGGATCGCTTGGCCGCGTTCGCTGGACGAGAGCCGCCCCGAGGTCGAGGCCTTCTTGTCCGAGGGGCACCGTCACCAGCGCGTGCTGGATGAGTCCGGTATCCCTGACTCTGTCGCCCGTCTGTTCCAGTCTCTGTGCGAAGTGACCGAGCAGCCCGATGAGGATGCAGAGGGGCGGCTGCAGGCGCTGGCTGCCGCCGGCACTGGCGAGCTGGATGCCGCAAACGATTTGCTGGAGTCGTATGATCATTGGCACTGGCAATCCGAATTGCGTCGGCGTGCTCTTGTCGACAAATTGCGTGAGGCGGAATCCGCGCGTTCTCGAATGCAGCGTGAGCTCGACTCGGTTCGAGCGCGGCTGCAGGCATTGGGTGAACAACACAACGAGGCCCGAAAGCGGCTGAATGACCAGTCCGCTCAGTTGCGGCTGAGTCACCGGGAGCGACAACGCCTGCAGGCAGAGAAGGATGCGCTCATGCGGTCGCTCTCGTGGCGGGTGACGGGGCCCCTGCGGCGACTCGAGCGCCTCGCGCGCCGTCCGGCCTATGCGCGGAACCTGCGCGATTTGCGCCAGATAGGCGTCAAGCCGACGGAATTCGATACCTACGAGCGGCTTCGCGACTCCGGCCTCTTCGACCGTGAATACTATCTCGAGCAGTATCCCCAGGTTCGCGAGAGCGGTCTGGATCCCCTGCTGCACTACCTGCGACACGGGGTCAGCGAAGGGCTGAATCCCAACCCGTGGTTCGATACCTCCTGGTACATCCGGCGATACCCAGACGTCGCCGCTTCCCGTACGCATCCACTCCTACATTTTGTGCAGCACGGCGCGACCGAGGGCCGCAATCCGGGGCCTGGTTTCAATACCCTGCGGTATTTTTCTCGGCATCCCGAGGTGTCCGGTAGCGGGCTGAATCCGCTGGCGCACTACATGGCGCACGGGGGTGGCCGTGCCAATGGGTCCGTCGGCGAGGGCGCAGCGAACTCGGAGCCCGCGTGGTCGGGCCCGGGTGGCGCTCCCGCCGGTGCTTATCAGGACTTCAGCAGCTTTAACCGGCTGTCGATCTTCACCTTGACCCTGGATGCGCCATTTTCGGAAGAGGATCGCCGCGTGCTTGGCCACATGAGTGGCGTGCAAAAACATCTTGCGAGGCGTTTCGAACAGGCCTCGAGCAACACGTTGGTCTCGATCGTGATGCCGACGCACAACCGTGCGTCCTGCATTGCCACGGCCATCTCCAGCGCGCTGGCGCAATCCCATGAGCATTTCGAGCTGGTTATCGTGGATGACGGCAGTACAGACGCGACCGAATCGGTCGTGCGAGGGTTTGACGACAAACGTATTCGGTATTTCCGGATGGAGCGCAATCGCGGGGCCGCGGTCGCGCGAAACCTCGGCCTGGAAAAGGCGCGTGGCGAGTTTGTGACGTATCTCGATACCGACAACACGATGGAGCGGGACTTCGTCCGGATTCTCCTGGGTGTGCTGGAGTCCGAACCCGAATTCGATATGGTCTACTGTGCGCAATCCATCCTTCGAGGGGCGGGCGACGGCGCGATCCAGGAAGGTGTCCGCTTTGCACAGTTCAGTCGGTCGCTACTGGAGAACCGCAACTTCATCGATCTTGGGGCAATCCTGCATCGCCGCGAACTCATCGAGCGCGCTGGCGGTTTTAACGAGTCGATGCGGCGGCTGATGGACTGGGAATTCCTTCTGCGCGCGACCGAGGCGCGTGCGCCACAGCCCGTGCCCTGCGTCTTGAGTAACTATTATCACGATGCGGCCGAGAATCAGATTACCCGTGAGCGGCCGTTTTTCGAGGCCCTTGCATTCGTCGACGAGTATCTCGCGCAGGCGAGACTCTCGGACTTGCTGGGGCCTGTCGGGGTAGAAGGGGTCGAGCGTATGTACCCTCCCCGCCACAGGCTTCAGGTGGACGCCCCGACGCCTGTCAGCATCGTGGTTCCATCGTATGGTTGTCTGGACTACTTGAAGGTCTGCGTCGAGGCAGTGCATCGCTTCACGGAGTCGCCCTTCGAGCTGATCGTGGTAGACAACGCATCAGCCGACGATGTGCGCGACTATCTGCGCGGGCAGGCCGAGGCTGGGCGTCTGCGGTTGATCCAGAACGACAACAACCTTGGGTTTACCTATGCCGTCAATCAGGGGATCGAGCTGGCCGCGCCGGAAAACGATGTCATCTTGCTGAACAATGATGCGGTCGTAACACCCGGGTGGGCCGTGGCCCTGCAGGCCGCCCGGCGCGACGTCCCCAATGCAGGCCTGATCGTGCCCCGCCAGGTGTTGTTGCCCGGGACCAAAACCATTGACGTGCATAACCCGGTCATGGATGCGTCCAGAGAAGCGGACGTCAATCTGTCCCTGCATCATGACAATGTCCTGCAGGCGGGATTGGGCCATGCAAAGGGGTACTTCGGTTTGTCTTTTGCGCCCTTCTTCGCCGTGTATATTCCGCGCGACACGATCAGTACGATTGGCCCTCTGGATCACGAGAACGGGCCGCACTATCGTTCCGATCGCCTGTATTGCGAAGCCGTGCGTCAGATCGCCGGCCGGACCATCGTGTACACCCCGCACTCGAAGGTCTACCACTTCTTGCAGAAGGCGACGACCGACCTCAAGTCCGCGGATCCGGATGGGTATCAGACTCTGTTCGTGCGCAATGAGTGGTCGGAGGTCTCGGGGCAATGACCTTCAACCCGTGACGGCTCGCACACGGCTTGCCATGCTGGGTCCCGTTCGCCACGCTACCGTTGGCTTTTCTTCTTGTCGACAACGCGCGTCGTTCGCTGCGTGTAATCGCGTGGAAGGCACCCCGGGTTCCTAGGCCCTTCGTCGCGCCCCGAATTAATTACAGGCGGAGCGGAGAATGTGAGGTCTCACATGGTCATATCCACGTTTTCGAAACAATTCGGGGCGTTCATGCTGCCAGGCCTTGAGGGTTTCCACCGGTGTCCGGTGCCCCAGCGCTCTCTGGCCGATGTGATGGTTGTACAGCCGCTGGTAGTGCCGCAGGGCTTCGTCCAGGTGCTGACCGGAGTCGAAGTGCCGCGTCCGCAGCAGGTCGGCGATGCGCCCGTTGAAGCGTTCGACCATGCCGTTGGTCTGGGGCCGCTTGGGCCGGATCAGGCGATGCTCGATCCCGTGTTCGGCGCACAGCCGGTCGAAGGGGTGATGCCCCGTCGGCTCCCGCTCCCCGGTCGCGGCAAAGCGGTCGGTGAACTCCTTGCCGTTGTCGGTGACAAGGTGGGTGATATGGAACGGCGCTTTCTCGAGAAGCTTCTTCAGGAAGCCGCGCGCGGCCTCGGCGCTCTTGGTGCGCCGTACCTCCAGATAGACCCAACGGCTGGCCCGGTCGATGGCGACGAACAGATAGCCCCTCGAGGCCTGGTCCGCCATCTGCGGCAGGTACTTCACGTCGACATGCACAAAGCCCGGCACGTAGTCCTTGAATGGCTTGTGCGCCGGTTCCTCGGGTTCCCCGTCGCGTTCCCGCTGCAGGGCCCGCAGGTCGCCCACGCCGTGCCGGCGCAGGCAGCGCGCCAGCGCCGCCCGGCTCAGCTCCGGGTTCAGGAACTCGCGCGCCACGATCAGCAGGTCGTCCAGCGACAGCAGGGCCACTTCCCGAACCTGGACCACGATCGCTTCCTGCTCCGGTGTCAGGGTCGTGTGCAGCCGCTTCGGGCAATGCGAGTGATCCTCCACGTCCCGGCGGTAGGGCCACTTGCGCACGGTCATGCGGGTAATGCCGTAGCGCCGGGCCAGCTCGGGGTCGCTCACGCCTGGCGGCGCCTCCTGCAACTCCCGCCGGACCTGGGGTGTGGTGCGCGCGTTCGAGTGGATCGTGCTCGCCATGCTATCCCTCCTGCGTGGACCCGTCGCACACGATACTCAGCCACTCCCGGGCACGAAACAGGGGCGCCTTCTCGTCCGGTATAGAACCATCCGTTACCCAACACTTTAGATATTTCACTTACGTTCTGGCAGACTTCGCACCGTCGCGATGTAAGGCGTTCTCGCGCGACGTCTTTTGGGGGGTTGAATGGCTATTTTGAGGCTCGTCTCTTTTGTGTCGGCGTGTTGCCTGCTTGCGCCCGCTGTAGCAATGGGGCAAACCCCTGAGTTGTCGGCGGGGGTGCCCGAGGAGGCATTCCTCGGCGAGGAGTTCTGCTTCAATAACAGTTTCAGTAATCAGGGCGACGAGGGGTATGGGCCCTACTTCCGCCTCATTCTGCCCCCGGAGCTCGAGTTTCAGTCGGCCGAGATCTTCGGCTCCAGTATTGGTGGTGTTGAAGACCTGGGCACCTTCCCCGCAAGTGGCGAACTGACCGATACCCGGATCGACGAGACGGTCACTGGCGATGAGGGGTTTAGCTACCGAAATATCGTTCTGCCGGTGGGTTCGGTAGTGGATGGCGGGCCGGACCTGGAGGCCACCATCTGTGCAACGATCGGCGAGGAGGCCATTGTTGGCGAGCCGCTCCCCGTTGACCTGACTCCCATCTACGAATTCGGTGATACCCCGACGGGGGACAACGGGCCCATCGTTGGGGATGTCGTCGAGCAGACCGTCACCCCAACCGTCATCCTGTTTGACAAGACCCAGGATGCGCCCGAGAGCGAACGCCCGCCCGGCCCGAGTTGGCCGATAACCTACACGCTGAACGTCGACATCGCCAACACGGCGACGATGAACCCCGTCACCATTTCCGACGAACTGCCTGCTGACCTGCAGTACATCGAGAACACGGCGCAGATTACCGGGGGCGAGGACTGCACGATCACGCAGGAGCCGTCTGGATCCACACCGGGCGGCGAATTCGAGATCCAGTGTGATGGCGATACGGTCGGGACCCCCGCCGCTGACGACATCGTGGTGACGTACCAGGCGTACATCACCGATATCCTCGATGCGCAACAGTGCCAGATCGAGAATCTGGAGAACACCGCCAGCGTAGAGGCGACCTATGTCGACCAACTGGGCGAAGACAACCCGTTGCCGCAGATTGTCGACAGCTCGAACGTGCGCGCCGAGCATGTCGCCATCCAGAAGAGTGCGTCCGGCGCACAGGGGCCAGGTGAGGAGGTGACCTACACCCTGAACCTGCAGGTGACGGATTTTAACGGTGCCGTGAATGCGCTGGTCATAACCGATGAAATCGCCGACGGTATCGACTTCGAGGCCGACAGTGTCAGCTTCACGGTTGATGGCGGTTCGCCAATCTCGGTCACCCCGGAAGTCACCGTCCCGAACGCCGAGGACGGTACAACCATCGTGATGGACCTGTTCGATGGCACGGGGTTGTCCGAAATCGCTGAAAGCAGCGCAGTCACGGTGACCTACACGGGCACGGTCCGCCAGACCTACCGCGAGACCGGCGAACCGGTGCGGGCCTCGGATTCGATCTCGAACAGCGTTTCCATGGAGTACGACCTCGTTGCGGGTGCCACGTCCTGCAATGAGGGAGGCGCCGCGTCGGTGAGCATTCTGCCGATCGATTCCAACAAGCAGATCGTGGACGAGCAGGATGCCTACGCGCCGGGGGACACCCTGGTCTATCGCTTGACCATGGAAGTGCCCTCCGGAGATACCCGGGATATCGTCTTCACCGACTTTCTGCCGCTGCCGGTGCTCAAGGCCGGTGACGTCATCGAGGGCTTTAGCACGGACCCGACCGATTGCGGCGGCGCCAGCCCCTCGGCGGGCGTATGTCTCGCCCCAACGGCGGAACTTGATTCGGATTACGAGACATTGCTCGGAGAGACGGGCGAGGTCGAGGTGACAACCCTGCCCGGGCAGAATGCCATCGAGATCCGTTTCCCGGACCTCGATACGGAAGCACAGCAGACGCTGGCGGTCGACCTGTATACCACCGTTACTGATGATCCCTTCGCCGATGGACTGTTCCTGACCAACATCCTCCAGGTCGAGACGGCCAACACTCCCGGGGAGACCACGACGGACACCGGGCCCGTCGCTTTTGAAGTGCGCGCACCGGTGCTGGAGATCGACAAGGCGGTCACCGGGACGAGCGGCGAGGGCAGTATTACTGACGGCAATCTGATCGATGCCGATGCCGGCGATACGGTGACTTATGCCATCACGCTGGAAAACACTGGTGGTGCCCCGGCCTTTGATGTCACTGCCACGGATCCGCCGCCGGCGGATATGAATGCGTGTGCCATTGATTCGGTGACGGTGGGTGGTTCCTCGCGTGGCACGTCCGGGGATCTATTCTCCGACCCGTTGGTGATCGATGGAGCAGTGGATGAAGGCGAGTCTGCGGTCATTACCTACACCTGCACTCTGTCCGAAGATGTCACGCCCCGCCAAGAACTGGATAACGAAGCGGAAACCACCTGGGCCTCGCAGGAAGGCGCGCCCCCGTTCCCGACGATCCGCGATGACGCTCGAGCCTCCGTTGCCAGCCCCGGTCTGGCCAAGACGAGCATCGCTGTGGATCCGCAGCCGAGTGCCGGTGGTGTGGTGCCCGGTGACGTTGTCACGTACCGGCTCACTGTCGCCCTTCCGGAAGGGGAAATACCTGACCTCGTGATTGCGGACAGTCTGCCGGACGGTTTTGCCTATGCGCCGGGGAGTGTCTCGATTGACGACACGAATTTTAACGGTAGTGCGATCGATTCCCCGTTGGTCGATGACTCCGATGCGCAAAATCCGCAGTTCGACTTCGGAACCGTCACCGTCAATTCGACCGACGGAACTGCGAACAATACGTTCGTGGTCACCTACGAAGCGACGGTGCTGGATCATCCTGCCAATGCGGCCCCGGATTCGGAGCAGGCGCGCCAGAACACTGCCACGCTGAGCTTCGGAGGAGAGGGTGCCGGTTCGGTGTCCGATAACCACACCGTACAGTTCCGCGAACCGGTGCTTGCCATCACCAAGAGCTTCGGCCCTGACGAAGACCTGGTTGCGGGGCAGCAGGTCACCATCACGCTGGAGCTGGAAAATACTGGTACCGCGCCCGCTTTCGACCTGTTCATCGAGGATGTCCTGAATAACGGTGCTGGCGGCGTCATCAATGACTTGCTCGATCTGAGTACCGTAATCGAAGACACCACGCCTGCGGGGTTCGATTTCGGTTATAACTCCGGTACTGGGGTTTTGAACTACACCACTGCGGACCCGGCCACGAGCCTTGCGCCCGGTGATTCGCTGGAGTTTACCTTCACCGCCACGGTGCTCGATGACGTCGTGACCGGATCGGAGTACAGCAACACGGTCACGGCGGAAGGTTTCAGTCAGCAGGATGACGCTATTGACGAACGCCGCCGGGCGGAGGCTGAGGACACCGCCACCGTCAATGTCGCTGACGCCACCGTGGCCAAAATGCTGGTAGACACCTCCGAGGCGTTTACGAGTGGCACCGACGTCGCGATCGGCGAAACGTTTACCTACGACATCCACTTCGATTTGCCGCCAGGTGTCACTCAAGCGGTCACGATAGCCGACGTGATCACCAACGGCTTTGACGGCGTGAGCCTGGTGGAGGCGACACTGGCGCGAAGCTCGGAGGATCTCGAATCCGCCGAGGACCCGGACTCGATCAACAGCCAAGGTGTTGCTGATCCAGTCACGGTGGAGCTCGAAGACGATCAGATCGACAACGCCTTCAGTCTATTTTTGGGTGATGTGGCGAACAATGATTTGAACGAGACTCAACGCTACACGCTGTCAGTCACCCTGCAGGTCGATAATGTGGCCGCCAACACCCAGGGTCGTGAACTACGCGATCGCGGGCGCATTTACTTCGAGGATGTGGAAGGCACGGAACGCAACGTGCAGTCCGGCGAGCGCACGGTCAACGTCGTTCTGCCCGCGGTCGATGTTGACAAGTCAGTGTCGCCGTCGTCGCCAGCCGCCGGGGACACGGTTACCTACACCCTGATCATCACCAACACCGGCAATGCCACCGGCTTCGACTGGACCTTCGAGGACGAGCTGCCGGATCTGCTCGAGAACCCGACGATCACGGATGACGGGGGCACCGATGCGGCCTTCACGGACAATACGCTCAGCGGTGCCATCGACGAACTGGCCCCTGATGCGGTAATTGAGATCACTTACCAGGCGACCATCGCCCAGGACACTCCGTTCCTGACCGCGATTACCAACGACGCAGGGGCCACTACCACCTCCCTGCCGTCCGGCTCCGACAACGAGGATGATCAGCGTACCGGCGATGGGGGCGTGAACAACCTGTTCGGCAACGACACCGCATCGCTGACGACATCCAGTCCCACCCTGAGCAAAACTCTGATCGACGGTCAGGACCGTTATTCGATCGGGGACATCGTCCATTATCGGATTGAGATGGGGGTGCCGGTCGGGACGACCGATGAGTTCGTGATCGTCGATGACCTTCCGGAAGGGCTGACCTTCCTCGATCAGGAGCCGAACGAGGCGAGCCTGGACCTCGACGGGGTCAGCTCGGACGGCACCGGGCTGTCGTTCAATGAGGGTGATAACAGGCTGGAGGTCGACCTCGGCGAAGTGACGGCTGCCGAGGCGAGCACGGTGACCATCGACTATTACATGCAAGTCGACAACGTCGCGGGCAATCAGAACGACGTGGTGCTCGCGAACGAAGCGGTTGCGAGTTTCGAGGATCCGGAGGATCCCTCGCAGACGGTCACCCTGGGACCGGAATCCGTGTCGATCACCGTCGGCGAACCCGAGCTGAACGTGACCAAATCCATACCGTCCGGCGGCGTCAATCTCCAGGCCGGTGATGAAGTGGACTGGCGGATTGAGTTCGAGAATACGGGCACCACCACTGCCTGGCAGACCGAACTTGCCGATATCTTGCCGGACGGCGCCGGGACGCTGGACCCCGGCGCAATCACTGTGTCGATCCAGGCGGGGGACATCCGGAACGCCCATGGCGACTTGGTCTCGGATGACGATGTTCAGATTCAGACGACAAATGTCGATGACGACACGTTCGTTCTCGAGGGTCTGGAGGTCCCCGCCGGTGCGGTACTGCGAGTCGATTTCACGACCCGGCTCGCGGACGACGTGATCTTCGGTGATACGTTAATCAACGAGGCTATCGCGACCTTCGCCAGCCAGCCCGACGGCAACAGCGAAGACGACAGTGTCCGGGACGCCGCGGATGCCCCGGGTGGTCTGAATGACTACCAGGCTTCGGGGAGCACAAACCTGACGATTGCCTCGGATCTCGAGATCGACAAGACCGTCGACCGAAACCAGGCCACCATCGGTGAGGAGGTGACGTTCACCATTCGGCTGTCGCTCATCACCGGGGTGACGGAGAACGTGTTCGTCTCAGATACGTTGCCGGATGGCCTTGCGTACGTCTCGCATAATATCAGCGTCGGGCACATGGGTATCGCCTTCGGCAACCCGGACTACGCCGATCGGCTCGGGAGCGGGCAGGAAGTGGCGTTCGATCTCGGGGATGTCTCGAACCCACCGTCCAGTGGGAGTGATGACAACTTCGTGGACATCGAGATCACGGCCCGCGTTGAGAACACCGAGGACAATCAGAACGGTGACGTCCTCAGCAATGGTGAGGATGGAACGGTGTGGGTGGAATACGGAGAACACCCCGACACCCCGGTTCGCCTCGAGTTCGACGCCGACCCGGCGGACGAAGACACGATTTCGGGCATCCCGGTGGACATCGTAGAGCCGCTGCTTGATGTCACCAAGACCGTGGCCCCGCAGGAGCAGGCCCTGGGCAACGAGGTGGTCTTCACGGTCAATCTGGCGCACGCCAGCGGCAGCAGTGCGGACGCGTTCGATCTTCTGATCGTCGATCAGCTGCCACCCGGACTGACCTACGTGGAGGGCTCCGCCAGCCTGCCGGCCGGCGCCGTGAACGTCGACGGTCAGGATCTTGAGTTCGCCTTTTCCACTCTGGAACTCGGCGAGGATCGGGAGTTTGTCTATCGTGCGGCCGTCTCGTCCGCTGCGGTGGTGGGTTCCGAGCAGACCAATGCACTGCGGATGACCTGGTCGAGCCTCCCGGACAGCACTGGCGAGGCGGACAGCGGCCGCACCGGTGCTGATGGCCCCGACGGGGAGCCGAACAATTACGCGCGGGATGACGATGCCACTGTGACGGTCACCGCCGATGCATTCCTGTATCCGGTCAAGACGGTGGCACTCTTTGATGATGTGGCCGGCAATGGCCAGGTGGATCCGGGGGACACCCTCGAGTATTCCGTCGTACTGGAGAATCAGGGCCCGGATGCCACCGGCGTGGTGTTCACCGATCCACTTCCCGCGAATACGGAGTATGTGCAGGGGTCATTGACTACCACGCAGGGTACTCCGGACGACAGCAACGATCCGCTTGTGGTGGATGTCGGGGATCTGGATAGCGGTGGTTCGGTAACCATGACCTTCCGGGTGGTGGTGGATGCCCCGCTCCCGTCGGGCGTGATCATTTCCAACCAGGGCTCGGTCGACTCCGACCAGACCGTGCCCACGCCGACGGATGCCGATGGCATTCCCGAAAACGGCTTCCAGCCCACCGATGTTCCGGTCGGCGGGGCCTCGGATGACACACCTGGTGCAAGTCTGCAATTCACCAAGAACTACGCCCTCACCGATGACGTCGTTGCACCCACCGGCACAATCAATGAAGGCGATGAGGTTACTTACACGTTTGTGATTTCCAACACGGGGCAGGAGGCCCTGACCAACGTGGTCTTCACCGACACGGTTCCAGTCGGCCCGCCAGGGATGGACGTGACCGGGATCACCACCACACAGGGTACGGCCCCCGCTGCGAGCAACAACGTCGTAATCGACGATATTGGCACCATCGAACCTGGGGGCAGTGTCGTGATCTTGATCACCGGGACCGCGAATGGGGATGGCGATGTCCTGAACCAGGCAACAGTCTCCAGCGATCAGGTTGAAGACACCTTGAGCGACGGGGACGGCAACCCCGATACCAGTCCGCAACCGACAGTGTTTCCGGTGGTCCCTGCGGGGCAGACCGGCGAACCGGCGTTGGCACTCGACAAGCAGGTTGAATTGATCGATGACGCCAACTCCGATGGCCAGGTTAATCCGGGCGAAACCGTCCGTTTCATGCTGCAGGTTCGCAACACGGGATCCGCGGTGGCCGAGGATGTGCGCCTGACCGACGACTTGATCGGCCTGATCGGCACGCTGGTGCCCGGCAGCGTTCAAACCAGTCAGGGCAGTGTTGTCACACAGACGCCGGTGCTTGAGGTTAACCTTGGTGACCTTGCGGCGGGGAGCAGTGCCACCGTTAGTTTCCGGGTAGTGGCCGATGAACCTGGTCTTTTGACCAACCAAGCGGAGGCCCGGGACGCCGACGGCAATACCGCCACGGATTCTGCCTCCGTGCCGGTGGTCGTATTCGAACCCTTCGACCCACCAAGCGGCCTGAAGGTGGTCAATGATGACGGGATGCCTCAACTTGAATGGACCATGGTGTGGCTTAACCCGAATGACAGCTACGTCATGCCGCTTCGCGTGGTGGACCCGGTCCCGGCAAACAGCACCTTTGTTGCGGGTAGTCTGGAATGCATTGCCAACGGAGCTTCGCAGACCAATCTGTGTGCGTTCGATGCCGCTAACGACGAAGTGGTGTTCGAGGGGCAAATTGGGCCAGACCCGGGTGCGACCGGCGAGACCGACTCGCAAAACGCTGTCATCATTGTGTTCCGCGTCGAAATCGAGAACCTTGCTCGGGCTGTAAGCAACCAGGCGCGTGCGCAGTGGGACGAAGACGGCGACGGGAGCTTGGATCCGTCCCAAATGCCGGTGACCTCCAACATCGCCCAATGGGCTTCCGAGGCAAGGTCGATCCCCGCGTTGTCCCCTGCCGGACTCCTGCTGTTGGGGCTGCTGTTCTTGGTGGTGTTGACGTTGCGCACACGATTTAATTCGCGGCGCACTTGATGCTGCACAGGTTCGGCCGCGGGATCCTACCCGCTCAGTCTTCGGTCCGGACCTGACCGGTCGTCATGGGGTGAATGGTAGAAAGCCGAAAAGCGCCACTTTGACAGTGGTTGGCAGGCTCCTCCGCGATAAATTCCGCTTCCGAGAGTTTTCCAGTCATGGTACGAGTCACCTCCGCCAACCAGCAGGTGACAATCTGGAAGCACTACTCGGCCGAGCGGAAGGATGCCGGCCTCGGCCTTGGTCTACCGCCTGCGATTGGCAGTAATGCTGTCGCGTTCGAGAAGGCTCTCCACGAGGCGCAGGTTGAGCATGATCCATATGGTGACCACTGCGATGAACGGTAGCATCAGGTAGCCAAACTGATAACCCAGTGCGATCAGTTCCAGCGTCCAGTCCGTGAAGCCCAGTTCGTTCCGGATATCGGCGCCGCCCCGGAGGGCAAGCGAACGAAGGGCGTCGAAGGTCAGTCCCCAGGCATGCGCGGGGACCAGCAGGAAATATCCCAAAATCAGCTTTCTGATGGAGAAGAATCGCTCGTTGGCAGCAAACAGAAGGGCCAGCAGAACGGGCAGGTTCCAGCTGTAGATCAGGGGGTTGATTGGCAGCACGATCTGGCCCGTGGCCTTGTTGCCTTGGGCGTCCTGGGTCGCTGTCTCGAATCCGGTCACGATGACGGTCTCGTGGCCTAGGCCCACGATCTGTTCCACCGTTCCTGGATGAATCAGGTTGAGGAGAAGTTCGCTTAGCCAGGCGCTGGGCAAGGTGAACAGCCAGGCGACCTGGTACCAGAAGAAGAATGCGATCGGCAGCCAGATCAGCGCTTGCAGGAAAAACCGGCCCAAGAAACTACGAGGTCGCAGGTACAGCATGGTCTTCATCGCTTCCGTCCGAACTCCGGTCCGCGTCGGCACGTGACAGTGCCCGGAGCCACAGCAGCCAGACGGCCAGTGCATCGAGCATGATCAGAGCCTGCCAGACATACAGATGCGCCCATTCGAACGCTGTCTCGTTCCACAATCCGAGGAAGAACAGTGAGACGATCCGCGCCAAGTTTAGGCCTTGGATGGCGATGATCCCGATCAGGATACCCCACAGCTTGTAGCGCCAGGGAGAGGGGAAGGCGAGCATTGCCGCAATCAACAGGATCATTGCTTCCACCCCGTTACAGCCGGCTGCGATCTCGACCGCGAACCCGGTGGAGACGTCGAGAATGATTACGCCGGAGGCAATAATTTCGCGACCGGTCAACTCGATCAGGTGTCCCGAGACCCAGGCAAGGCTGCTGGTAAATGGCTGGACGAGATACGCCTGGGCGGGTGGTGTCAGTTCAGCCGTGAACAGGACACCCTGAATAAGCAGGAAGAGCAAAAAAAATCGGATCACGACGGAGGTTCCCGACCGCAGTTCGGCGCAGTTTGACGTAACCTTTCGGCGCTGTCGAATTGGCGTTGACCCAGTGTTGGTGGCGCTTTATTACCTTAGGGAGACACTGATCAATGGCCCTGCGTCCGGCTCCACGTCCCGCCACCGCGTGTTTGGAAGGAGATTGGGCCACGACGGGCCTGCTTTACCCCCTGTAACCGCCGTTTTGGGCGGCTGCAGGGGCGTTTTACGGTCCTGCGGACACACTACCCCTGCGGCAGAAGCCCCCATCGTCGCGCGCGGTACAGGTTCGCGAGGGCGAACAGGCTGTGCAGCTGCGCCGTGTTCTTCCGGAGGCCGCGGTAGCGCACCTTGCGGTAACCGAAGAGGTTCTTCGCCACATGGAACGGATGCTCGACGATCGAACGTAGTTGGGCCTCGTGCTGCTCTTTGGGGCGGACCTGGTCGCGCGCTGGACCTTCCGGCATCGTGCGCACCTTCGCGCGTTTGCGCGCGATGGGCAGCTCCGGGCGATGCCCTTCCAGCCGCTTCTCCGCACCGATGTAGCCGGCGTCGCCATGCAGGCTCTGCTCCTCACCGTGGAGCAGTTCCGGCACCTGCGACACGCCGGAGACGTTCGCGACCGTACCCTTCACCGTACCTGATTAGCAACGAGAGTCAGCTAGTCGCAGGAGCCGCTCGGGCACGGGCCGGCAGTGCGCGGCGGCGACCAGCAGTCGCGCCGGCAACGTCGCCAGATCAAAGAGTCGGTTGAAGCGGTAGGCGAATGCCGCGAGGTAACGGGCGGTGAGTTCAATTGATCGATGCAACACCTTCGGTCCTGAGACTGGTTTTGGGGGGTGATGCAGATGGTGCAAGTGCGCAGGGTGGGATTCTCGGCTGGAGAGAAAGCGCAGCTTTGGGCGCGGTGGAAAGCCGGCGATCAGCGAGGCCTGATGCCGACAGGCGCTGCACTGAAACATCTTGCGCGGGCTGCCGTGCAGGACGCAGTGGGCTTGGCACCCGCAACGCGGGCAGCGGAAGCCGTCCGGCCATCGGGCCCGCTCCAGCGCCGCCTCGCACTGGGCCTCGGTGCCGTACTGGGCGATGAATGCCGGCAACGACATCCCCGGCTGAAACTGAATCCGATTCTGCGCCATGGTGGCACCCTCCGCTCGCTGTGTAGCCTCAGCGTACGCCCGGGGGTGGCTCACCCTGTGAGCCTGGCTGACTCTCGTGGCTAATCAGGATAGCTTTTGGGGTTGCTATCCGGGGGCCCCGATCCTTCGTTGCGCCCCGTACTGCATGAAGGACGGGCGGGTAAAGCCTCTATCCGCTGCTCGGGGCGCCCTGTTTCGGAAGACCTGGGGTGCCAACGTGATCGCGTAAATTGATCAGTGTTTCCTTGCTCGGTCTCGCGTAGCGCGACCGATACTATGCAGTTTTTCAGCGCTCAGGTCGGGTTGGATCCGAGTGCTCTCGCGTCGGCATGCAGCTTCCGATCCCACTTATTTCTCGCCAGGATGATTTCTTCGACACGCCGTTCGACCTGTATGGGATTGTCGGTCTTGTGGATGGTGCCGGGGTCGGGTATCTCCGGCCATCCAAGCCGGGTGGCGAGCCGTTCGACAAAATCGGCGTATCCTTCCTGAGTTCCCACATGGCCGAACGAGGCCAGGTTTCGCCGGGCGAGCGCGTAGGTCTCCGGGGTGACCTGCCCCTTTCCCCCAAGCCCGCTTACGATCCTTGTTTGCTGGTTTTCCAGGCCGCGCACGTTGCTGGCGGCAAACTCGGCCAGACTGCTGCGTGTGGCCATTCCGTGGTCTGGGTGCTCGGGCTGTGCGAGGGCGAACTGGTAGAAGGAACGGATCCGATCGACCGGATCTCGGAGCACTGTCACATAGTCGACCGGACGCGCGAAGAAGCCTTCGACCAGTCCCAGAGGGATGTGACCGGTGACCACCCGGATGCGGTCCCTCTCGGCGGGCGTCATTTCCTCCAGTGTCTTGAGGCTTTGGGCTCGCGATCCGGGCCGTATCCAGAAGACGCGCTCGTGACCGTAGACCATCTGGAAACACTTGCGAAGAGACGCTCCAGCTGCCTTGGGTATATGAAGGAAAATGATCAGGGAGTCGTCCATCGAGTCAGGCCGGCATGTTCTCGGGGCGGCGTCAGCGCCACCCCAGGGTGAGAAGGATTTTCATGATTCGGTCATCGGATCGGTTCTGCCGATAAACGGGGGACCGACGCGCATACTCCAGACGTTCCATGAAGCATGAGCTGCCGGCTCCGGCTATGAAGTCCTTGCATAGCTTTCTGTTGCCAGTGGGCATTCCCTGGCCATACGCATTGAGTAGTTCTTGTGCTTGCTGTATCAGGGGCATCCTCCCCCGAGCGTGGAAACGGGCGACGCGTTCGAGCCATGCCTTGGGGCCGGTCTTTGCCCCGACGAGATTATCGCGATGCTGCCGGTAGTCCAGCGATGGTACTGGATCATAGATTACCTGCCCACAAGCCGAGACAACCAGATAGGCCCACCAGTCGTGCATAGCGACATATTTCATGTCGGGGCGCGCCGAGTTGAGAAGATCGATAGCGGCGCGGTTCAAGACCATGGTGCAACCCTGGGCAATGTTCTGAACCAGCGCGTTTGCGAGCCCTGGGCGATACCGGTCGCGGGAGATCTGTTGCAGGGGAGCGCCCGATTGGCTGACTCGCCGAATTGCGGAAAAGTACAGTGCTGGAACGTCAGGGGGGAGATCGGACAGCCGTCCGGCCGCACGTTCCAGCTTGTCGCGGTGCCACCAGTCGTCCTGGTCGCAAAAGGCCGCGAACGTGGTCTCGCGAGAAACGGTTTCGAGCAGTTTGAGGAAGCTGCGTGAGGCGCCTATATTTTCCCCGCGCTCGATCTCGATCCAGGCATGCTCGCGGGCGAGACGGGACAGCAGTTGGGGCGTCGAATCCGTTGACCCATCGTCACGGATGCGAAGCAGCACGTTGCCTGCGGTTTGAAGTCGAATGCTCTCGATCTGCTCGGCGATATATCGCTCGCCGTTGAACGCGGACAGGAGAACCTCTATCCGGCGATGGTTGGTCATGGCGCCTCCGGAGCGCGGATGATATCGGGGAAGGCTGCAGGCGCCAAGGTCTTCTTCGTTTGGTTTCCGTATCGGTTGGGGCAGGCCTCGCAGCCGGTGGCCGCCTTGGACCTCCGTACCATTGGCGGTCAGAGCCCTGCGCAGCGCGCGGCGAAAGGCACTCTGCGCCGTGTAGAATGCGGGCTTTCGATCCAGGATTCTGTTCCGCGTCGGAGCCCCGCCACTCAACGTCGGCGAGGCTCCGGCTCAGCCTGAAACACCTTGGTTTTACGAGGAGTCCGGGTGCCCGAGCCCCTAATGCAGTCACATGTTCGTGGTCGACCGCCCGCCGAGGTGGCAGTCGTCATCGTCGCCTTCAACAGTGGTGCCTGGCTGGACCGGGCGATAACTCGCGTGCTCGAGTCTACGATTCCGGTCAGCGTCATCGTCTCGGACAATGGTTCTACGGACGGAAGCATAACGCGGGTACGGGATTGCTGGGGTGGGGATGACCGGGTTCGCATTATCGCCCATGGTCGAAATCTCGGATTTGCGACGGCAGTCAACCGCGCCATCGAGCAGAGCGACGAGCCTACGGTCCTTTTGCTGAATCCCGATTGCGAGGTGCAGCCGGAGACGATCGAGCGGGTCCTTGCGGCTCTGCGCGACGATGGCGTGGCCGGGATGGCCGGGCCGCGAGTCTGCAATCCGGACGGTAGCGAGCAGGCGGGTGGTCGGCGTCTCGACCCCACTCCACAAAGGGTGCTGGCCTGGGCATTTGAGCGTCCGATGCGCTGGCTGGGGCGGAGCCCGCGGAGCTTCAACCTGAACGGTCAGCCGTTGCCGCCGGGGCCTGTCCCGGTCGAGGCGATTTCCGGCGCGTTCATGCTGGTCGAGCGCGAGGCAATCGGCTGTGTCGGGCCGATGGACGAGGGGTATTTCCTGCACGGCGAGGACCTCGACTGGTGCCGTCGTTTCCGTGACGCGGGTTATCACGTCTTGTTTGTGCCGGACGCGATTGCCACCCATGCCAAGGGCACGAGCAGTAGTGGCCGCCCGGTACGCACCGAATGGCACAAGCACCGCGGCATGGTGCGCTACTACCGCAAATTTGCCGGCACCACGCCGCGCGACCGCCTGGCGCTCGCGGCCGCGTCCACGCTGGTCTGGGCGCACTTTCTGCTCGTTCTGCCCCGTCTCCTCGTGGTGCGATTCCGCGTTCCATCCCGAGCTGTCCCGCCTGCTGACTAGCCCCTCAATCTAGCCGTTCGCCTTTGGTGGGCTCGGGGAACACCGATCAAAGTGTTCTATTTGCGTTGGTGCAACCTCATTTCTCGAAACGAGCGCTCCGTGCAGTGAGGGGCTCTGCCCTCCGCACGTTGGTGCGAAGGGACGCGCGCACGGCACTGTGGTGCCCTGGTCCAGGGTGACTGCACGACCGTAAGCGATCCCGGTGCGGCCGCAATGGGTGGTTCGAGCGCAACGGGGCAGGGTTCCGGAGTGGCTTGATCGGTCGGGCAGAGCCTGCGAGTATCCCGTATTGATTCAGGGGATTTGGCGGCGGAGTTCCTTTGGCTCGCCGGCAGGCGAGGCCCCCAGTCTGGTAGTTACTGCGGTGCCCGTCACGGAAACGGGCCAGACCGCTACAAAAGGACGCCGGGAGAGAGGTGACGTGTGGTAACAGGACTCGGCTCCGACGCCTTGTTAGGGCAATCCAGCCGCTGGTCGGGGCAGCTGGCCGAGCAGGTGTGCGGCTCGGGGCTGGGAGAAGGTTCGTGCGCGGACTTTCATGCCCCCTGGCAGGTGTTGCGAAAACTCGGGCTGGCGGCCGGCCCCGAGCGGCACGAGACTTTTTTCCGGACGGAGCTCGCGCGCCAGGCCGTAGCCGGGAACCGCAGAGTGCTGATCGCCGGAAGCGCCGATTTCGGGATGCTCGAGATCGTGCATCGGGCTTTTGGGGGTCATCTCCTGGAGCCCACCGTTGTCGACCTTTGCGCGACCCCGCTGATGCTGTGCGCCTGGTATGGGGCGATGACGGGGCTGCCGGTGCGTACGGTCCTCGGGGATTTGAATGAGCCCGATATGGGGCGGGCCGGGGCTTCATCTGCGTTGCCTGAAGACGAGGAGTTTGACTTGATTACCACGCATTCGTTGTTGCGTTATTTCGATTCGACCGGCCGCAAGAGGTTGCTGCGCAACTGGTACCACCGGCTTCGTCCTGGCGGCGCGGTGGTGACCGTGACCCGGCTCACGTCCTCGGTGTCGGTAGTTTCCGAGACCCAGGCGAGTCAGTTTGCAGAGTGTGTCCTGGATGCCGCCAGGGAGCAGGGCTGCGAATGGTCCCCCGAGCAATTGCGCGACTGGGCGGCGCGTTTCGTCCGTGCCGGGCACTTCCATCCTACGGGCTCGGTCGAAGAGGTCCGCGCGGTTTTCGAGGAGGCCGGCCTGACGGTGCAGCGCCTTGATGTGCGCACCCTGGGGGGCGCGGTAGGGGCTTCGGCTGCAGCACCTGGCACTGCCCAGGGCGCGGAGTATGCGGAGATTGTGGCGGTGCGGCCATGAGTCTTCGGCCGTCTCCTGGACTGCGCGCGGTGGTCGAGGCCAATGCACCTTTGTGGGGTGCGGAGGCCGAGGTCTGTCGCGCCTATTTTCATTCGCCCGCCCGTGATGCCACCACGGATCGGCTGTGGATTACCCGCCAGTGCTACAAGGAACTGATTGATGGCGCCTTGTTTCGCATGTTGGCAATGCAGGGGGATTTTCGACTGGACGAGCTGACACCCGGAGGTGTCGCCGCAGACGAAGGGACCTGTACCGAGCTTGCCCATTTCCTTGCCTATGCCGAGGCGTTGCGCGCGGTAACGGGGGATTCGTCGGCGTCGATCGACATGGCCTCTCTCCTGGCCGGCAACTGGCCCGAGAACGAACAACTCATGGCGTTGCGCAAGACGCATCGCAAGGTTCGGCCCGATCTGGGATGGCGGGCGCATGCCTTTACCGAAGGTGGCTACTGCACGCTCTACAGCGCCGGTATGGAATTGGCCCAGCGCGCAGACGCTTCGGCGACTTCCGGCGACCAGGCCATCGCTGCTGCCAGCAAGCTCGTCTTCGAAGACGAGTGGGAGCATATGCTGGAAGGTATCGCCGGTTTGGGTCAGCACCCTCTGTCGGATGCGGACTGGGCGCAGCTTCGCGATATGACTGTCCAGCAGAGCAGGCTGCGTATCCACATGCGTAACGGTCAGTTCGGCTACCCGGTGGACGAGGGGCGGGTCGCCGAATTGCTGGCGGGGAAGGCGGAGCCCGTAAGCTTCGACTGGGAGCGTGCGGGCTTTATCCCTCCCGCGTCCGACGACCTGTGAGGCGCTGCTTCGGCGCTCGCGGTTCGCCCGGAACGGGCAGCGCGTCCAGGTAAGACCAGACCACCGTCGGGCTGGGGGCCGGTTGACGGTCAGCCATAGCTCCCGGGGGCTGCCAATACATGGAACTACGTTCCCCTCAGAATATCCAGTGTGGCCTGGAGCAACTCTTCGCGATCCTTGCAGCTTCTTAGCTTGTCAGCCATGGCAGTGCCGGGTGCGGCCTGCAGCGCTGGGCCGCTCCCGTCGGAGACTTGAAGCACAGGGCCCGCGCAATGCGGTAGCAATGCCGAGAGGATCCGTGAAAAAGTCTGCTCGCTGGAAGCGTCGCCTTCCTGCTCTGCCGGCGAAATGTGCGTGCCGGCCAGCACCAGTGCATCGAATCGATCAAAGGGCAGACCGCTGCGAACCAGTTCTGCGTCATTGATGCTGACCAGCAGGCATTCGGTCCGCGGGTGTGACAGGAGCATGGATCCACCGTGAAACAGGCCCATCCGACCCGGAGCCATGGGCTGATCCCGCAGGAAAACCCCGTTTGAATCCAGCCGTCCGAACGAGGAATCCTTCGGCATCAGCCGGGTTGCGATTTCGGGCGATATGCCGGTGTTATCAGGGGCGTCGCCCAGCAGCACAACGATCGGCACACGGCCCCTGCCCTGGACTAGTCCGCTCAGAACCCGAGGATATTGCCTGGTCGAGGTGGTTTGCCCCATGTCCGGTTGGGCGTTCACCTCGTAGACCCAGGCATTGCCTTCGAGCCAGCTTTTGCGGATGTCGGGGATCAGCATATCGACTCCGCACAGGTCGAGTCCCACCGCGGCGGTGGCTCGAACGGCCAGCTCGGCATTGTCCGGATGGACATCGTCGAAGACCGCAATCGGCGTACCACCGGTTGCGATATTGGCAGTACGCCGCAAACGTACGAACTCGCCCGGCTGGGGCACGCTGTGCTCGGACAACCCTGCTTCGGCGAGCAGTTCGCTTGCTTCCCGGTCCAGGACCAGTTTCCGGCTCGGTGCTCGTGTGTTGCGCCCTCGGCGCGGGTCGGTGTTCAGCAGGTCGAGCAGTTCGGCCACTGTCCGCTGGCCATCCCCTGTTACGCCGCCGGGGACGCGTTCGACAGCCCATATGAGCTCACCCTGAAAAACGAGCAAGCGATAATCGCGGCCTTCCACGTAACGTTCGACGAGGATGTCATCTGAATGTTTGCGTGCTCTGGAGTAGGCCTGGGGAACCGACTCGGGGCCGCGGATGCCAGCAGTGACCCCGACACCACCGTCCATGTTCGCTGGCTTGATGACCACTGGATACCCAATCCTGGAAGCCGCCTCTCGTGCGTCGTCGATGTTTCGGGCGGGCAGGTGCGGCGGTACAGGAACCCCGAGGCGTCGGAGGGCGATGGCCGCAAGTCGCTTGTGACGGGCCAGGCGTACGGCGATGTTCGAGGTTGTATCGGTGAAGCCAGCGTCGATTCGGCGAGCATGGATGCCCTGTCCGAACTGGTAGACCTGCCCATCGATACTCGCAACGGGGATGTCCTCCGAGAAAGCCGCGCGCAGAAAGCGTGGCAGATTGGACGCAGGGGCAGCGAACTGTCCCATGAACTCGAGCAGCGTCTCGAGCCCTTCCAGGCTGGGGTCCTGCGGGTCTCCCGCCGCGGACTGAGCAAGGGTTTCGATCAGCCAGGAGACGGCCCTTTCCGTAGCGGGTTGGGCGTGGGCACTGGTGGTGGCTGCCAGCCACCAGCGGTGGCCTTCACTGCCCACGCTTACGGGCTGTCCCGGCTCGAACACGGACAGACCCGCCACCTGTTGCAAGTTGAATACCCAGCGGAGCACGAACGCTGTCAGTTCTCCGGGGTCGGCCGAAGACAGCGTGAACGAATCAAGCGGAGACCAGAAACGCTCGGACAGGTCTGCGGCCAAACGCTCCTGGAGAATGCCGAGGGCATCGCGTGAAATGCTTCCTCGATTGACGACGACGGGAACCCAGCAGGTGGGATGACCGAGGCCCAGCGTATACCCCTCGACGCGTACGGAGGGGGCGGCAATCTGCATCGGGGGTTGTGGCGAGCTCATGGCTCCCTCCTGGACAGTGCGATGTTTGGACACCGCTCGGCTAGTTCATAAGTGCCCCAGCGGACTGATTCGACGTGCAGTACATCGTTCAGGGTCGAGCGCAGTTCGGTCAGGGTAGGAAACGTGTATCGCGCGTGATTGCCCCGATAGGCATCGATGGTATCGATCTCGCATCGGTCCCATGCGGACCTTCTCGCCAGATCCTCGCGGTTGGGGATATGGCGTTCGAAAGCTTTCCAGATGTCTTCGACGACGACCGTGGTATGGCTTGGATCGATCAGTGACATGGCAAGACGCCACTTGAACGCGTGGAACCCTTTAATGCGTCCATCCATGGCCTCGGCGCACACAGCGGCGGTGGATTCGGGTACGTCTGGCCGGACAAAACAGCGCAGGAGGAGTCGGCCCTGCGGAGAGAGCAGCCGGGCGAGTTCTCCAGCCACCAGCCGGGTTTGCTCGGCTGTCGCCAGCACATTCAGAGCGCCATCCCCTGCGATTACGGCAAACTTTCGGGAGGG
Organism: Thioalkalivibrio sp. ALE9; assembly: GCF_000377445.1. Classification (NCBI taxonomy): domain Bacteria; kingdom Pseudomonadati; phylum Pseudomonadota; class Gammaproteobacteria; order Chromatiales; family Ectothiorhodospiraceae; genus Thioalkalivibrio; species Thioalkalivibrio sp. ALE9. Next base: position 443,453 of record NZ_KB898123.1, read on the forward strand.
CAGCGGCAGTTGTTCCCAGCGCCCGCGCAAGGGGCGTGACCATATGCTCGGGTTCTCGGCCCAGACCGTTCCAATCATCTCGGCGCTCTGGTCGACGGCCACCAGGCGGCTCGCTTTTGGCCATTGGTGCTGTGCCAATTCGGGGGTAACGCCCAGCAGAAGACACCAGGGCGTTTCTCCGAACGCAGCTTCGGCGTGCCCGATCTCCTGCCCAAGGATCTGCAGGTCCTCGGGCGAAGGCTTCAGGGGCGCCCCGACCGCATTCCATTGCGCGGCATGCCGTTGCCACACGCGGGCGTTGTCCCGATTCATTCGGCGTCTCCCCGGGCGGTCCGGTTTATGTGGTCTGCGCAATGTGGCGCTACTCGGATTCGCCGTGTCCACTCGTACTGGCTGCAAATCTCGACCATGTTCTGCGAACGATAGAGGTGCTCGCCGGGTTCGCCTCTGACTCCATAAACAACGGCCGCCGAATCCGTGGAACGCACATAGGCTCCGAATATTTCCTGGAGGGCCAGCGAGCCAATGCCATGGCCACGCGAGGCCGGCTGCAGGTAGAGGTTCTTGATCCGTATCGCCCGCCCTTCGCGCATGAGACAGACAGATCCATGGAACTCGGATTCGTCCTCGATCAGGAAACAGGCCATTCTGCCTGTGAGGCACTTTCGGCGTTCCAGCTCCACCCATTCGCGAGCCAGGTATGCATGACCGTCGGAGAACTCCGCAGAGACCTCGTGCAGGCGCAATTTTTCCAGCCAGTCCAGCGGGGTTTCGATGGGGTGCAGGCGGATTCGTCTTGGCCGTGCGGTAGCGGGGCCCTGATAAGCAAATCCGATCTCTTCGCGGCATACGTAACCGGACGCCGCGAGCAGTGCGCGCGGTCCCTCGAAGTCCAGGGTATAAAGTCTGACGATCGGGTTTCGCCTGGCGTGGTGTGCAGACTCCACTTCATCCAGCCATGGGGGCGGATACCCTGTCGGTGATTGATCCTGGAATGCCGACGAAGGGACCCTCTGGCAAACACAGCCGGCAGGGGTGTGAGCCAGGCCAGGCACCCAGGCGATCGAGGCGGGCCCGATACGCGAAACCCGAGCGCCCAATTCAAAATAGGCCCGGTCGCTCTCGAACAGGTTGCGTGCGATCTCGTCTTTGTGCCGGATCATTTCGTCATGTTCTCGGCAAACGCCGATTGATGTACGCGCTCGCGTTCGAGTGTGCACCTTGGTCGGTGTTTCCCCGCGTGATTCCACGTCTTCCAAAACCTCTCTCAATGCGCCACGGGGTGTGCAGGTCTGGATAGAAGCCGCGCTGCTCGTGCGGCTGCTGTCCAGCCCAGTGGATATCTCCTGGAGTCATGAGCCGCCCGTTCGCAAGTCGGGCGCGAGCATACCAGAGCCAGGGGTGGGGCGGATGCCGCACACCCACGACCAGTCGGATTTGGGACTGATCTGGCGCCACCGACCGGGCGGTGCTGGTTCGCCGGCGACAGACGGGGACGACGAGGATCGTAGCCTCACCCGCGCGTGGGTATGCCCCATGGGCGACGGGTCGCGGGTGAATAACCGGTGGGGTTCGTGCAGAATCCGAGCCTGTTTCGCGATCGGATTCCGGGGGGCGACCGCGCTGTGTCCACTTTTCTGTATGCATCGTTGGCGGGGTTGCTTGCGGCTCTACTGGTGCCGGCGCTCGCCGGACCGGCCCGCCGGTTGGGGCTGGTGGACCTGCCTGGGGGGCGAAAGGACCACGTTGGCGAGATTCCACTAGTAGGTGGGCTGGCGATTGTCCTGGCTTTTGCGATTACCTGGGCACTGGCCGGCATGCCGCTTGGGTGGCCGCTGTTGGCTGCGATGACCGGGATGCTCGTACTCGGGGCACTGGATGATTTTCACTTTTTGTCCACCGGGTTGCGGCTCTTGGTGCAACTGGCCGTGGCCGCCTTCGCGGTGATGGTTGGAGGGGTGTTGCTGCCGCACGTCGGTGGAGTTACGGGTGCGGTGTCTCTGGGGCTGGGCTGGGCCGCCGTGCCGTTCACCATCCTGTGCCTGGTCGGCCTGGTGAATGCGATCAACATGTCCGATGGCCTGGATGGTCTGGCGGGTGGAATGCTGATGGTCATGCTGGGGTGGCTGCTGGTGGTGGGAGCTCTGGCGGGCCTGCCAGAGGCGCTATTGGCTCCTGCCATTCTGCTGGGCGCGGTAGTGGGCTTTCTGGTCTGGAACTTTCCGTGGCTGGGCGCGCGGCCTGCACGCGTGTTCATGGGTGATGCCGGCAGTATGGCGCTGGCACTGGCGCTCGGATGGTTCGCGGTCGATCTGGCCTTCGCGTACGGCGAGCATGTGCCGCCCATGGTGTTTGCCTGGGTCCTGGCCCTGCCGGTGATCGAGACCGCCTCGCTGATGATTCGGAGACTGTGGCGGGGGTGTAATCCGCTGCAGTCGGACCGGGAGCATCTGCATCACTACCTGCTGTGGTTCGGGCTATCCCGACGCGCGGCGACCCTGTGGCTCCTCCTGGTGACTTTCTTGCTGGGAGGTGTTGGCGTAGCAGGCTGGTTGCTGGGGGTTCCCGGTGTTGTGCTGTTCTGGGTTTTCGTAGCGCTGGGCTGCGTCCACCTGCTCATGATGGAGTTCGGTTTGCCGCGTCTTCGCAGCCGGTTGAATGTTCAGTAGCTCAGGCATGGGACCCGGGCGCATTTGAGCGCCGTGGATTGTTTTTCGCTGCATCTGGCAGGTGGGAATCCGCCATTATGTGGTGCGATTCCGGGGCGCAACGCAAGCCGTCAATCCATTCCGCGGGGGATGTCCGGTGGCATCAGGGGGAGGTCGTTTGCACAACGCGAAACGGTGGTGGCACGTGCTGATTCAGGTGCTGCTGGCCGGCATGGTCGCACTGCTTCTGCTTGCGGGGGGCTTGTGGGTGTGGCTGGCCTCCGGCGACAGCGGTGTTGCCCTGGAGGCACTGCCTCACGGGTCAGGCGGGGTGGGTGTGCCTGGGGGTGGCCTCCTCGAATCCTGGGTTCGTGCCGTGCCGTTTTCCCAGAGCACGATTAACGGGATCCCCTCATCCGTGGGGGCGACCGTGGTCCCGCCGACGGTGGCGGCGGCGCTGTGGGCCCTGGTGGCCTTGTTGCTTCTGTCCGGTTACCGGTTGCTGCGCCGCCAGCCATTCTCGGTAGTCGGGGTTCTGGCGATCGTTCTGACTGCATGGCTGGTGCTGGATTTGCGCTGGCAGGTCAATCTGGTCCGCGAACATCACGCTACCTGGGGGGGCTTTCAGGGCATCCCGGCGGAGCAGCGCAGTTTCCCGGTGCTGGGGGGCGAGGACTTGCTCGAACTGACCAACCGGGCCCAAGCGGCATTCCCTCAAGACTCGCGTGTGCTCATCATCTCCGGGAGCGAGGGTATCGGTTTGTACGCCCGCTACCGGCTCTTGCCCCTGGCCGCAATGGTGCAGGATCAGTCGAGCAACGATCTTTTGAGGTTCGCGCGCCCCGGAGACGGCCTGTTGCTGCTTGGAGGCGAGGCCGCATCCAGTGTGGCTCGGTTGCGCCGGGAATTGTCGTTCGCCTATCGGGCGCGCTTCCCGGTGGGGGTCCGTCCCGAGCAGATGCGAGGGCCCGGTGTACTGCGGGAGGGCACATCGCGCGGTGCCGAGGATGCGCAAATTTTCGACTATCAGGGGGGCGGCTCGGACACCCTGGTGGGCGTGGCCCACCAGGCGATTCCGGCCGCGGTCTATCGTGCCGTGGTGCGTCTGAAGGTGCCGGAGCCAACGGATCGGATTCACTTTGAGGTCCTGCAGCGAGTCGCAGGGCCCGATGGGAGCCGCTCCAGCGAAACCATTGCCGAGCATGTACTTGGCGCGGCGCCCAAGGAGGGCATGCACGAGCACGCTATTGGATTCGGTCTGCCGCGGCGAGGGGAGCTGGAATTCCGGCTGAGTGACCTGCCGGCGGGCACGCAAGTGGAGGAATTCCGGCTCGAGTACCCGGATGATGCGGGTGAATGGTACATGACGTCGCATGAGGGGCAGCCTCCGCATCGAGCGGGCCGGCTGGTGATGCATAACGAAATCGGCCTGTTGCTGGAACTTCAGTGAAAATGCCGGCTCGAACGCACCGATCTGGGGAATAACTGCATGCTCGATGCCCTGCGATTGACCCTGGCACTGGGGACCCCCTGGCTGGCCGCCAGCCTGCTGCTGTTGCGGGTGTGGCCTGCCGGGGTGCCGGGCCGGTGGCCGGGTGTGCTGGGCGCGGGGTATTTCCTCGGCATGCTGGCGGTGGCGGCCGCGTTGCTGGTGGCGGAACGGCTGCTGGGGGGGTGGCATTATCAGGGCATCCTGGTTGCCAGCGTCGGGCTGCTTGTTCTTGGGATCTGGCTGCACTGGCGGGAGGCATCACAGCCGGTCCCGCGGACGCCGCAGGATCACGCCCTGAGCGCGGGATGGTTGGCCGCGCCGTGGTGGGTCCGAATGGCGGTACTGGTGCTGCTGGCTCTCGTCGTCATCCGACTGGGTGGACTTTTACTGGAAGTGGTTCTGCGGCCCGTGTATGCCTGGGATGCGTGGTACTACTGGAGCTATCGTGCGCGCGGGTTCCTGGAGCACGGGGGTTCCGACGCCTTTGTGTCGCCCTGGACGATGTGGCGTGACGGTGGGGATGCGTACGGGCAGGGGTATCGGCACCCGGCGCTTGTTTCGGTGATTCAGCTCTGGGCCGCGCTTGGACTGGGGCGCTGGCACGAATCGCTGGTCAATCTGCCCTGGTTCCTGGCGGGTGTGGCACTGGGGCTGCTGGTGTACGGCTATCTGCGTCGCCTCGGCCTGGGTATTTTGTTCGCCATGCTGGGTGTTTACCTGACCCTGTCGGTCCCGCTGGTCGGGGTACACATCGGGCTGGGCGGGTATGCCGATATCTGGATGGTTGGCGCCATGGCCCTTGCGGGGCTGGGACTGTTCGCGCTGCTTGCCGAACGTCGCTGGCAGGATGGCGTAGCCCTGCTGCCTGTCATCCTGGCGATGCCGTTTCTCAAGCAGGCGGGCATCCTGTTTGCGGCGTGTGTGCTGGCGGCCTTTTTGTTCGCTGTTCTGGGACCCGTCTGGGGATTCGTGCTGTTGATGTTGGTCCTCGCGGGTGTGGCGCTGGTGGTATGGTTTGCGGGGCTGGATTTCACCGTGCCGGTCCTGGGCCAGGTCATCCTGGAGCCAGGGCGCATCGTGCTGCCGCGTGGTGGCGAATTCTCGCTGGATCCCCAGTGGGGGCTCTTCTTCCAGCGCCTGGTGCTGGAAGGCTCCTGGCATCTGCTGTTTCCGCTGAGTGTGTTGCTGGTGATCTTCGCGATTCCGGCCGCCTGGCGGGATGCCTCACATCGCTTCTTCTGGGTGCTCCTGGTGTCGCTGGGGCTGATGACTTTTGTGGCCTACGCCGGAACGCTCCAAGCCGGAAGGCTCCAGGACGGTACTGGATTCGGGCGGCATCTCCTGCCCTTTGTGCCAGTCATCGCCGCATGGGCGATGCTGCTCCTCGCCGAGTGGTCCGGTGCGCGCCGGCACACCACGGCTCTCGTGCCAGGCAGGCAATAGGGTGTCAGGAGCCATGGAGTAGGAAAGCAACGACGAACTTGGGATACGAGATGGATTGGATCAGCCCTTACGGCGGCACGCTGTGTGACCGTTACCTCGACGCGGCGGCGGCCCGCGAGGTTCGGGAGCAGTCGCGGGACCTCCCCAGCTGGGACCTGACACCGCGGCAGCTCTGCGATGTCGAGATGCTTCTGGGGGGCGGGTTTTCGCCGCTGACCGGCTTCATGGAGTCGGCGGATTACGTCCGTGTCTGCGAGGAGATGCGGCTGGTGGACGGGACGTTGTGGCCCGTGCCGGTGACTCTGGATGTCAGCCAGGCGTTTGCCAAAGAGCTGGGTGATCATGCCCGTGTGGCGCTGCGCGATGCGGAAGGTGTGCTGATCGCGGTGCTGGACGTGAGCGAGTGCTGGACGCCGGATCGGGAACACGAGGCAAGGCAGGTGTTCGGCACCGTTGATCCGACTCACCCAGGCGTATCCCGCCTCCTGCACGAAACTCACCCCGTGTATGTGGGCGGAACCCTGTATGGAGTGGAGCGGCCGGCGCACTACGATTTCCGTAGTTACCGGCACACGCCCGCGGAACTGCGCGAACACTTCCGCAGCCTGGGGTGGGGCCGCGTGGTGGCGTTCCATACCCGCAGCCCGATGCACCGTGCCCAGCTCGAACTGACCCGCCGTGCCGTGCGCCAGACCGAGGCGAACCTGCTGATCCACCCGGTGGTGGGTATGGCGGGTCCGGGCGATATTGATCACTTTGTTCGTGTCCGCTGCTACGAGCACATCCTGCGTAGTGCACCCGAGGCCACGACCCAGCTCAGCCTGGTGCCGCTGGCCATGCGCCTGGCGGGCCCGCGCGAGGCGGTTTGGCATGCGCTGATCCGACGCAACTACGGTTGTTCGCACTTTATCGTGGGCCACGATCATGCGGGCCCGGAGCCGGGGGGGTCGAGGGCTGCCTATTACGAACCGTATGCCGCGCAGGAACTGCTGGATCAGCACAGGGACGCGATCGGGATTGAGATCGTCCCGGTCCAGCAGATGGCTTATGTGGAGGAGTGCGCCCAGTACGTGCCCGCCGATCAGCGCGAGCCCGGGCAGAGTGTATGGCGTCTGCCGGATGCCGAATTTCGGCGACGCCTGGATGAGGGGCTGGCGATACCCGAGTGGTATTCACCGCCCGAGGTGGTGGGAGAACTGCGCAAAGCCTACCCGCCCCGCCACCAGCAGGGCTTTACCGTGTTTTTTACTGGCCTGTCCGGTGCCGGGAAGTCCACGATCGCCAACGCGCTGCGCGTCAAGCTGATGGAACTCGGTGGCCGCAGCGTGTCGCTGCTGGATGGCGACGTCGTGCGCAAGGAGCTCTCGCGCGAGCTGGGTTTCTCGCGCGAGCATCGCAACCTGAATGTGCAGCGTATTGGCTATGTTGCCAGCGAGATCACCAAGAATGGCGGGGCCGCGATCTGTGCGCCGATCGCGCCCTACGCGTCGGTGCGCCGAGCGGTGCGCGAGCGTATCGAGGCGGTGGGTGGCTTTGTCGAGGTGTATGTCGCCACCCCCCTGGAGACGTGCGAGGAGCGCGACCGCAAAGGGCTTTACGCCAAGGCCCGCGCCGGACTGGTCAAGGAGGTGACGGGCATCGACGATCCCTACGAAGAGCCGGAAAACCCGGAGCTTCGCCTCGATACCCGAGAGTTGACTGCGGACGAGGCGGCCCATCGGATCCTTCTCAAACTGGAATCGATGGGCTTCATCCGCAGCGCTTGAACAGGCCGATCGCCTGATGGCGACGTCGCGTGAATGGCCCCCTTCGGATGCAGCCCTGCGCACGCCCGCGAACCCGCGAAAATGTATGTGATCATGCCGTTCGTCGTCTCGCGGAAATCCGGGTGCTGTGATCGCTGTGGGGCGAACGCGGGGCCCGCGAAAACAGTACCATCACGGATCGAGTGGGGCGGGTCTGGCGGCAAGGCCGCAATCGCTCATTTTCCTGGGAACGCCGGGGTGGTTCACGTTGTACCGAACACTGGATTGGATGCTGGCACTGCTTGGATTGCTGGCGCTTTCGCCGCTGCTGGCGCTGCTGTGGATCGTGGGCTGGTTCGACACGGGCGCGCCGCTGTTTCGTCAGCAGCGGGTCGGGAAAGACCAACGTGTGTTTACACTCATCAAGTTTCGCACCATGCGCGCGGGAACGCCTTCAGTCCCCACGCACGAGGCCCAAGCATCCGCGATCACGCCTTTTGGTCGCTTCCTCCGGCGCAGCAAGCTGGACGAACTGCCTCAACTCTGGAATGTCCTCAAGGGTGAGATGAGTCTGGTTGGGCCGCGTCCGTGCTTGCCCGAGCAGGTCGAACTGATCCGCGCGCGTGAGCGCTATCGCGTTTTTTCCATTCGGCCGGGTATTACCGGCCCGGCTCAGATTTCGGGTGTGGATATGTCCGACCCGGAACGCCTCGCTCGCCTGGATGCTCAACTGGTTTCTGGCCTGGACCTGCCCGGATACATCGGATACCTCCTCTCGACCGTGGTGGGGCGCGGGAGTGGTGATCGCGTGGGCCGGCGCTGAAAGGCGTGGTCCGCAGTAACTCTCGCGGGCTTTGCCAGGGCCAGGCAATCAAAGGGCCTGTCGCCGAAGGAGCGTGACGTCATTGGCGCGTCTCTGAGGAGCCCGGGACTCATGCGCCGCTGGCGTTCATGCCGCACCCCGCCCGGAAAGCGCTCATCCGGGGGGGGCAGCGAGCCGCGCAGCGAAGTCGCCACCCTTCGCCTCGTCACACCCGCGAGGGTCGCCCGGCTCTAGCAGCCTGCTAGAATGAGCCGCCTACGGGTTAGGAGAGCGGGTTCCCATGCTGTATGGGCTCAAGGACGGCATTCGCTGGAGCGCGCGGCTGGGGGCCAAGTTCTTCTGGGCGGTGCCCGGCGCGACCAGCGCCGTGGTGCTGGCCACCCTGGTGGGGCAGGTCTCGATGCTGCTGGCATTCTTCCTGCCCCTCAAGGTCATCATCCTGCTCGGGTCCGAAGGGATTCCACGCTATTTCCCCCCGGCATTTGCGGCGGTGGAGCGCGATGCGCTGATCGTTTGGCTCAGTCTGGCCGCGGTCGGGTTCTACGGCCTGTATCTGGTGGCGGACCGTATCATCGCGCTGGGTTCCGAACGAGGGGCGAGCCAGCTCCTCGCCCGAAGTCGCAAGATGGTCCTGTTCGAGGGGCAGGACGAGGTCGCCTCCAGCGCCTACAAGCGCTACGCCAACGCGCTGGCGGGCGGGCTGTTTGTATTCCTGGTCATAGTCCTGCTTCTCTGGCTGTACCCTGCCGTGGCCGGCTTGATGCTGGTGTATTCCGCAGGGGTCGCGGCGGCACTCCTGCTGGGGCAGGCCTTGAGTGCCCGCTTTCGGGAATGGCTGGAGGAACAGCTCGGCGTGACCCTGTCCGTGCTCGGCGCGGTCGGCTTTATGCTGAGTTTTGTCTACCTCGTGGTCGACTTTCTCTATCGTGCCCCGCCCGGGCTGATCCCTGCGATCATCGCCCTGCTGCTGTCGCGCCAGGCATTCACGCGCCTTTCGACCCTGGTGCCAGCGCTGTCCCGGCTGTACGACGAACGAGCGCGGCTGGACGCGCTGTTCTTTCATCGTCGCGCGTTTTCGCCGAGTGGGCAGGATGCGAAGAAGGCACTGGCCCCGCTGTTCCTGCCGGAGCGTCGCGAGGAATGGGTGCCGTCCGTGCTGGAGGCATTGACCGGCGAGCCCTGGCCGGCGGACGGTACCATCCGCTGGCGCCAACTGGCGGCGGGCGAGGTATTCGCACTGGACTGCCGCACACCGGAAGGGCCGCGTTATCTGGTCAAGCTGTTCGGTGCCCGGCACACCGGCCAGGCTCGACACGAGGCGACCCTTCTGGCGGATCCACCCGCGGGCCTTCCGGCACCCGAATGGGTCGGCGCCACCGAAGTACGAGGATTCCAGTGCCACGTCCTGCGCTTGCCCGCCGAGGGCAAGGGCCCCGGCCAGACGGACGATGCAGCCGATCGGGTCCGCGAGGCCCTGCTGCCGTTGCAGCCGGACAAGGCTCTGGTTCAGCGCTATGCCCGCTCCCGCGCATTCCTGTGGCAGCGCCTGGACGATGCCCTGCTCGAGCCGCTACGGGCCGCCACCGGCGGCGCAACCGAACAACACCTGGAGGTGCTGCGCGCGAGCCTGCCGGAGTGGCGGGCGCACTTGCGCGATACGCCACTGGCCTTTCTCAACCCCGACCTGAACCCGGAAAACCTGTTGGAGGCGCCCGCCCCAGAGGGCCTCATGGTGCTGCACTGGGGGCGCTGGTCACTGGAGCCCGCCGGAGCCGGGTGGCGGACAAACCCGAAGGCAATAGAGGCGCTGAGAGAAGCGCTGGCTGGCGCCCGCGATCAGCGCCCGTCGCTGACCGAAGCCAGCGAACAGCAACTGGTCCTGTCCGCACTCACCGCGCAACTGGAAAAGGAGCTGAATGGCCAGCGTTTCAGCAAAGCCCTCAAGCCGCTCAAGCCCATCCGCAACACGCTCGCACGGCTGGCGCCAGCCGACCCGGAGATCACCTGATCGGCTAGGGCGCTCGCCTCCTGCGGGTACCGGGCTCTGTAACGCGCAGGAGCCCAACCCTCCGGGCGATGGGGCTCTTGCTGGGGCGAAGGGTCGTTCGCTCGGCCATGGTCTCGATGCTACTTTAGTAAAACGATTCACCTATCGATAGTGGTGTTGAAATGGAAGCCCTGACCATCTCCCCCAAATATCAGGTCGTCATTCCCAAGGCCGTGCGCGAGGCGTTGCACCTGCGGGCAGGTCAGAAAATGCAGATTGTGGCGTACGACGACCGAATCGGGCTGATCCCCGAACGGCGTATGAGCGATATGCGGGGTTTCCTCAAGGGTGTTGACGCCGACATCCCGCGCGAGGGCGATCGCGTGTGAACGTGGTTGATTCGTCCGCGTGGCTGGAATACTTTGCGGACGGTCCCAATGCCGATGTGTTTGCAGACGCAATCGAGACCACGGCAGAACTGATCGTCCCCACGATCAGCCTCCACGAAGTCTTCAAACGGGTACTCCAGCAACGAGGCGAGGTGGCGGCCCTGCAGGCGGCCGCATTGATGCAGCCGGGCGAACTGGTCGAACTCACGGGGCCCTTGGCACTGTCCGCTGCCAGCCTTGGCAACCAGCATGATCTCCCGCTCGCCGACAGCATCATCTACGCCACCGCGCGCGCCGATCAAGCCGATCTCTGGACTCAACACTCGGATTTCAAGGGTTTGCCGCATGTTCGCTACTCCCGAAGTCCTCGCCGTAGAGGGCGTGGTTCCTGCATGAATCCGAGGCTCGGGCATGTACGAGCAAAGCCCTCTGGGCAACGGGGCGTGGGTGAAGCCCGGCCGGTGAGGGGCTTGCTTCCTGCGGTTCCGTGGCCACGGGCTGCACTGGCCTGCCTTGCGCGCGAAGCGCCCGTCCGTATTGCTGCCGCCGCTGTGGCGCACAATGCGTGCGGCACGCTGGTTGGTGTTGCGCCGGGGTGTGGAATAGATGAGAGGCGTGCAGTCTCGCTGGGATGTCAAGGGTTGGCGTAATGTTTCCGTTATTGGAGGCGCTGGGGTATCTTCCCGGGACGGTCATGAACGCTAGGGAGACGCTGATTGAATCGCACGTCCGCGTTGGTGCCCCCCGGTTCTTCGAGACAAAGCGTTCCGAGACAAGGCGCGTCGTGCAGCGGGTAGTGGTTCTACCCGCACGCGGCGCAACGCAGGATCGGGGAACAGGAGGCGCCAACCCCACAAGGCATCGAAATCAGGGGCTCGGCCGCCCGTTGTTGATCAAAAACGGGCGCACGCACGGCGTTGCGGCTCCCTTGTGCAGAATGACTGCACAGCAGTCACCGCGCCTTGTTCGCACGCAAAAGCGACTCGAGCGCGGACGTGCGATTCAATCAGCGTCTCCCTAGGGGGTGGCGCCGGCTTGGCCACAGGCTCTCGCGCAACCGCTTGGTCAGGGACCCCCCCCCTGGTTGACCCTTTGTGAAGTCATTCAGGAACGAATGCCAATGGAAAACACCCGTTCCCCGGAACTTACCCTTCTTGACTGCACATTGCGGGATGGTGGCTATTACAACGGATGGTGTTTCTCCGATGCACTCGTTGAGCGCTACCTTTCCGTGATGGGAAAAGCAGGTGTCGACATCGTTGAGATCGGATTCCGATCCCGCAAAGTGGACGACTTCTACGGGCCCTATGCGTTCAGCAGCGATCAATGGTTGTCATCCCTCCCGTTGCCCGAGGGAGTGACTCTCGGTGTCATGTGCAACGCGAAGGAGCTTCTGGAAACGGAAGACCCAGAGCAGGTTGTGCATGAGCTCTTTGCACCCAGGGACGAGTCACCCGTCAGCCTGGTACGTATTGCCGCCCATTTTAATGAGGTGGAAGCTTGTGCCCCTGCGGTTCGTGCATTGTCGCGCCTCGGGTATCAAGTGGGCCTTAACCTGATGCAGGCCACCGGGCGCCCGCGGGAAGAGCTCGAAGCGAAAGCGGCGTTCGCCGCCACGCTGCCCCTGGATGTTCTCTACTTTGCCGATTCATTCGGGAACATGGAGCCCGTCGATATCGAGGGGATGGTGGATGCGCTCCGCAGCCAGTGGAGCGGTGCGCTGGGCGTCCATACCCATGACAACATGGGAAATGCGCTGGCCAATACGATGCGTGCCTGCGAGTCGGGTTGTACCTGGCTGGATGCCACCGTCCTCGGGATGGGCCGAGGTGCCGGGAACCTGAGGACCGAGACCCTCTTGCTCGAACTGGACCGCCGCGGCATTCGTGCCGGTCAGGAGATGGACGCCCTGTTGGACCTGGTGGTGGGAGAGTTTGGTGATCTGCAGACTGAGCACGGGTGGGGGCCCAGTATCTTTTACCACCTGTCGGCCCTGTATAACGTGCACCCAACGTACGTGCAGGAGATGCTGACGAGTGAACGGTACAGTCATCACGATGTAATCGCGGCGCTCAAGCGGTTGGGTAACCTGGACGCTCGCAGTTTCTGCCCGCGCCTCTTGAGCCACGCAAGTTCGTCGCACGTTTCAGAGAATGAAGGTGCGCTGGACGTTACCGGGCGCCTGGAGGGCCGTACCGTTTTGATTCTCGGGTCGGGGGATCAGGTTAGCAAGCATTGCTCAGCGCTGGAGCAATTCATCTCCCGTGAACGTCCCTATGTGATCAGCACGAACTGGAATCCCTGGATTTCGGCGGATCTGGTGGATGCCTGGAGCACCTGCACGCCAGAGCGCCTGTTGCTGGAGAAGCATCTCTATGAGGCGAACAGCGGGACGCTGATTGCTCCGCGTTCGGCTATTCCGGCTGAAGCGCGTCCGTCGCTTCAGCATTGGTCTCACCTGGATTTCGGGATGAAGGTGGATCCGCACCAGTTCTCCATCACCAGCCGAACTGCCACCGTTCCCTCCGCGCTCACGTTGCTGTATGCGGCAGCGTATGCGAATGCAGCAGGAGCCACTACGATTCTTCTAGCGGGTGTGGACGGGCATGCGCCTGCTGACCCCAGGCACCAGGAATTGGAAGGTGCCCTCCGCCTGTACTCAGAAATGCCGGCGCATCGTCCGCTTGTGGCGATTACACCAACTACTTTGCACTCCATCCGACAATCTACGGTCTATGCGCCGATTCAGGTGCCCCCGCACGAGGATGCACGGGCGCCGGCTATGGGGTCCGGCTCTTCAAACTAAAGGTTGTGAGGAATTCGCTCCCATGTGGGAGTGGCCAGCCTTTTGGTTAGGGATGGTTTCCCGCCGAGTGGCCTCAAATATAACGGAATCAGGAATTTAAAGATGTTTACCATTGACACCCGAATTCGGGAGGGGAGTGTAGAGTTTCTTCTGCACCCCCTGAGTTTAAGCCCTGAGACGAACGAAGCGCCAGTATTCGGGGTGCTTCGGGGCCAGTTTCAATTTCTGACTGGTACACAGGAATTTCAGCTGGAGTGGGGCCATAAGGAGGATGCGCAGGAACCTGCGGGATGGGGCGCCATCCCGATCCCGGAATTTGATGAGCCCCTTTGCGAAGTGAAAGTTCACGGCGTGGAAAACCATAATTCGCTCGCTGTTCCTTTCGAATTGGGGCGTCACCGGGTGGCGGGTCTTTGGTTGGAGTCTGAAGAGCAAGTCGCGGCCTCGCTTTTCCGTCCAGGTGATCGCGTGCAAGATGACGAAACCCTGGCCTTCCAAGTGGATCAGCTCCTGCGGTACGCAGACTGGCGGCGTGAGACAGCTGCGCCGCTGGCTGTCATGCTCGCATATAAATCTGTCGAAGGTCATGCTCCGGATTCAAGTATGGTGCTAGCACAAGAGGTGCTATCAGAAGTCATTGGGAATATTGAATTGCTTCAGCCCGATAAGGAGCATCGGAAAGACAGGGAGCAGATTCGTCTATCGGCAACGATGGCGTTAGTTCACGTATTGCTGATGCGCCGTGCCTATGCAGAGATCGAGCCTGTCATCGATCGGGCACTCAACGGCTTCCGGCCATCGACCAAGGCGAATCCATTCCATCACGGGGAAAACCGTACCCGGCTTCTTCTGTTGAAGTCGGCGGTTCTTGCTCATCGTGGGGATCGCAGTGAATCAAAGGAGTATCGAGTGTACGCGCACTATGCGGCGCAGGAAGCCCTGATTCATATTAAACCGAGCCCAACATTCTATGGGATCGCAAACAGGATAATGGAGACGGTGCGCTGTGCGCTTGGAGAGCTTCGGCCGAAGGATGTGGCCAAGTTTTACCTCCGGCTTCGCAGGCCAACAGAAAAGGCGGAAAAGCTTATAAAAAAGCGGTTGGTTGAGTATCTTGAGGCCTACGTGGGTCAAGAGACGTCCAGCGCAAATGGTCAACCCAGGAAAGTGTCAGGGGGAAAGGGTTAAGGATGGATATTGTCATCATAATTCCTGCGCGGTATGCGTCATCGCGTTTTCCGGGCAAGCCGCTCACGAAGATCAATGGCACGACGCTTCTTGAACGGGTCTGGAAACGGTGCGTGCCGGTTCTGGGCGAGGAACGTGTCGTGGTGGCGACGGATGACCAGCGCATCGCGGACCACTGTGCTGACAGGGGCATGCAGTGGGTAATGACGCCTGACAGCTGCGCGACCGGGACCGATCGGCTGGCGGCCGCCGCCGCATCGTGCCCGGCGGATCTGTACATCAACGTGCAGGGGGACGAGCCGCTGATCGAGCCAGCGGATATCCAGAAGGTGATTGATGCCGCCAGGGCGAGACCTGGAGCCGTGGTCAACGCGTATTGCCCCATCGCGGACGAGCGGGACTACCACAGCTTGACGGTACCCAAGGTCGTGGCACGACAGGATGGGCGCCTGCTGTACATGAGCCGAACGGGCCTGCCCGGAAACAAGGAAGGCGGATTTCGGTGGGCGAACAAGCAGGTGTGCATCTATGCCTTCCCGCCCGAGGCTCTGCGCGACTTCGCGGCGCATGGGGGCAAGACCCCGCTGGAGGCCGAAGAGGATATCGAGATCCTCCGATTCCTGGAGCTTGGCTACGAAGTGGAGATGGTGCCGGTTTCGGGGAGTTCGATTGCCGTGGACGTGCCCGAGGATGTGGCCCGGGTTGAGGAAGCACTGGAGGCGCGGAGTGGCTAGCATGCAACGGCGGTTGAGCGACTACAGGACGTTCGTGTTCGACTGTGATGGCGTTCTTCTCGATTCGAATCGAGTGAAAACCGACGCCTTTTACGAGGCAGCGCTTCCCTACGGGGAGGATGCGGCGCGCGAGCTAGTGCGTTACCACCGGGAACATGGCGGTGTCTCCCGTCAGCGGAAGTTCGGTTATTTCCTCGAGCGTATCGTGGGCGAGTGTCCAGGATCCGAAGAGGCTTACGACGAGTTGCTGAAGCGATACGCCCGGTGCGTGCGGGAGGGTCTGGCGTCCTGCGCGGTGGCTGAAGGTGCCGAGGAGCTACTCGAGCGGTTGCCGGGCGATGCGTGGCGCTACGTAGTCTCCGGGGGCGCAGAGGACGAAGTGCGTTGGGTCTTGGCGGAGAAGGGACTCGTCCGGCACTTTCACGGGATTTATGGCAATCCGCAGGACAAGGCGGACCTGGTAGAGAGGGCGGCCGGTGAACATGGCTGGGCTGAGCCATCGCTTTTCGTGGGAGATGCACGCTACGACCATGAGGTGGCGATAGGTCACGGCATGGACTTCCTGTTTGTGTCCGGATACTCCGAGTTTGTGCAGTGGCCGGAGTATGTCGATGGCCACGATGTGGCATGCGTTGCGCATTTGTCGGAGGTGATCCCGTGAGCGATGTGGATCATCCCAGTGTGCCACGCAATAGAGCGGGACTTCGCGTAGACAACCTTATCGCCTTCGGTTTCCCTTTTTCTCCTATAAAAACGTCGCCTTTCACGCGTTTGGACAATGGTCCCGGCGTTGTGCGTTCGCTTCTGGATGAACTCAACGCCCGGATGACACTCGTGTCCCGCTCTGCCAAGTATTACGTCACTGATGAGCGGACTTATACGCTGGACTGGAATTTTTCGCTTTTTTATGAAACTGGCGTCCAGTCTAGCTGCGAAGCGTTGGGCTGTGATGTCTACGAAACTATTGCGCCCCATGAGACGTTGCTCATGGAAATGATGGGACGTCGATTTTTACAGGTTGAAAAGGATGTTGCATCGCCCGGCTTCCACATCTTCGAACAAAGGCGGATGGAGTTGCGGAACCGGGTCGCCCATTGGGCCCGTCTGATGGAGGAACGGGCGTTGACGGGATATATCAATTCGAACTGCCCGCACCTTGTCGATGACCTGATTGTGTACCTGCTGGCGAAAGGGAAAGGGATGCCGGCCGTGTTTCCCTACCGCCTTCCGATCGTTCCGGGGGTCAGCGCCCGGCTCTACCTGCCCGCAGGTTTGTTCGAGCATCACGCGGTGCACGGCGCTGACGGCCGTCTCATCCGGCCGGAGGAGATTCCCGAGAGTGAGGCGTTGGCCCCTTTGCCGGCCGATCTGGAAGATATTCACCGCGAGGTGGTCGAGGGTGGCAAGACACTGGGCGAGCTCTCCGCCCAGCGGCTGAGCGAGCGTGGCATTGTCCGGCCAGGACAGTGGGCGCGGCCATTTATCGACTCGCGGGTTCGAGGGCCCCTCGGGTGGCTGGCGGCAGTCGTTGGACCGCAGCGCCGCAAGGCGCGGGTGATGCGGAACCTGCTGGCAACCGAGCGGGCGAATCAGCGACGGCTGGGGGAACTGACCCACGGTGCGAGGTTGCCGGAGAATTTCATCTACTTCCCGTTGCACATGCAGCCAGAGGCCAGCACGAATCCGCTGGGCGCCTTTTTCTCGGACCAGCTGCGTGCGGTGCGGTTGCTGGCGGAGGCCCTGCCGGCCGGGTGGCGGTTGGCGGTGAAGGAACATCCGAACCAGCAGCTCGCCCTGCGCCCCGAGGGCTGGTATGACGCTCTTGTCAGTACGCCGGGGGTCACGTTGGTGCCCATGGACTGGGACTCGTTCGCGCTGCAGCGCGAGAGCCGAGCCGTGGCGACGGTAACAGGGGCGGCGGCCTGGGAGGCGTGGCTGACGGGCAAGCCGGCCATTGTGTTCGGCCACATTCTGTACCAGTCGGCCCCGGCTATCTTTCCGGTGCGGACCCGCCTGGAGGCGCACAAGGCGCTGAGGGCGATTCGGCAGGGGCGTGCACCGTCGCCGGCCGAAATCCGGAGCTATCTGGGACGGCTGGCCCACCTGAGTTTTCCCGGGCATTTGGATGCCTACATCAATCCGTGTCTGTCACCGGAGCAGCTGGATCCGGAGGAAAACGATCGGGAGATCGGCCGACGGCTTGCCCGAGCGCTGGAGTATCAGGCGGGTGGTTCCTCGGTATTCGCGGAAGGTGTCGAACACACGGAGCAAACGGCATGAAGGGGTTCAGCTTTGCGCGAGAAGACGCTTTTGCACCGGGCCAGGCTCGCGGCGATGCGGGTTCAGCGGAGGTCGGGCCCCTCGCGGTGGCGGTGATCAACTCCCCCATGCATGTGTGGCAGATACGGGAGGCTTGTGCCCACTGGGGTGTGTCACCGCAGGACGTCTGGGTCGTCGTATTCAAACAGTCAAGTGTGAACGGAGAGACGCTGGAGCGCACGCTGGACGAGATTGGCGACTGGGGCCGCGTGTTCTGGCTGGCGACGCCGCCGGCGTTGCGGACCGGGTTCCCAGGCCTTGCCTCGGTGCTTCGGCGCGAGCGGCATCGCGCGGACTGGCAACGCCATCTGGCCGGCGCTCGGGGTCCAAGGTTCGTCATGGCGGCATTGAACCGGTTGCCGGTCAATCGTCAGGTCGCAGCGTGGCTTGGGGGCGAGGAACTGATCTGGCTCGACGATGGCACCATGACACCGACGCTGGTGCGCAAGGATGCGGTGCGTGGGGCAGGGATGCCGGGGAAGCGCAAGGCGGGCAGCAATAAAGTCGGGAAGGGTGGCACAAGTCGCCAATCCACTCCGCGCGAGGATCAGGGTCGAGGATCGGCTGCATCTTCCAAGCGTAAGCGGGCTCGGCGAAAAACAGGCGGGAAGCGCGCCGGGAGACGCCCCTTGATTCCGCGCCCGGTTCGGCGGCTCATCAAAACCATTCCGGGGGCAGCAAGGCTGTGGGATCGCATTGGCCCGCGCGGGGCTGGCCTGATTCAGGCAGTGGATGCGCGGTTTCAGCATTACAGGGGGCTGTCTCACCTACCGGAACCGTTGATGGAGATCGATACCGGCGCACTCAAACGGGCGTATCCGCGAGCCCAGACCTACTTTACCGTTGCGGAGACCTGGCCTTTACCGCCGGGGCGCTGGGAGCCCAATCGGTTGGGCTGGCTGCGGGATCGGCTTGAAGAGTCATCCCCGGATGCCAGCGAGCTACACTTCCTGGGGGCACCGCTGGTCGAGCGAGACGGCGTGCCGTTTGCGGACTACATCGATTGGCTGCGGCGCGTGCAGCAGGATTCGAGCGACGGCCGGGAGATGGTGTATGTGCCGCATCCCCGCGAGAGCGAAGAATTCCTGGGCAGGCTCGCGAAAGAGCTCGATATCGAGATCCGCAGCCTGGGGCTCCCGTACAAGATCGCGCTGGCCATCATGCAACGGCGGCCGGCTGTCGTGGCCAGTTGGTTCTGTTCGGCACTGGAGCATCTTGAGGTGGTGGGGTTGCCGGACCTCCAGTTGGTGGCCTATCGCATCCCCGCTTTCAAAAGTACGTTGTCGAAAAAGCGCAAGGCGAACCAGGCGGCCATTTTCGGGGCAGCCGACGCGTTCTATCGTCGGCACGAGAGCGGTAGCGGGATCGATGTCCGGCCCGTTCCCGTGTTGCACCAAGCGCTTGTCGCCGAGACCGGGCAGGAAGCGGTGCCACCACCGAGTCGTACCGTGAGCGCCGATGCCCGTTGATGCCAACGGCGAGCGGCCGTTGCTATCGGTAATCGTTCCCGCCTTTCAGGCCGAACGATGGCTGCCGGAGTGCCTGGATTCACTATACCGGTGTGGTGTCCGGGGCCCGGAGATCATCGTGGTCGATGATGGCAGCACTGATGGGACGGCGGCAGTAGCCCGGGCGTGGCAGCGGTCGCATGGCCGTGTCCAGCTGATTCAGACGGGCCACGAGGGCCCGGGGTGCGCGCGGAATGCGGGCGTGGACCAGGCCCGGGGTCATTTCCTCGCGTTTGTGGATGCGGACGATGTGATTCCCCGCGGTGCTTTCGGGCGCTTGCTGGCGGTGGCCGACCGGGACAGAGCCGACGTCGTGCTGGGGCGGATGCTGCGGTGCGGCGGGGATCAGCCCGTGCGTCGGGTGTTTCCCGGTTTCAGCTCGCTTCCTCCGGGCCCTGTGGACTGGAGAGAGGAACCGGCCCTGCTGGTGGATACCGTGGTGACGGCCAAGGTGTACCGCCGTGCGTTCTGGATGAATGCCCGGTTGCGGTTTCCCGAGTGGGGTTGCTACGAGGACATGCCGGTCGTGTTGCAAGCCCATCTGCGCTCACGCGGGACGAGCCATTTTCGTGGATGCGTATATCGATGGCGGCGCACGCCGGGTTCGATTACGACTGGCGAGAAAGGTGGAGCTAAAGTAGATGGCTGGTGGCGCTCCCTGATGAAGTGTCACGCAGATGCCGCGCAGCTTCTGGAGCGACCGGAGCTCCGGATTGTAGAGAAGGAACTGGCACGCCGGAGCCAACGTTGGCTGGACAAGTTGTTCAGGGAACAGCCCGGTCGAGTTGATGCATCGGACGGTGCGAAGAATCTGGCCATGACATTTGTCTCGGCGCGAGCTAGAGATTCACTGCTTGATGCCGTGCATCAGCATGAGAAGGGGGCCCATGGGGCGAGCTGAATCCAACACGTCCCCGAGCGTCGAGCTGTATCTCGCCTCCACGCCGCTCCAGATCCTGAACGCGGTGGAAGCGAGGTATGCGCTTGGCGATGCCGGCACCAGGGCGGTCCTGATCCTGTTCCAGCGGCGGTGGGAGCACTACACCGCCGCCGCGACGCTTCCCGACCCATTAATTGCAGCGTTTGACGAGGTGCTCCCTTTGCACCTCGATCTCCCGGCATCGGATGGAAATCCTTGGACAGCCGTTGCCGCATTGTCGCGCAACCGGCGATCAGTCCTGGGGGTACTGGCACGCCTTTCCGAGTTCCTGATTGACAGGGTCGTGGTAACGAACCAGTGGAATCGCGACATGCGTTACCTGGCGGCGAAAGCGCGGGCGGAGGTCGTTTTCGCCGACGATGGCACGAGCACCGCGTCGTATCTCAAGGCCTGTGCTGAATGGGGGGCAGGTGCGGATTGGTGGCTTGGTTTTGCAAGTCGAGGCAGGTTGGTGAATCTGGCGGCGGCCCTTCTGTATCGGCTGATGTATGGCAGGTTCATGTTGCGGAGTCGGCCGGATCTGATGTTCACGTGCTACTCGGCGCTAGCGGAAGAGGCTGGATTCCCCGTGGTGGCCAACGAGTACCGCTGGGTTCGTTCGATGTTCGGGGTGGTGCGGAAGGGGGCGGATTCGTCCGGCCATTTTCTGGGTGCGCCGTTCGTTGAGCGCGGAGAGGTTTCCAGTCAGGAGTATCTCCGATGGTTGCGTGAGGCCATGGCACATCATCCCGAGTTGAACTGGATCTACATTCCGCACCCCGCAGAAAGCGGGAGCTGGCTTGAACAAGTCAGTCGAGAAACGGGTGTGGAATGCAAGCGTATGAATGGCCCTTACGAGTTGAGCCTGTTTGAGGAGGCTTGGCCGCCCGCGGTGATCGCGAGCTGGTTCAGCAGTGCGCTGGAGAACCTGCAGATGCTGGAAATCGATAGTGAACTGTGGGCGTACCGGATCCCTGATGGGGCTCTGTCGAGTTCGACACTTCGTCTTGCAGCGCAGGGGTTTTATGAGCGGAACACCAGTTCCGAGTCTCGCATTCTCGTCAAGGATCTGACTTGAGCAAGATCGTGTAACGCTTGGCTTATGGTGCTCGCGGTTCACAAGAGGGGAAGCTGAGGCTGGCGGCGGCTCGGCAATCGCCCCCAGTTCCTCTTGGCCGTGATCACTGACTGGGCCTCGCATCGCGGGGCCTGGGGCTGAGCTTCACCCAGCCGGGGAAACAGATGCAGAACGGCTTAATCGAACGGTTCTATGGCAGCTCTCGCCGCAGGGTGCGGGACCTCTACGCCTTTCGAATGCTGGCCGACGTCCGAGAACACACCGAGCAGTGGCTGCGGGACTACAACGAAGCCATACCGCATGGGTCACTGGAGGGTCTCACGCTGGTTGAAGGCCGAGAGCGACACCTCCCGGAAACCTCCAGTTATACGTGGACCTAACCCGGGGGACGACACATATGAAGACCGTGATGCTGTGCACTGACAACGGACTGGAGACGGTGGGCGGGGAGCAGGAGTCCACCCGGATCATCGCCGAGTGTCTGCAGCATCGGTTTCGGATGGTGGTGGTGCAGCCGGGGAGGGCGCCTGACGGTCGCAATCGAGTCGAGTATCGGTCGGTGGCGCCTCGTGATCGCCTGAAGAAGGTGTTTCGAAATCCCTTCGCGGCCCTGGCGTTTGTGTTGCGCCTGCGACGGCTGATTTACGAGGAGCGCCCGGATCTGATCCATACCCAGGGGCAGGCGAGTTTGCTGGCGGTCGTCCTGCTGCGGCGGTCCGGGTTTCTGCCTGGGGGGGCTGCCCTGGTGCATACCGAGCGGGGCATTTTTACCAAGTACGGCCCTGTGGTGCGTGGGCTGTTGCGATGGGCCCTGCGCGACCTGAATGCGATGGTATGTACGACAGAGCTGAATCGGCGTTATTGGGAGCCGGTTGTGCGGCAGGCCGCCAGCGGCCTGCGTATGGAGGTGATCGGGAACTCGGCCGGACCGGCCTATGAGGGGCTCGAGCCCCGGGGGGCACGACGGCATGCGGCAGGAGGTAGGCTCGTGGTCGGGTTTTCCGGACGGTATGCGGACTGGAAGGACTGGCCGCTGGCGGTCGAGATTGTTCGGCGGGTCGAGCAGCGCGTTCCCGGCGTGGTCGAGTGGCGCATGGCCGTGGGGTGTTCGGAGGCTTCGGAGTTGCGGGCGGTGGACGGGATGTTCCGGGAACTGGAGGAGGAGCTGGGCAGACGCTTTTCCGGAGAAGTTAACCGGTCGCCCGCGACCATGGTTGGCTTTTACGAGGAACTGGATGTTTTTGTGTTGACGACCAAGCCGGGTTGCGAGTCGTTCGGGCGGGTTTTGGTCGAAGCGATGAGTGCGGGATGTGCCGTGTTGAGCACCGACAGTGGGGGTCCCCGGGAGGTGATCGGCGATGACCGATTTATCCACCATGACGCTTCCGGGTTTGCCGCTGCGCTGGTCCATTTCCTTTCGGACCCGGTCGGGCTTCTGGAAGTGGCAGCGCGTAATCAGGCGCGGGTACGGGCCTATTATTCACTCGAAAACTGCTGCCGCAGGTATTTTGCGTTATACACGTGTTCATTGTAGGGCGCGATCCTGAGGCGGACGTGCCGTTGTGCCACTGTCGGGCGCTTGCCGGCTCCGCCAAGGACCAGGCTGGTTCGGTCGTGGGGATAGCTCCCTCGGGGGGCTGTGTCTCTGGTGTGGTGAGCTCAGGTGCCGTGGTGGGGGGGCGCCTTGCGCGCCAAGAGCTCGCGCTCAAGGGCCGCGGCCAGTGGTTCCAGCGGT
The DNA here is from genome assembly GCF_000377445.1 of Thioalkalivibrio sp. ALE9. NCBI lineage: Bacteria > Pseudomonadati > Pseudomonadota > Gammaproteobacteria > Chromatiales > Ectothiorhodospiraceae > Thioalkalivibrio > Thioalkalivibrio sp. ALE9. The sequence continues at coordinate 466,267 of NZ_KB898123.1, forward strand.
ACCAACATGGGGGCAGTGAGGCCTTTTTCCGTTCCCGGCTGAGAGCAGGGAATAACGTGATGGTTCAGGTTGCGTTGCTCGCAAATCCTGTAGAAGCAGGGAACCCGGTGTCGGTCCGGGAGGAGTTCGACAACGGTAGTGCCGGGTTGGCACCACATCAGGTTGGTTAGCCCTGCGCCGTGCGTGCCAACCACCAGCCTTGCCGAGGCGAACAGGTCGATCTGTTCGGATACGCTCATCCCGGACAGCTCGAGCACCTCTATTCCATAATGCTGGACCAAATCGCGAACATCAGCCTCGTTTCTGACCGTGCGACGAGCGCTGTCGCCCCTGGAGATATACAGCAAGCGGCCTGCGCCTTGCGCGACAGGAGGCAAATTGACTGAGCGTCGGATCCTGTCAACAAGCCCGGGGCTAACACGTGCCTCCCCCTTGTCGCGGACCGGCACAATGAGTTCATCCGCCGTTAAACGTTCATGGTCGGCGTATCGAATGACTTGCGCCGGGGCGATGCCGACCTGCTCCAGTATCTCGTCCTGCCAAGTCTGTCCCGCATGGGATATCAGAAAGCGATCAGGCTGGAGGTGCGAAGGAAGTGTATCGCGAAGCATCAGCAAGTCTCCTACCGTATCCATCCAGAAATGGTAGTAGTTGTAAGCATCGCTCACTTCGTTGCCCAGCAAGGCCACCCGGCCCTTGACGTGAACGCCATTTTTCTGAAGTTGGCCGCCCTTGTGGAAGATCGCCCTTATGCGCCGGGAAAACAGATAAGGCGAACCCGGGTACTCTACACGGCGAAATGAGTGTACGCGCACGGCAGCGCGCCGAGTCAATGGACGCTGGCTCGCGGTGTTCAGCTTGAGCATGCAGACATGTGCTTTTTCGACGTGGCAGACACCCGCGAGCCCAATCGAATCCTCCTCATACCATCGAAGAGCGTCCCCGCCACGGGTTGCGGCACACGAGTCCCTGCCTGATACCCAACTGCTTGTTTCCACATTGATCCAGCGTACTGCGCCCGTCTTTCCGGGCCCAACTGACGTGATGTCCTCAAGCGTATCCAGCACTTTGCGCGCTGAAAGTTTTGCCAACCGAGCGGGGTTGAGTATCTTTGTCATCGGGCGCTTTCCTTGGCGATCATTTTTTTGATCAAGCGAGCCCTGAAGCGCGCAGCTTCCGGAACCACGCAATGGTCTGCTCGAGGCCTGTCTCTAGTGGAACGGTGGGCTGCCACCCGAGTTGATTTCTCGCCAGAGTGATGTCCGGTTGGCGTTGCCGTGGGTCGTTCTCAGGTGAAGCGTGGTGCACCAAGGGGGATTTTGACCCTGTCTGCTTGAGGACCTGGTGGGCCAATTCCAGCATGGATATTTCTCGCGGGTTCCCCAAGTTGACGGGGCCGGTGAAGTCGTCGTCCGTTTGCATCAAATCTATTAAGCCTTTGACCATGTCGTCGACGTAACAGAATGAGCGAGTCTGTTCGCCGTTTCCGTATATCGTGATTGGCCGTTCCTGCAAAGCCTGCACTACAAAGTTCGAAATGACACGACCATCGCGTGGTTGCATCCTTGGCCCATAGGTGTTGAAGATGCGAGCGACCTTGATCGGCATCGCGTGCTGACGCCGATAGTCGAAGAAAAGCGTTTCGGCGCAGCGCTTGGCTTCGTCGTAGCATCCACGCGGACCAATGGGGTTCACGCGGCCCCAGTAGTCTTCCTTCTGGGGATGAACCTCCGGGTCGCCGTACACCTCGCTGGTCGATGCCTGGAGGATTCGGGCTCCCGTTCTCCGGGCCAGACCCAGCATATTGATCGCGCCATGCACGCAAACCTTGGTGGTCTGCACGGGGTCAAACTGGTAGTGCACCGGTGAGGCCGGACACGCCAGGTTGTAGATCTCGTCCGTTTCCACATAAAGTGGCTGGGTAATGTCATGCCGCATCACTTCGAAGAATGGGTTTTGCACAAGGTCTCGGATGTTGTCGCGGGACCCTGTGAAAAAATTATCCACGCACAATACTTCGTGGCCTTCCTGCAAGAGGCGCTCACACAATCGCGATCCCAGGAACCCGGCGCCCCCCGTTACCAGTACTTTCTTTCGGAGACTGTAGTGCATAGCGGTAATCCTTTTCTTGTGAGCCCCTCGTCAAAGGGGGCGCTACCTCCGCCCCGGAACGTGATTCAAATGACTGCGCTTTTTGTGCGACAGTTCTAGCGGGTTTGCTCCATCCGAGGGTGGGCCATCATGACGACTTCATTACGGCTGGACAGCACGGCGATGGCTTCCAGGAAAGCCGTTTCCGGGGGTTGCTAGAGCGCTCTTTTGGCTCCGCTAGCGCCCGAGTAGGCGTGACAGCGCGCGCGGGCGAACCCGATCACTGACGTCTGGAGTGGCAGGGTGTGGCGTTCGCCAGGCTCGCGCTGGATGGCCGAATGGTCAGTGCGATCTAATGGAACCCAAGCACGATAACCCGAACCCCGTCGAGAGCTGGCAAGTGGCACTCTACTCAATATAAGTGATCCAGTCTGTTCGGAAACCCGCAGGGTACCACTCCTTGGCTCGATAGCCACACCAATACTTTGGGGCAATGAAGTAAGCATCTCTTTTCCTAGTGGGTTGCGCATAAAACGCACCCCACCATGCAAACGAACTTGCAGACAAGATTCCACCTTTGCATTCTGCCATGATCGCAAGGTCCAGTTCTGCAGTGTTGTTAGAAATGAATAGCGTTTCCGATTCTTCAAAGACATCGTGCAGGTAGTTCTGGTCATCGCTCATCAAGATAAAGACGGGGTTGCGTACTTTGTCTTTTATCATTCCCATGGCGCGCCTGTACCAAGCCAGGTCCATCACAGCGGGATAGTCTTTCGATGGCCAATGCAGGTAGTCGCCCCTTCGGACATGGATAAAGACAATGAGATCGCGGTCAATCCTGATGTCTCTAGCGTGCAGCCAACGAGTTGCACGTTCTCGCAGATCAGGTTTTAGATTGGGCGCATATTCTAGATTGTTTACGACATCACGATGTTGGAAGTATGCATCGCGTGAAACAAAAACCATCCAGAGCAGGCCTTTTCGGGAGGTGATATTGAAATGTTCTGGATTTGGGTCTTCTGTGAGTAGCCCAAGGATGCGGATTTCGGCGAGGAATCTTGCGATTCGCTTTAGGCGCCGAAAGCCCATCCAGCGCGGCATCTTGCTCTTGGGTATACAATGTGCCTCAACATGATCGAAATAGTTGTGGATATCATCGAAGCCAAACAGGATCAATCGATCATCAGGAAAGTATTTCTTGAATCCGCAATACTGGAAAAGCTGATTCCCGAGGCGTCCATTTTCAAAAAATAAGATCACGGGACCCCCCCAGATCTTTAGGAATTGGGAACTTCGGTGGGTAGTGTATTGGGCTCTTGAGCCGCGGGGCAAATAGAGGTGTCGGGTGGAGAAACGGGGACAGATGCACTTCCGCCGCAGGGATCGGAGGGGGGTATGCCAAGGATGGCGCGAGTGGTGTTGCGGCCTATTCCGCACCATGTGGTCAGCGCGGGCGCAAACGTCAGGTCCTGTTTGCTGGGGGAAGGATTGCGTGCGGTATTGGGAGGGGCGGTCTGACTGAGCAGTGCGGGGGGTGTTCGGGTGTATGCGTACAGCCTGATGATAAACCATGGGCATCTGTTGCTGGGGCCAGGCGAGGAGGTCGCGGCAATGGGTCGGTGGAGGACGGTGCTGGCGTCGCGGGCGACTCGGTACCGCAATCGCCTGGAGAGTCGTTCCGGAACGTTGTGGGAGGGGCGCGACAAGTCGAGTCTGGCTCAGACGGAGGCCTATCTGCTGGCCTGTGCGCGGTATATCGAGCTGAACCCGGTGCGGGCGCGCATGTTGTCGTCCGCTGAGGAATACCCGTGGTCCAGCCATTGCCAGCGCCTGGGCGTGAGCTGTCAATAGGTTGTCGCCGGGACTCTGGCGGCATTGCTGTGTAAGCGGACCGACTATGTCCTGTTCCGGCGGGTTCAGGGATCCCGTAGGCGCATGCCTCCGGGCTGGAGTGCAGTGGTAATCTGCATCCCTGTCTCTGGCCGGAGTGCGGTTCGAAAATGATCCCGGTTGCACGTCCTTATCTTCCTCGTCGCGAGAAGCTTGATGCCTATCTGGATGGCATCTACGAGTGCAATGTGCTCACGAACAACGGGCCACTGGTGCAGGAATTGACACGTCGGCTGCGCGACTATCTGGATGTCGAGCACTTGTTGCTGGTGGGCAGCGGTACGTTAGCGCTGCAGGTGGCGTATCGCGCGCTGGGGGTTTCGGGGAGGGATGATCGCCCGCAGGCGATCACGACCCCGCTGAGTTTCGTGGCTACGGCCAGTTCGCTGAAGTGGGAGGGGGTAGAGCCGGTTTTTGCCGATATCGATACCGAGACCTGGTGCCTGGATCCGGACAGTATTCCGCCTCTGGTGGGGGGGCGCACTCGGGCTGTGGTGCCGGTGCATCTGTTCGGTAATGCCTGTGATACGGAGGCGATCGAGGCGGTGGCCGCGGCACACGGGCTGCCGGTGATCTACGATGGTGCGCACGCATTCGGGGCGCGCTACCGGGGGGCGAGTCTGTTGGCGCGCGGGGACGCGACTACGGTCAGTTTTCATGCGACCAAGGCCTTTCATACCGTGGAGGGCGGTGCGATCGTGTTCCGGCGTGAAGCGGACCTGGCGCGGGCGCGCACGCTGATCAATTTTGGGCAGGCCGGGCCCGACCAGATCGAGGGGGTCGGCATCAACGCCAAGATGAGCGAGCTGCAGGCCGCGATGGGGCTATGTGTGCTGGACGAGATCGAGGCCTGCCTGGAGCCCCGCCGCGAGGCATGGCATGCCTACGTGGAGGAATTGCAGACGCGGGCATGCCTGCAGCGCATGAACGGTGGCCTGGAGCACCACAGTTACGTGTATTTTCCGGTGGCGTTCGCGGACGAGGCCCAGATGCAGCGGGTCAAGGATGCCTTGCTGGCAGCAGGGGTGGGGGCGCGGCGGTATTTCTTCCCGGCGCTGGATCGGATTCCGGAGCTGAACCCCGAGCGGCCGGCGAGCCGCACGGCCGGGGATCTGGCGGCGCGGCTGCTGTGTCTGCCGCTGGGCTCGGGGCGGGACGCGACTGAGCGGGTGCTGAAGACTCTGCGCGCGGTGCTTCCGGGGCTGGGGAAGGCCGCCGGTGACGGGTGACGTTCCGGGTTATTGCGGTGGCGCCGCTTGCCGCCAGACGCCGGTCCGCTCGAGGGTTTCGACCGGGTTCATCCAGGTGGCATAGCTGTACAGGGATTTGCTGACCACCAGGTCGTAGGCGGGCTCGGGCCGCGAAAACTGCGGGAAGTCGTGTTCGGGCAGCCATTCGTTCAGCAAAAATCCAAGCTCGTCCTGCCCCATCATCAGCCGAGCGAAGGTGCTGCCGGTGGTGCGCAGGTTCATTTCCTGGGCCTTGAACTGTCCGTTCCGGTCCGCGCGAAACTGCACCGAGAGGGGGCCGGCCCCGCCATCGGCCACGAAGGCCAGGGCAAAGCGTCGGGCGAGGGCTTCCAGTTCGGGATGGGAAACCCGCTGCATGCGCGTGACGGCGCCGAAGTGGTGGTGGTTGTGCAGCACGAAGATCTCTCCGATCCGGCCATCCGGGGCAATGGGGATGTGGCAGGTGTAGTGGTTGACGCCCGGCACCTCCGCAAACAGGGGTTTGGGGCCGTCCAGCAGCTCGAAGTACGGCTCCAGGGCATCGCCGGGGCCGAGGAATTCCTGAAACAGATACCCGGTGTGGTGCGCAAAGTACGCGGCCTCGCGGGCGTCCCGTACGAAATAGACGCCTTGCGATGCGAAACCCTCGATGGGCTTGGCGACCATCGGATATCCGACCCGCTCCGCAAAGGCGTACAGCGCGTCAAGGTCGTCGGGTGACTGCAGGACCAGCGTGTCGGCGAATGGCAGTCCGTGGGTCGCGCAGAAGGTGGCGCTCCTGCCCTTGTCCAGCGCACACAGGACGGTCTCGAGGTTGCCGTAGGGTATTTTTCCGGGCAGATCGGGATGGGCGTCGAGCAGCTTCCATAACGCGGCGGTATCCGCGTCACGGGCGCTCAGGATCAGGTCGGGTCTGGTCTGGCGCAGGATGCGGGCCATGGCGTCGGGATAGTCCGGGGCGGCGGTCGGCGGGACCAGGTGGCATTCGTCGCAGCGGAAGTTGTTTGCGCTGGCTGCAATGCTGTTGGTGCCCGCAACGTGTACCCGGTCGCGCCGGTAGCACTGGTTGTACTCCAGGCTGTCCAGAACGTTCTGGCCCACCAGGCTGCCAACGCTGACGATGAGCAGGCGGATGTCGTGAAGATCTGCCAAGGTCAGGGTGTCTCCACAGGTTCGTCGGGAAGGGTGTATCCGAGTGCACGCAGGTCCAGCCCGGTCAGGCGGGCGGTCTTCTGGTTACTGTGTGTATAGCGATCGTGGACCCATGTGTCGATCTGGCGTGCGAGCCTGCGTTCGGTCGCGGCGTGCAGGCGCTCGGGCAGCAGGCCGCTGATGCGCCGGGCGAGGGCGGCTCCGTAGCGTTCCGGCTCGGAGCGCCGCCCGGGACGGTTTGGCGATGCCAGCAGCCGGTTCAAGGGACGCTGGAGCAGGCAGAGGGTGGCGTGTTGCCCCGGATTGACCCGTGATTCGCGCACGCGCACGGCGGGATTCAGGTCGACGAAGGACCGGATATGATTGACGAAGGCCAGCGGGTCGGTTTTCAGCCATTCGTAAGGGAGCACCAGCACGTTCGATGCCCCGAAGCTTTGCTGATAATGCGCCACGAGCGAGTGGTATTCGAGATACCCGCAATGGAACAGCGGGCTGTAGTCATCGAGCAGGGAAGATTGATCCAGGAACTGGCGCGGGCTGGCCGAAAGCCGACCTTGCCAGCCACAGACCATCCATTTGTAGATCGAGCGCAGCATGTCGCGCTGTTCGCGGATGACGAGGAGGATGCGAGCCTCGGGGAAGGTGGTGTGCAGGCGCTCGGCGAGCTCCCCGCGACCGACTTCGCGCTCGCGGCGCCGCAACCCGTAGCCGCCCCCGGCCGGCTGGCCCGAAAACTGCTCGTGGCTCAGTACGGCGACGGTGTCGCCGCGGTGATCGCGCGCCAGGAAACGGGTCAGGTGGTTGCGGGCAGAGCGGGGGCAAAATGCGAATGCGTCGGGTGCGAGGAACGTCCGCCTCAGCAAGGGGCGCGGTATTGGGCTCCGGAACCCGGCGTCGACGTCATCGAAGATGAGTCTCTGCAGATAGCTCGAGCCGGTCTTGTGCATACCGATGTGTATCAGCAGTGGGACGGGCATGGCTGGGGTAAGCGTTTCCTGTGCTCGGGCGGTTGCAACGGTCCGTACACAGCATAGCCAATGGCCACCGCGAATGCGCGGGCCCCGGAGGCGGGGGGCGGTCGGGGGGCGCGAACAGTGGAAGGTGTGATGGCGTGGAGGCCGTGCGCCGAACCATGCGGATCGAGGACCTGGATCTCGACTCGCTGAAGCGAGTGGACTTGATGATGGGTCTGGAAGCGGATTTCCGGGCGAAACTGGCGATCGAGCATCGGACCGACCGATTGCGGCTGGAGGAGGCGCCGGTCGAGATTCAGCGTTGTCGGAAGGAGCAGGGGCATTGTGGGGAAGGCGTTGCGTGACGAACTGAGATTTCTGGCGCATCGGCTGCGGGTCGGGCCGAAGATGCTGCGTAACCGGTGGCGCGCACGTGATCGGCGCAAGATATTCGTGATTGGCCGCAACAAGACCGGAACTACGTCAGTGCGCCGGACCTTCGAAGGTCTCGGTTTTCCGGTGGGCGATCAGCGTATGGCCGAGCGGCTCTATGATCGGGATTATTTCGAGGGGCGGTTCGAGGCCATCGTGGACTATTGCCATTCGGCGCAGGTGTTTCAGGATGTCCCCTTCAGTTGTCCCGGCACGTTCCGGCATCTCGACGTGGCCTTTCCGGGTAGCCTCTTTATTCTGACCGTTCGCGACAGCCCGGAGCAGTGGCACCAGTCGCTGGTACACTTTCATTCCCGCAAGTTTGGCCGGTCCGGCCAGGTGCCTACCGCCGATGATCTGCGCCGGGCGCGATACTCCCGGACGGGATTTGTGTACAACACGGTGCGGCTGCATGGCACGCCGGATCATGACCCCTATAACCCGGAGATCATGATGGCCCATTATCGGCGGCATAACCGCGATGTGACGGAGTATTTCCGGGAGCGGCCCGAGGACCTGCTGGTCCTGAATCTCGCCGAGCCTGGGGCCTATCAGCGTTTTTTGGCTTTCCTTGGCCTGCCCGATGATCCGGCGGGGGATTTCCCCTGGGAGAATCGCAGCTGATGACCTCCCCGCTTACGGATCGGAACCGGGCCCCGGCAAGAGCGGTGGAGCCGTTGTCGGAACAGGCATTGCTGGCGCGCTGGGGCGGATCCACCGAGCCCGTGGTCAGCATCCGGTGCCTGACCTACAATCATGCGCCGTTTATCGAGGATGCGCTGAAAGGGTTCCTGATGCAGCGCACCGATTTCCCGTTCGAGATCATCGTCCACGACGATGCATCCACCGATGGCACGCAGGAGGTTATCCGTCGCTACCAGGCGTGCTATCCGAATCTGATCCGTCCGATCCTGCAGACCGAGAACCAGTATGCCCTGGGGCGCAAGCCCTGGCAGGCGATGGACCCCGTAACCCGGGGTCGATACATCGCTGTGTGTGAGGGGGATGACTACTGGATCGATCCCGACAAGCTTCAGATCCAGGTGGACTTCCTCGAGCGGCATCCGAAGGTCGTGGTCTCCGGCCACGACGCGGTGATAGTGGATGCGCAGGGGCGTGTGCTGACGCCCTTGAAGTTGCCGAAGTACGCGCGGCGTGACTTCTCGGCGGTCGAACTGGAACACGGCGATGGGCCCTTGCTGACGCTGAGTCTGGTCTATCGCAACGTACCACTGCCCTGGTGTCCCGAGCGCAGCCTGGTCCGCAATGGCGATCGTTTCCTGCTAGTGTTGCTCGGCGCGCATGGCGGCAGCCATCATCACCTGGATGTCCGGCCTGCCGTGTATCGGCTGCATCAGGGCGGGGTCTGGTCCGGCCTTTCACGTAGACAGCAGCACGTCGAATATGCCCATACACGCTGCATGATTCATCGTTACTTCCGGCGTATCGGGCGCGAGGACCTGGCTCGGCATTTTCTCGATCGCTGCCGCGACAACTACGCGCTGACCATCCCTTTCTCCAGGTTGCTTCGTGTACTGGTATTTCGCTTGGCGGATTGGGAATGGGTGCGGCGGTGGTGGCGGGGCTTCGCACCGTTCCGGCCACCGCGGCCCTGAGTGCCGCGAGTGGCGGCGTGGGGCCTGCCGACTTTGCGCCGGCCTGCTAAGGTGCGGGTTGCGGATGACGGGGGCGAGGCATGGGCCGGACGATTCTGCTGGGGTTGAACGAGATCAATTTTGACTATGTGCGGCGGTACGTGGAGCGCGGGCATCTGCCCGGGTTTCGCGACCTGATGGGCGAGCATGGGTTGATTCGAACGCAGGCGGAGGACCGTTACGAGCGGCTGGAGCCCTGGATTCAGTGGGTCACGGTGCATACCGGCCGCCCGTACGAGGATCACGGAGTGTTCCGCCTTGGCGATATCGTCGGGCAACCGGTGCCGCAGTTTTTCGAAGACCTGGAGCAACAAGGTTTTCAGGTGGGGGCGATCTCGCCCATGAACGCGGAAAACCGGTTGCGTAGTTCTCCGTATTTTGTCCCCGACCCCTGGACGGGCACGCCCGCATCCGGGGCGCCGCTGGTGCGGCGCTTGGCGGGGGCAGTGGCAAAGGCCGTAAACACTAATGCAACCGGTGGAGCGGGGACGCGGACTCTGCTGGATGTGCTCGTTGGCCTGTTGCGCTATGCGCGGCCACGTCATTATCCGGCTTATGCGCACCTGATCGCCTGCGGTCTCCGCCGGCAGTGGCCGCGGGCGATGCTGCTGGATTTGCTGCTGTATGACCTCCATACAGTGCTATACCGAAAGCATCAGCCGGATCTTTCGGTTCTGTTTCTGAATGCCGGCGCGCATATTCAGCATCACTACTTTTTCAATTCCTCGGTGGGAGAGACCGGGCGTCGCAACCCGGATTGGTATGTGGCGGCAGAAGCGGATCCGGTGCTGGAGGTGTATGCCCTGTACGACCGCATGCTGCGTGACTTGCGCGCCCGTTTTCCGCAGGCGCGCCTGATTCTGGCTACGGGGCTGCAGCAGGTGCCTTATCCGGAGGTGACCTTCTATTACCGACTGACGGACCATGCCGAGTTCCTGCGACAGCTCGGTATCGACGGAGTCGTGGCGGTGGAGCCGCGGATGTCGCGCGATTTCCTGGTGCGGTTTGCGGATGCCGAGGCGGCGTGGGCTGGCGAGCGCGTGCTGCGGGGCGCTTGTGACGAAGAGGGGCGAGCATTGTTCGAGGAGGTCGACAACCGCGGTGCGGAACTGTTCGTGAGCCTGACATATCCGCACGAAGTCCGCCCCGGTACGCGAGCCGTGAGCGCAACGGGCCGAGTGATTTCCGACCTCGCCGCTCACGTGGCTCTGGTAGCGATCAAGAACGGTCACCACGACACCACCGGCTACTTGATCGACACGGCGGAACAGTCGGCGGAGGCACGGAAGGTGCCGCTGGCCTCGCTGCACGAACGAGTGATGCGCGCGGTTCAGGGGCCAGGGGGTGACTCACTACGCGGGAGTGACCGGACGCGGGCATCTGCACCCGATGTCGCCGAAAGCGTATGATCATCGCGCTGACCGCCGACCGGATCTGAGCTTGATCTGCTGCGAGCGCGGGAAGGCGAACGCTCCCCCTCGCTCGGTACCCAGTTTCCAAATATGCCTCTTGAGAGACCGAAAGCATGGACCCGCACTCACAGGACGTTCGCGACGGACGACTACACCCGACAAACCACTGGCGGCCTTAGGGGGGGTGTGAACAGGGTCCTGATAACCGGCGCGAGTTCGGCGGTCGCGTATTACCTTGTGCCGCGCTTGCAGGCTGGCGGGTTCGAGCCGGTTGTGGTCGGGCGGAATCCGCCGGGGTTCGGCGGGACGGTCGAGCGGTGCGAAATCGATCTGGCGGATCCAGCGCAGTTGGCGCGCTTGCCCGAGGCCGCTGCCCTTGTGCATGTCGCGCCGATCTGGCTGTTGCCGGGGCTGCTGCCGGTCCTGCGTGAGCGCGGAGTGCGCCGCCTGGTGGCGTTCAGTTCTACCAGCGTGCAAACGAAGCGTGATTCGCAGGTGCCGTCGGAACGGGCTTTGGCGCGTCGTCTGGCAGACAGCGAAGGCCGAGTGATGCAGGGCGCGCTGTTCGCGCGGGCCACCATTCTGCGACCCACGCTGATCTGGGGTGGTGGTCGCGATCAAAGCATCTCGTCGATCGCGCGCTTTATCGAGCGTTTCGGTTTTTTTCCAGTCGAAGGGGCTGCATCCGGGATGCGCCAGCCGGTGCATGCCGATGATCTCGCTGCAGCATGTCTGGCCTTGCTGGAATTCGCTGACCGGGGAACGGGGGTATTCGAGTTTGCCGGGGGCGAAGTGTTGTCCTACCGAGAGATGGTGGAACGGGTCTTCGAGGCGCTGGGGCGCCCGCCTCGCATTGTGACTTTGCCGCGTCCAGCGCTGCAGTGGGCGGTAAGTGCGGCGAGGGTCTTGCCCCGGTTTCGCGGGTGGACGCCGGCCATGGTGGCGCGCATGAACCTGGACATGCAGTTCCCTTCGCTACATGCGCGCGCGATCCTGGGGCACGAGCCGCGCGCCTTCGTTCCCTCACGAGAAGACCTCGCCCTCGAATAGACCTGTCACTTCGAAAGCGTGAATTCATCACGCTTTCCTAGGGAGACGCTGATTGAATCGCGCGTCCGCGTTGGTGCCCCCCAGTTGTTCGAGACAAAACGTTCCGAGACAAGGCGCGTCGTGCAGCGGGTAGTGGTTCTACTGGCAAGCGGCGCAACGCAGGATCGGGGAACAGGGGGCACAAACCCCACAAGCTATCGAAAGCGGGGGCTCGGCCGCCCGATGTTATCAAAAACGGGCGCGCGCACGGCGTTGCGGTTCCCTTGTGCAGAATGACTGTAGGGCAGTCACCGCGCCTTGTTCGCACGCAAAAGCGACTCGAGCGCGGACGCGCGATTGAATCAGCGTCTCCCTAGCAGCGCGCGGCTGTTATGCCCGCTACGAAAGTCGCCCACCGAACGTACCGATCGATATAGCCGCGTTGGCCGCGCTCAGGTAAAGCCGGACCGATCGCCACGTCGCTGCGCTCCTCGCGATGACCGGCGGTTGAGATGGTGCCGTCGCTCGGGACGATCCATCAGGGTGGCGTTATATTCTGGCCTCGATCATCCCCGCGCGAGGTCCATCCCCCGGAAGCCCTCATTGGCCGCGTGTTACAACCGGAAAACGGTCTTCTTCGTGCCTTCGTGCGCTTCGTGGTGAAAAAACGGGTTTACAGGCCGCAGCGTCTCCCTAGCGTTCGATGCGGTAGATCAGGTCGACGGACTGTTCCGTGGTGCCGGAGGCGGTTTCCACGCTCAGGTTGCGCGTCAGTTCATAGCGCAGCAAAACCTTCGAGGTGTTGTCGAACAACCCGATGGAGTAGCGCAGCAGGAGCCTTGGCGAGAGGTACAGACCCAGCGTCAGCGCGCTCTCGTCCAGCCCGCCCTCTGTATCCAGTTCCACCTCGTCCAGGCCCAGTTCGCGGCCGATGCGCTCGGTGATCACCGCGCCCTGTTCCAGGCCGTAGGCCGCCGCGGCGGCGGCGATCATGTTGCCGTCCGATTGTGACGCGCCCGACAGGGGCCGCCCGGTCAGCAGGAACGACATCGCCTCGGTCTCGTCCATCGGCGGGTCGGAGATCACCCGCGAGCGCAGGTTGTCCGGCGTGCCGCGGATCTCCAGGCCGACCGTCACGTTGTACTCGCGCACGGTGCGCACCGCGCGCAGGTCCAGTTCCGGGGTTTCCGCCGGCCCCTGGAAGACAAGGCTGCCGCGTTCCACCCGCAGATCCTGGCCGTAGTCGCTGTATTGCCCCTCGGGGATGGTGATCTCGCCAAAGAGCTGGGTGGGCTGCCCGGTGATCTCCTCGACATCCACCTCGCCGGCGAAGCGCGCGGTCAGGCCGAAGCCGTCGAAGCGCACGTCGTCGCCCAGCCGGATCCGCATCCGGATGTCGGTCTTCAGCCCCTGGGCCTCCTGGATCTCCTCGCCGAGGATGATCTCGTCGCCGGAGACCCGGATCGCGCCCGGCGGCAGGTCCGGCGGGCGGATGCGCGCCCAGGGCAGGAATACCTCGCCGCGCACGCGAATGCCGTCGGCGGGGGTGAAGACCAGCTGCAGGTCCGGTGTGATGCGGGCCTCCGCGTCCACCCGGTTGACCACCAGGAAGTCCGTGCCGGCCAGATTCAGTTCGGCGCGCGGGCCGTCGCTCCCGAGATCGACCCGGCCGTCGAGGTCGATGTCGCCATCGCCCGACTCCAGCCGCCCGGCGAGCGTCAGCTCCTCGGCCGACACCACGCGGGCCGTGATCTCGGGGATCACCACGTCGATACCCGCTTCCGGGATCAGCACGCCCCCGTCGCGGAAGGCCACCTCACCCTCCACCAGCGGTGCGTCGAGGCGGCCACCAAAGTCCAGGCGGGCGTCCAGCGACCCTCTCAGGCGCTGGATCTCGGGGCTCAGGGCGGCCAGCCACGCCAGGTCCTCGAGGCGCGCGACAAAGTCACCGTCCAGGCGCAGGTCCTCGCCGTCTGGGCGCAGGCGGATGTCGCTGCGGGCGGTTCCGCCCTCCAGGAAGTCGAGGCGCAGGGCGGCGTCCACGTCGCGGTCGCGTACCCGGGCGCTCAGGCGTACGTCGCGGTAGGGGACTTCCTCGAGATCCCCGTCCTCGTCCCGCACGATCAGGTGGCCGTCGGTCGGCGTCACGGCCAGGTCGGCCGCCAGGGTGCCGTCGGGCTCGAGGCGGCCGCTGGCGTCGGCGTTCAGCTCGCCGGCGATGGCCAGTTCCGGCGGCAGGAAGGGTTCCAGCCACGCCAGGTCCAGGGCCCGGATGTCGGCATCGAATTCCGCCCCTGCGGTGCCGCTCCAGCGGGCCTCGGTACACAGGCGCGCGTCGTCCCGCGCCAGGCACAGGCGCTCCAGCCGCGCCTGCTCGGGCCCGCCCTCCAGCGCGACCGGCTCGGCCAGGTGCCAGGCCCCGGCGGCGGGCTGGTCCAGGTCCAGTCGTGCGAGCTGTCCGCGCCAGTGCAGGGTCTCGGGGTCCAGGCCGCCGCGCAGCGCCAGTTCCAGTGAACCCAGGTCTGTCGCATCTGCGCCGAGGGTGGCGCGGTGTTCATCCACGCGGCCAGAGGCGTCCAGCCGCAAAGACTCCACCCGCGTACCGTCGCCCGGTTCGAGCCCGGCCAGGCGCAGCTCGATCTCGGCGGGTGCGGCTACTTCGAGGCCCGCATCGGCCTGCAATTCCAGCCGTTCCAGGGTGATGTCCGCCAGTCGCAGGCCGGCGCCGCTGCCGCGCGCCGCGACGCGCGGACGCTCGGGGTCCCCCGTGATACGCGCATCCAGTTCCAGCCGGCCGCCAAGGTCGGGCCAGGCCCGGTCCAGCTCCGGTGCATCCAGTTGCAGTTCGAAGTCGAGGGCGTCGGTCCACTCGCCGCGGGCGCTCAGCGTGTTCCGACCCAGCGCCAGGTCCAGGCGGTCCACGCGCAGGTGTTCGCCCTCCAGCGCGAGTTCCGCCTGACCGGAAACGGGCTGTTCGCGCAGGCGGCCCTCCAAGCGCTGTAGTCGGGCCTGGAGGCGCGGGCGGCCGTCGGCGTCCAGGTGTCCCTCGCTGGTCAGGGCCAGCGTGAGCTGGCCGGGGAGCTCGGCGGCCACCAGTGACGGGTCCAGCCTCTCGCCGTCCAGCGCGAGATCCCACGCCAGGCCTTCGGTCCAGTCGAGGTCGCCGCTCAGGGCCAGCCGGGCACCCGTGTCGGTAGCGAGCTGCAGCCGTTCGATCTGGCCACCGGTCTCGCTCAGCGCGACCCGGGCGTCACCCGTGATGTCGATCCCGCGCAGGCGGGCCTGCAGCGGGGCCAGCTCGAGCTGCGCGGCGAGGCCACCGCTGGCGGGTGCGTAGTCGCCGTCCAGTGCCACGCGCAGTTGTTCGATGCGGCCGTCCAGCTCCGGGTGCAGGCGTGCCAGTTCCGGGGCCGCGAGGTCCAGCCCGAGGTCGAAGGCGATGCGGTGATCGGGATCGGTCAGGTCGCCGGCCAGGCCCGTGGCCGCACCCGCCAGATTCAGCCGCGCGAGGTCGCGGATGGCCAGGCGGGTGTCCTCGATGCCGGCCTCGCCATCGGCCACCCATGCGTTCAGGCTCCCGCTGAGCGGCTGATCCTCGAAATGTCCTTCCAGTTCGGTGACGCTCGCGCGTGCCTCCAGGGCGGCCAGGGGCGGGGCGTCGGTCCCCAGCGGCAGGTGACCCTGCAGCTCCGCCTTGAGATGCTCGATCCCGGCATCCACGTCCAGACCCAGCGGCGTCGGCGTCAGCTGATGGGCCTCCAGGGCCAGGTCCCAGTCCAGGGCGTCGTCGAAGCGGACCGGGCCGGACAGGGCGATCCGACCGGCTTCGGAAGCGATCTCGAGGCCTTCAAGCTGCAGCGATTCGAGGTCTCCCCGTGCACGGGTGCTCACGGCGATGCGCGGCCAGGGTGCGAGGGTGGCGGCCGTGTCGATCTCCAGGGCCCAGGCCTCCGGTGTGCCGTGCACCTCAAGGCGCCCGGCCTCTATGTCGACGTGCTGTTCCGGATCGAGGTGGTAGGCGAAGGGCTGCCACTGCGCGGTCAGTTCCAGCTCTGGCGTGGCGAACAGTTCGCGGGCGCTGGCATGCAGGCTCAGCTCGATGCCGGCGCGCAGGTCATGGTCCACCTGTACGCGTTCCCGCAGGGCCCCGGTGACCCGCAGCTCGCCGTCTGCCTCGTCGGTTCCCAGGCCCTCGGCAGCCGTCTCGGGCAGGGGGGCCTGCCACTGGCCGCGCAGCTCGAGCGGATAGTCCCCGTCGGTCTCGATCTCCCCGGTCAGTCGGGCGCGGATCTCCGGCATATCCAGTTCCAGCGCCTGCAGCTCGACCCGCGAACCGCGCGCCCGGGCGCCGGCCGTCAGGCGGGTGATGGTAGCCAGTGGCTCGCCGGTCTGAAGGATCTCCAGATCCTCGACGAGTAGCTGGCCCAGGCGCACTGCCAGCGGTAGCTGGATGGATTCGGGCAGTGCGAAGGGTTCATCGTCGGAGGCCGCCTCCGGGTCGGGCGACGGTAGATCGACGCGCATGCCCGTGGCGGCCAGCAGCCGGATGTTCAGTTCCCCGCGCAGCAGGCTGCGGGCACTGACGCCGATGCGGCCCGCGGGCAGATCGATCTCCGGCCCGTCGGGGAGCGCCAGGTACAGGCCGTGCAGCCGCAGTTCGGTAAACAGCGTTCCCTCGACCCGGTCGATGCGCAACTCGACCGGGGCCAGGCGCTCGCCCTGGGCGGCCAGCCAGCGGGTACCGGACTCGGTGGCGAGCAGGGCGCCGAGGGTCCCCAGCAGGACGATCACCAGGGTCAGGAGCGTGGACAGCCCCCACAGGCTGGCGCGCAAAACGGACTTCACAGGTCCGGCCCCATGGAGAAGTGGATGCGGAAGTCGTCTTCCGAATCCGGGCCGTGGGCCAGGTCCACGCGGATGGGACCGACCGGGGAGCGCCAGCGCACGCCGATCCCGACCCCGTAGACCGGGTCGAATTCGTCCCACTCGTTGACCACGTTGCCGGCGTCCACGAAGGCCGCGGCGCTCCAGTTGCCGACGACCGGGTAGTCGTACTCCAGGCTTCCAACCACCTTGTGGCGCCCGCCGATCACATCGCCGTCCTCGTTGCGCGGGCCGACCCGCTGATAGCCGTAGCCGCGGATACTGGCGTCACCGCCGGCGTAGAAGCGCAGGGAGCTGGGGAGCTCCTGCACCGCGTCGACCTCGGTGAAACCGGCGTCCGCGCGCGCCAGTACCCGTCCGGGGCCGAGGCCGCGCACGATCTTGCCGCTGGCCAGTACCTGCGCAAACGAGGTACTGGACAGGATCTCCTCGCGCGCGCCCTGCACGGTGGCCTCGAAGCGGTAGCCGCGCCGCGGGGTCATCGGATCGTCCGCATCCATGCGGCTGATGCGGTAGGACGGGATCAGCAGCTGGCTGCGGCCGCTGTCGTCCTCGCCGGCGGTGTAGTCCTCGTATTCGTAGCGCAGCCCCTCGGTGGTCTGCCAGCCACTGCGGCGCTGCAGGATACGGTTGGCCCCGATCTGGAAGCGGTCGGATTCCTGGGTGTCCGTCTTTTCCGTGCGGTAGGTGGTGAACAGGTTCAGGCGTTCACGCAGCGGATCGCGCAGCGGGATCTCGTAGTTGTAGCCGATGCCGGATCGCACCGGGGACGCCTCGATCTCGGCCTGGTAGCGGTGGCCCCGGGTGTTGGCGTAGCGATGTTCGTAGCGCAGGCGGATGCGCGGTCCGATATCGGTGGAGTAGCCGATGCCGGCCTCGTAGCTGTGGCGTTTGCGTGGTTCCAGCTCCGCGAGGATCGGGACTTCCAGCCCGTCCGCCGCATCGCGCTGCGGGCGCACGCGGACGCCGCCGAAGTAGCCGCTGTCGTTCAGGTTGCGTTGCAGTGCGATGATCTGCGCCGAGCTGTACGGGTCGCCGGCCTCGAAGGGCACCATGCGCTGGACGAAGTCGTCGGCGAGGATGTCCTGGTCGATACGGACCTGGCCCATGCGGTAGCGATCCCCGGTCTCCATGTGCAGGCGGATGGTGGCGGCGCGCGCGTCGCGGTCTACCTCGAGGCGCCGGGTGTGGAGATCGGCGTCGAAGTAGCCGCGATCGGCGGCGATCCGCGTCATGCGGTTACGCAGGGCCTCGTAGCGGTCGTGGCGCAGGGTGTCACCCACGCGGATCTCGGTCTGGCTGCGCACGGCCTCGAAGCCCAGGTCGTCGGCCCCCTCGCCAGTGATCTGGATATCGATCCGCTCGACCGTGGTGGGTGGCCCGGGGTCCAGGGTGATACGGACGTCCCAGCAGTCCTCGCCGCGCTCGAAGTCCAGCTCCAGCTCGGCGTCGTAGAAGCCGATGGCGCGCAGGGCGTTGCGGGCGCGTTCCTCGGTGTCGCGCAGGACCCGGCGTTCGCGAAACCCCGGCAGGTCGCAGGGGTGCCGCGCCAGGTTGATGCTGTTGCGGATGTTCTCGCGCTGGGCGTCGGTTCCGCCCTCGATCTGCAGACCCGGGGTGGCGCCATTCTCGGCGGCGGCCGGGCTTGCCAGGCCCGCGAGCGCCAGCATTACCAGTGCGACCACGCCGACGCGCGACAGGGCTAACCGGCGAATGAACAGGGCGCGGAGACGGGTCATGGAACGATGATAGCGGTTGCGAAGCGGGGCGCGTGTGAGGATCGGAACGCGCCAACTCACGCGAGTTCCCGCCCGACCGGCCGTTGCGTTACGCCGGCGGCGGATCAGGTCGCCGGGCAGTCCACCCCGCTGCCCCGCGAGAACACCACCAGGTGGGTGAAATCGAGACGCAGGCGTACGTGTTCGCCGATCACGAAGTTGTCGTGGGACGGGGCCATGCACAGCACGCTGAGCCCGTCCGGCAGACGCAGGGTGTAGAGGAAGTCCGCTCCGCGGAAGGCCTTGTCGAGGATCTCGGTGCGGATGGTGCCGGCCTCGTTGTCGATCGCGATGTCGTCCGGGCGGACCAGGACATCCACGGCCGTGCCGGGCAGCAGCTGCTCCGACAGAGTGCCCTCGATCTCGCCGAAGGCGGTATCCACCACATGCTCGGCGCAGACCATGCCGGGGATCAGCGTGCCCTCGCCGACGAAGTCGGCGACGAAGCGATCCGCCGGGCGGTGGTAGAGGTTGTAGGCGGTATCCCACTGGGCCACGCGGCCCTGGTGGATGACCGCGATGCGGTCGGCGAAGGCGAAGGCCTCGTGCTGGTCGTGGGTCACCAGAATGGCGGTGGTGTTCTCCGCGCGCAGGATCCGCCGCACTTCGCGTGCGAGCTCGCCGCGCAGCTCCACGTCCATGCTGGAGAAGGGCTCGTCCAGCAACAGCAGTTTGGGCCGCGGGGCCAGCGCCCGGGCCAGCGCGATGCGCTGCTGCTGGCCGCCGGACAGGGCATGCGGGAAGGACTCGCCATAGCCCGACAGGCCCACCAGCTTGAGCAGCGAGCGGATGCGCTCGTCGCGATCCTCGCGGCCCCAGTGGCGAATGCCGAAGGCGATGTTGTCGGCCACGCTCAAGTGCGGGAACAGGGCGAAGTCCTGGAACACCATGCCGACCCCGCGCTTCTCCGGCGGCACCGTGCCCCGGGCGTCGCTGACGCTGCGCCCGTCCAGCTGGATGCTGCCGGCCATCAGCGGCTCGAAGCCGGCGATGGCGCGCAGGAGCGTGGTCTTGCCGCAGCCGGAGGGGCCCAGCAGGCACCCGATCTGGCCCTTGGACAGGGCCAGCGATACCTGGTGGACCACGGCGGTGCCGTCGTAGCCGATGTCGACCTGATCGAGGGCGATCAGCGGCGTGTGAGGCACCTGCAGGCTGGTGTCGATGGGCTGGGTCATGGCGGGCTGGGTCATGGGGAGTTCGTCGTGCCTGCGGGCATGGCGAGGGGTTTCTGCGGCGGTTCTTCGTCCGCCGCGCGGGTCGGGCCCTGCTGGCCGGGGCGCGAGCGGCCGATGGTCACGGACAGCAGGATAACGGGAACCAGGCCCACCAGCACGATCGCCAGTGCGGCGGAGGAGGATTCGGCCAGGCGTTCGTCGCCGGCCAGCTCGAAGGCGCGCACCGCGAGGGTGTTGAAGTCGAACGGGCGCAGGATCAGCGTGGCGGGCAGCTCCTTGAGCACGTCGACGAACACCAGCAGCAGCGCGGTCAGCAGGGTGCCGCGCATGATCGGCAGGTGCACCCGCGTCAGGGTCTGCAGGGGGCGCATCCCGAGCGAGCGGGCGGCGTCATCCATGCTCGGCTGGATCTTGCCCAGCCCCGCCTCGACCGTCTGCAGCGAGACCGCCAGAAAGCGCACGGTATAGGCGAACAGCAGGGCGAAGACGGTACCCGACAGCAGCAACCCGGTGGACAGCCCGAAGGTGTCGCGCATGAAGCCGTCCAGGGCATTGTCGAACGCGGCGAACGGGATCATCACCCCGATCGCGATCACGATGCCGGGCACCGCATAGCCCATCCCGGCGACGCGCACGGCGGCGTTCGTGAAACGCCCGCCTTCCATGCGCCGGGCATAGGCAAGGAGCAGGGCCAGGGCGACGGCGATCACGGCAGCCGCGATCGCCAGCCAGAAGCTGTTGAAGACCAGGCGCCCGAAGGCCGGGTTCATCCAGTGGTCGGTGGTCTGCATGGTCCACAGGCCGAGCTGGAGGGCCGGCAGCAGGAAGCCCAGCAGCACCGGCAGCAGGCAGCCGACGAAGGCCGCGGCGCCCTTCCAGCCGCGCAGTTGATAGCGCGGAAGGGTGGAGTAGCGGCGGCTGGTGTGATGGAAGCGCGCCCGGGCCCGGGACCAGCGTTCCAGCACGATCAGCACGAAGACGAAGGTCAGCAGTACGGCCGACAGCTGGGCGGCGGCGGCCGGGTCGCCCAGGCCGTACCAGGTGCGGAAGATCCCGGTGGTGAAGGTGCTGACGCCGAAGTAGGCGACCGTGCCGTAGTCGGCCAGGACCTCCATCAGGGCGAGGGTCAGTCCGGCGATGATGGCCGGGCGCGCGAGCGGCAGGGCGACCCGGCGAAAACCGCCGAACGGGCCGGCGCCCAGGGTGCGGGAGACCTCCAGAACGCACACCGACTGTTCCAGGAAGGCGGCCCGGCTGAGCAGGTAGACATAGGGGTACAGCACCAGTGTGAGCATGGCCATGGCGCCGCCGAGCGAGCGGATCTCGGGGAACCAGTATTCGCCGTAGCCCAGGCCGGTCAGGTCGCGGATCAGCACCTGTACCGGGCCGCTGAAATCCAGCATGCCGGTGTAGGTATAGGCAATGATGTAGGCCGGCATGGCCAGCGGCAGCATCAGCGCCCACTGGAAGATGCCGCGCCCGGGGAAGTCGCAGACGCTGACCAGCCAGGCCACCGGCACCCCGATCAGCAGGACCCCGATACCAACCCCGATCAGCAGCGCCAGGGAATTGAACACGTAATCCGCGAGGACGGTCTCGCGCAGATGGGTCCAGACCTCCCCGGCGGGGATGAATACGTGCCCGAAGATGACCAGGATCGGCAGGGCGAGGGTCAGCGCCACGACGAGGGCGATCGCCGTCCACGGACTCGACGGCAGGCGCCGGCGGGTCGCGTGGGGTGCCGCTGGGGCGGCCGTGCTGGTCGTCTGTGCGCTCATGGAGTGCGAATAGTAAAGGTTCTTGTTTCGAATACCACTATGGCCGCTTCAGGACTGGCGGATTGACGCCGGCGCGATGGCGGCTTCTTTGCATCCGAATCTCCGATGTCTTCCGGAGTGCAAACAAAACGCCCCCGGAGGGCCGGGGGCGAGTGGGGTGCATGGTGTGATGGTTCAGGCTCAGCGCCAGCGGGCCCGATCCATCACGCGCACGGCCTCGGCGTTGTGGTTGCCCAGCCGGTAGAGCTCGATGTCGTCGGCCTTGAAGTCGCCGAATCCCTGAAGGATCTCGCTCGCCGGGACGTCGTCGCGGATCGGGTACTCCTGGTTGACCTCGGCGTACCACTCCTGGGCCTCGGTGGCGGAGAGGAACTCCAGCAGGCGGATCGCGTTGTCCTGGTTCGGGGCGTGCGCGGTGACACCGGCGCCGCTGATGTTGACGTGCGTGCCGCGGCCGTCCTGGTTGGGCCAGAAGACGCCGATCTGTTCGGCGACTTCGCGGTCACGCCCTTCGCCGTCCAGCATCAGGCCCAGGTAGTAGGTGTTGGCGATCGCGATGTCGCAGACCCCGTCGGCCACCGCGCGGATCTGGTCGCGATCCCCGCCCTGCGGCTGGCGCGCCATGTTGGCGACGATTCCGTTGGCCCACTCCTGGGCGGCGTCGGTGCCCTCGGTCGCGATCATCGCGGCCACCAGCGACTGGTTGTAGACGTTGCTGGAGGAACGGATGCAGATGCGGCCTTCCCATTGGCTATCGGTCAGGGCCTCGTAGGTCGACAGCTCGGAGGGGTCGACGCGATCCTTGTGATAAAGGATCGGGCGGGCCCGCGAGGACAGGCCGAACCACAGCCCGTCGGGGTCGCGATAACGTTCGGGGATGTTCTCGTGCAGCACCTCGGACTCGATTCCCTGCAGCACGCCGGCCTCGCGGGCCTGATGCAGGCGCGCCGCATCCACGGTGATGAAGACATCGGCCGGGGAGTTGCGGCCCTCGTGGCGCAGGCGCTGGAGCAGGCTGTCCGCACCGCCGGTCACCAGGTTGACCTGAATGCCGGTCTGATCGGTGAAGTCGTCGAGCAGCGGCTTGATCAGGTTTTCCTGGCGCGCCGAATAGAGGTTGACCTCGTCCTGATCGGCGGGGCTGCAGCCGACCAGCGGCATGCTGACGGCGATGGCCGCGGCGGTGCCGATCAGCCAGGCAAGTGGACGAAGCATCATGGTGCGGTTCCTCATTGAAGAATGGTCAGGTGTTGGTACTCGATAGACGAGAACGATTGTTATTTGTGTTCTCATCCCGTGTCAATACCCATTGGGTCGGCGGCGCGCTGGGCCGGGCACCCAATCGGGTGCAACGCTGATAGGCTTGGCACATGGACAAGCCTCTGCCCGAATCCCCCGCGTCCCTGCCCGCGTCGTTGCAGCAGGAGGTTCGCGACCTGCTGGCCGAGCTGGATGAGAAATGCGCCTGGCCGGATACCTTCCTCGCGGCGACGCCCGTGGCGCTGGCCTTCAGCCATTACCTGGCGCAGACGGTGCGCCAGCACCCGGAATACCTGCTCGAGGCCCTGGACCCGGAGGGCCGGGTGGCGGCCTGTGACGATGCCGCTTTCGAACGCACCCTCCAGGCGCGACTGGAGGGTGCCGCCGACGAGGCCGCGCTGCGGCATGTGCTGCGCGAGACCCGGCATCGCGAGATGATCCGCGTGGCCTGGCGCGATCTGTCGGGCCAGGCAGACCTCGACGAGGTGATGCACGACCTGAGCCGGCTGGCCCGATCCCTGATCGAGGGCGGGCTGCAGTGGCTGGACCGGCACTTGCAGGAGCGTTACGGCCAGCCCCGCGGACCGGCGGGCGAGGCCCAGTCCATGGTGGTCCTGGGGCTGGGCAAGCTGGGGGGCGGCGAGCTCAATTTCTCCTCCGACATCGATCTGATCTTCGCCTTCGAGGAGGCGGGCGAGACCGATGGCGAACGGGTGATCGAGAACCAGGCGTTTTTCCAGCGCCTGGGGCGGCAGTTGATCGCGGTGCTGTCGGATGTGACCGCGGATGGCTTCTGCTATCGCGTGGACATGCGCCTGCGTCCCTTCGGCGATTCCGGCCCGCTGGTGATGCACTTCGACGCCATGGAGGACTACTACCAGGCACACGGGCGCGAGTGGGAGCGCTACGCCCTGATCAAGGCCAGCCCGCTGGCGGGCGACCCCGAGGCCGGCGCGCGGCTGATGCGGCGGCTGCGCCCGTTCATCTATCGGCGTTACCTGGACTACGGCACCCTCGCCAACCTGCGCGAGCTGAAGCAGATGATCAACGACGAGTCGGCGCGGCGCGGCCGGTTCGAGGACGTGAAGCACGGCGAGGGCGGGATCCGTGAGGTCGAGTTCATCGCGCAGTCGTTCCAGCTGATCCGGGGCGGACGCGACCAGGCGCTGCAGCGTCGCGACCTGCTGGGCGTGATGGGGGTGCTGCGCGAGCGCGAGCTCCTGCCGGCCTACGCGGTCGAGCAGCTGGAGCGTTCCTATCGCTTCCTGCGCCGCGTGGAGAATCGCCTGCAGATGCTGAATGATCAGCAGACGCACCGCCTGCCCTCCAACGGGGATGACCGCCACCGCCTGGCGCTGTCGCTGGGTTTCGACGACGAGGCCGCGTTCGAGATGGCGCTGCTGCGCGAGCAGCGGCGGGTGCATGCCCACTTCGAGCAGGTCTTCAGCGCCCCGCAGCGCGCGGACGGGGCGGCCATGGAGGCCTCGCCGGAGGCGGATCGCGAGCAGCAGCTGAATCGTCTCTGGCAGGGCGCGCTCCCGGAGGATGACGCCCGCGCGGTACTGGAGGCGATGGACTTCCAGCATGCGGACGAGGCCCTGCGCGGCATCGCCGATCTACGCGAGAGCCCGGGCGTGCGTGCGATGAGCGTGACCGGGCGCCAGCGGCTGGACCGCCTGATGCCGCTGCTGATCGGGGCCATCGCGGAGATGGAGGCCCCGGATGCGGTGCTGCCCCGGGCCCTGCAGATGGTGCGCACCATTGCCCGGCGTTCGGTCTACCTGTCGCTGCTGGTGGAAAACCCGCTGGCGCTGTCCCAGTTGGTGAAGCTGGTGGCCGCCAGCCCGTGGATCAACGAACAGCTGACCCGGCATCCGGTGCTGCTGGACGAGCTGCTGGACCCGCGTGCGCTCTACGCACCGCCGGATCGCGACGGGCTGCGCCAGGAGCTGGAGGCTGAACTGGCGCAGTTTCCCGAGCAGGACCACGAACAGATGCTGGACCGCCTGCGGCAGTTCAAGCAGGTGCAGACGCTGCGCGTGGCGGCCGCCGATATCATGGGCTTCCTGCCGCTGATGAAGGTCTCCGATCACCTGACCTGGCTTGCCGAGGTCCTGCTGGAGCGGGTGCTGCAACTGGCGTGGGAGAAGATGGTCGAGCGCCACGGCGAGCCGCAGTGCGGGGCGTCGGACGCGCGGCGGGTGGCGCGCTTCGCGGTGATCGGCTACGGCAAGCTGGGCGGCTTCGAGCTGGGCTATGGTTCGGATCTGGACGTGGTGTTCCTGCACGACAGTGAAGGGGACGAAGCGCAGACGGCGGGCCCGAAGGTGATCGACAACACCGAGTTCTTCGCGCGGGTGGCCCAGCGGGTGGTGCACCTGCTGGGGGCCTTTACCCCGGCGGGCCGCCTGTACGAGGTGGATACCCGGCTGCGGCCCAGTGGCACGGCGGGGTTGCTGGTCAGCGGCCTGCAGGCGTTCCGGCGCTACCAGGACGAGTCCGCCTGGACCTGGGAACACCAGGCGCTGGTGCGGGCCCGCTTCGTGACCGGGGATGCCGAGCTGGGCGAGCGCTTTCACGCCCTGCGCCGCGAGGTCCTGACCCGCGAGCGCGACGCCGGGGCGCTGCGGGCCGAGGTCGTCGAGATGCGCGATCGCATGCTGGCGGAACACGCCTCGAAGAAGGGCCAGGGCTTCCATCTCAAGCGCGACCGTGGCGGTATCACTGATATTGAATTCATGGTTCAATACTGGGTTTTGGTATCCGCGCACGAGCACCCCGCCGTCTGCGACTGGCCGGACAAGATCCGCACGCTGGAGGCGCTCGGGCGCGAGGGTGTGATCGACGCGAGCCTGAGCGAGGCGCTGGCGGATGCCTACCGGGATCTGCGCAATCGCATCCACCGCCTCACGCTGGCGGGGTCGGATGCCCGAGTCGAGGCGCCCGACGACGCGCTGTGCGCGGTGCGCGATCGCGTGATCGAAGCCTGGAATGACCTGTTCGGCGAGCCGCAAGCGGCCGCGAACCAGAACGCATAGAGGAACAAGATAATGTCGATGGCCGACCGCGACGGGGTGATCTGGCTGGACGGGCAGATGGTGCCCTGGCGCGAGGCGCAGACCCACGTACTGACCCACACCCTGCACTACGGCATGGGGGTGTTCGAGGGCGTGCGCGCCTACAAGACCGCGCGGGGCCCGGCGATCTTCCGGCTGCAGGATCACACCCGACGGCTGTTCAACTCGGCCAAGATCGTCGGGATGACCATCCCCTACACCGCCGAGGCGCTGAACGAGGCGCAGATCGCGTCCGTGCGCGACAACGGGCTGGAAAGCGCCTACCTGCGGCCGATGTGTTTTCTCGGCTCCGAGGGCATGGGGCTGCGCGCCGACAACCTGCTGGTGCACGCGATGGTCGCGGCCTGGCACTGGGGCAGCTACCTGGGCGACGAGGGGATCGAGAAGGGAATCCGCATCCGCACCTCTTCCTACAGCCGCCACCACGTGAACGTGACCATGTGCAAGGCCAAGGCCAACGGCAACTACATGAACTCCATGATGGCCCTGCAGGAGGCCACCCGCTGCGGCTACGACGAGGCCATGCTGCTGGATACCGAGGGCTTCGTGGCCGAGGGCAGTGGCGAGAACATCTTCATCGTGCACGACGGCGTGCTGTTTACCCCGGACCTGACCTCCGCGCTGGACGGCATCACCCGCCGCACGGTGATCGAGCTGGCGCGTGAGGAGGGGCTGGAGGTCATTGAGAAGCGCATCACCCGCGACGAGGTGTACATTGCCGACGAGGCCTTCTTCACCGGCACCGCCGCCGAGGTGACCCCGATCCGCGAGGTCGACGATCGCCCGATCGGCACCGGCACCCGCGGCCCGATTACCGAGCGCCTGCAGTCACGCTACTTCGACGTGGTGCAGGGGCGCGACAGCCGCCACGAGGGCTGGCTGACCTTCGTCTGAGGTGCCCGAATTTTCCGTCAACCGGATGCGAGAAGAATCATGGTGAATCCCGATACCGCCCACCATCAGGACCAGTACCAGACGCCGAACGCCCAGACCGAGATCACGGTCACGCGCAAGGACCTGCCGCTGCACTGCCCTACGCCCAAGATGGCCCTGTGGGCCTCGCACCCGCGCGTCTTCCTCCCGATCGACGAGACCCCGGATGGCCGCTACCAGTGCCCCTACTGCGGCACCCAGTTCATCCTGAAGGACGACGGCTGAACCTGGCTTCGGCGACGCCGAAGGTGGCCGCCTAGCGAGAAGCCGCCGCCTTCCACGAGGGAGCGGGATGGGCAAGATTCTGGTAATCAAGCACGGCGCTTTCGGCGATGTCGTGCAAACGGATGGTGCGTTACGCGATATCCGCCGGCACCACCCGGATGATGAACTGGTGATTCTTACAACGCCCCCATACCGGTCGATCTTCGAGCGTTGCCCGCATGTGGATCGCGTCCTGACGGAGACACGTCCGAAGGCTTGGAAGCTAGTACTCTGGTGGCGTCTGGCGCGGGTGCTTCGGTCCGAACGGTTCGATCGTGTCTACGATCTGCAGAATTCGAGCCGAACATCGTTCTATCGGCGCCGTATCCTGAGGCAACCGACCTGGATCTGTGGCGAGCGCAGGCGAGGCGAGGAGTCCCCCCTTTCGGCATTCCAGAGGCAGTTGGCGGCTGCCGGACTGGAAACCACGCACACCCTGGATCCTGATGTGGGATGGATGGCGGAGGATGTCGCGCCCATCCTTCAGGCCCGCGGTGTGACCGGAAAGTACATCGTCTTGATTCCGGGGTCCTCGGCCCGTCACCCCGAGAAGCGCTGGCCCCATTACGCGGCCCTTACTTCAGCAATCGCTAACCAGACGGAGTATCAAGTGGTCACCGTCCCGGGGCCCGACGAGATCGAGCTCTGTCGGGCAATCCCTGCGACGCCCCTGTTTGGCGCCCATGACGAGGTGCTCGACTGGTTCGGGTTAGCGGGGGCGATCCGGGGCGCCTCATACGTGGTCGGAAACGACACGGGGCCGACGCATGTTGCGGCCTGCCTCGGCAAGCCGGGACTGGCCCTGTTCGGGCCGCATGCCTCGCCCGTTCGAACCGGGCTGTCCCGCGCCGAATTTCGGGCGATCGAGGCGGACGATCTGAAGGATCTCCCGGTGGAGACTGTGTTGCGGGAGGTGATTGCGGATCTTCGGCCTGGCTAGTTCTTGTAGTCTGAATACGACTTTTCCTCGACGATCGCCGAGTTGCACAGTGTGTTGACGGCCTTTTTGATGCGGGCGCGCTCGTCATTGGTGATATAGACCGAACGCGCCAATTCCACGAAACGCGCGCCGAACTCCTTCTCCGCTTCGCACTCGCGGATCTCGTCCTCGATCTCCCAGAGCTTCGAGTTCACTTCGCGCAGGTCCCGCTCCAGACCTTCAACCTCGGGGCTGTCCAGACCGGCCTGAATCCACGTTTCCTGAAGTACATTCAGCTCATGGCGAATGTTCCGGAGCTTCTCAGTGTCGCTGATGCGCTCGTTCTTGATCTTCAGGATCGTGATCTTGTCCAGCAGCTCGCCGGCACCGACCTCGACAGTGATGGTGCCGGGGATCTTGGTTTCCATGAATCGGACTCCTCGCCCTTGGCTTGTTTGCCGCAGGGTGTGGTTGTTGGGGTGGGTTCTGGATACTGTGGTGCGACTATTACAAGTCCATAAGTCGCATCGGGCTATACACTCGAACATGCTTGTGAGCATGAACGAGGTACCCGGCTGGTGGTTCTCACCAGTTCAACGTTCGATTAGGGCCCACTTCCGGGGCGGCGCCAAGGTTTAACGAGGGAGTAACCCTCCAGATAGTCTTTCGTACACATCAATTGTGCGCTGGCACATTGTCTCCAGAGTCCACGCATGAGGCCAATACGGGGCTGGAGCATTCCCTGCCGCCCATTGGGCGAGTCTTTCAGCAGCATGTTGGATTCCTCCTGCCGGTATTCTTCCTTCTGGGAATAGCTCGCCTAGCTGCTCGCCTACGCCGCCATGATTGTATCCGAGCACGGGGCGCCCGAGACTCAGGGCCTCAAGGGTGGTGCGGCCAAAGGACTCCGGTTGTGTGGAGATGGATAAAACGGCATCTGAGACGGCCAGGATTTCGCGGAGGTCGCTTCGTGGCCCCGTGAAGGTCACATGGGGGGTTAGCCTCTTCGCTGAAATTCTGGTTTGCAGTTCTCTGCGGTAGCCTTCTTTGCGCGGGTCGGTACCACCGACGAACAGTAGGTGCGCAGGGATGTACCGATCTTGCAGGCCCTGCAGAATGTCCAGCGCGTCGAAGTGTCCTTTTAGTCGAGTGATGCGTCCCGGCAGTACGATCGTGTAGCGTCCCTGAAGCTGGGGGAACGTTTTCTCCCACAGGGCCATCCAGTCCGATGAGGGCCGAAACCCGGGGTAGTATTCGCCGGTATCAATTCCGCGATGGATTACCTCGATGCGCCGGGGGTCAAGATTCGCGTATTGGTTCAGTAGAAACGAGCGGAGGCTTTCGGATACCGTGACTACCCGCTCACCACGCGTGAGGATCGCACTGTAACGGTTGACCGAGTTGAAACCGTGTACCGAAGTGACCAGTCGCGGTCGTTCGCTGGGGAGCAGGCCTGACCAAGCCTTCCAGGCTATCCAGGCCGGCATACGCGATCGAACGTCGATTACGTCTACCCGCTGTTCGCGGAGGAACTGGCGTAGTGGTCGAACCAGGCGAAATGTCCAGGGCGACTTCTTCCCGATGGGCCAGGCAAAGTGTTCGCTCCCTTGCGCCTCGAGCTCTGGCACCATCCGTCCGCCCGCAGACATCACCAGGGAGCGATGGCCGGCGGCGACCAAGGATTGCCCGATCTCCAGGGTTCCGCGTTCAACTCCGCCCGATTCCAGCGCGGGGACCATTTGCAGTACGCGTATCATCTATGTCTTGGGCCTGAGTTGACCGTTGGTACGTGTCGACTCTTTCTCGCGTAGCGGGTCGTGCAGCAAGCGCACCATACTGCCCACCAGTATGATCATGAAGATCAGTCGGCCAGCCTCCATCGTCGATTCGAACAGGGAGCCGATTGCGAATGCGCTAAGCAATAGGGTCGCTGGCTCTCGGGCAGACGGAGAAGTCTTGTAGACCAATGCGGCTAGCAAGGCCAGCCATGCGATCAGGCCAGGTAAGCCGAATGTCACGAAATTTTCGATGTACTGGTTGTGGAAGTGAGTAAACTCGGTGATGACCCGGGATTCGTAGCCATGCGCGTCGAGCGTTTCCTTGGCGGCGTGATGGATTTCGGTTCGGTCTGTTCCAAGGCCTGTTAGCGGGTTGCGCATCCCCAGCTCGGCCCCGATATGCCACTGCTGTAAGCGTGTGCCCAGGCTGGATGCGAGTTCTCCGGACTGGAGGTTCCGGGTTTCTTTCAGCGAGTGGTCGATGCGGTCATGACCGGTTGACCAGGTTAACCCAGCAGCACCGACAAGTACGGCAGCTAGTAGGAGCCACTTTTGCGAAGTGAGCATGGGCGAATGGCGCAGCCGGAATAGGACGATCAGCGTTGCCCCCACAATCCAGATCAGCCAAGCTCCTCGAGTACCGGAGGCTATGGTCCCGGCGTAGGCGAGGCCGGAAAACATGAAAAAGACCATGACTCCCGGTAGCCGGGGGTGCGTAGAGGCGCGATACAGTGCGAGGGTGCCAAGCGTGCTTAGTAGTATGCCGAATGGCACCGGGTTGAATCCGAGTGAGGCCCGTTCCGCGCCTTCTATGGCGACCTCGTGAATGGCCAGGGCGCCCGCGATCGCTGCTCCTAAGCCGGCCCCCCACCAGAACGCGGTGGTGCTGAACCCGGTGCGGGCCAAGTGGAGGAATACGAGAATTCCGAGAATAAAACGCAGAGGCTTGCCGAATTCGTCAATCGGTGTGCCGTGCAATAGCCCGAGGGCGATGCTGGAGCCTCCATATGCGATCAGGCCGAGTATCCAGGGCCAGTGTAGCTTGAAGGCTTCGGGGAACTCTTTGGCGAGGGGGTATAGGGTCGCTAGTGCCAAGAGCAGAAGCGATCCCGTAAATGGGCCATGTTCGTAGGTGATGATCCCTGCCAGGATGGCGAACACGAGCAAAGAGTTCGCGAAGCAAAGAGGCTGTTTTCTCAGCGAATCGGCTCCGAGGCGGAGCGTTTCGGAAAAGCGAGGAAGGGGCACAAAGCGGCCTCGGCAATAGCAGCTTGTGTATTCTAGACGATTCGCTAGGCCGAAATAGAGTCTGAGTCCGCAGGGTCAGGATGACGTGAGGGTTTTCGTTATCAGCATGGACCGCGCCGTTGAGCGTCGTGCGGCGGTCAAGCGAAGGCTCGGGAACTGCGGCGTCGTGCCGGAGTTTGTTCGTGCGGTCGACGGGCGATGCTTGTCCGACTCCGAGGCTCGCCAGCGGGGTTACCGGACGAGTCGATTCCATCAGCCGCTTCAGGCATCCGAAATCGGCTGCGCCCTCAGCCATTTTCAGGCTCTGAAGTTGTTTCTGGAAACAGGCGAAGCGTCGTGCGTGATTCTGGAAGATGATGCCGAGGTATCGCCGAATTTCATCGATCAGGTTCGAATGCTGGAAAGCAGCATCAGTGGCTGGGACCTGATCAAGCTGGAGAACCGCCCAAGTGCTGTGAAGGGACCGGTGGTCGCGCGCGTTGAGGGTATGGATGTCTTCGTGTCCCTGCGCCCGGGCTTTGGTGCGACGGGCTTCGTTTACTCGCGGCTTGGCGCCAGAAAGGTTCTGGACTCCTGGGGTGCTGCTTTTTCGAGACCATACGATACCTTGTTGTCGAAGGCTTGGAGACAGCGTATGTGCATCCTTCAGGTGTTCCCCGCTCTGGTATGGGAGGACGGTGGTGAGTCGATGATGGCCGGTCGTGTACCGCGCTCTTCGGGGCCGCCGGGGCTTGCCGGGTTGGTGCGTGGAGTAGATCGCTTGACCGACTCCCTGGGTAAACGAATCCACGCCTGGCTAGTAAGTCGATGGAAAGTTCACGTGCTTCCGGCCTACCGGCCTTGAGGCCTTGTTCGCGACGCACTGTTTGGTAGGTGGCCGATTGGTTTTCAGTACGATGGGGCTGTTATTGTGGCTCGTTTAGAGATTGTCGTTAAACAAGGCGGTCGTTGATGGGTACAGCCGTTGCAGTGGCACAACAGGTCGAGGCTTCGTTGCGCGGGGCCCCGTCCGAGGTGTATCCGTATCGGCGGTGGTATCCGCAGGCGGTGCTGCCCGAGGCGGCGGCGCGTGCAGTTGAGGCACTGCCGTTCAAGCCGCCGGCGATCGGCGATACCGAGGGCAAGCGCGAGACGCACAACAGTTCTCGGCGCTTCTTCGACGCCGAGAATCGGAAGGCCTTCGAGGTCTGCGAGAGCGTTGCGGCGGCCTTCGAGAGTCCGCAAGTGCTGGATGCGATCTTTGATGTGTGCGGTGTGGACGTGAGCGGCAATTACCTGCGCATCGAGCACTGTCTGGATACCGAGGGTTTCTGGCTGGCACCGCACACGGACCTGGGTGTAAAGAAATTCACCATGCTGCTGTACCTGTCCACCGACCCCGGTTACGAGGCCTGGGGCACGGACGTTTATGTGGACGCGGACACGCACTACGAGACGGCGCCCGGCACGTACAACAGTGCATTGGTATTCGTGCCGGCGGACAACACCTGGCACGGCTACCACCTTCGTCCCCTGAAAGGCGTGCGCCGCTCTCTGATCATCAACTACGTGACCGCAGAGTGGCGCAACCGCCACGAACTGGCTTCGCCGGATACTCCCGTTCAGCGGAGTGTACCAGCTTGATCGCTTTTTAAGGCTGGATGGCTCAAGGCGGCGATTCTTCTACGTCGACGCCTGTCTTGTTGGGGGCGCCGATGAAGATCGCCCAGATTATGCTGAGTCAGGGGTTCGGTGGAGCGGAACGCTACTACGTGGACCTTTGCCGAGCTCTCGCCGATCGCGGCTATTCCGTGCTGGCTGTCTGCAGGCACGGATCGGTCGCCCATGGCGAACTGGCGAAGCACGCGGCTATCGCCCTCGAACCCGTTCGTGTTCTGGGGGCCTGGGACCCACTGGCCCGGCGAGTGATTCGGCGTGCGGTCGGCCGCTTTGGGCCGGATCTGGTGCATACCCATATGGCTCGGGGTGCCTGGCTGGGCGGAAATGCGGCACGGGAGCTGGGCCTTCCTGTCGTCACGAAGCTTCACAACTATGTAAAACTCAAGTAT
The DNA here is from genome assembly GCF_000377445.1 of Thioalkalivibrio sp. ALE9. Classification (NCBI taxonomy): domain Bacteria; kingdom Pseudomonadati; phylum Pseudomonadota; class Gammaproteobacteria; order Chromatiales; family Ectothiorhodospiraceae; genus Thioalkalivibrio; species Thioalkalivibrio sp. ALE9. Next base: position 499,252 of record NZ_KB898123.1, read on the forward strand.
TACCGACACATCGACTGGTTCAACGTGACCACCTGCAGCCAGCGTGACTACCTCCTGAGCCATGGGATCGAACCGGACCGCATTCGGGTGATTCCGAACTTCTCGTCGTTTCCACCAAAGGATTGTGTAGAAGGTAAGACGGATTCTCGGCTAAAGGTTTGGGCAAGTTTTGGGCGTTTTGTACACAAAAAGGGGTTTGACCTGCTTTTGCGGGCCTTTACCTGTTTGCTCACCGAATATCCCGACGCACGATTAGTGCTGGCTGGAGACGGCGAAGAGGCAGAACGGCTCAAAGCGCTGGCTCTGGATCTGGGTATCGAAGGGTCTGTCGAGTTCCCGGGGTGGGTGACAGACATCAGGGGCTTTCTTGAACAGGCGGATGTCTTCGTACTGCCATCTCGTGATGAGCCATTCGGCATTGCCATCCTGGAGGCTATGGCATGCGGTGTCCCGATCGTCTCGACGAAAACGAAGGGGCCGCTCGAGATTCTCGGTGAACCGTATGCCTTTATGTGTGAAGTCGACAGCATGGAAGATCTGTTGCGGGCAATGCGTAGTGCAGCTGGGTCGCCGGCTGACTCCAGGGAACGTGCCCAGTCTGCACTGGTCCGGTACCGCGAGAGCTATTTCGAGGGGGCCGTGCTGCCGCGAGTTGTCGATCTGTACGCCGATATGCTGGCGGCTGCGAGTGTTGGGCAGGATGGTGGCGAAGAGCTCTCGAGTCCTTGAAGCGTATTCGGCTTGCGGGGTCGCGCGGCGATAGCGGTTCTTGCCCGCGTTGGGAGGCTGACTTGGGAAAGCCGAAGGCGGGATCAAGGGATGAGTGCCAAAAGAGGGATCGATGCTGCCTGATTCGCTTCAGAGCCTTACGCTATGACTGACGTGCCGCATTGCTGGACTCTGACGACCGGCGAGGCCGGGATGACCAGTCAGGTCCGTGGGCTGGCCGAGGCTGTTGGGCTGCCCTATGAACACAAGACGGTGGGGCTGCGCGCGCCCTGGCGCTGGATGCGCGGCTCCTTTGCCCCCGGCGTGTTGCGAGGATTGACTGCCGATAGCGATTCCCTGGCGCCACCCTGGCCACGCCTGCTGATCTCTTGCGGGCGGCGGAGCGCCATGGTCGCGGTCGCTCTCAAGCGCGCCAGTGGTGGCGCCATCATGACCGTGCATGTGCAGGACCCGCAGATCTCTCCGCGCCATTTCGACTGGGTGGTGCCGCCGCGTCACGACGGGTTGGCCGGCCCCAACGTGATTGCGACGCGTGGCGCCCTGCACCGGGTGACAGCCGAGCGGCTGGAGGCTGCGCGCAGGGGGCTGGGTGACGCCTGGGCGGCGTTTCCCCGTCCCTGGATCGCGGTGCTGATCGGGGGTGCTACGCAGCGCGGTGATCTGGGGCAGGAGCGACTAGATGCCCTGATCCGTGACCTGCGTTCGGCCGCAGAAGCCTCCTGGGGAAGTGTGCTGGTCACGCCCTCGCGGCGGACGGGCGCGGCCAGCACGCGACGACTGGTCGAGGGGCTGGCGGATGTTCCCGGGTTTGTCTGGGACGGGCAGGGCGAGAACCCCTTTATGGCGATGCTGGCAACAGCCGACCATATCGTGGTCAGTGCCGATTCCGTGTCCATGGTCTCGGAGGCGGCGGCGACCGGTGTCCCCGTATACACGGTGGCCCTGGGGCCGCTCGGCCGTCGCCTGCAGGCCTTTCACTCTGCCCTGGAGGCGGAAGGCGTGACCCGACCGTTTAGCGGGGCGCTCGATCAGTGGTCCTACGCGCCGGTCAACGATACGCCGAAGGTGGCTGCGCATATCCGCCGCGAATTGGGTCTGGAAGACTGATCGCGCGCGAGCCTCAGCCCGCGTAAGGATCGGGCATGCCCGCGCGCTTCTTGAAGCGCTTGTGGGTCCAGAAGTACTGGCCCGGGGCGTCCATCACGGCTTCTTCGATGATGTGGTTGATGCGCAGGGTGTCGGCGTAGGCGTCCTCGGTAGGGAAGTCTTCCACCGGGGGGTGGATGGTCACGACGTAGTGGCCGTCGTCCCGGCGGTAGCCGAAGAAGGGCAGGACCGGGGCGCCGCTGACCCGGGCGATGCGATGGGTGGCCGTTTGCGTGTTCGCGGGTTCGCCGAAGAACGGGACCAGTTCGGTCTGGCGCCCGCTGGTGGCCTGGTCGGGCGCGTACCACACGGGCATGTTGTTGCGCAGGGTGCGCAGCAGGCCCTTCACGTCGTCGCGGGCGATCACGCCCGCCGTGTGCCGGTCGCGGTTGACCTTGAACAGGTAATTGATCAGCGGGCGCTCGCTGGGCCGGTACATCGCGGCAAAGTCCCGGTGCAGGCCCAGCAGGCGCCCGCAGAGCTCGAGTGTGGTGAAATGGGCGCTGACCAGCAGGGCCCCTTTGCCCTGCTCCAGTGCCCTGTCCAGATGTTCCAGCCCGTGGATTGTGTAATGTCCCTTGAGTTGCGTGTCGCGTCCCCACCAGGCCATGGCCATCTCGAGGACCCCCATTCCGGCCGCCTCGAAGTGCTCGTGCAGCCACTGTTCGCGCTGCTCGGTGGACTGGTCGGGAAAGCACAGTTCGAGGTTGGTGCGGGCGATCGCACGACGCTCGCGGCCGAAACGGTAGAACAGTCGCCCGATGCCGCGGCCGAGCGCCTGCTGCCAGCGGATGGGCAGCTGGATGACCAGCCGTGCCAGGCCGATGACCGCCCACATGGGCCAGGTGGTGGGACCGCGGGGTGGGCGTTCGGTCGCGCTCGATGGTTCGGGCCGTGCCGTCACGGATCGGAGTCTCCCTGCGAATGACCCGCGTAGTCTACACGGCGCTGCTTGCGTTGCTGACCCCCTTGTTGCTGATCCGCCACGGCTTGCGCAGCCGTCGGGCTTCGGTGCGTGTCCGGCTGGGCGAGGTCATGGGCTGGGCGCGCGCGCCGGAGCCGGCCGAGATCTGGATTCATGCGGTATCGGTCGGCGAGGTGCTGGCGGCGGAAGCCCTGATTCGCCGGCTGCTGGACGCCGGCCCGCGGCGCATTCTGGTGACGACCACGACGCCGACCGGTGCCGCCATGCTGACGGAGCGGCTCGGCGGTCAGGTCATGCATCGTTTCCTGCCACTGGACCTGCCGTGGCTGCAGCGCCGATTCCTGCGTGCCGTGCGCCCGCGCGCCATCGTGGTCATGGAGACCGAGATCTGGCCGAACATGCTGGCGGAGGCGCGGCGTGCCGCGGTGCCGGTCGTGCTGGCGAACGCCCGGATGTCCGGACGTTCGGCCCGACGCTATGCCCGGCTCCCGCGGCTGATCGCGCCGGCCATGAGCGGATTTGACTGGATTGCCTGTCGCAATGCGCTGGACCGGGAGCGCTTCGTCGCCCTTGGGGCCGTGCCCGATCGCGTGACGGTCAATGGCGATATCAAGTTCGACATCCACATCGAGGAGGACGATCGCCAGGAGGTCCGGTCTCTGCGTCCGGTGGTTGACGGGCGCCCGGTGGTGATTCTCGCCAGTACCCATGCCGACGAAGAGGCCCAATTGCTGCCGGGGCTGAACGCCTTGCGCGACGAGTATCCACGACTTCTGGTGATCGTGGCGCCGCGCCATCCGCAGCGGTTTCCCGAAGTGGCGGACCTGCTGGAACGTTCCGGGCAAAGCTTCGTTCGCCGCAGCGAAGGGGTGCCGGACGCCGCCACGCATTACTGGCTGCTGGACACGCTGGGGGAGTTGAAACGTTTCTTTGGCCTGGCCGATGTCGCCTTTGTTGGGGGTTCACTGGTCTCCGTTGGCGGCCACAACCCGCTGGAGGCCGCATTGTGGAATTGTCCGGTCGTCATGGGGCCGCATGTCGACAATTTTGAACTTCTGGTGGAACGCATGGAGGCCGCGGATCTGCTATGGCGTTCAAGGAATGCCGAGGAGGCGGTCGCGCGGATGGCTGCGTGGCTGGGGGAGGATGAGTCCCGACGCGAGATCATGCGGCAGCGCGCAACCGCTTTTATTGCAGAGAATCAGGGCGCAACGGCGCGTTTGCTGGATTATCTGAACCGACATTCCTTCCCGGGATGATGACGGCGGGGTGCCGGGTTTTCATATGATCCCGGCGCGCCCGGATGCGTGTGCTTGATCGGGGGTGCGCGCGGTATCAGCTGCAACTGCTGCGGGAGCGTCGCAGCCACTGGCCGCACTGGCGGCACTGGTACCGATAGCCACGCTTGTTAATAAGAAAGTGTCGGCGGGCGCTCAGGGGCTGGGGGCCGCATCCGCATACATAGTCGTACTGGCGCATCTTGCGGGTGGTCAGCGCCGTTGCATGCGTGACATTCGGGTTGGAGAAGCCCAGCGCCCGCATCAGCCCCTTCCATTCCGGGCCATGGGGTCGAACCCTTCGCATGCCGTGGGCGCGGTAGACCAGCGAGTGGGCCACCTCGTGCGCCACCGTTTCGGGAAAATGCTGATCCCATTCCAGGCTGAAGGCTTCCGGATTGAAGCGCAGGGTTTCCGCATTCTTTCTCAGGCGCCATTGCCCGGCTGCCCGGCCTTTCAGATCAAATCGAATGGCCGGGAGGTCTTTGTCCGGTGTGCCTTCGATCAAATGATACAGCCGTGCCACCTCGTCACATATCTGCTTTCTCTTTTCAGGAGAAAGAGTGCGAGCGGACGCTTGTATTTCCTGCGCATTCTTATAATCTTTCTGGCATCGTTCCATGGGTTCGTATTATTCTGCCGTGGCCAAGGGAAACACTGGTTAATGTACACGCTCACGCTCGAGTCGCTTTTGTGTGCGAACAAGGCGCGGTGACTGCCGTGCAGTCATTCTGCACAAGGGAGCCGCAACGCCGTTCACGCACAAAAGCGGCCGAGCCCCTTCGGGGTTGGCACCCCAGGTTCCCCAATCCTGCGTTGCCGCCCTTGCCGGTAGAACCACTACCGGCTGCACACCGCGCCTTGGCTCGGAAAACCTGGGGAGCCAACGTGAGCGTGTACATTAACCAGTGTTTCCCTAGTTTTAGAGAATGGGGCGGGGTTATGAACCCCCTGTGGCCCAGACCTGTCATTGAATCGATTTTCAGAATCCGGGAGTGTTGCATGAGCATGGATAACAAGAAGGCCTCCGATCTTTCAGCCGAAGAACTCTACGCCCTCGCGCGCCAGCGGGAAAAGGAAGAGGCCGAGCGCAAGGAGGCCGAGCGCCGCCAGAAGCGCGAGAAGCTGATGGAAAAGCGCAAGGAGATGCTGGCGCGCCACCGCAAGGAGCTCAACGAGCTGGAGCGCCAGATCCGCGAACTGGGCGGCCGTGTGGGCCGAGCCGCCAGCACCGGCGGTGGTCGTCGCGGGCGGCGCGCCGGAGGCGAGTCGATCAGCCAGAAGCTGTGCGAGATTGTCGCGAAAAAGCCGGAGATGGGTATCAAGGAGATCAAGGCCGAGGCCGAGAAGATCGGCCTGGATACCAAGAACATCAGCCAGACCCTGGCCTACCTGAAGCGCCAGGGCCGGCTGAGCTCGCCGCGTCGCGGGATCTACAAGGCGGCCTGACCGCCCCGCAGATCCGCCCGTTCGATGCTCACGGGCGGATCTGCAAGCCCTCCTCCGTACGTGCCAGTTCGCCATCGCCCGCAAACCAGCGGGCGATGGTCTTTCCGGCGATCTCGTGGCGCCAGCCGCTGCCCAGGCGGCCGGTTGTGCCGTCCCCCTTCAGCAACTCGATGACATCCTTGCGCTGGGCGATCGCGGCGGCGGTGATCTGGTTGCGTCGCGCGCATTCGCGCAGCAGGGCCATGCCGATGTCGGCCAGGACCTCCTCGGCCTCGGTGAGCTTCGCCTTCTCCGGGAGCTGTGGCCATTCCTCACGCGGCAGGGCCTGGCCCTCGCGGATCGCCTCCAGCAGTTCTTCCTGACGCGGCGGCTTCATGCCGTCGGGAAAGCCCCGCAGCTGGTGCAGGGCCGCGGTGTCCTGAGGGGTGCGCCGGGCGATGTCGATCAGGATATCGTCGGCCAGGATCCAGCGTCGCGGGCGATCACTCGCCTGTGCGGCGCGTTCGCGCCAGGCCGCCACGGCCTTCAGCACGCCGCGCTCGCGCGGCTTGAGCCGCTTGACGCCAGAGACGCGCTGCCAGGCACCGTCGGGATCCGGTTCGTACAGGGCGGGGTTGCTCAGCGCCTCCATCTCCGGGCGCAGCCAGTGCATGCGGTCGTGGCTCTCCAGTTCATGCAGCAGGCGCATGAACACCGTGGCCAGAAAGCGCACGTCGTCCGCGGCGTAGTGGATCTGCTGTTCGCTCAGCGGGCGGCGTGACCAGTCCGTGCGGGTCTGGCTCTTGTCGAGGTCGCGGTCGAGGATCGCCTTGACCAGGTTGGCATAGCCGATCTGCTCGCCGTAGCCGAGCATGCTGGCGGCGATCTGGGTATCGAATACCGGGGCGGGGACGCGCCCGAGCTCGCGATACAGGACCTCGAGATCCTGTGATGCCGAATGGAAGACCTTGGTCACGCCGGCATCGAACAGCAGGGGCTCAAGCAGGCCCATATCCAGCCGCAGCGGGTCGACACAGGCGATCTGGTCGAGGGTGGCCAGCTGGATCAGGCACAGGCGCGGGTAGTAGGTCTTCTCGCGCATGAACTCGGTGTCCAGCGCGATCCAGTCGGTCCCGGCAATGGTGTCGAGAAAGCCCTGCAGGGCCTCCGGGGTCTCGATCAGGCCATGATCATGCATCGTGCGATTTCTGGCTGGCCTCGAATGCCGCCTTCTGTTCGGGGGTCGCTTCTTTCTGGTAGCGCGCCTTCCATTCGCTGTAGGGCATGCCGTAGACGATCTCGCGCGCCCCTTCGTAGTCGATCGACTCGCCGCGTTCCTCGGCGGCGGCCACGTACCATTTGGACAGGCAGTTGCGGCAGAAGCCGGCCAGGTTCATCAAGTCGATGTTCTGCACGTCCTTGCGCTCGTCCAGATGCTGCAGCAGGCGGCGGAATACGGCGGCCTCGATCTCGGTTTGCTTGTTCGTGTCCATGGCAGGGCTCCTTGTTTCGGGTTGGCGGGGCACAGTATGCGTGACCGTTCACGCTGCTTCGAGCCGGGCGCGGGTATGTGCACGAATCGGCGTCTCCCTCAGGTCAGGTGCAGGAGCCAGCGCCGGCGCACGTCGCGCAGCAGGAAAAAGATCAGCGGCCAGAGCAAGGCGCTGGTGATCACCGGGGCCCAGTACGTAATCCGGTCCGGTGGAAAACCGGTAATCCCCTGGGGCCACAGGGCCAGCAGCTTGTACAGGGCGATCAGGATCGCGACCACCATCATCTGCTGCCAGACCGGGTACACCCGCAGGCGCGGATGGATCTGTAGCACGATGTAGATGATCACCGCCAGGGCGATGGCATTCTGCCCCAGCAGTTGCCCCATCAGGGTATCCAGCAGCAAGCCGGCGACAAAGGCGGTCAGGATGCCCACGCGGGTCGGAAACGCCATGGCCCAGTAGATCAGGACCAGTGCCAGCCACTCCGGCCGCGCGGGGCGCAGGGTCTCGGGGATTGGCACGATGGCCAGGGCCAGGGCCGCCAGCAGGGTCAGCGCCACCGGCCAGGGGATGCCGATGGCGCGGGTCATGGCGTTGCCGGCGCGTTGTCGTCCGGCTCGGGTTCCGGCGTGAATGCGCCCGGCCTTGCCTCCGCATCCTCATCCAGTTCAAGGGGGGCGATGCCCGGCATGATGCCCTCGGTCCACAGCAGCAGGACCTCGCGGGAACGGTCCAGCGCCGCCAGCGGCTCGGCCTGGATGCTCAGAAAGGGCTGGCCCTGCGGGCGCTCGACGGAGGTGACCCGGGCGACTGGATAGTCGGCCGGGAAACGGCCGCCCAGCCCGGAGGTCAGCAGCAGGTCGCCGGGTTCGACGTCTTCCTGCAGCGGGACGTGGCGCATCTCGAGGCGCTGCGGGTTGCCGGTCCCGACCACCAGCCCCCGCAGGCCCGTGCGCGCGCTGAGCACCGGCAGGGCATGGCTGGGATCGGAGATCAGCAGGGCCACGGAACTGGTCAGGCGGGTGGACAGGACCTGCCCGATCACGCCGTCGGCATTGATGACCGGCTGGCCCGCGTAGACGTCGTCCGCGCGCCCCTTGTTGAGCACGATCTGCTGGCGGAAGGGGTCCAGGTCCACGGCCAGCAGCTTGGCGATCTCGACGCGTTCCTCGGCCTGCTGCGCGGTATTGAGCAGGGCCCGCAGGCGGTCGTTCTCCTGCTGTAGGGCCTCGAAACGCAGCTGGCGGGCGCGCAGTTCCGCGTTCTCGCTGCGCAGGATGCGGTTCTCGGTGATCAGGTCCTCGCGGCGGGTGAACGACTCGAACACCCGGCTGACCGCACGGACCGGTGTGTCCACTGCGACTTGCAGCGGGTAGGTCACGGTGGCCAGGGTGCTGCGGACAAACTGCAGTTCATTGACGCGGTGGTCCAGCGCCATCAGCGCCAGGCCCAGCAGGATGACCGCGAGCAGGCGCAGAGTGGGCGAGACACCCAGTCTGAACAGCGGCTTGCTGATGGCGTGACCTCCGGTTGCGGATCGCGTCGACGAGGCAGGGTTGCGGAGTGTTGTACCCGCGATCCTGCCGACCAGTTGCGGTCCGGAGTGTAACCCGAGTCACCGGCCGCGGGAGAGCCGGGGCCCCGTGGCCGGAGTGGGGGTTATTCCATTGCCAGGAAGTCGACCCGCTTTTCGTCGAGCATCTCGAGCACGCGGCCGCCGCCGCGGGCGACGCAGGTCAGCGGGTCGTCGGCGATGACCACCGGAATGCCGGTTTCCTCCATCAGCAGGCGGTCCAGCTGCTGCAGCAGGGCGGAGCCGCCGGTCAGCACGATGCCGCGCTCGGCAACGTCCGCGCCCAGTTCCGGCGGGGTCTGCTCCAGCGCGGTACGCACGGCGGAGACGATGCCGTACAGCGGGTCCTGCAGGGCCTCGAGGATCTCGTTGGAGTTCAGCGTGAAGGAACGCGGCACGCCCTCGGCCAGGTTGCGGCCCTTGACCTCGATCTCCAGCAGTTCCTTGCCCGGGTAGGCGGAGCCCACCGCGTGCTTGATGCGTTCGGCCGTGGCCTCGCCGATCAGCACGCCGTAGTTGCGGCGCACATAGGCCATGATGGCCTCGTCGAAGGTGTCACCGCCGATGCGCACGGATTCGGAGTAGACGATGCCGTTCATCGACAGCACCGCGACTTCGGAGGTGCCGCCGCCGATGTCCAGCACCATCGAACCGACCGCTTCGTCCAGCGGGATGCCGGCGCCAATGGCCGCGGCCACCGGTTCCTGCAACAGGTAAACCTTGCGCGCCCCGGCGCCGAAGGCCGATTCGCGGATCGCGCGGCGTTCCACCTGGGTGGCCCCGCAGGGCACGCAGACCAGCACGCGCGGGCTGGGCCGGAAGATCCGGCGTTCGTGCACCTTCTTGATGAAGTACTGCAGCATCTTCTCGGTGGTGGTGAAGTCGGCGATCACGCCGTCCTTCATCGGGCGCACCGTGACCACGTGCTCCGGCGTGCGGCCGAGCATCTTCTTCGCCTCGATCCCCACGGCCTCGATGGAGCGCGGGCCGCCCGGGCCGCGGTCCTGACGAATGGCGACCACGGAGGGTTCGTTCAGGACGATGCCCTGGCCGCGCATATAGATAAGGGTGTTGGCGGTGCCGAGATCGATGGAGATGTCGTTGGAGAACAACCCCAGAAGGCGTTTGAACATGAAGAAGAAACCTGCTTGAGTGGGCGGGCGGGAAAGCCGTCGACTCTAGCAAGCGCCCGGGGTTTGGGCAACAACGGCTTTGTGGTAAGTTTGCGCTCCGTTTTGCCCGTTGAACTGAACGCAACAGGACCCTTCCCGCCATGTCCGTCGATACCTCCGAAGTCCGGCGCATCGCCCATCTCTCCCGTCTGGCCATGAACGACGATCAGGCCCGGGATTTCGCGGGAGGGCTGAGCGATATCTTTGCCTTTGTCGAACAACTGGATGGGGCGGCCATCGAGGGTGTCGAGCCGATGGCCCACCCGCTGGACGCCGAGCAGCGCCTGCGCCCGGACGCGGTCACCGAGCCGGACCGGCGCGAGGCCTACCAGGCGATCGCCCCGGCCGTCGAGGGCGGGCTGTACCTTGTCCCGCGCGTGATCGAGTGATCCCCCGCGCGTGATCCACGTTGTCGCCGTTCTGTTGAATCCGTCACGCTTCTAGCCAGCAAGAGTCCCCGAAACCATGGCCCAGGAAACCCTGTCCGGCTGGGTGCGCAAGCTCCAGGCCCGCGAGATCAGTTCGCGCGAACTGACCCAGCTGTATCTGGACCGGATCGAGCGCCTCGATCCGCAACTGAACAGCTTTATCACCGTGACCGCCGAGCAGGCGCTGGCGCAGGCCGACGCCGCCGATGCGCGTCTGGCCCAGGGCGAGCAAGCGCCGTTGCTGGGTGTGCCGATCGCGCAGAAGGACATCTTCTGCACCGAGGGCGTGCGCACCTCCTGCGGCTCGCGCATGCTGGATCCGTTCGTCTCGCCCTATAACGCCACCGTGGTCGAGCGCATGAACGCCGCCGGGGCGGTGATGCTGGGCAAGACCAACATGGACGAGTTCGCGATGGGCTCCTCCAACGAGACCAGTTTCTACGGGCCCGTGCGCAATCCCTGGGATACCGAGCGTGTCCCGGGTGGTTCCTCCGGGGGCTCCGCCGCCGCGGTGGGCGCGCGCCTGGTGCCGGGGGCCACCGGCACCGACACCGGCGGCTCGATCCGCCAGCCGGCCGCGTTCTGCGGCATTACCGGGCTCAAGCCGACCTACGGCCGCGTCTCGCGCTACGGGATGATCGCCTTCGCCTCCAGTCTCGACCAGGGCGGGCCGATGGCCGCGACCGCCGAGGACTGCGGCCGGATGCTGAACGCGATGGCGGGCTTCGACGAGCGCGACTCCACCAGCGTCGAACGCCCCGCCGAGGACTTCACCGCCGGTCTGAACCAGGACCTCAAGGGCCTGCGCATCGGGCTGCCGACCGAGTTCTTCGGCGAGGCGGGCCTCGACGAGCGCGTGCGCGGCGTGATCGACGCGGCCATCGAGGTGCTCAAGGGCCGCGGCGCCGAGGTGCGCGAGGTCGGTCTGCCCAACAGCCACCTGTCGGTGCCGGCCTACTACGTGGTCGCCCCGGCGGAGTGTTCCTCCAACCTCGCGCGTTTCGACGGCGTGCGCTATGGCTATCGCTGCGAGAACCCCGAGGACCTGATGGACCTCTACACCCGCTCGCGCGGGGAGGGCTTCGGCGACGAGGTGAAGCGGCGCATCATGGTCGGCACCTACGTGCTGTCCGCCGGCTATTACGACGCCTACTACCTGAAGGCACAGAAGGTCCGCCGTATCATCGCCGATGACTTCCGCCGCGCGTTTGCGGACGTGGACGTGCTGCTGGCCCCGACCACCCCGGAGCTGCCGTTCGCACTCGGTGCCAAGGCCGACCCGGTCAGCATGTACCTGTCCGACATCTACACCATCGCCGCGAACCTCGCCGGGCTGCCGGCGATGTCGCTGCCGGCCGGCGAGATCGACGGCCTGCCGGTGGGGCTGCAGCTGATCGGCAACTACTTCGACGAGGCGCGCCTGCTGGGCGTCGCTCATCAGTATCAGCAAGAGACCGACTGGCACACGCGTGTGCCGGCGGCCTTCGCCTGAGGATCGCCGCATGGAATGGGAAACCGTCATCGGGCTGGAGATTCATGCCCAGCTCAATACCGTCTCCAAGATCTTTTCCGGGGCGCCCACCGCCTACGGCGCCGAGCCCAACCGTCAGGCCTGCCCGGTGGATCTGGGTATGCCGGGGGTGCTGCCGGTGCTGAACCAGGGCGCGGTCGAACGGGCCGTGATGCTGGGGCTGGCGATCAATGCCGAGATCACCCCGCGCTCGGTGTTCGCGCGCAAGAACTACTTCTATCCGGATCTCCCCAAGGGCTACCAGATCTCGCAGTTCGAGCTGCCGATCGTGGGCCTGGGGTACCTGGATATCGAGCTGGAAGACGGCACGACCAAGCGCATCGGGGTGACCCGCGCGCACCTCGAGGAGGACGCCGGCAAGAGCCTGCACGAGGGCTTCGAGGCGATGACCGGTATCGACCTCAACCGCGCCGGTACCCCGCTGATCGAGATCGTCTCCGAGCCGGAGCTGCGCTCCGCGAAGGAGGCCGTGGCCTACATGAAGAAGCTGCACTCGCTGGTGCGCTATCTCGATATCTGTGACGGCAACATGCAGGAAGGCAGCTTCCGCTGTGACGCGAACGTCTCGATCCGACCGAAGGGACAGACCGAGTTCGGTACCCGCGCGGAACTGAAGAATCTGAACTCCTTCCGCTTCGTCGAGCGCGCGATCAACTTCGAGGTCGAACGCCAGATCGACGTGATCGAGAGTGGCGGCACGGTGGTCCAGGAGACCCGCCTGTACGACCCGGACCGCGACGAGACGCGTTCCATGCGCAGCAAGGAAGAGGCCAACGACTACCGCTACTTCCCCGATCCGGATCTGCTGCCACTGGTCGTGGACAGCGCCTTCATCGAGACCGTGCGCGAAAAGCTCCCGGAGCTGCCGGACGCCAAGCGCGCGCGCTTCGTCGAGCAGTACGGCCTGTCGGACTACGACGCCGGCGTGCTGACCGCGACCCGCGAGATGGGCGACTTCTACGAGGCCGTGGCCGCCGGCTGCGATGCACCCAAGCTGGCCGCCAACTGGGTGATGGGCGAATTCTCCGCCGCGCTCAACCGCTCCGAGGTGGAACTGGGGGAGGCCCCGGTCAACGCCGACGGCCTGGCCGGACTGATCGCGCGCATCCAGGACGAGACCATCTCCGGCAAGATCGCCAAGGAGGTCTTCGAGGCGATGTGGAACGGCGAGGGCGACGCCGACGCGGTGATCGAGGCCAAGGGCCTCAAGCAGATCACCGACACCGGCGCGATCGACGCCATCATCGACGAGGTCATGGCCAACAACCCGCAGCAGCTCGAGCAGTACCGCGGCGGCAAGGACAAGCTGTTCGGCTTCTTCGTCGGCCAGGTGATGAAGGCCACCCAGGGCAAGGCCAACCCGGCCCAGGTCAACGAGCGCCTGAAGGCGAAGCTGGACGGTTGATGCGCGGACCGCGATCCCATGCGTGAGGCCGACACCCTGCATCGCTTCATGCTGGAGGAGGCCGGGGTGCGTGGTGAATGGGTGCACCTCGACGCCGCCTGGCAGGCCCTGCTGCAGCGCCACGAGTACCCGCCCTTGGTGCGCGATCTGCTGGGCCAGGCCTATGCGGCCGTGGCCCTGACCGCGGCCACGCTCAAGTTCAATGGCTCGTTGATCCTGCAGGTGACCGGTCCCGGCCCCGTGCACATGATCGTGGCCCAGGCCGATGGCCAGGGCCGGCTGCGCGGGCTCGCCCGCTTTCGCGAGACGCCGCCCGAGGGCGCCACACTGGCCGAGTGCGCCGGAGAGGACGCGCGGCTGATGCTGACGCTGGACCCCGGCGACGGTGGCGAGCGCTACCAGGGTGTGGTCGAGCTGGAGGGCGAGACCCTCGCGGATGCCATGAATGTCTACTTCGAGCGTTCGGAGCAGCTGCCGACCCGGCTGTGGCTGGCCAGCGGGTCGGAGTCCGCGGCCGGCATGCTGTTGCAGGCGCTCCCGGGCGAGGGCGGCGATGCGGTCACGCGGGACTCGGAGGCATGGAACCGCGCGACGATCCTGGCCGAGACCACCACCGCCGAGGAGTTGCTGGAGCTGGATGCCGGCACGCTGCTGGGCCGGCTGTTCGCCGAAGAGCGCGTGCGCCTGTTCGACGGCACGGGCGTCAGTTTTCACTGCCCGTGTTCCCGCGAGCGTATCGGCGAGACCCTGCGCAGCCTCGGCCGTGACGAGATCCGCGGCATCATCGAGGAGCAGGGCGCGGTGGATGTGACCTGCGAATTCTGCAACGCCCACTACCACTTCGACCCGGTCGATGCCGAGGCCCTCTGCGCCGCCGAGGGTACCCAGCCCCCGACCCCGGACACCCGTCAGTAGTCAGCCCTTTGCGGCCCTCCCGCCGCACCCTCTCGTTAGCCCGCCGTGACCCCCGGTCGCCGGCCGGGCGCGGGCCGAGCCCCCGAGCGCCCGTGGTCTTGCTATAGAAGCAGGACTGATCTAGCAGCGTTCGCAGACGGGGGCGCAATGTATTCCCGGCATACCGAAATCCCGACCCTGGATGTCCGCCCCGGCTGGCTGGTGGAGGCGCGTTACTTCAACCAGGTGCGGCGTGCCCTGGCCCGTCTGGGGCCGGAGGTGCGCCTGTCGCCGCCGGGGCTGAAGCATCTCGACCTGATCCTCCAGCGCGATGCGTGGATTGTGGTCGACCGGGTGCTGAACGATATGCCGGTGGTCGCCTGGACCGCCTTTCACTCCCGGGGGCGGCGCAGCCTGCATCGCCCAGTGGCCTGCGAACTGCTGCTGTTCCACGCCATGGCCAGCATGGTGATGAACCGCACCCTGTCGGCGATGGAGCCGGAGCTCGCGGCCGCACTGGCCGAGGCCGGGCCGCCGGCGGCCTCCGGCAAGGTCCTGCCGTTTAATCCGCGCTCCTGCGCCTGAATCGGGGTTGCCCCGGGTTCAGGACGGGGCGTGGCGGTGGCCACACGCGGGGCAGCCGGGGTCGCGCCGCAGGCGAATCTCCCGGAACTGCATGGCCAGTCCGTCGAGGATCAGCAGCCGGCCGCTCAGGGTCGGCAGGCCCATCAGCAGCTTCAGCGCCTCGGTGGCCTGCAGGCTGCCGACCACGCCGGGCAGACTGGCCAGCACCCCGTTTGCGGCGCAGGTGTCCTCGTCGCCGCCCCCTTCGCCGTAGAGACAGTGGTAGCAGGCCGCCCCGGGATCGCGGTAGTCGAAGGTGGTCAGCTGCCCCTCGAAACGGATCACGGCGCCGGAGACCAGTGGCGTGCCGGCTGCCAGCGCGGCCCGGTTGATGGCCCCGCGGGCGGCGAAGTTGTCCGTGCCGTCCAGGACCGCGTCGGCGTCGGCGAACAGCCGGCGCATGGCCGCGTCGTCGAGACGTTCGGCGCGCGCCTCCACCCGGCAGGCGGGGTTCATCGCGGCGATGCGGTCGGTCGCCGAGGCGACCTTGTCGCGGCCGATGTCGGCATCGGTATGCAGGATCTGGCGCTGCAGGTTGGTCACCTCGACGTGGTCCGGGTCCACCAGGGTCAGGCGGCCCACGCCGGCTGCGGCCAGGTAGGCGGCGACCGGAGAGCCCAGTCCGCCCAGTCCCATGATCACCGCATGCGCCTGCTGCAGGGCCTCCTGACCCTCCACCCCCACGCCGGGGAGCATGATCTGGCGGCTGTACCGCAGGAGCTGGTCGTCATCCATGGAGCAGGTCTCCGGAGAAAGGCCGAAATTGTAACCGGCGTCACGCTCGCCGGCGGCCCCAGTTAGCTAACGTTCAGGAACGCGGCCTACGCTGAGACCCTGGCAATCCTGCCACAACCGGGGCCGGCGGACGCTTCAGGCGTTGCCCCGCAGGACCCGAATGGAAGGAGGGAACACCCCATGAAACGACTCGCGATACTTGCGCCGGCGGCCCTGCTGGCGCTCGCCCTGTCCGCCCCCACCCATGCGGCCCAGCCGGTCACCGGCGCGCTGCCGACGGTGACCGGCGCCAGCTTCGATGCCGCCGCGCTGCAGCCTGTGCGGCATGGACATTCTCGGGGGCACAAGCACTACCGCGGCCACCCGGGTGCCCACGGCCACAAGCAGGCCAAGCGCGCGAAACAGCGCGGCCGCGGCCATCACAAGCGCTCGCGCAGCTACGAGCATCATCACTACCACTACTACGACAAACGCTCGAGCCGCTACCGCTACCGTTCTTCGCCCAGCGGCTCGGTCAACCTGCACCTGCGCCTGCCGCTCTGATCCGGACGCAGCCTGATGCAACGCGAGCCCCGGCCCCTGGCCGGGGTTTTTCGTGATGGTTGCAAGCGCCAACCGATTCAGCGGTTGCCCCGGGTCAGTGCATCCCCAGCGTGGTCCGTTCGTGGCCGGCGGGGTCCCTCAAGGTTCGGATCGCCCGGTAGCCCGCCTGTTGCAGGCGGTCCCGCACGGCCGGCCCCTGATCGAAGCCGTGTTCCAGCAGCAGCCATCCGCCGCGATTCAGGTGGGGCCGGGCGGTATCGATCACCCGGTACAGGTCGGCCAGGCCATGGGCGTCCGCCGCCAGGGCCGAGCGCGGTTCGAAGCGCAGGTCGCCACGGGTCAGGTGCGGATCATCCGGGTCGATGTACGGCGGGTTGCAGGTGATGACATCCAGCCCCGCCGTCGGCCTCAGCGCGTCCAGCCAGTCGCCTTGCCACAGCCCGACCGGCAGCCCCAGGTCGCGCGCGTTGGTCTGCGCCTGTTGCAGCGCTGCGTGACTGCGGTCGCTGGCGAAGGCCCGGATGCGCGGGCGTTCGCTTTTCAGTGCCAGGATGATGGTACCGGGGCCGGTGCCGAGGTCCAGCACCCAGGGGGTGTCGGTTGCGAGCGTGTCGATGGCCAGGAGCGCCTGTTCCACCAGCAGCTCGGTTTCGGGGCGCGGGATCAGGCAGGCGGGGGAGACGCCCAGGTCCAGTGTCCAGAAGCTGCGTCGGCCGAGGATGTGGGCCATCGGTTCGCCGGCGCAGCGGCGCTGGCAGAGCGTGTCGGCGCGGGCGGCCTGTTCGGCCGTGGCGGGGTCGGTGCCGTGGGCGATCAGCTGCGCGGTGTCCAGGCCGGTGGCGGCGCCCAGCAGCATGCGGGCCTCGAGTCCGGGCGCCTCGATCCCGGCGGCCTCCAGGCGGGCACGCAGGTCCCGCAGCAGGCTGTCCAGCGTGGCCGGGGTTTCCATTACGTTTCGGAGAGGGTGGCGAGCTGCTCGGCCTGGTATTCGTGGATCAGCGGGTCGATGACCGGGTCGAGATCACCGGCCATCACCTGTTCCAGCTTGTACAGGGTCAGGTTGATGCGGTGGTCGGTTACGCGGCCCTGCGGGAAGTTGTAGGTGCGGATGCGCTCGGAGCGGTCGCCGCTGCCGACCAGGCCCTTGCGTTCCGCGCTCTGCGCGGCGGCCTGGGCCTCGCGTTCGGCCTCGAACATGCGCGCGGCCAGGTAGGTCATGGCCTTGGCGCGGTTCTTGTGCTGCGAGCGTTCTTCCTGGCACTCGACCACGATGCCGGTGGGCAGGTGGGTCAGGCGCACCGCGGAGTCGGTCTTGTTGACGTGCTGGCCCCCGGCGCCGGAGGCGCGGAAGGTGTCCACGCGCAGGTCGGCCGGGTTGATCTCCGGCATCTCGACCTCCTCCAGTTCCGGCAGGATGGCGACGGTCGCGGCGGAGGTGTGGATGCGGCCCTGGGATTCGGTCTCGGGGACGCGCTGCACGCGATGGGCGCCGGATTCGAACTTGAGTCGCGAGTAGGCGCCCTGACCGGCCAGGCGCCCGATCACCTCGCGGTAGCCGCCATGTTCGCCTTCGCTGGCGCTGAGGATCTCCAGCTTCCAGTTCTTCTGCTCGGCGTAGCGGGTGTACATGCGCAGCAGGTCGCCGGCGAACAGCGCGGCCTCGTCACCGCCGGTGCCGGCGCGGATCTCGAGGAACACGTTGGCGTTGTCGTGCGGGTCCTTCGGGATCAGGTGGCGGTAGAGCTCGGCCTCCAGGGCCTCGGTCTGCTCGGTCAGGGCCTCGATCTCGGCCTCGGCCATCGCACGCAGTTCGGGGTCGTCCTCCGCGAGCATCGCGCGCGCCTCGTCCAGTGCGGCGTGGTTTTCGTGCCAGGCCTTCCAGGCCTCGGCGACCGGCTCCAGCTGGCTGTATTCCTGGGACAGACGACGCAGCTGGTCCGGGTCCTCGGCGGCATCCGGGGTGGCCAGCAGTTGCGCGATCTCGGCGTGGCGCTCGGCCAGGCCCTCGAGCTTGGTGCGGAACGAGGCCTTCACGAATGGGTGCCGGAGTCGGGATCGTTGCCGGGGTCGTCTTCCGGGGCCGGTAGCTGGAACAGGCGGTGCGCGGCCTCCAGCAGGCGGGCGTCGCCCTCGTGGGCCGCGGTGTTCAGCGATTTGCAGGGGGCGTGCATCAGCTTGTTGGTCAGGTTGTGCGCCAGGAGCTGCATCGCCTCCTCCGGCGACTTGCCGGCGCGCAGCATCGCCTCGGCTTTCGCCAGGGCTTCCGCCTTCACGCTGTCGGCGCGCTGGCGCAGCTGGCGGATGCTGTCCACCGAGTCGCGGGCCCGCAGCCAGCGCATGAATTCGCCGGCGCGCTGGGTGATGATCTCTTCGGCCTGTTCGGCCGCGGCCTGGCGCGAGGCCATGTTCTCGTCGATGACCTCCTGCAGGTCGTCGACGGTGTAGAGGTAGACGTCCTCGAGCTGGCCCACTTCGGGCTCGATGTCGCGCGGCACGGCGATGTCCACCATGAACATCGGCTTGTGGCGCCGCTTGCGCAGGGCGCGTTCCACCGCCCCCTTGCCCAGGATCGGCAGCGGCGCGGCGGTGGAGGAGATCACGATATCGGCATCGGCCAGGCGGTCCGGGAGCTGGTCGAGGCTGATGGCCTCGGCGTCGAAACGCCCGGCCACCGCGCGGGCGCGCTCGACCGTGCGGTTGGCCACGATCACGTTGCCAATGCCGCCACCGGAGAGGTGCTGCAGGGCCAGTTCGATGGTCTCGCCGGCGCCAATGACCATGGCCGTCAGGGGCTTCAGGTCACCGAAGATCTGGCGCGCCAGCGAAACGGCTGCAAAGGCCACCGAAACGGCGCTCTGGCCGATGGCAGTCTGGGTGCGTACATCCTTGGCGGTGGCGAAGGCGTGCTGGAACAGCCGTTCCAGCGAACGCCCCAGCGTGCCGGCGTCGTGGGCATGCTGGTAGGCGGTCTTCATCTGTCCCAGGATCTGCGGCTCGCCCAGGACCATGGAGTCCAGCCCGCTGGCCACGCGCAGGGTGTGGCGCACGGCGGAGCCGTCGTGGTGCAGATAGAGGTAGGGCTTCAGTTCGTCGCGGTCGATGCCGTGGTAGCCGCCGATCCAGTCGAGCACGCGCTGTTCGCTGTGGGGGTCGCCCTCGCGGAAGTAGACCTCGGTGCGGTTGCAGGTCGACAGGATCGCGGTTTCCGGCAGCAGCACGCCGGAGCGCAGCGAGTGCAGGGCCTCGCCGAGCTCGTGCTCGTTGACGGAAAGCCGCTCGCGAATGGCGACCGGTGCCGTCTTGTGATTGATCCCGAGAGTGAACAGCATGCTGGCGCGTATTGTGCCGGAAAACGCGGGCGCGTGGCCGAATTTCCCGATAGTGTACTGTGCTGTAGGCTTGCGGTGGATTGCGGCGGGGATGGAACCCCGCAGGTGCCTGCCCCGTCCCACCCGGTATGCCTGTGCTGATGCCGACTGGATACAAGATGATTCGAAGCCTGCTCGCGCTGACCGCCGTGTTCTCCCTGGCGGGCTGCGCGCACACCCAACTGGATGCCTCGGAACCGCCGGAGTCGGATCGCCCCGAGGTGCTCCCGCTGATGCAGACCGAGGATCCGGAGGCCGCGCTGATGTTCAGCGTGCTGGCTGCCGAGATCGCGGTGCGTTCCGGCGAGCATGCCGAGGCCGCGCGCTACTACGGGGCGGCGGCCCTGCTGAGTGACGATCCCGCCATTGCCGAACGCGCCACGCGCATCGCGCTGTTCGCGCGCGATCACGAGCAGGCCCAGCGGTCGGCCGACCGCTGGCTGCGGCTCGCGCCGGAGAGCATGGAGGCCAGCCAGGTCTCGACGGTGCTGCGGATCAATGCGGGGGATGCCGAACAGGCGGCCGAGCAGCTGGATTCGCTGATGAATCGGGTGGTGGTGCAGGGTGGCGACCCCAACGCCACGCTGGGCGGTGTGATCGGCCAGGCCCAGGACCAGGCCGCCGCCCTGGAGACCATGCGGCTGCTCGCCGAGCGGCGCAGCGACGATGTCGGTGTCCACCGTGTACTGGCCGAGGCCGCGCTGCGCTTCGGCGAGCCGGGCGAGGAGGTGCTGGCGGTGACCGGGCCGGCCAGCGAGCGCTTCCCGGATTCGGTGCCGCTGCAGCTGCTGCATGCGCGAGCCCAGAGCGAGGCCGGGCAGGAGGACGCCGCGATCGAGACCCTGCGCGCGACGGTGGAGGCGCATCCGGAGAGCCGCGAGGCCCGGCTGGGCTACGCGCGCGTCCTGACCGAAATGGAGGATGACGCCTTCGCCCGCGAGGAGATGGATCGCCTGGTGGAGCTGGCGCCGGAGGATACCCAGCTCCTGCTGGCGCTGGCCCTGATGAACCTGGAGGCGGAGCAGTTGGGGCCGGCCCGGGATTATCTGGAGCGCCTGGACGCACTGGGGGAGCGCGAGAACGATGTCGCCTACTACCTCGGTCGGCTGCACGAGATGGCCGACGAGCCGGACGCCGCCCTGGCCGCCTATGGCCGCGTAGAGGGGGGCGATCACGCCGATGATGCACGCCTGCGCAGTGCGCGCCTGACGCTGCGGCACGACGGCCAAGAAGCGGCGCGCGACTTGTTTGCGCCGATGCAGCAGGGCGTGGACGACGATCTGGCCCGGCGCGCCTATCTGGCGGAGGCGAACGCACTGCGCGAGATCGGCGACTATGCCGAGGCACGCGCCCGGTTGAATCGCGGGCTGGTGCAGTTCCCCGGGGATACCCGGCTGCTGTACCTGCGGGGTCTGGTCCACGAGCGCGAAGACGACATCGCGGCCGCCGAGGCCGATTTCCGCACGATCCTCGAGTCCGATCCCGAGAACGTCGCGGCCCTGAACGCGCTGGGGTACACCCTGGCGGATCGCACCGAGCGGTATGACGAGGCCTATGACCTGATCCTGCGTGCCTACGAGCAGGAGCCGGACGATGCCGCCATCATCGACAGCTACGGCTGGGTGCTGTATCGCCTGGGCCGGCTGGAGGAGGCCGAGACGCAGCTTCGCCGCGCGTACTCGCTGTCGGACGACGGCGAGATCGCCAGCAATCTGGCCGTCGTCCTCTGGGAGCGAGGTGCGCGCGACGAGGCGCGGGAGATCCTCGAGGCTGCGCTGGAGCGCGAGCCCGATCATGAACGCCTGCAGCGCGTACGCAACGACCTGATCGAATGAGTCGGGCTGCGGGGATGCGGAAGCCCGGGGATCTTGCGGGCGGGGCGAGGCTGGCCGGTCTGCTGGTCGGCCTGGGTCTTCTGCTGGGTGGCTGTGCCGCGCCCCTGCCGGAGGCGGATACCTCGCCGGCCGCCGAGGCCGCCTTCGAGGCCCGCACCGCACAGCTGGAGGCGCTGGACAGCTGGCGACTGGTCGCGCGCCTGGGGCTGGCCTCCGGTGAGGAATACTGGTCCGCCCAGCTCAACTGGCGGGTGCAGGAAGGTCAGCACGTGCTGGACCTGTCCGGCCCGATGGGGCGCGGTGGTGGCCGGCTGACGCTGTCGGAGAACGGCCGCGCGCTGCTGGTGACCCGGTCCGGCGAGCGTTTCCAGGCGCAGGACCCGGATGCGCTCGTCGCGCGGGTCCTGGGCGAGTCGATCCCGGTCAGCGGCATGGTCTACTGGGTGCGTGGCCTGCTCCACCCCGAGGCCTCGTACCAGCTGGATGTCGACGCGGACGGCCGGCCACTGGAGATCCACCAGTCCGGCTGGACCATCGAGTACAACGAGTTCGAGGAAATCGACGGCCTGGCGATGCCGGTCACCATGGTGCTGGAGCGCGAAGGGGTGGAATTGCGGGCCCGCATCGGTCGCTGGCAGCTTGGTGGTGATCCGTCATGACCGCTGCCGTCGCGGGCGGGGCCTTCGACACCACTTTTCCCGCGCCCGCCAAGATCAATCGATTCCTGCATATCACCGGCCGGCGGGCGGACGGATATCACGAGCTGCAGACGGTGTTCCAGTTCCTCGGGCTGGAGGATCGCCTGCGCTTCGAGCCCCTGCCGGCGGGGCGCTTCGAGATGGCGGGCGCGGCCATCGACGGGGCCGACAACCTGTGCCTGCGCGCGGCCCGGCGCCTGGCCCGGGTGGCGAAGACCCCATTTGGCGTGCGTATCCATCTCGACAAGCGGATCCCGGTGGGCGGTGGCCTGGGGGGCGGCAGTTCCGATGCCGCCACCACGCTGGTGGCCTTGAATGCCCTGTTCGAGATGGGGTGTGATGTCGAGCAGCTGGTGGGGATCGGCCTGGAGCTGGGTGCCGACGTACCGGTGTTTGTGGTCGGCCAGGCAGCCTGGGCCGAGGGTGTGGGCGAGCGGCTCACGGCCGTGGCCCCGGATACCGGCTGGATCCTGCTGATCGACCCCGGGGTTTCGGTCGCCACCGGGGCGATGTTCGGGTGTGCGGAATTGACACGCGACTGCCCCACCGAGACAATTTCGTCCGCCGTCGACGCCAGCCGGTTCGTCAACGTGTTCGAACCGGTGGTGCGGGCTCGTTATCCCGAGGTGGATCGAGCGCTGCACTGGCTGGCGGAGCAGACGCCGCGGGCGCGCCTGAGCGGGAGTGGCGGTTGCGTGTTCGGGGTGTTCCCCGACGAAGCGGCCGCTGGGGCGGCGCAGTCCGCGCAGCCGGCTCCGTGGCGCAGCTGGGTGACACCGCTGGTAAACGTGTCGCCCCTGCGGGCCTGGCTGCCGCCAGGCGGTGTCGAGACAGAGTAAGTCCAGAGTTATTGGGCCGTAGCCAAGCGGTAAGGCAGCGGGTTTTGATCCCGCTAAGCGCCAGGTTCGACGCGAGCGGCGCAGCCGCGACCGACCGTCGCCGAAGGTGACGGCCCGTAAGGGTGGCGCGCAGCGCCATCATCCTGCCGGCCCGGATCGGCGCCGCCGATCCGCGGGATGTGCCGGGCACGACGCCGGCCGGGCAGTACAATAGAGTCCAGTGAGTTATTGGGCCGTAGCCAAGCGGTAAGGCAGCGGGTTTTGATCCCGCCATGCGCAGGTTCGAATCCTGCCGGCCCAGCCATACAACGAAACCGCGGCGCATGGCGCCGCGGCGCCGGCCAAAGGGCCGACAGGGTGAGAACCGGGTTCGACTCGAGCGGCGTAGCCGCGAGCGCACGCCACCGCAGGTGGCGCCCGAAGGGTGGCGCGCAGCGCCATCATCCTGCCGGCCCAGCCATTTCCCGCCTCGCGCCAGAAAGGCGCGAGGCACAACCATCAAGACCCCGGCCCTGCACCGGGGTCTATACTGGGGCCCGGGCGATATCGCAGCCCGCCCCACTCCATCCAGACCGGGACGAACCGTGGTCGACAAGAATCGCATGATGATCTTCGCGGGCAATGCGAACCCGCGTCTCGCCCAGGCCGTTGCCGAGCACCTGGGGCTGCCCATGGGCAAGGCCATCGTC
This sequence comes from Thioalkalivibrio sp. ALE9, assembly GCF_000377445.1. Lineage (NCBI taxonomy): Bacteria > Pseudomonadati > Pseudomonadota > Gammaproteobacteria > Chromatiales > Ectothiorhodospiraceae > Thioalkalivibrio > Thioalkalivibrio sp. ALE9. Next base: position 522,584 of record NZ_KB898123.1, read on the forward strand.
GGACGTTTCAGTGATGGCGAGGTGCAGGTCGAGCTGCTGGAGAACGTCCGCGGTCGCGACGTGTTCCTGATCCAGCCGACCGGCCAGCCAACCAACGAGAACATCATGGAGCTGGTGATCATGGTGGATGCGCTGCGCCGCGCCTCGGCCGGCCGCATTACCACGGTGATCCCGTATTTCGGGTACGCGCGCCAGGATCGGCGCGTGCGCTCGGCGCGGGTGCCGATCTCGGCCAAGGTGGTCGCGAACATGATCGAGGCGGTCGGCGCGGACCGCGTGCTGACGATCGACGTGCACGCCGACCAGGTGCAGGGCTTCTTCAACGTCCCGGTAGACAACATCTATGCCTCGCCGGTACTGCTGGGCGATGTCTGGCGACATGTCTCGGGCGATCTGACCGTGGTGTCGCCGGATGTCGGCGGGGTGGTGCGCGCCCGCGCGATCGCCAAGCGGCTGGACGACGCCGACCTGGCGATCATCGACAAGCGCCGCCCGCGCGCGAACGAGTCGGAGGTGATGCACATCATCGGTGATGTGCGCGGCAAGTCCTGCATCATCATCGATGACCTGGTGGATACCGCCGGCACGTTGTGCCAGGCCGCAAAGGCCCTGAAAGAACACGGGGCGCACTCGGTGATGGCCTACGCCACGCACCCCGTGCTTTCTGGCGCGGCAATTGATAACATAAACGGTTCGGCGCTTGACGAGCTTGTGGTGACCGACACGCTGGCCCTGCAGCCCAACGCGCAGAGCTGCGACAAGATCCGGCAGTTGTCGGTGGCGGAGATGCTGGCGGAGACCATCCGCCGCATCAACCGCGAGGAATCCGTCAGTTCGCTGTTCATGGACTAGCGAGAGCGTCGGGCCGAAAACGATTTCGGGAGGTTCGCCTCCCTTCAGCGCCCCGCCTGGTCGCGGGCGGGGTGTGTTCAGGGCGCTTCGGGTGAAGCGCCTTTCATTTTGGAGACCGTAGCAATGAGCATGAGCTTTACCATTGAAGCCGAGAAGCGTGACGAACAGGGTTCGAGTGCGAGCCGCCGCCTGCGTCGCGCCGGCAAGCTGCCCGCCATCCTGTACGGGGCGGACAAGGACGCCGTGGCCATCACGCTGGATCACAACGCGATGGTCCATAACCTCAAGGAAGACGCGTTCTACTCGCACATCCTCAGCGTGAAGCTGGACGGCAAGACCGAGAAGGCGATCCTGCGCGACGTGCAGCGCCATCCGTTCAAGCCGACCATCTACCACGTCGACCTGATGCGCGTGAGCGCCAACCAGCCGATCCGCGTCAGCGTGCCGCTGCACTTCCATAACGAGGAAGAGGCCAAGGGCGTGAAGCTGGGCGGCGGCATGGTCAGCCGCATGATCAACGAGCTCGAGGTCGAGTGCCTGCCGGGCGATCTGCCCGAGTCCATCGATATCGATGTCGTCGAGATGGATGTCGGCGATACCCTGCATATCTCCGAGCTGAAGCTGCCGGAAGGCGTGCAGAGTGTCGCGCTGATGCATGGCGAGGAATACGACTACGCCGTGGTCAGCGTCCTGCTGCCGCGCGCCGCCAAGACCGAGGAAGAAGAGGTCGGGGAAGGCGAGGCTGCCGAGGCCGAAGGTGGCGAGGAAGCCGCGGGTGGCGAAGAGGCCTCCGGCGACGAGTCGGAGTCCGGGGACAAGGAGTAAGCCCCTGCGGCTTGCCGCCTGAACGATGGCGATCCAACCCGAACCGATTCGTCTGGTGGTCGGGCTGGGCAACCCGGGCCCGCGTTATGCCGAAACCCGGCATAACGCGGGTTTCTGGTTTGTGGACACCCTGGCCCGCCGGCATGGCGCGGACTTTCGCCCCGAGAGCCGCTTCGATGGCGAGGCGGCCCGCCTCAATCTGCCCGCGGGCGACTGCTGGCTGCTCAAGCCCATGAGCTTCATGAACAAGAGCGGCCTGCCGGTGCGCAAGTGCGCCGATTTCTACCGTATACCCCCCGAGGCTATCCTGATCGTCCACGACGAACTGGACCTCGATCCGGGCGTGGTGCGGCTGAAGATGGGTGGCGGGCATGGCGGCCACAATGGCCTGCGGGATCTGCATCGACACCTGGGCGGCCCGAACTACGCCCGGCTGCGGGTCGGCATCGGCCACCCGGGGCATCGCGATGATGTGGTGCCCTTCGTGCTGGATCGTCCCGGCAAGGCCGACACGCAGGCGATCGAGGAGGCCATCGACAAGGCGCTGGATCAGGTGCCTGCGCTGGTGGCCGGACGCTGGGACGAGGCGGTGCGCAATCTGCATGGCGGCAACTCGAAGCCGGCCACGAATTCCGAGGAAACCCGATGAGTCTTAAATGCGGGATCGTGGGTTTGCCGAACGTCGGCAAGTCCACCCTGTTCAATGCCCTCACGCGTGCGGAGATCGCCGCGGAGAACTATCCCTTCTGCACCATCGACCCGAACGTGGGCGTGGTGGAGGTCCCGGATCCGCGCCTGACCCGGCTGAGCGAGATCGTGAAACCCCAGCGCACGCTGCCCACCACGGTCGAGTTCGTGGACATTGCCGGGCTGGTAGCCGGGGCGGCCCAGGGCGAGGGGCTGGGCAACCAGTTCCTGGCGCATATCCGCGAGACCGACGCCATCGCGCAGGTGGTGCGCTGCTTCGAGGACGACGACATCGTGCATGTCGCCGGCAAGGTCGATCCGATCGCCGACATCGAGACCATCAGCACCGAGTTGATGCTGGCGGATCTGGAGACCGTGAACAAGGCGCTGAAGCGTCTGGAACGGGCGGCCAAGTCGCAGGACAAGACCGCGATCGCCCAGCTCAAGGCCGCCGAGAAGGTCGGGGCCGGCCTGGATCAGGGGGTTCCCGCGCGGGCCCAGGATCTGGACGAGGACGAGCGCCGGGCTCTGTACGATCTGCATCTTTTGACCCTCAAGCCGCTGATGTACATCGCCAATGTCGACGAGGCCTCGCTGGCCGCGGGCAACGCGATGGTGGAGGCGGTGCGGGCTCGAGCGGCCGAGGAGGGCGCCGAGGTGGTCAGTGTCTGCGCTGCCATCGAGGCGGAGATCGCGGTGCTCGACCCGGAGGAGCGCGCGGAATTTCTGGCCGATCTGGGGCTGGAAGAGCCGGGGCTGGACCGGGTGATCCGCACCGCCTATCGCCTGCTGAGCCTGCAGACATTTTTCACCGCCGGCGAGAAGGAGGTCCGCGCCTGGACCGTGCGCCAGGGCTCCAGCGCGCCGCAGGGGGCCGGGGTGATCCACACCGATTTCGAGCGCGGTTTCATCCGTGCCGAGGTGGTGGGGTACGAGGACTTCGTGGCCCACAACGGCGAGCAGGGCGCGAAGGACGCGGGGAAATGGCGCCTCGAGGGCAAGGAATACGTGCTCAAGGAAGGCGACGTGGTACATTTCCGCTTCAATGTCTGAGCGTTATACTAGGAATTGACCCGGGGGCGTCGGGCCCTGCCGCCTGGCGCCCTGTTCGGCACCCAATCTCGGAGTACAGTAATGGACGTAATGGATCGTATCCGCCAGCAGGTGGAAGAAAACCCGGTGGTGATCTTCATGAAGGGCACCCCGCAGTTCCCCATGTGCGGCTTCTCCAGCCGTGCAGTGGAGGCGCTGAAGCGCTGCGACCAGGAATTCGGCTACGTGAACGTGATCGCGGACCAGGAGGTTATGCAGAACCTGCCGCGTTTCGCCGACTGGCCGACCTTCCCCCAGGTCTATATCGACGGCGAACTGATTGGCGGCTGCGACATCACCCTCGAGATGTTCGAGAGCGGCGAGTTGAAGAAGATGGTCGACGAGGCCCACGCCAAGCGCGCCGCGAGCTAAAGCGGCTTGTGCCGCAGCCGCTGGCTGCGGCACACCCGAGATCCGTCGTCGCGAGGCCCCGTCCGGGGCCATGGCGATCTCCTGACGTGGCCACCTGCTCCCGCTTCGTGCCCGCGCGCCGGGAGATTGCTTCACCCCTGCGGGGTTCGCAATGACGGGGTTGCGGTTGTGTCATCGCGAGCCGCGCAGCGGCGTGGCGATCTCCGTGGGTGGCCCCCGCGGCCTTTCAATGCCCTTCGCGCTTTTGTGCCACCGACCCTGCGGCGCCTCGTCATGACGGGGGCGACGTCGGGCTCAGCTGCCTGGTGGCAGTTCTTCCGGATCGGGCAGGCGCAGGGCGTTCGCCGGTACGCCGACCCCGTCCTGCCAGCGGTTCGCGATCTGGCAGAAGATGTCCGCCGTCTTTTCCGCGTCGAAGGAGGCGCTGTGGGCGGCCTCCGTATCCCATCCCAGCCCCGCGGCATCGGCCGCGCGCGCGAGTACGGTCTGGCCGAAGGCCAGGGCCGCCAGCGATACCGTGTCCAGGCTGGAGAACGGGTGGAACGGGTTGCGCTTGATGCCGCAGCGTTCCGCCGTCGCGTGCACGAAGCCCAGGTCGAAGTGGGCATTGTGCCCCACCAGGACCGCGCGCTTGCAGTGGTTCACCTTGACCTCCCGGCGTACCTCGCTGAACAGCTTGCCCATGGCCTGATCCTCCGGCCAGGCCGCCCGCAGCGGGTGGTAGGGGTCGATCCCGTTTACTTCCAGTGACTTCGGGTCCAGTTCCGAGCCCTCGAACGGGCGCACATGCAGGCTCACCGTGCGATCGCGCACCAGGTGGTCGTTCGCGTCGCGACGCAGGAATACCGCGGCGATTTGCAGCAGGGCATGCCGGCGGCAGTCGAAACCACCGGTTTCCACGTCGACGACCACCGGAAGAAAGCCGCGGAAGCGGTTCGCCATCGGGCGGTGGTTGGGGTCCAGCTGCAGGGATTCGGGCATTGGGGTACTCGGTTTCGCGCGGGGCGTTGGTTCGGGATGTGGACGGTGCCGGGTCGGGTGCGGGTCCAGCTTCCATAGGTTCGGGCGGAATGGGTGCGGATTGCGCACGTTCCCTCAGTTTTCCCCGACGATCGGCGCCATAGAAGGCTTTCGCTTGACCTGTTGGCGGCACAGTCGGGATACTTGCGCCTTTTATGCCCGCCCGACACCGGCGCATGGTAGCAAATGCCCGACCGCCCGGTGGCCCGGCCCTTTAGTGGCAACCCGATTTCCAACCCGTTTTCAGGGGTAGAGCGCATGGACCCGAACGCGACCGAACACGATATCGACCCGCAGGAGACCCAGGAGTGGATCGACGCCCTGGCCTCCGTGCTGGAGACGGATGGCCCCGAGCGGGCGCATGCCCTCCTCGAACGGCTGGTCGACAAGGCGCGCCGCAGCGGGGCTTACCTGCCGTACTCCGCCAATACCGCCTATGTGAACACCATCCCCACCCACCTGGAGCCCGAGTATCCGGGCGACGGCGCGGTGGAGCACCGCATCCGTTCCTACATCCGCTGGAACGCGATGGCCATGGTGGTCAAGGCCAACCGCGCCTCGGCCGAGCTGGGCGGGCATATCGCGACCTTCGCGTCCGCCGCCACGCTGTATGACGTCGGCTTCAACCACTTCTGGCATGCCCCGTCGCACGATCATGGTGGCGACCTGCTGTTTGCCCAGGGGCATTCCTCGCCGGGGATCTATGCCCGCGCGTTCATGGAGGGCCGCCTGAGCGAGGAGCAGCTGGACCACTTCCGTCGCGAGGTCGATGGCAAGGGCCTGTCCTCCTACCCGCATCCGTGGCTGATGCCGGACTTCTGGCAGTTCCCGACCGTGTCCATGGGTCTGGGACCAATCATGAGCATCTACCAGGCGCGCTTCATGCGCTATCTGCAGGATCGCGGCCTGGCCCAGACCGAGAACCGTCGCGTCTGGAGCTTTGTCGGTGACGGCGAGGTGGACGAGCCGGAGACCCTGGGCGCGATCACGCTGGCCTCGCGCGAGAAGCTGGACAACCTGACCTGGGTGGTGAACTGCAACCTGCAACGTCTGGACGGCCCGGTGCGTGGCAATGGCAAGATCGTGCAGGAGCTGGAGGCGATCTTCCGCGGTGCCGGCTGGAACGTGGTCAAGGTGCTGTGGGGTCGCTACTGGGACCCGCTGCTGGCCAAGGATACCGACGGGTTGCTGCAGAAACGCATGATGGAGGCGGTCGACGGCGACTACCAGAACTACAAGTCGCGCGACGGCGCCTACGTGCGCGAGCACTTCTTCGGCAAGTACCCCGAGCTCAAGCGCATGGTGGCCAACATGTCCGACGAGGACATCTGGCGCCTGAATCGCGGCGGCCATGACCCGGTCAAGGTCTATGCGGCCTACAAGGCGGCGGCCGAGCACAAGGGCCAGCCGACCGTGATCCTCGCGCACACGGTTAAGGGTTACGGCATGGGCGCGGCGGGCGAGGCGCAGAACCGCACCCACAGCCAGAAGAAGATGGACGCGGACGACATGAAGCAGTTCCGCGACCGCTTCAATATCCCGCTGTCGGACGAGCAGGTGGAGAAGGCCGAGTACATCAAGCCGGACCCCGACTCCGACGAGATGAAGTACATGCACGAGCGGCGCAAGGACCTCGGTGGCTACCTGCCGGTGCGCCGCCCGCTGGCCACCCCGCTGGAGATCCCGGGGCTGGATGCCTTCAATGGTCTGCTGGAGGCCTCCGGCGAGCGCGAGATGTCCACCACCATGGCCTTCGTGCGTCTGCTGACCCTGCTCGCGCGCGACAAGAAGATCGGCAAGAACATCGTCCCGATCGTGCCCGACGAGGCGCGCACCTTCGGCATGGAAGGGCTGTTCCGTCAGCTGGGGATCTACTCCTCGGTCGGCCAGCTCTACGAGCCGCAGGACAAGGACCAGGTGATGTATTACAAGGAGGACAAGAAGGGCCAGATCCTGGAAGAGGGGATCAACGAGGCCGGCTCCATGTCCTCCTGGATCGCGGCGGCCACCTCCTATTCCACGCATGGCGTGGCGATGGTGCCGTTCTACATCTTCTATTCGATGTTCGGCTTCCAGCGCGTCGGCGACCTGATCTGGGCCGCCGGCGACATGCGTGCCCGCGGCTTCCTGATGGGGGCGACCGCCGGGCGCACTACGCTGGCCGGCGAGGGCCTGCAGCACGACGACGGCCACAGCCTGATGATGGCCGCCAACGTGCCCAACTGCATCGCCTACGACCCGACCTTCGCCTTTGAGCTGGCGGTGATCGTGCAGGACGGCATGCGCCGCATGTACGCGGAGCAGCAAAGCGTCTTCTACTACATCACCGTGATGAACGAGAACTACCCGCAGCCGGCCATGCCGAAGGGCGCCGAGGAAGGCATCCGCCGCGGCCTGTACCGGCTGCAGGCCGGCGGGCGCAAGAAAAAGAAGGTGCGCCTGCTGGGCTCCGGTACCATCCTGCGCGAGGCCATTGCCGCCGCCGAACTGCTGGACCAGGACTTCGGCGTGGCCGCCGAGGTCTGGAGCGCGACCAGCTTCAACGAACTGGCCCGCGACGGCCGCGATGCCGAGCGCCATGCGCGCCTGCACCCGGACGCCAAACCGCGCACATCCTGGGTGGAGGAATGCCTGGGTGATTCGGATGCGCCGGTGGTCGCCGCGACCGACTACGTGCAGGCCTATGCCGACCAGATCCGTGCCTTTGTGCCGGCCGACTACCGTGTGCTGGGGACCGACGGCTTCGGCCGTTCGGATACCCGCGCCGCGCTGCGCCGCCACTTCGAGGTGGATCGCTACCACATCGCGGTCACGGCCCTGAAGGCCCTGGCCGATGCCGGGACCGTCGAGGTCAAGACCGTGAGTGACGCGATCAAGAAGTACAAGATCGACGTCGAACGGCCCAACCCGTTGCAGGCCTGAGGCCGCCGGACCCGAGGCAGGAGCAGACATGAGCAACACGACTACTGTGCACGTCCCGGATATCGGCGACTTCAAGGACGTCGAGATCATCGAGGTCATCGTCAGCCCGGGGGACACCGTTTCCCCCGAGGACCCGCTGATCACGCTGGAATCCGACAAGGCCTCCATCGAGATCCCCGCCCCGCAGGGCGGCACCGTGAAGGCGCTGAAGGTAAAGGCCGGCGACCGCGTGAACGAGGGCGACCCGATCCTGGAACTGGAGCCCTCCGACGAGGGTGCCGCCGAGGACACCTCCGCCAAGGACGAGGCACCGAAGCAGGAAGCGCCGTCTTCCGCGGAGGCCCCGGCCGAGCCGGCCCCCGAGGCCGAGAAGTCGCAGCCTGCCCCGAAGGCCGCCGACCGGGCCGATCCGCGGCCGTCGCCGACCGAACACATCCGTGACGAGTCGGCCTTCCGCAAGGCCCATGCCTCGCCGGTGGTACGCAAGTTCGCGCGCGAGCTGGGCGTGGACCTCAGCAAGGTCGAGGGTTCCGGGCGCAAGGGCCGCATCCTGCGTGAGGACGTGCAGGGCTTTGTGAAGCGCGCCCTGAGCCAGGGTGCCGGCGGCGGCCTGGGCGTGGAGCCGATGCCGGAGATCGACTTCTCCGAGTTCGGTCCGATCGAGACCCAGCCGCTGTCGAAGATCAACAAGCTCACCGGCAAGAACCTGCACCGCAACTGGGTCACCGTCCCGCACGTCACCCAGTTCGACGAGGCGGACATCACCGAGCTCGAGGACTTCCGCAAGTCGCTGAAGGCCGAGTACGAGAAGAAGGGCGTGAAGGTCACCTTCCTGCCGTTTTTGATGAAGGCGGTGGTCTCCGCGCTCAAGCAGTACCCGCGCTTCAACGCCTCGCTGGATGCGACCGGCGAGAACCTGATCCTGAAGCAGTACTACAACCTCGGCATCGCGGTGGACACGCCGGACGGTCTGGTCGTCCCGGTGGTGCGTGACGTCGACCGCAAGAGCCTGGTCGACATCGCCGCCGAGCTGATGGACCTGTCTCAGCGCGCCCGCGACAAGAAGCTCAAGCCCGCGGACATGCAGGGCGGCTGCCTGACCATCTCCAGCCTCGGCGGGATCGGTGGCACCCAGTTCACGCCGATCGTGAACGCCCCCGAGGTGGCGATCCTCGGTGTGTCGCGCTCCAGCATGAAGCCCGTCTGGAACGGCAAGGAGTTCGAGCCGCGCCTGATCCTGCCGCTGGCGCTGTCGTACGATCACCGGGTGATCGACGGCGCCCTGGGCGCCCGCTTCGCCACCACGCTGAGCGCGCTGCTGTCCGACATGCGCCGCATGTTGCTGTAAGCCAATTCGAACCGGAGTGACTGGATGAGCCAGACCAAGACCATCGAGGTCCCGGATATCGGGGATTTCAAGGACGTCGAGATCATCGAGGTCCTGGTACAGCCGGGCAGCGAGATTGCACCGGAGGATCCGCTGATCACGCTGGAGTCCGACAAGGCGACCATCGACGTGCCCGCCCCCGAGGCCGGCACGGTGAAGAAGCTGCATGTGAAGGTCGGCGACAAGGTCTCCCAGGGCAGCAAGCTCCTGGACCTTGAGGCCAGTGGCGAGGCCGCGGGCGGAAGCGATGACGCCCCCGCAGCCGGCGGCGAGAAGGCCGAGTCCGCCAAGGCGGAATCGGGCGCCGCGAGCGAGTCGCAGAAGGCCGCGCCCCAGGCGGCCGCCGACCCGAACACCGACAGCCAGTGCCAGGTGCTGGTGCTGGGCTCCGGCCCCGGTGGCTACACCGCCGCCTTCCGCGCCGCGGACCTGGGGCTGGACGTGGTGATGGTCGAACGCTACCCGCAGATCGGTGGGGTCTGCCTGAACGTGGGCTGTATCCCGTCCAAGGCGCTGCTGCATGCCGGCGAGGTGCTGCACGAGGCCGAGCGCTTTGCCGCGCTGGGCATCAAGTTCGGCGAACCGGAGATCGACCTCGACGGACTGCGTGGCTACAAGGGCAACGCGGTCAAGAAGCTGACCGGCGGGCTCAAGCAGCTGTGCAAGCAGCGCAAGGTGCGCGTGGTGCAGGGTGTCGGCGAGTTTGTCGGCGCCAACAGCATCGCGGTTGAGGGCGATGACGGTCGCGAGGTGATCGGTTTCGAGCACGCGATCATCGCGGTCGGTTCGCAGGCGATCAAGCTGCCGGGCTTCCCCTGGGACGACGAGCGGGTGATGGACTCCACCGATGCGCTGGATCTCGCCGACATCCCCGAGCGCATGCTGGTCGTGGGCGGCGGTATCATCGGCCTGGAAATGGCCTGCGTGTACGAGTCGCTGGGTGCGAAGGTCACGGTGGTCGAGCTGTCCGGCACCCTGATGCCGGGGGCGGACCGCGACATCGTGCGCCCGTTCGAGAAGCGCGCGAAGAAGCGCTTCGAGAACATCTTCCTCAACAGCAAGGTCACCGGCGCCGAGGCCACCGACAAGGGGATCGTCTGCCGTTTCGAGGGCGAGGCCAAGGGCCTGCCGGAAGAGGACACCTTCGACCGCGTGCTGGTCGCCGTGGGCCGCAGCCCGAACGGCGCGAAGATCAACGCCGAGGCCGCCGGCGTCCAGGTGAGCGAGCGCGGCTTCATCGAGGTCGACAGCCAGCAGCGCACCAACGTCGAGCACATCTTCGCCATCGGCGATGTGGTCGGCCAGCCGATGCTGGCGCACAAGGCGACCCACGAGGGCAAGGTCGCGGCCGAGGTGATCGCCGGGCACAAGGTCCACTTCGATGCCCGCGCGATCCCGTCGGTGGCCTATACCCACCCGGAGGTCGCGTGGATGGGCGTGACCGAGGAACAGGCCAAGGCCGACGGCATCGAATACACCAAGGGCGTGTTCCCCTGGGCCGCCTCCGGTCGCGCGATCGCGCTGGGCGCCGAGGACGGCATGACCAAGCTGCTGTTCGACGCCGAGGGTCGGGTGATCGGTGCCGGCCTGGTTGGGCCCTCCGCCGGCGATCTGATCGGCGAGGCGATGCTGGCGCTGGAGATGGGGGCGGAGATGGAAGATATCGGCCTGACCGTGCATCCGCACCCGACCCTCAGCGAGACGGTGGCCTTCGCCGCCGAGGTCGCGCACGGCTCGATCACCGATATCCTGCCGCCGAAGAAGCGCTAGACCTTCATGGCCGGCCCGAGCCAGTGGCTGCGTCGTGCACTCCCCATCCTGGCGCTGGGTGTCGGCGTGGCGACGGCCGGCGCCGAACCCTACAGCGATCCGCTGGAGCGCAGTGACTGGCAACTCGTCGAGGACGATGCCACCTGTCGTATCGAGCAGACCGTGCGCCACGGAGGGGTGCTGCGTCTCGATCAGCGCCCCGGGCTGGTGACCGCGGCCTTCTGGCAGGCCCCGTATGCGATGCCGGAGGATGCCGCGCCGCGTCTGCGCACGGGTGCTCCGGAATGGCTGCGGCCGGCTACACATGCCCCGCTGGATCTGCGTCTGCAGGCCCGGGGAGCCCGGCTGTTCCGGGTCCCTCAGGGCATGGTCCAGCCCCTGAAGGCACGCTTGCTGGCGGGGCACGACGTCCGTATCGATTTTCCCGATGGTGACGGGTCGGTCCACTTCCGCGGCATCCGGTTTGCCCTGCGCGCACAGGACTTTCGCGCCTGCCGCGCGGGGCAGGCCGACCCGGCCGCCGCCCCCGAAATGGCTGCGTTGGATCGCTGGCGCGTCTACTTCGAGACCGCCAGTGATCGTCTGGATGCCGAGGCACGCGCGGAGCTGGAGGCGGCCGCGCGGACCCTGACGGCGGAAGAGAATCCCCGGGTTCGGGTCGTGGGCTGGACCGATGCCACGGGGCCGCTGGCGTTCAACCGTCGCCTTAGCCGCAGCCGGGCCGAGGCCGTGCGGGACGCCCTGGTGGAAGCGGGTGTGCCGGCCCGGGGAATCGAGATCGAAGCGGCCGGTGTGGATCCGGTCGCCGAAGGTGCCCGCCCGGCGTCGCGGCGCAGCGATATCTGGTGGCTGGATCGAGATCGCGCGCCCCAGGAGCCGGGCCAGGGCCTGGAGGGGCCCTCGGCGGAGGCGGCCCCAGCAGCGCTCGAACGCCCGGTATCCGCGCCGTCGGCGCCCTCCGGTACCCCGGCGTGGTAGTGACGCCGTTCACCAAAACGACTATATCTTCACGTTAAGACAAGGATTGGCATTTTTATGAGCTCCTCGATCAATCGCGTCGTCCTCGCCTATTCCGGCGGTCTGGATACCTCGGTCATCCTCAAGTGGCTGGAAGAGACCTATGGCTGCGAGGTGATCACCTTCACCGCCGACCTGGGCCAGGGCGAGGAGGTCGAGCCGGCCCGCGCCAAGGCCGAGGCCCTGGGGGTCAAGCAGATCTACATCGAGGACCTGCGCGAGACCTTCGTGCGCGACTACGTGTTCCCGATGTTCCGCGCGAACACCATCTACGAGGGCGAGTACCTGCTGGGCACCTCGATTGCGCGGCCGCTGATCGCGCGGCGGATGGTGGAGATCGCCGAGGAGACCGGCGCCGACGCCATCGCCCACGGCGCCACCGGCAAGGGCAACGACCAGGTGCGCTTCGAGCTCGGGGCCTATGCGCTGAAGCCGGGCATCCAGGTGATCGCCCCCTGGCGCGAGTGGGACCTGAATTCCCGCGAGCGCCTGATGGCCTACGCCGAGCAGCACAGTATCCCGGTGGACTATGCCAAGAAGGGCACCAAGTCGCCGTATTCGATGGATGCCAACCTGCTGCACATCTCCTACGAGGGCGGGCCGCTGGAAGACCCGTGGACCGAGGCCGAGGAGGACATGTGGCGCTGGTCGGTCTCCCCGGAGGCGGCGCCGGATGCATCCGAGACGCTGACCATCGGCTTCGAGAAGGGCGACCCGGTCTCGATCAATGGCGAGCGCCTGAGTGCGGCGGAACTGCTCGCGAAGCTGAACGAGCGTGGCGGGGCCCACGGTGTTGGCCGTCTGGATATTGTCGAGAATCGCTATGTCGGCATGAAGTCGCGTGGCTGCTACGAGACCCCGGGCGGCACCATCCTGCTCAAGGCGCGCCGCGCGCTGGAGTCGATCACCCTGGATCGCGAGGCCGCGCACCTGAAGGACGAGCTGATGCCGCGCTACGCCAGCCTGATCTACAACGGCTACTGGTGGAGCCCCGAGCGGCGCATGCTGCAGGCCGCGATCGATGACACCCAGGGCGTGGTCAACGGCGAGGTGCGCCTGCGCCTGTACAAGGGGAACGTGATCGTCGCCGGCCGCCGCTCCGAGGACACCCTGTTCGACGACGCGATCGCCACCTTCGAGGACGATGCCGGCGCCTACGACCAGAAGGACGCCGAGGGCTTCATTCGCCTGAACGCACTGCGCCTGCGCATCGCCGCCAGCCGCAATCGGAAGCCCACATGAGATGACGGACCGCGACCACCAGCCTCCGCGGTCCCGATGTACCCTGGCAGGGCGCACCGGCGTGGCGTGGGGGCTGGGAGGGGCGGGCCTGCTGCTTCTTGTGCTGCTCGGGTGGTGGATGCCCGGTGCGCTGCCGGCCGCGGGAGCGGGCGACGCCGACGCCCCCGCCGAACAGCGGCTGGTGCTGGGGATCCTCGCGCACCGCGGGGACGAGGTCGCGCGCAGCCGCTGGACCCCGTTCGCCGAGTACCTGTCGGAGCAGGTGGACGGCGCGTCCTTCGAACTTGAACCCGTGGACAACGATGGGCTGCAGGCGGCGGTAGCGGAAGGTCGCTTTGACCTGGTTCTGACCAACAGCGGCTCCTACGTGATGCTGGAGCAGCAGCACGGCATCTCCCGCATCGCTACCATGCAGCCGCGCCAGGTCGGCCGTGACGAGGATCGTTTCGGCGCGGTGGTGATCACGCGGGCCGATCGTGAGGACCTGGTAGAGCTGGACGACCTGCGGGGGCAGCGACTGTCGGCCGTGCACCCCGATGCCTTCGGGGGCTGGTGGATGACCTGGCGCGAGCTGCAGGCGGCCGGTCTGGATGTCGAAAGCGACCTGGCGGCGCTGGTGTTCACCGGCTTCCCGGTCGGTCGCGGGCTCGACTGGGTGCTGCAGGGCGAGGTCGATGCCGCGACCTTTCGCACCGGCATCCTGGAAGATCTCGCAGCCCGCGGGGATCCGCGGGTGGACCAGGTCCGTGTGGTCGGCGAACGCGCCTTTCCCTCGTTTACCTACCGCGCCAGCACTCGGCTGTATCCCGAGTGGCCGCTGGCCATGCGCGGTGACCTGGACGCCGGGCTCGCCCACGCGATCCTGCTGGCGAGCCTCTCGCTGGACGAGGGGCACCCGGCCAGTCGGGCGGCCGGTATCGGGGGCTGGGCCGCGCCGCGTTCCTACGAGGACGTGCACGGCCTGATGTACGAACTAGGGGTGGGTCTGTACGCCCCGCAGCCGTTTGATGTCCTGGCCTGGCTGCGCGGCCATCTCCTGTGGCTGGTGTCGGTGCTGGCGGCGGTTGCGCTGCTGGCACTGCTGTATGTGTCCCGGGTCCATGCCCGGGTGCGGCGCTCCGGGCACAACCTGGAACGCAGCATGGACGCGATCCCCGATGCGGTGATCACCCTCGATGCGCATGGTGGCATCTCCTACGTGAACCCGGCGGCCCGGGATCTGGCCGGACTGACCCGCGATCAGGTCCTGGGCTGCTCGCTGGACCAGCTCCTCGACCTGCGCGAGCTCGGGACGGGCCGCCCGCTGTTACCGGACAATGCCCGGGGCGAACGGCTCGACCAGGCCCTGGGAGAACGCTCGGATGCGCGCCTGGTCCGGCGCGACGGGCATGAACTGATCGTGCGCATCGCCCGCACGGCCCTGGATCCGGTCGCCGGCAGTTCGGTCCGTACCTTGCTGGTGCTGACGGACGTGTCCGAGGAGCGCCGGCTGGTCGACCGCCTGGTGCACGAGGCCAGCCACGATGGCTTGACCGGCCTGCTGAACCGGCGCGCCTTCGAGCGTGAACTGGAGATCGCGATGCACGCGGCCCGCGAGAATCGCGCGGTGGCCAGCCTGTTGCTGGTGGATCTGGACTACTTCAAGGAGGTCAACGACCGTCATGGACACCGCGTGGGCGACGACCTGCTGCGTCAGGTGGCCCATGTCCTGCGCCAGTTGACCCGCGGCCATGATGCCGTGGCCCGGATCGGGGGCGACGAATTTGCGATCATTGCCCGTGACACCAACGCCGAGTATGGGCGTATTCTTGGTCAGCGCATCTGTTCGGCCCTCGGCGACCGGCCGTTGCAGGTCGAAGCACGTGACGTCACCATTGGCGCATCGGTGGGCGTGGTCGAGCTGGGGCCCGATATTCCCGGCGTGGACGAGGCGTTCGTCGCCGCCGATCGGGCCTGCTACCACGCCAAGGACCAGGGTCGCGGCCAGGTCGGGCTCGCGCGCAAGGCGGATATCCATCCGATTGCCGGATCCTGAGGGCGATCCGGTCCCGGCCTGCGCGGAACGGCTTCGTGCCGGCGCGGTCCCTGCGACACCGGTGCGGCGCCGGTTCGAAAGAAAGGAATTACATGTCTATTGTCTCCCGCTTGCGACCGGGCCTGCTGGCCCTGATGTTTCTTGGCCTGACCGGCTGCGCCACGGTGCCCAGCGAGGACCGTCACCCGGATGATCCCTGGGAGTCCTACAACCGCGCCGTGTTCGAGTTCAATCAGGACTTCGACGAGTCCCTGCTGCGGCCCGCGGCGGTGCAGTACCGGCGCCTCCCGCAACCGGTACAGACCGGGGTTGGCAACTTCTTTTCCAATCTCAACGACTTCACGGTCCTGTTCAACAACCTGTTGCAGGGCAACCTGGAGAATGCCGCGTCGGACACCGGGCGCATCATGTTCAACACGACCTTCGGGCTGTTCGGACTGATCGACGTGGCGTCGCCAATGGGACTGGACAAGAACAACGAGGACTTCGGTCAGACCCTGGGCGCCTGGGGCGTGGCCCGTGGCCCCTACCTGCAACTGCCCTTCCTCGGACCGAGCACGGCGCGGGATGCCCCGGCGCGGCTGGTGGATGGCTACACCAGCCCGCTCTATCACACTAACCTGCGCGACGATCACACGGGGTGGTGGATCGGCCTGATCGCGCTGGACGTGGTCGACATGCGCGCCGGTCTGATCTCCACCGAGCGCATGCTGGCGCAGTTGTCCGATGACCCCTATATCGCGATGCGCCAGGGCTACCTGCAGCGCCGCGACTTCCTGGTGCGCGGCGGTATGGGCGATGAGGAGGCCGATGCGATGCTGGACGAGCTCGAAGAGCTCGAGGCGCTGGAGGCCATGGAGGCCGAGGAGCAGGGGCGTTGAACGGTCTGACCCCGATGCTGAACATCCTGCGCCTGCACAGCGGGCCGCAGGACCTGCCGGCGGACAACGGCACCCTGATCTTCTGGGTCGGCATCGCGCTGATCGCCGGGATGGTGATCGGCATCCCGCTGTACGGCTTCGGCCAGGCGCTGGCGCTGAACGTGATGGACCTGGTGGTCCTGTACGCCTTTGTCGTCATCGTGCTCAGTCTGCGCGGGGTGCCGGACCGCTGGCGCCAGACCTTCACCGCCATGGCAGGCACGGGCGCGGTGCTGGGGCTGTTGATGGCGCTGCTGATGCTGCTGGCGGGCGGCCCTGATCCGGCGCGCGAGCCCGAGGACGTTGCCACCGGCATCGTGCTCGGGATGCTGGTGCTCTTCGCCTGGCTGTTGCTGGTGTTCGGCCACATCCTGCAGCAGGCGCTCGGGCTGGGCATGCGACTGGTGGGTATGCTCATTGCGCTGGGCTACATCGTGATCTCCAGTGTGCTCACCCAGACCGCGATCGGGCTGTTCCAGTGAGCGCCGGGCACCTGCACATCCTGGGCATCGGCGGGACCTTCATGGGCGGGCTGGCCCAGCTCGCCCGGGCCCGTGGCTACACCGTCACCGGCTCCGACCAGAAGCTGTATCCGCCCATGAGTGACCAGCTGGCGCAGGCGGGGATCACCTGGCACGAGGGCCATGATCCGGACACCCTGCCCGACCGGGGCCCGGTGGTGGTCGGCAATGTGATGCGGCGGGGCATGCCCGTGGTCGAGGCGCTGTTGGAGCGCGGGCTGGACTACACCTCGGGGCCGCAGTGGCTGGCCGAACACCTGCTGCGCGACCGCTGGGTGCTGGCGGTGGCCGGTACCCACGGCAAGACCACCACCGCCAGCCTGCTGGCCTGGATTCTGGAATACGCCGGCATGGCCCCGGGTTTCCTGATCGGCGGGGTGCCGGGCAATTTCGGGGTCAGCGCGCGCCTGGGGGATGCGCCGTTCTTCGTGATCGAGGCGGACGAGTACGACAGCGCCTTCTTCGACAAGCGCGCCAAGTTTGTCCACTACCGCCCGCGGACCCTGGTGCTGAACAATCTCGAATTCGATCACGCCGACATCTATCCGGATCTGGCCGCGATCGAGCGGCAGTTCCATCATCTGGTGCGCACCGTGCCGGGCCAGGGGCGCATCCTGCTGCCGGCCGGCGATGCCGCGCTGGAACGGGTGCTGGAGATGGGCTGCTGGACCCCGGTGGAGTACCTGAGCACCCATCCCGATTCGGGGGTGTCCGCCGCGCTGGCCGCGCGCCCGCTGAAGGCCGATGCATCGGAGTTCGAGTTGCTGGCGGATGGCGCCGTGATCGGGCGGGTCGCCTGGTCCATGAGCGGCCGGCATAACCTGGCCAATGCCCTGGCCGCCCTGGGCGCGGCGCGCCATGCCGGTGTGCCCCTGGCCGTCGGAATTGAAGCGCTTCCGGAGTTTCGGGGGGTGCGGCGGCGCCAGGAAGTCCGCGCCGAGATCGACGGCATCCGGGTGATCGACGACTTCGCCCATCACCCCACCGCGATCCGCCTGACCCTCGAGGGGCTGCGCGGACAGGTGGCCCCGGGCGGGCGCCTGGTGGCGATCCTCGAGCCGCGCTCCAATACCATGCGCATGGGGGTGCACGCGGAGGCCCTGGGCACCGCGCTGGAAAAGGCCGATGCGGTGCACCTGTACCATGCCCCGGAGATCGACTGGTCCACCGAGGGGCTGCAGCGGCAACTCGGCGAGGGGCTGTCCGTGGCGCGCGATATCGAGTCCCTGCTGCAGGGGATTCTTGCCACGGCGCGCGCCGGCGATACGCTGGTCATCATGAGCAACGGAGGCTTCGACGGGCTGCACCTGCGCCTGATCGAAGCCCTGCAGGGAACGCCCGCATGAGTGAACGCCCGCGCAGCATCTCTCTGGCCCTGACCGGTGCCTCCGGGGCCCCGTACGGCCTGCGCCTGCTGCAGTGTCTGGTGGAGTCCGGGGTTCAGGTGCATCTGATGCTGTCGAAGCCGGCCCAAGTCGTCCTCGGTCTGGAGACGGACCTGGACGTGCCGGGCCGTCCGGTGGAGATCGCGCGCTACTTCACCGAACTCTACGGCGCGGCCCCGGACCAGATCCACTGCTACGGGGCCGAGCAGTGGACCGCACCGGTGGCCAGCGGCTCCGCCGTCCCGGAGGCGATGGTGGTCTGCCCCTGTACCACGGCGACCGTATCGGCGATCGCGACCGGGGCCTCGCGCGGCCTGATCGAGCGCGCCGCCGACGTGGTACTCAAGGAGCGGCGGCTGCTGCTGCTGGTGGTGCGCGAGACCCCGTTCTCCGAGATCCATCTGGAAAACATGCTGCGTCTGGCGCGCATGGGCGCGGTGGTGATGCCGGCCAACCCGGCCTTCTATCACCGGCCCCAGTCCATCGACGACCTGATCGACTTCATGGTGGCCCGCGTGCTCGATCATCTTGCTGTCGAACATGCCCTGGTGCCGCGCTGGGGTGCGGCAACCCCGCCGGGAGAGGATGCATGACCACGCTGCCGCTGTTTCCGCTGAACACGGTTCTGTTCCCCGAGGGGTTGCTGCCGCTGCGCATCTTCGAGACCCGCTATCTCGACATGGTGCGCCGCTGCCTGCGCGACGATGGCCGCTTCGTGATCGTCGCGACGGAGCCCGCCCCGGAATCCGGGGCGCTCCCGGCCGAGACCGATCCCTCCGCGGGTTTCTACGGCGTGGGGACCGAGGCGGCCATCGTGGACTGGGATCAGCGGCCGGATGGCCTGCTGGGCATCCTGGTGAAGGGCGAGGGTCGCCGCGTGATCCACAACGCCCGCCGCGCCGACGACGGCCTGTGGCTGGGCGAGGTGGAGTCGCTGCCGGAATACCCCGAGGTGAGCCTCCCGGTCGATTATGCCTCGCTGGCGGACCTGCTGGAGCGCCTGCTGGACCAGCTGGGGACGCCCTGGTCCCACCTGGAACGGCGCTTTGACGACTCGACCTGGGTGGCCGCCCGCCTGACCGAGCTGCTGCCGATCGATCTCGAGATCAAGCAGCAGTTGCTGGAGGCGGACGACCCGATCGAACGCCTGGAGCGCCTGCGAGCGGCCATGCTCGCAGCATCGAAATCCTGAAAGCCGGCGGCGAGGCTGGTAAGGTTCCGGTACATTTTTAACCGGAGCCCGCCATCATGGCCGTTCAGGAACTCACGCAGGACAACTTCGAATCCACCATCACCGGGAACGACATCGTCATCCTGGACTTCTGGGCCCCGTGGTGCGGCCCGTGCCAGCAGTTCGCCCCGACCTTCGAAGAGGCCTCCGGCAAGCATTCCGACGTCGTCTTCGCCAAGGTGAACACCGACGAGGAGCAGGGCATCGCCGGCGCCTTCCAGATCCGTTCCATCCCGACCCTGATGATCTTCCGCGAGCAGATCATCGTGTTCTCGCAGCCGGGCGTGCTCTCCGCCGGCCAGCTGGACGAGGTTCTGGGCAAGGTCCGCGAGCTGGACATGGAACAGGTGCGCGCCGACGTCGAGCGCCAGCAGCAGGAACAGCAGCAGGCCGGCGGCGCGTAAACCGCCCCGGACGACTGTCTCCAGCGGGCCCTGGCCCGCAGGACCGAACCCGGCCGGGTGCCCGCCCCGCCGGGTTTTTTCGTGTGGGGCGTGTGCCGGCGCCGTAGAATGGGCGCTGACAGCCCCGACCCCGCCTTCAGGCGCGAAAGGATGCCTTCAACATGTCCCCGTCTCCCGAGGATGCCGGCCCCTCATGCTGAGCGTGATGACCCAGATGGGGGCGCTGATCGTCGCCGGCGTGGTGTGGCGCGCACTGCAGCCCGGCGGCCTGGACGCCGACAACACCCGCCGGGTCCTGACCACCCTGGTTTACTACCTGCTGCTGCCGGCGCTCGTCCTGCAGGTGCTGTGGGTCGCGCCGCTGGGCCTCGACTCCCTGCGGATCGCGCTGGTGGCGGGCCTTACGGTCCTGGCGATGGTCGGGGTCACGTTGCTGGCCTGCCGCGTGTGCATGGCCGAACGGGCTGCCATTGGCGCGATGCTGCTGGCGGCAGCCTGGCCCAATGCGACCTATCTGGGCCTGCCGGTACTCGACAGCCTGTTTGGCGAGGCCGGGCGTGCGGTGGCGATCCAGTACGACCTGTTCGCCTGTCTGCCGCTGGTGCTGACCCTGGGGGTGCTGCTGGCGCGGCGCTACGGGGATCCCGAGGCCGTGCGCCTGTACGGGGGCGGCAGCCCGCTCCGGGCCCTGGCGGCGGTGCCGTCCATCTGGGCGGCGGTGGTCGGTGTGGTGCTGAATCTTGCCGGTGTCCCGCTGGTCGACTGGCTGGATGTCTTTCTCGGGTTTCTGGGCGACAGTGTGGCGCCCTTGATGCTGTTCTCGCTGGGGCTGGCGCTGGTGTTCAACCGCTTTCGCGGGCGCGATGCCCGGCCGCTGGCGGTGGTGGCCGTGGTCCAGCTGGTCCTGGCTCCCGTCTTTGCCCTCGGGCTGGTGTTGTGGACGGGGCTCGAGGGGGTGCCCGGTGTCGGGTCGGTACTGGAGGCGGCGATGCCGGCGATGGTGCTGGGGCTGGTGTTCTGTGATCGCTTCCGGCTGGATACCGGGCTCTATGCGGCGGCGGTGACGCTGACGACGGCGCTGTCGCTGATCACCCTGCCGCTGTGGTTTGCCCTCGCCACTCATCTCATCGCCTGATCTTCAGTTTGTGGCTGGTCCCGGTTCGTCTCCCGGTGTTTACGGTGCCTCCGGTCCGGCGCCCGCCTCGTGGTGGCTGGTCCTGGTTCGTACTCCGGTGTTTACGTGCCTTCGGTCCGCATACTGCCGTGCGCTGACTCGCCAGCGCGCCGCGAGGTCCTTTCTTGCTCCTGATTAGCGACGAGAGTCAGCCAGGCTCACAGGGTGAGCCACCCCCGGGCGTACGCTGAGGCTACACAGCGAGCGGAGGGTGCCACCATGGCGCAGAATCGGAT